>NZ_JACOGB010000001.1:111230-725178 GCF_014284215.1 Undibacterium sp. FT79W | reverse complement strand
CCGCTTCACTCTTCCGAGTTTTGCTTCGCATCGTTGTGTGCGTCAGCAGCAGAGAAACGAGATTATGAAGTACTTCTCACTCACTGTCAACTCCCTTCGCCCTTTCGCTTCGCTTTTTCTTCTCAGCGTCCGCATTTTGTTGTGCGGGCACCAATCGGATCACTTGGCCTGACTTCGGTCTGTCGACTGTGCGGGCTGCTTTTTTACTTGCAGCTCTTCACTTTCTTCCCCCGCTTCTCAGCGGGAGCCGAACTATAGCAAAACCTTCCTCAATTCGCAATTTAACAGGTAAATTATTTTAATGAATATGCGAATGACCGCGGCATGGACATCCTGCGCAACAGCTCATGTTCTGGGCAACAATTAACTGCTGCCTTTACGGTAACAGGTAAAATATTACTTTTACGCAGAATTAAATTACTAAACAGTTTTTACTGATTAGTTTTACGGACACCATCTATGTTACGCATCACCGACTTAAAACTTCCTTTAGATCACCCTGAATCCGCATTAAGAGGGGCGATACTGGAACAATTAGCAATTCCTGAATCGGATCTTATTGGCTTCACTGTATTTAAGCGAAGCTACGATGCACGAAAGAAAACCGCAATTATTCTGATCTACACCATCGACGTAGAATTAAAAAATGAATCTGAGGCACTGGCTCGTCTGAACAAGCAGCCAAATATTTGTGCAACACCGGACACCAGCTATAAGTTCGTTGCACATGCTCACGATAGTAAATTTAAACGTCCAATTGTTATTGGTTTTGGACCTTGCGGTCTGTTCGCTGCATTATTGCTGGCAGAGATGGGATATCGCCCCATCGTTCTCGAGCGAGGGAAAACCGTCAGGGAGCGCACAAAAGACACCTGGGGATTATGGCGTAAGCGTGAACTCCATCCAGAATCGAACGTGCAATTTGGCGAAGGCGGTGCAGGAACATTTTCTGACGGAAAACTGTACAGTCAGATCAAAGACCCAAAGCATTACGGTAGAAAAGTAATCACTGAATTTGTGAAGGCAGGAGCGCCAGAAGAAATTCTGTATGTCAGCAAGCCTCACATAGGCACCTTTCGGCTGGTGAAGATGATAGAAGAGATGCGGCATAACATTGAAGCACTCGGCGGCGAGATTCGTTTTGAGCAAAAAGTAACGGATATCGATATCAAAAATGGTGAAGTCTGTGGAGTGCGCGTGAATGATGGTGAATACATCGAATCAAATCACGTTGTTCTTGCGATCGGCCATAGCGCCCGCGACACATTCCAGATGCTCTACGATAAGGGCGTTTATATTGAAGCTAAACCATTTTCAATTGGCTTTCGTATCGAACACCCGCAATCCGTCATCGACAAAGCGCGCTTTGGCCCGAACGCAGGAAATGAAATTCTGGGTGCCGCAGATTACAAGCTGGTGCATCACGCAAAGAATGGCCGCTCCGTGTATAGCTTCTGCATGTGCCCCGGAGGGACGGTTGTCGCTGCGACATCGGAACCAGGGCGTGTGGTAACCAACGGGATGAGTCAGTATTCGCGCAATGAACGCAATGCAAATAGCGCCATTGTCGTCGGCATTTCTCCGGAAGATTACCCGGGGAATCCTCTTGCAGGTATTGATTTGCAGCGCAAACTCGAAGAACGCGCGTACAAAATGGGCGGTGAAAATTACAATGCACCAGGGCAGCTTATCGGCGATTTCATTAAAGGGATCAAATCAACAGAACTGGGTAATGTGACTCCGTCATACAAACCTGGCGTGACGCTTTGTAATCTGGCCGACGCCTTACCTGATTTTGCGATTAACGCGATACGCGAAGCAATTCCTGAATTCGATAAAAAGATCAAAGGCTTTGCGATGAACGATGGCATCCTGACTGGCATAGAAACCCGGACATCATCACCCATTCGCATTAAGAGAACTGACGATGGACTGCAAAGCCTGAACACTAAAGGACTTTACCCGGCTGGCGAAGGTGCAGGATACGCAGGAGGTATTCTTTCAGCAGGTGTTGATGGTATCAAAATTGCGGAAGCAGTAGCACTGTCCATCAATGCTGACAGCTAACTCGATATACAACTAACGAATAGCAGACCAATTAAGAACGGGCAATTTCAAGGTGAATCGGATTCATCTTGAAATTGCCCGTATCTCGTTAACATCAAAAACATCAGAACTGCACCGCTTCAAAACCGCGGCGAAATTCAGAGGGTTAAAATTTCATGTAACTGGATAACGGTTCAGTCATCTTTTGCGCCGTCGATACCCAACTCATGTATTTTGCGCGTGATCGTGTTACGTCCGATTCCCAGCCTGACAGCAGCATCATTTTTCCGTCCATGTGTATATTTGAGCGCAGCCTTAATCACGATTGCTTCAAACTTATCGCCTAATTTCACAATGACCTCAGGTTGGCCTTGCGACAGCATCGTCATTGCCTCTTCTTCTAAAAGCTCAATCCAACTTTGCGCAGGATGAAGCTGGCGATCGGGGACAGAAATATGTGAGTGATGCAACAGGGTCGCCTCAGAAGCGCTGCTGATATAGGGCTCTGCCTCAGCCCTATGCGCTGTCGTTGCTACGCCGTTACCTTGCTCACCTGAGGGCAACAAATCCTGCGGTAAATCCGGGATCTCCACCGTCTGACCTGGCGCCATGACGGTAATCCAGTTACACAGATTTTCTAATTGCCGGACATTTCCAGGGAAATCCAATCCTGACAAAAACTGCAAAGCAGACTCAGATAAACGTTTGACCTCGACACCCAGTTGCTTCGCACTTTGAGATAAGAAAAATTTCGCCAGCACAGGAATATCTTCACGACGTTCACGCAAACTAGGCAAACGCAAGCGAATAACATTCAAGCGATGGTACAAATCCTCGCGAAACAAACCTTCGCGGACTCTGGTTTCAAGATTTTGATGGGTCGCTGCAATCACACGTACATTCGCCTTCATCGGCTGATGACCACCCACCCGATAAAAATGTCCGTCCGACAGCACCCTCAATAATCTTGTCTGCAAGTCGAATGGCATGTCACCAATTTCATCGAGAAATAAAGTGCCGCCCTCTGCTTGCTCAAAACGACCACGTCGCGTCGTCTGCGCCCCGGTAAACGCGCCGCGCTCATGCCCAAATAATTCAGACTCTAATAAATCCTTAGGAATCGCGGCAGTATTCAGCGCAATAAAAGGCTGGGATGATCGCGGGCTATGCTTATGCAGGGCGCGGGCAACCAACTCTTTACCACTTCCTGATTCACCGGTAATTAATACTGTCACGTTCGATTGCGATAAACGCCCTATCGCACGAAAAACATCCTGCATTGCAGGTGCGTGACCAAGAATTTCCGGCGCTTCAGAAATCGTTTGTTCGACGCTGGATTCGCGCAGACTCTCATCGAGTGCACGACGAATCAATTCAACCGCTTTATCAAGATCAAATGGTTTGGCTAAGTATTCAAACGCACCGCCTTGGAAAGCAGCGACAGCAGAATCCAGATCCGAGAACGCGGTCATGATAATCACTGGCAAGCCGGGATGCTTAGCTTTGACGGTTTGCAACAGTTCCAAGCCAGAGGCGCCGTGCATGCGAATATCAGAAACCAATACCTGTGGCGTATCCGACTGCAAAGCAGTCATGGCATCGCGCGCATTTGTAAAACTCTTGGTCGTCAGATTTTCTCTTGCGAGCGCTTTCTCAAGCACCCAGCGAATTGAATCATCGTCATCCACTATCCAAATAGGTTTCATATTTTTTTAGTTCCAGGTTTGAACATATTGATTAGCAAAGGCGCTAACTTGCACTAATAAAGCGTTTCCTCGTCCGACTTTAAGGCAGAGGAATAAGGATTCTGAAATCAGTACAACCGGGACGACTCTCGCATTCAATTACACCCAAGTGCTGATCGACAAAGGTTTGTGCCAGAGTCAGTCCAAGTCCGCTGCCACCATCTCGTCCTGAAACTAAAGGATAAAAAATGCGGTGAAAAATTTCGGGCGGGATTCCAGGACCGTTATCAATGATATGCAAGTCTAATGCCAACCTGTATCTGACCTTCGCTAAAGTAATCTGCCTGACGACACGGGTTTTAAAAGTCAGCTCTGCGTCTCCGTGACGAATTCGCTCCGCTAACGCCTGTGCGGCGTTGTGGGCAATATTCAGCACTGACTGTATCAACTGCTCCTTATCGCCACGGAATTCCGGTATCGACAAATCGTAATCCCTGTGAATTGTCAGTCCCTGCGGAAATTCCGCCACAATCAGACTACGAACTCGCTCGCACACTTCATGAATATTGACATCACCTACTATATGGGGGAGACGGTGAGGCGCAAGCAAACGATCAACCAGCGTCTGCAAGCGATCTGCCTCTTTGATGATGACTTGCGTATACTCGCGCAATTCCTTGAGCTGACGCTCTGGCAATTCCAACTCAAGCAACTGCGCCGCTCCGCGGATACCACCGAGTGGATTTTTAATTTCATGCGCGAGGTTACGGATCAGCTCCTTATTTGCCTTGCTCTGATCGAGCATCCTCTCTTCCCGATCCAGCTTGAGTTGCTGGACGTTTTCCCGGAATTCAATCAATACCGGTGTTTCAGGATTATCTAATGCTGTGACGATGCTATGCACATGCAAAGGCTCTCTGCCAGCACGCTCCAGAGTCAGATCCTGACGCTTATCAGCGAAATGATGGGCAACTGCCTGATGAAACACCGCCAACAAAGCATCGCCATTTAAAAATAAAGCATTGAGCTTTTGGTCGATCAGGGATTTCGCTGAACAATCCAGCAATATCTCCGCTGCTGGATTAGCGAACTTGATACTACCGTCAGCATTAAACACGATGACAGCAGAGCTGAGCAGCTCAAGTCCGGCGAATGCCGGCAGAATAGAGAGAGAATTTTTCACCATAATCCATAAAAAAAGGCCGCATAGTGCGACCTTATTATGCAAGCATCATGCCCGCCGATTCAATTTCTTGCATGGAAAGCAGAGATTTTGCATTATTTTAGGTTGGAAATTTCACGCCGCAATGCCTCAATGTTCTTTTCGGTGCGGCTGATGTTATCTTTCATCATTCCGGTGCGTTCCTGATATTTTGCGTAATTACGCTCATCACCACGACGCTCAGGCTCACCATTGTTGTACTCTTTTTTCAAATCAGCCAGTTTTTGCTCTTCCGCTTTGAGCTCATCCAACAAAATTTGCCGGCGATCCGAATCTCTGGCCTTTTGTGTTCCCTCGTCAACCTTAGGGAAATCTGCAGGGCTAGAAGCGGATTTTGCCTGTGCTTTCTTGGGAGTGGAAGGTAAAGCCGGGGCAGGAACAACTGTAATGCCGGGCAACTCGACTCTCTTACAACCTTTAGTCGCGCCCGTATTTTTATACTCTTTCTTGCCATTATCATCGACGCATAAAAACACATCGGCCTGCGCGTGGGCAATATTTTGGATGGCGATTAACGAAATAAAACCAATCAATAGTCGCTTCATATTCAATCACTAGTCAAAAACAGAGGTGTAGTGTATGCGATGCTGCGCATATTCACAATTCCACGTTACGCGCAGTAACAAAACAAAAAAAGCGGGGTTGCCCCCGCTTTTATAGCATCCCTTGCAATTACAGGGAATAGTACATGTCAAATTCAACAGGATGCGTAGTCATGCGCATACGTTGAACTTCCTGCATTTTCAGTTCAATGTAAGCGTCGAGCATACTGTCGCTGAACACACCACCACGAGTCAGGAATTCGCGATCTTTATTCAGTGCATCCAAGGCTTCTTCCAGAGACGCGCACACTGTTGGAACCAATGCATCTTCCTCTGGTGGCAAATGGTACAAATCTTTAGACGCTGCTTCACCTGGGTGAATCTTATTCTGTACACCATCCAGACCTGCCATCATCAGTGCAGAGAAGCACAGATATGGGTTTGCCAGTGGATCTGGGAAGCGCGCCTCAACGCGACGGCCTTTTGGATTCGCAACGTAAGGAATGCGGATAGATGCAGAACGGTTTTTAGCAGAGTAAGCCAGTTTCACCGGTGCTTCGTAACCTGGAACCAGACGCTTGTAAGAGTTAGTACCTGGATTCGTGATCGCGTTCAGTGCTTTTGCATGTTTGATGATACCGCCGATGTAGTACAGAGCGAAATCAGACAAGCCAGCATAGCCGTCGCCTGCGAACAGGTTTTTGCCATCTTTCCAGATCGATTGATGCACGTGCATACCGGAACCATTATCACCAACGATAGGTTTAGGCATGAAAGTCGCTGTTTTGCCGTAGGTATGAGCCACGTTCCAGACAACATATTTCAGATTTTGAGTCCAGTCAGCACGCTCTACCAATGTAGAGAATTTTGTGCCGATTTCATTTTGACCAGCGCCAGCAACTTCATGGTGATGCACTTCCACTGGAATACCCAAAGATTCCAGAATCAGGCACATTTCAGAGCGCATGTCCTGGAAACTGTCGACTGGAGGAACTGGGAAGTAACCGCCCTTGACTGTAGGACGATGACCAGTATTGCCACCTTCCAGTTTTTCACCTGTAGTCCAAGACGCTTCTTCAGAATCAATCTTGACGAAGCAACCGGACATGTCGATTTTCCAGCGTACGCCATCAAAAATAAAGAATTCTGGTTCAGGACCAAAATAGGCTGTATCGCCGATACCGGAAGATTTCAGATAAGCTTCCGCGCGTTTTGCGATAGAACGTGGATCACGGTCGTAACCTTTGCCATCGGAAGGCTCGATGACGTCACATTGCATAAACAATGTGGTTTCTTCCATAAATGGATCGATATTCGCTGTGTTTGGATCTGGCATCAACAACATGTCAGAAGCTTCGATACCTTTCCAGCCCGCAATAGAAGAGCCATCAAATGCATGGCCAGATTCGAACTTATCGATATCGAAGTGAGAAACAGGCACAGTCACGTGCTGTTCTTTACCGCGTGTATCTGCGAAACGAAAATCAACGAATTTCACTTCGTTATCTTTCGCCATCTTCAAAACTTCTGCAGCTGTCATTGCCATGTGAAACTCCTCAAGTAGCGCTAAAAATAAATCGGGGATTACTGAGCCTTCGTTCTGCCATCCTGACAAAAGAAACCTGTCGTTAATTTTCTTTCTGCATAATCATCTGACCGCTCAACTCCGTGAACAATAATAGCAGAAACTATGCCATATTCCAGAATCCGCACAACGACAGAAAATTATCGCTAACACTTTGTTTTTAAAACGTTTAATCAAAATCAAGAATCATAAGCTTCTGGTGATGCACCAAAAAAAACAAAATAAGTATATGAAAAAAATGATTGCACTTTTTAGGTGCAAATGATTGCACCATTAATGTGCACTGCGAAATAGGTGTGCTGTCGACAGCATAAGCTGTCACCAGTATTGCGTGCTCTCTCAGTGTGCGCACTCATATGGCGACTGATTTGTATGCAAATTATCTATCTCAGACGCAGAGCCTGCTAACAACTGAATTTTATACGCACCACCAATCAAACCACACTGAAGCGATGCATACGCGTGTCGCTTCATGCATAATTCAATGAAAATGCCCCCACAAACTGCCCGCACTGGATTAACTATGTCTAGCAACACTACGCTCACATCTGCCCGACAACGCGCACAGGAACAATCGCTTCCGTATGCCGGAGCGGTCACTCCCATTGAGGCCTTTGAACTATTGCAGTCGAATCCAGATTGCATCCTCGTTGACGTCCGCACCAATGCCGAACGTGATTGGGTTGGTAAGGTCTTGATTCACGACACTCAACATTTTGCAGTGCAGTGGAGCCTGTATCCGGGCGGAGCGCAAAACCCTGATTTCTTACAGCAACTCGCCACCATTACAACAAACAAAAATACCGTCATTCTTTTTCTGTGTCGTTCAGGTGTGCGCTCACGTCATGCGGCAAAACTCGCCAGCGAAACCGGCTACACCCAATGTTTTGACATCCTGCAAGGCTTTGAAGGAGACAGAGATGCGCATGGCCACAGAAAAACAGTCGGGGGTTGGTGCGCCAATGATTTGCCGTGGCTTGGTGCATGATATTTCAAATACATTAAAAACATACTTCCATCTGCCTCAATACTTTGCTAGAATAGCGAGCTTCGCTGATCTGGCATTGGCGAAAAGCAGGAGAGGTGGATGAGTGGTTTAAGTCACACGCCTGGAAAGCGTGCGTAGGTTTATCCCTACCGGGGGTTCGAATCCCCCCTTCTCCGCCAAAAATACTAATAAAATCAATGAGTTATGATTTTATTGTCGTCATTAAATGGGGTGTTTTAGGGTAGTTTAGGCTCCGGAATGACAACAAAATGACAGCATGGAAAGCCCGGTATATCCGGGCTTTTTTTTACTCTCGGTTCAATTCAGGAATAGCAGGATTCTCCCCCAAAATGCACAGCCATGACTGCGCATATTCCACATCTCCCCGCTCAGTTTCAACTCGCTCAAAACCAGACAGCATCATCCTGTCACCTTCCAGCCACAATATCTGCGGTTCAAACAGCGTGTACTTCGACACTCCTCGAACAAATCGAGCCAGCCGCACGACACGATGCAGACCTTGATCGGATGTCGTGCTCATCGACAACTCACCAAAGTGGCCTTGATTATATTGATCAAATAAGCGGCGTTTTGGGAGCGCGATACCGTTACGGCGCATGGGAAGAATGTATGCTTTCATAAGTGCATAATACTGAATTTTTAATCAGTATTATGTACCAATAACTGAACAGCTTCATATAAATAGTAAATCCCAGTACATCGGAGCTTTAGATTATTAAAACAAGCCAACCGGCTCGCGTGATCTGTCCCACGAATAAATAATCACCTCGTTTCTATCGACACTCTTTGCACCGCCGCCGACCGTGTATTTAATCGGCACAGTATCGATCTCAAAGCCTGCAAATATTCGCCGGATGTCTGGGTGGTCGTTCAGGCTAATGATCGCCTTGCCGATTGAATTAAGCCCGTCACAGCACATTATTTTGCTGGAGCGATTTGTGCATACTCAGCTCACCAGCAAAGGCATGATTGCGGATGTCGTCATTCACAATAAGAAGGGTAATCCGCATGCCCATATTTTGCTCACTACCCGCGACATCAATATTACGAACGACGGATTCGGACAAAAGAACCGTGCCTGGAATAGTAAAGAACAATTGGAAGAATGGCGTGAGCAGTGGGCAAAACATTGCAACAGACGATTATCTATCACTTCCAGTAAATCCCGTATAGATCACCGCAGTTTGCAAGACCAAGGACTAGACCAAATCCCGACCGTGCATGTCGGCGCAAATTCTCATGCCATGGATAAACAAGGAATCACCTCAAAACGAAAGGAACTCAACAACTTAATCAAGGAGAAAAATATGAGTAAGCAGCAATGGAAAAAAGCAATCGCTGAATTGAAATTGGAACACGAGCCCGTCAGCGACAGTCAATTAAAAACTGAGATTGTCGAAGCGAAAAAAGCGAAGCATTTATTTTTGAACGCGACAGATTATAAGAACCACAGAAAATACCGCGAAGCCATTTTCAGTCGCACCTACATTCCAATCTTGCTGGAGATATTTGACGGGCTATGCACTGGCGTAGATCAGATAGAAACTGACATTGGCATTTGCTTTCAACTCAATCTGATCGGTGGCGGAAAAATCTATGACTACGGCAGTCAAATCAAATTCGAAAACGGCACAGAGGAAGAAATCAAAGTAGCAATCAAGCTTGCCAAAGAAAAGGGCTGGGAGGGATTACACCTCACTGGCAGCGAACATTTCAAAGAACAGGCATTTCTTGAGGCTGTTTTATCAGGGGCATTTCGTCCTGAACAAATCACTGGCTACAAACCGAGCAAAGCCAATCTTGAAGTTATCCGTGATTGCCGACCTGCCTTGAAAATTGCCAATGATAGCAATGTGATTAAGAACTATGCCGTTGAAAAATCAGGTAGTGGAGAAGCTGGTGGTGCGGAACAGGAGCATATTCCAAAATTGAAAATTTGATACATGGAAATGCCCGGGCTGTCCAACTGGTTGAGTTAATTAGCTATAAATGTTACGAGTCGAAATCCGTCAGATAACCAGATCGTTCTAATAGCTTCGGTAACATGGATTACTTAAAAAAGTATTAAATATCGGCTCCGTATTTATGAGTTAATATTAATGCATTGTATCTATATCTGTAAAAATTTACTGTCAAGAAAAAAACGACTAACCGCAAAAAATCAAGGTTTTAAATCGTGGAAAAAAATGACGTGGCTTTTGACCTACTGATGGGATCAACGAAATCTCTTGGTTTCCCAAATAATGGGTTATCAAGTTCAAAAGACGTTAGTAACGACAATGTACTTTATAAATTTCGCTCATTTAATTCGATTGGATTGCGGATATTGATCGATAGGGAAATATATTTTGCCGCACCAGCTAGCCTTAATGATCCGTTAGATTGCCGTCTTACGATCGGCAAGCAGTTGCAATTTGCAATCGACAGTGAAAAACCTGGTTTTGCTAAAGACCTTATGCTGAACTTTCGAGGGCGTAGAGTTTGCTCTATTAGTGAAAACCTAGATGAAGATATGCACGAATCCATCGAGAAAATTGTGCAGACGACTGGAGTCTTTTCTCTTTCGGAAAACGTAAAAGACCCATTAATGTGGTCCCACTATGGGAATGCTCATTTGGGATTTTGCATTGGATTCCACAGAAACTATTTTAATAAAATGCTTACTAACCACAAAAAATATGGATTGTTAGGTGGTTCTAATGTTGAGTACTGTGCGACACCCCCATTCATTGACCTTTTCAAACAAGAATCTAAAAAGCTTGCTGATCTGCTTTCCGAACCAAATTTAACGGTAGAAAAAGCTCAGCGTCTGATTACTGACCACCATCATTTTTATACAAATAGAATTATTGCAGCTAGCCTTTCTAGCAAATCCAATTCTTGGGCGTATGAAAAAGAATATCGATTAGTTAGAACGGCACCAGGAGTTGTCGAATTTTCTGAAGAGGCTATTGCCGAGATTGTCTTTGGCTGCAATGCGTCTACTCATGACATCGCTACCGTAAAGCGTATTTTAGGTGGCGCAGAATGGAAACATGTGGAATTCAAGCGGGTTCAATTTGCACCGTTAAGTTTTGAGCTTGAGCTTGTTCCAGCATAGCGTCGTCGTTATTTCTAGCTGCTGCCAGCGGCTTGGTGGTCACCGGCAGCCGGGTTGTTTCTCCTTCTTGAGCACGACTTTTCTTACACTTACATCTTGTGCAACTTCAGAGTGGCAGTCCGAGTAATTTGAGCTTTTCTATACAACTTTATTGCTGAGACCAGACAGAAATCACACCCTTAGTCATACCACTTAATGCCGGCGCATCATGCTCAATAACCGCATAGCCTGTTGAACCGTTCGGTTTAACAAAACTAAAGGCATTAAACACGGTATATTTACCTGCCGTTGCGTCATAGATAGCTTGCCCGTTCAAAGCCAGAGTAAATGTACTCGCTGAAATTGTTGGCGAAGAAATCGTCGCGGTTCCCGTTACAGTAACATTGCCGTTTGCGTCAAATACCAAGGCATTCCCGCTTGTTGTTGGCGGATTCGTTCCACCTTGCGAACAGTCTTCACGGAAGAAAGTAAAGGTTTGATTCGCAAGACCGCTTGCCGAGGTAATTTGTGTGGCAGTGCTTGTGACCAGCACATCCGTGGATTTGGTTGAACTCGATCCCGAAATATTTTGGCAAATCATAGCGACCGCAGGCAAATTGCTATCCTTTGAATTGCTGGCAATGGCAACGCCAGCCGTCACAGGAGAACCGTAAGCAATTCCACCGTCACCATTGGCATTGGCATTGGGTGTCATCGTCACACTCACTGCGGGAGTGCCAAAGCTCAAAGTCCCTGCAACACCAACCCCATTGTCAGTATAGGTTGCGGTATAGGCGGCGGCTGGATTCAGATTTTGCAGATAATTAAATCCTAGATAGGTCGTGACGGTACCCGCTGATCGGTCTGGCCGAGGCAAGGGCTAAGTGTCTGGCTGCATCTAAGTTGCTGAAAGATGGTATCGACCCCGCCGCCGAGCGCGACGAAAAAAAGCAGCTTGCCGCTGAATCTGCCGCCCACACCTTTGAGAAAATTGCCCGTGAATGGCATAGCACCCGTCTGAGCGCATGGAGTGCGGCCACCGCCAAGGACACCATTAACCGGCTGGAGAAAGATATCTTTCCAGAGATAGGCAAACTCCCTATCAGCGAAGTAACGCACAAGCAAATGATTGCGGCCTTGCGCAAGATTGAAGAGCGCGGCGCTGGTGAAGTCGCGCACCGCTTGAAGGCGACATGCGCCCGAGTATTCAGCTATGCGAATCAGCACGGCATTGAGAACCGGAACCCCGCCGCCGACCTGAAAGACGTACTTAAACCAGTGAAGGCCGGACACTTTGCCGCCATTGCGCCAGATGAATTGCCAGCCTTTCTGGAATCCATTAACAAAAACGATGCTAGACTATATGCGCCTATCCAATATGGGCGTAAAGAATTCTTAGGTTCTTTTTTTGTTTTAAAGACTGTGGGCGCGAAGACCCCGAGTTTTGCCCAGATGTTTGGCGGCTGTGTACTTCCTTCCTTTTTTAACTTGCTGGTACGAACGGTTCCTTAATGAGCGTTTCATAATGGGGGTAGTTCAAACCCCGCCGATAACTTAGCCGCACATGTCAAAACATAGTTAAATTAACCGGCAGCAGGTTAAATCGGTTAAGTCCCTTACCTAAAAAATTCATGGGTCCTTTTTCACCTGATAGATACGCGGGTGCCATGACCCCGAATTGTGCCTAGTTTGCGTAGATACAAGGGGGGTATAAGTTTGGATATGGTGGGGTGGGTCAAAAGTCTAAAAAAGCACAGGCGGAAACCGTTAGCTTAACTATGAATTTATGGAGAGAGAAAACTACCCCCTAGGGGTTTAGATCGTATGTGCATTAATTACAACAAATAAAGTAAGAAAATATTTTTGCATCCATGGGTGCATCCATGTGGCATTTTCTAAAATTTTAGATCGTTTATTCATGCGGGTTTCAGAGGATGATTCGACCGCCCCCTTCCAAAGATATATAAGCCCTTGATTTATCAAGGGCTTTTCTCTTTTCTCCAGGTGGCCGGTGCCACACACAGGTGCCTCACTTTTTATGGGATACCTACTCTTGTAGCTCTCATCACATCTCGTTCAGTCTAGACACGGTATTTTCTACTTCCGCCTTACCTACAACATTGGAGGGGTAGGAAAGAGAAACAGCTCGCTTAAAAAAAATTTTCAAGGGATACCCTTTCTCAGAATTTTATTTTTGTGTTATCCGTCCAAAAAATTTTAATGCTGTGCAATGTTGGCAGAGGCATTGGGTAGCGCTATAACAAGCAACACAATATGTATGCTGCTTCGGAAACTCGCTGCGTCTAAAACTCTGGCCCCTCTTCGATCAACCTTGGTCGTTAACTGAAAAGAGGCTGCCTTTAGCAGAGTCAAATTCATATGGTTTTTAATGTGTGCGTAACGTCACATAATTGGCAGACATGATCGATGAAAACAGACCCAAAGTGGGTAGCCCGATATGATCTCGGAATATTAAGGTCAATACTCAGACCCAAATACCTGTTCTCTTTGTCGTTAAACGCGCTTTCAATTAAAGTTGAATTTTCAAAATGACTCCTCCGGAGCATACGAAAATTACACCGTATGAATCAATTGCCAACCCCCTTGGGTCACTAAGCCCCCCCGGTAGCGAGCCCAGAATATTTAGGTCTGTTCCTAACTTGCCAACAATTGTTGTCACAAGTCCGGCAGGTGTAATCTTCCGAATAGTGTCTATGTCAGTGACGTAGATATTCCCAGATGCATCAACCGCGATGCCTTTAATAAACTTAAATCCGGCGGAGGTACCAAATCCATCAACCACACTGCCGACAACAACTCCTCCCGCCAAAGTCGTGACGACTCCGGATGCTGAAATTTTGCGAATAATATTCTCACCACCGTCGACCACATAGAGATTACCAAAAGCATCCAACGCACCTTTAGATATCTTGTAGAAGCTTGCCATATTGCCTGGTCCATCAGCGAAACCTTTTACGCCAGAGGTTCCAGCTAGAACAATTACGGAACCATCTGGAGAAAACTTTTTAATCACAGTGCCATCCGCAACATAAGAATTGCCCATCCTATCTGCGGCAAGATACTTCATGTAAGAGAAAGGAAAAGTCATTACGCCAGAAGAATCGATCTTCATAACACCCCACGGCAGCACGCAAAAATGTCCGCAGTAGGCTCCAGTGTAATTAATATAAATGTTATGGAGAGGGTCCAAAACAATACCAGCACCAAATTTGTCTCCGAAATCTTTGATCAATGTAGTAACGACACCGGTTGAACTTATTCTTCGAAGAGAACTCGGTTTCGCATATGGAGCAGTAACCGTATAAAGATTGTCACTGGAGTCAATCGCCAAATGCTCTAAGCCCAAAAACTGCGCTGCCCCCCCCCTCACCATCGACGTCGTCGTCGATTTTTACAGTTCCAGCCAACGTCGTAACAAATCCAGACGTGGAAATTTTGCGTATAGTGTTGTTAGAATCACTAACATAAAGATTACCGGAAGCATCTAGCGCTACCGGACCCAAGTGCGAAAAACTAGCAGCAGCACCCAGGCCATCTTTTGAACCAAAGACGTCTGAAGTTCCCGCGAACGTTGATACCACGCCACTATTATTAATTTTTCGAATGGCACCTCGATCACTTACGAAAACATTTCCAGATACATCCACCGCTATTCCAATTGGGTGGGAAAACGAGGCAGACGCTCCAATGCCATCCGAAGCCCCGATGATGTCAGCATTGCCAGCCAAAGTAGTGACATACCCCGTAGGTGAAATTTTACGGATGCTGCGATTGCCGGTATCGGCCACATAAATATTGCCATTGGAGTCTAACGCTATTCCCCGAGGTTCTTTAAACCTGGCTGCCGCCCCTTGCCCATCTGCCGAGCCAGTGACATCGGGTGTACCAGCAAGAATAGAGACATAACCTGACGGTGATATTTTACGAATAGTGGTCTCGTCACCAAGATAAAGATTGCCAGAAGCATCAACAGCAATTCCCGTTGAATAGTGAAAGCGAGCATCACTAACCGAGCCATCTGCCGCCTCTCCGACACCCTCACGTCTCCTAATGGTTGTAACAAATCCTGAAGGGGTGATCTTGCGAATAGTGTTTAAACCAGAATCAATAACATAAAGATTGCCATTCACGTCGACACATATACCTTCGGGGTAAGAAAAACTTGCAGCAGAACCTTGACCATCGGCGAAACCGCTGTTCGCAGCAGTTCCAGCCAGCGTTGTAACAAACCCTGAAGGCGTGATTTTGCGAATAGTATGGTTAGCAAAATCCGCCACATAGATGTTCCCTGCCAGATCGACCGTTATTCCCGATGGATCCGAGAAAGAAGCAGCGGCACCTTGCCCATCAAGCCCTGGTAGCCTCCCGGCAAATAAACTAATTCCGGGTATTGGCGTACTCACTTTCAGAGTTGCTGCCGCACTAGTCACACTTCCCGCTTTATTGCTTACGACAACGGTCCATATACTTCCGTTATCTAAAAGTTGAGCATTAGTCAATACGTAGTTTGCTGTTGTCGCGCCCGGAATATCAATCCCATCTCGCTTCCATTGATAACTTAACGGCGCGGTTCCACTAGCGACAACAGAAAAATTTGCCGTTCTACCAACATAAACAGACAGGTTGACTGGTTGCGTACCAATCAATGGTGGCGTGACCGCTGGGGCACCGCCCCCCCCACATGCAGTACAGAAAAATACGACCAAGGATGTCTGGATAATCCAAAGCAGCAGCGTTTTCAATTTGACATTTTTGGTTTTCAAAAGAACTCCATGTAAAAAAGGGATGCGCAGGTACAACATAGAAAATACTCAATTTTTGCGGGTTTTAGAAGGAGTGATTCAGAGCAAGTAAATATTATAACAATAATACTTTTAGTTTATTTTTTATTAAATCAAATCGTTGTATAAAAATTGATTTTCGTAAAAAAGTAACTACACGAAATGTGCTAACTGTTCAGGGTAACGCGAGAATAGACTAAAAATATA
Source organism: Undibacterium sp. FT79W (assembly GCF_014284215.1). NCBI lineage: Bacteria > Pseudomonadati > Pseudomonadota > Betaproteobacteria > Burkholderiales > Oxalobacteraceae > Undibacterium > Undibacterium sp. FT79W. The sequence continues at coordinate 709,001 of NZ_JACOGB010000001.1, read as the reverse complement.
ACCCCTCTTACCGGCCAATTGAATTTCCAAAAAGCTGTCATGAAAACGGTCCTCGACCCAACATATCTGCTACTGAAAAAGGCTTCGCTAATAAAAAATCTATGGCAAGGGTAAGAATTAGGCATAGGTAAAGTTTTCAGCGCTTTTAAACACGCATGTCACTGTAGCCAACTCCAATATGTACGGAAGATTTGACGATCTGAGGACAACAGTGAACAAGCAAAAGACCAAGAGTTATTTCGAAGTGCTTGCGGGAAAAGCATTCCTGTCTTAAGCACTATCGGCAAGGATGACAGCTGTGTTGTTGGAACAACTGGAAAAGTCGATCATCGAAAAACTGCATCTGCCAACATCGGACAACAAAAAAAATCAGGAAAATTGTCGATACGTTGATGCCCATCCACGTAACCGTTCCAAGCTCAGTCAATGGGCTGATCGCCTTGCGACTAATGAACGCTCGCTCGGCAGGCTCATTGAACGAGAGACCTGCCTGAGCTTCGGACGATGGCGTCAGCAGCTGATAATTGCATTAAGTCAGAAGGCTGAAGGACGGCTGGTACAAGCGATCACCGGACATCTGGGATACGCATCGGTTAACGCGTTGATTACGATGTTCAAAAAGGCGCAGGGCAAGTCGCCGACATAGTATTTTGCGAGCATCTGACCGCCTTCCTGAATGAAAAGCGGTACGGTTAAGAGATATCCTTACCAGTCCGTCTGCGTTAAATTTTCGATGACAGAATTGTCGCGTACCGCTCACCTCAGTCCAGAGCACGTGTCGCAGATAATTACGGCGAAATTCCCTTTTTTTATAAAAATAGGGGAGTATGTGCCAAAAATGCCTTATTCTCAGCAGAAAATAAGGGGCTTTAAATATACTCCCCCCAGTATTTTCAGACGCGCTAAGCACAAAAAAAAGCATGTCGCAGGCGTTTTACGATGCCTGCGCTATGGATTTGGCCGCGGGACATGGATGCGATATGGCAAAACTACGTGCGTAGCGGTGCCGCAGATGTGCGCAGGGCTTACAACATGGCGGCGCCGACCGCCTGACGCACGGGGATGCTGGCTGGGTCAAAGCCGTCGAGGCAGTGGACGTTGATGCCGAGGTTGTCTGGCGTCACCCGCTTGCGATGGAATGGATAGATGCCACAGACTTTGCAAAAGAAGTGCCGCGCGGTTTTGGTGTGAAACTGATACTCGGTGAGCGACTCTTCGCCCGCCAGCAATTGAAATTGACTTTCATGCACCTTGACCATCAGCGCATTTTTACGGCGGCAGATGCTGCAATCACACATCGTCAACTCCGGAAAATCCGTTTCGATCTGAAAGCGCACGGCACCGCAGTGGCAACTTCCAAGATATTTTTGCATAGGGCGTATATTCATTTCACTGTGACTCCTTGATGGCGAAAGCTTAGCTGCACTGATTCTTGCTGTGGCTGCGGCACGCTGACCGATGGTCAGCAGCGCCAGACGCTGATGAAGTGCGTGAGTATTTCACAGCACGATCAATCTGGCGACAGTCTCATTCCACAGTGAGCGCATCTGATGCAAACAGTGGCGAGAAATGCGCAGACATTTTCTCAAATTTCTTAAAATCCTAAAATTAACGCGCCACTGAACTGGCAGGAAAAGGCGGCGTAAACTGCAAAGCGCCAGCGATGCGATTCCACGCATTAATGGCACCGATCGCGGCAGTCAGAAAAGCGATTTCGGTCGGGCTGAACGAGGCAACCAATTCCACATACACCTCCGTTGCGATGTGTTGTTGCGACATCAAAGTCAGCGCTTCCGTCCACGCCAGTGCGGCACGCTCACGGACAGAATAAATTTCCGTATCCCGCCAGGCCGCCAGTAAATCAATTTTTTGCTGAGGCAGTTGTATTTTGCGCGCCAGATTTAAATGAAACTGCAGGCAGAATGCGCAGCCATTCATCTGTGAGGCTCGTAGTTTGATGAGTTCCGTCAGCGATTTTTCCAAGCCGGATTCATCAATAGCTTTACCCAACTGGCTCAGCGCCGCGATCACGCCCGGCGCTGTTTTTTCATAGGATGGCCAGTCAAATCCACGCTGCATTAGTGTTGTCATATCGGGAGCAAAAGAGTTAATATAAGAATTCGAACAATAATATACGAATTCTAACATCATGCGCAAGACGCGACTGCACAGCACATCCATTCCCGCAATAGGCGAAGGCAAACGCGGTGAAGACGGCCACATTGGTTACCTGCTCAGGCAGGCACATGCGGCTCACAGAATCAGAATGGAAAAAACCTTACAAGACATGGGCGTGACGCTGCCTCAGTTTTCGGTGCTGACGATGCTGGCGGCATATCCCGATGCGTCTGGTGCCGAGCTCGCGCGGCTCTCGTTACTGACACCGCAAACAATGAGTGTGATTATCGGTAATCTGGAGCGGGCAGAAATCGTTTCTCGAACACCGCATGCAGAACATGGACGGATACAAATTATTCAGATGACCCCTGCTGGCCGGCGTTTACTAAAACACTGCAAAGCAGCCGTCAGTGCCGCTGAAAAAGAGTTACTGGCCGACGTTTGTGCGGAAGACGAAACCGTTATCCGTCAATGGCTGGTCGCGGTCGCCAAGCGCCTCGATAATATGACGTGATCAGTCTTCGGGCGTTCGGGCTCGACTTATATCATCGCCCATATTCACCGCCCATATCTCGTTCGTATCCATTCATCGTCGTTCGTCATCATTTATCTCTCGCGGCAGATTGCGCCGCAAGCGCCTGTCAGTGCAACAAATTTTTATGTCACACTGATAATGCTGCACCATTCAGTGCCGCTTTAAATATAATCGCTGTTTCGCAGCCTTACCGTTTTACGATTGCCTCTTCCGGATTTACACATGCCTAATTCCCCTTCTGTTGCACGCTCAACCGCGACGTCACTGGTCAGTCTTATTTGCGTTCTGGCTCTGCTGCATTTTGGACGAGAGGTGTTGGAACCTATCGTACTGGCATCGATACTGAGCCTGATCATCGCACCGCTGATACGCAGCCTGCGACGATTCGGACTGGGGCGTATCACTGCTACCTTCAGTGCGGTACTTTTCGTCGCTGCGGGCCTCGTTGGCATCGGTGTGATTCTGGCCTCGCAGTTAGTCAGCGTGACGACTGAAATTCCGCAATATCGCGCGGCGATTCAATCCAAGCTGGCAATGGTGAGGCAGATCACTGAGCGGCCATTTGCGCACATCGAGGCGGAAATGAAGGCCGTGTCATCGAATAATTTCCCGGCGGCAGAACCGGCAACACCAAATGAAAGGGTTTTACCTGCAGGACAAAGCCAACCAGTTCCGGTCGTCATTCGCACACCGCAACCAAGCACGACTGAAACGATCACGCGTTTGCTGTCATCCATTTCCGGGCCGGTCGGCGAGGCGTTTCTGGTTTTTGTATTGCTGATATTTATTCTGCTTGATCATGAATCTTTGCGTGATCGGGCAATACGTCTGACAGGGCAAAGCGAAGTTGGCCGCACGATCAAGGCGTTGGGGGACGCAACGGAAGGCGTCTCGCGCTTTTTCTTTTCGCAATTTCTGGTCAACACCGCATTCGCGATCATCGTCTCCATCGCCTTATGGGCGGTGGGCGTGCCGCATGCATTTCTGTTCGGCACCTTAAGTGGCTTATTACGTTTTATTCCATATCTGGGTGCATTGATTGCGGGAGGCATGATTACGTTGTTCGTCGCAGCGATTGATCCCGGCTGGACTCTGGCGATCGTCTGCATGTCCTTTTTCGGTGCGACCGAAGTGTTGGTCGCGAACTGGGTGGAGCCCAAAGTGTATGGGCACAGTTCTGGACTATCACCGCTCGCCGTGATGGTATCGGCCTTGTTCTGGGGTGCGCTGTGGGGGCCGATTGGTCTGCTGCTGTCAACGCCGCTGACTTTATGTCTGGTCGTTGCCGGGCGTCATGTCAGCGCGCTGGAACCGATCACGATATTATTTGCGGACACGCCGAACGTGGATGAGGCACACCGTTTTTTCCATCGCTTACTGGCCGCAGATACCGATGCCATCGTGACCGATGCGCAAGTGTTTTTGCGTAAATTCAGTTTTGCCAAATATTGTGATCACATCCTGATTCCAGGACTGTCTCTTGGAGCACATGATTTTGAAAATGGATTGCTGGAGAAAACACAGCAAAATAAAATTCGCGCAACGATTGCCACACTCGCGGAAACAGTCAGTCAGGGCTCCTATGGCGACAATAAAAATCGCAAGCGACATTCAGTTTCCGTGCTGGATGCGAATGTCGGTGCGCATTTACGTCAGATGCGCAAAAAACGCCTGGGTCGCTGGCAAGGCTCCCTGAATGTACCATCCCGCTCGGTCGTTTTATGTGCAGGCTTTGAAAGCGAACGCGATGACTTGCTGAGCGAGCTGTTCGTAATGGCACTACGGGAAGTGAACATCGATGCGCGTAGCTTTTCTTTTGGCGACCATCAGGAAGATCCGGGGGCAGATGGCGCAAATATCGTATCTACGGTATTTATCACCTACCCGCTGGCTTCCACTCTGACGGAATGGATACCCATCGTGCAGGAGCTACGCAGCAATCTTCCACATGCGTTGATTGTGACGATTCGTCTTTTCGCTGAAGAAAATCTGGCAGAACAATCGGTGGTGAATAAACATGTCGATATGGTGCTACGCTCCTTTGAAGAAGGTCTGGCATTCGTCGCACCTGACAGAGCACCGTTACATTAAGCGGTCATCTGACGTCTGCATTGACGCTGGCATCAGTGTTTGCGTTTAGAACGCGAATACCCACGTCAGATATCGATTTTCCATAGAAAAACCCTGAAAACTGCCAAGCAATTTTCAGGGTTTATTTTATGAACATGGTGAGCCTGAGGCTCACCATGCAGTTTTATCAGAACTGATTCATTGTGTTGTCTTTACCAGCTGCCTTCAATGCAGCTTCACCGCTGAAATAATCTTTGTGATCATCACCGATGTCGGAACCGGACATGTTCTGATGTTTGACGCAAGCGATACCCTGACGGATTTCTTTACGCTGAACGCCAACAACATAACCCAGCATACCTTGGTCGCCGAAGTATTCTTTAGCCAGATTGTCAGTGGACAAAGCAGCAGTATGGTAAGTCGGCAAAGTGATCAGGTGATGGAAAATACCTGCTTCGCGGGCTGCATCAGCCTGGAATGTACGGATTTTTTCATCAGCAGTGATCGCCAATTCTGTATTGTCATAGTCAACGCTCATCAGCTTAGCGCGATCGTAGGCGGATACGTCTTTGCCTGCCGCTTGCATGCTGTCAAATACTTGTTGACGGAAATTCAGTGTCCAGTTGAACGATGGGCTGTTGTTGTAAACCAGTTTCGCATTTGGAATCACTTTACGGATTTCGCTGACCATGCCGCCGATCTGAGCGATATGTGGTTTTTCAGTTTCGATCCACAATAAGTCTGCGCCGTTTTGCAGAGATGTGATGCAATCGAGTACGCAACGCTCTTCACCTGTACCGGCACGGAACTGGAACAAGTTACTTGGCAGACGTTTAGGACGCAGCAGTTTGCCATCACGTTTGATCACAACGTCACCATTTGCCATGGAGTCTGTTGATACTTCTTCAACGTCAAGGAAGGAGTTGTATTTGTCGCCCAGATCGCCAGGTTCACGTGTCACAGCGATTTGTTTCGTCAGACCAGCGCCCAGAGAGTCAGTACGTGCAACGATAATGCCGTCATCCACGCCGAGTTCCAGGAATGCGTAACGGATCGCACGGATCTTCGCGAGGAAGTCTTCATGAGGAACGGTAACTTTACCATCCTGGTGACCGCATTGTTTTTCATCCGAAACCTGATTTTCAACCTGGATACAGCATGCACCGGCTTCAATGAACTGTTTCGCCAGCAGATAAGTCGCTTCAGCATTACCGAAACCTGCATCGATATCAGCGATGATAGGTACTACGTGAGTAACATGGTTATCGATCTGGTCTTGAATCGCTTGTTTAGCAGCGCCTTCAGCAGCATCGAGTTGACGGAACAAACCGCCCAGTTCACGTGCATCAGCCTGACGCAGGAAAGTGTAGAGTTCTCTGATCAGATCTGAGACCGCTGTTTTTTCATGCATGGACTGATCTGGCAATGGGCCGAATTCAGAACGCAATGCAGCAACCATCCAGCCAGACAGATACAAGTAACGGCGATCAGTGCTGTTGAAGTGCTTCTTGATAGAAATCATCTTCTGTTGACCGATGAAACCGTGCCAGCAACCCAGAGACTGAGTGTATTTGGAAGGATCGGCATCGTAATTAGCCATATCCTGACGCATGATTTTCGCAGTGTAGCGTGCGATATCCAGGCCAGTTTTGAATTTGTTCTGAGCACGCATACGTGCAGCGGATTCAGGGTTGATCGCGTTCCAGGCACTACCTTGTTTGTCTTTGAGTCCGGCAACGGCTTTGATGTCGTCTTGATACTGTGACATGTGAATCTCCTAGAGAGGTAAAAAAATTAACGAAGCAATAACGAAGCAATATCGTGTGCCGCCCTATCTGTTCAGAATCGAACCGGTAAAACAGCAGGTTGAAGCAAAACTGTATGGGTTAATGATAGACCATTTCGGAAACCAAGCCAACTCTTATATAAGACATATAACTTAATTTTTTTCTTTTATATTCAATAAGTTAAATTCATATTTTTGCTATATGAAATACATTTTCAGAAAATGAGATAAAATATCCGTCGCAATTACAGTAATAATTTCACACTATGGAATTCCATTTCGCATTAGATGCTTCACTGTTTAAGCACAATCGCGAATATGTTTTCCTGTCAGCAACGGAACCAAATTTCCGTATCTGTGTCAAACTGTAACCAAGCCAGTACAATTCCATCTTCTGAAAAGCACCACCCTTTCATGTCCACGCAACAAATTCCCGCTGATTTACTCAAAAAAACAAAAAAAATATTATTCGTCGCGCCGCTCGCTATCGGCGACTTCAGCTATTTACAAAATTCTTTTAAGGCATTTTCACAGGCATATCCGCATATCGAAATGCATTTGTGGGTGGATGAGTTACGCCGCACCCGCGATGAACGCCAATGGCCATTTCTGGAAAAATATGCGCTGTATGACTGGGTCAGCGACTGTGATTTGTTCAGCAAGGTTTATCGCCGTACTTACAACCCGGCATTGCTGGCAGAAAGTATTCAGGAAGCGAAAAATGAGGAATATCCCATCGTTGTTTCACTCTCCATTCTGCGTCCTCAGCACTATGCTTCGCTGGCGCGCAAACTCAGTCCGCAAGGGTATATCGCTGGAATCAAACAACCGGTCAGCCTGTTGAAGCTGCATCATCTTGTGGCCTACAAAAAATTAGATGCCGCGATTCAGGAGAATCGCTTTCAAGGTCAGCAAGTGCACATCAGCACGATCTATGCAGACTGGTTTAACCAGGCGTTTGGAATCGAGAGCAAAGAAGACGACTTATTCCCGTATGTGAACATTCCAAAACAGTGGCTGCAGCAAGCGCGCTTGCAATTGGAAGAATGGGGCTTCGATAAAACCAAATGCAAAGTGGTATTCATTAATCCGTTTGCCAAGATTAATAAGCGTTGCTGGCCGCTGGCAAAAGTCGCCGAATTAATTAAAGCCATGCAAGCAATGAAAGTCTGGCGTGGTGCATGTTTCGTCGTCAGCGCGCCGCCAGAAAAGCTGGCACAGACTCAGGCAACCTTAAAAGAATACAATCTGAAAAATACCCAGTTTTTCTCAGCGCAGGAAAATTTCTTTCAACTACCTGCAATGCTGAGTTGGTGCGACTTAATCATTTCTGTTGAAACCGCCGTGATGCACCTTGCCAATGCAGTGCATGTGCCCGTGATTGCGCTGATGCGTCAAAAAAATCCTGAATGGGCGCCGTTCGATCAGATTCACAGCAAAGTGATTACTTCGACTCACCGTCATGACTGGGTCGATGCCATCAGCGTCGACAATGTGATTGAGCAACTGAGTCACTGCGTAAAGCCGGAGATACAAGAAGAAGCACTCGCCTTTTGATAGGCTATAACAATCCGCTGACAGAGGTCTTATCAGATCAAATTAGATCTGATAACGTTTAATCTCACCCATTTTTCTGCTTCCATAAATTTGAGTATTCAGTCGCAAATCATGGATGACATGCTGATTTCCGGCGTCCAGTTTGATGAAAATTGATTTCATCCGGAGAGCAAGATGAGGAATATCCGCCCGCCACTGTTACAATCTCAGACCTTTTTTATCTCTGTCTGTTATGAAATCTCCGGAACTGCGTAAAGAGTTGTCAGAACTGACGCTGCACAAACGTGGCATACGTATCAATCTGCAATTACCGCTCATCGAGAGTGAAGATGAAATTCAACTGCGCAGCAATGACGAAGTTTTTCAACGTCTGGTCGCACTGACTGCCATCTGGCAATTACAACAAACATCACAAAGGGCGGATGTAATCGATGTCATTCGCACGCAGCAGCTCGATTCGTATTTTTCCGAAGGTGAACGCCAACTGATGCGGGAGCATACAGTTGATCCCGCGATGTCAGCCCCGGCGTTATCCGCAGACGCATTGCATTTTCTGGCGTGGTGTTGCGGCATACAAAAAACCATAGGTATGCCTGATGGTTGTTATAAAGAGGCGATCGCAGAACCATTGTGGCAACAAATTACCAGTCACCCGGACAGTCTGCGATCACAAATCCATCTGCGTTCAAAGTCCGTATTGCTTGACTGGGCTGATCTGCTGTATCGCATGCACTGGGCAGTACGCCACGCCCACATCACTGGCAAGCCAACCCCGGGCCGCCTGGATGCCGTGGCCGTACATGAATGGCACAAAGTGGTGAACTGGTTGATTCGATACGATGATGAAAATGACTGGGATAAGGTCAGCACAGAAACGGCGGGCTGAATTCTGGTTATGTGAAGGATTTTTAAATCCGGTCGCAAAGCCAGGGCCTGTTAACATTTAAATTGCGAGATGCGTTCGAACCAAAACGTGGGCTGGCAAGACGTGCGGTGCAGTCAGGGCTGGTGCCCCTGACAAGACGCGCAACGCAGTCAAGCGCGCGTTTTGGCTGAACCCAGAGGGAAAGGGGTAAAACAGCCGCATGGCGTTGTTGCATCCCGCTGACAGTGATCACACTGCGGCGCGGGCTGCGCCTAGCTCTGCAACTGTTTTACCCCTTTCGCACACGTAATTTAAATGTTAACAGGCCCTATGAAGCGACTAAAATAGTCCATCCCTTATCCGCTATTTTTTTCCGTTATCTCAAGGCTTGTATATGAATTCGCGCCCTTTCAAGCACCTCGTTGCACTCTCCGTCATCACGCTGTCAGGATTCACATTGCAAAGTGTCTGTGCCGGTGATTTCGAGGATGGTGTCGCTTTGTACGAGCAACAGGAATTTACCGAAGCCGCGAAGTCTTTTCAGTCCGCAGCAAACAAAGGCAACGCGGATGCCCAATTTAACCTTGGACTGATGTATCTGAACGGCGGAGGTATAGAGCAAGACTATCAAAAAGCACGCGCACTGTTTCAGCAATCTGCGGAACAAAATAATGTCCGGGCGCAAGTCAATCTGGCACGTATGTATGCAAAAGCCAAAGGCGTTGCACCAGACTACAAGACCGCTGTGATCTGGTTCACAAAAGCAGCAGAACTCGGTTACGCCGACGCACAATACAGCCTTGGTGTTTTATATGTGAATGGCCAGGGCGCGCCGCTCAATTACACAAAAGCCCGCGAACTGTTTGAACTCGCCGCCGAGCAAAATAATGCCAGTGCACAATACCAGCTCGGCCTCATGTACTTCAAGGGAAAAGGTCTTCGCATTGATCTGACGGAAGCCTATAAATGGCTGACGCTCGCCGGAGACTACGATGACGCGGTGCTCTATCGCGACTATGTCGCAAAAAAAATGAGTAAAGATCAGATCGCGGAAGCACAAGCGCTGGCAGACGATTGGAAACCAAAAGACGGCGCTAAAAAGTAAGCGCCGCCAGCAATTTATTCAATGCACTGACCGCCCATCTTTCCTTCGCAAAGTTTAGCGTCATCGTCAGCTACGCCGATTAATTAAACAGAAAAGAAGCGGCTCCTTGATCGTCAACACCGTCTATACCTGTCGCTGAAGGCAGTTCATTGCCGGGCGACGGGTTCAAACACAATTACAGCGTCATCATTCCAACTCTGCTCATGCAATGGTGGTGAATAACGCAGACCATCAGCAAGCAATGTCAGCGCCATCTTGCGCTCGCCGGAGACTAGTGTGACAGCACTGCTTTTAAACGGTGAGAAATAAATGACCGTGATCATCGATGAATGACATGGGCCGCCAGCCGCACGAAACATATTCCGCCGCAGGAATGGCAACTCATCATATTCGACTGCCCAGCGTATTTCACACTCCAGACGCAGGTCGCCAAGGCGGCGCGTGTTGGCAACCAATCCGGTACTACGAACTTCCGGCCGCCAGCGAAAGCTCCCCTTCTTCTGATTCATCAGTAAATCTGCATTATCGGCTTCCGCTTTTTTATCACGCGGCAAGGTGAAACCGCCATCGTTCGCGACAGGAATCTGTATCGAACTGTCGTCGCTGACGATACGCAAGCCGACATCATGCAGACTGACATCCGGCTTCTGAGGAATTAACTGGAAACGAAAGACAGAATCGGGGGCTTTTGACAGGTAAGATTCGTAAGCGTTTAAACCCTTAAGTAATTGCCGGTAAGATTTCAATTCCGGGTCGCGGGTTGCTGAAATCTGCACCGATGATGCCGCGACTTCATCAGGATTTGTCGCAGGCTCCGACGCCTGCGCCGATGCTATAACAGACCCGACACAGACTCCCGTCATCCATACAGATAATTTACGCATTGCTTACCCTGGGCAAAAGAAAAAATGAGTGTAATGCAATTCAGTCTGATCCATTGCATGAAACACAAGGTATTAACTTTTGCACCCAAAGGTATCGTCAGATCAAAACACGATGTTTTACTCCCGGATTTTTTCGACTGCGTGTAATTCCTGTGCCCGGTCTTTTGACTGATCGGCATGAATGAAACCTTCAGTATCCGGCACCTGTAATTCAACCGTAGAAATCGTGGCGATTTTTACCTTGCCTGCCGTCAGCTGCAAGGAAAGTACATGTCCGCCATGACTGACATCATCAGACAAATAATGCCAGTGATAACCCGGCACATTAAAGCCTTTAACAAATGCAGGGCTGCGAAATCCTACCAATTGCCCTGAGGTGCTGCCAAGTTTAAAAACTGATTGAGTCTTAGTGACTTCAGCCAAAGGTTTGTAAGGTTTCTTTTGCGGATCGATGGCGCGCGTGGTCATCTCCGCAAAATTTCCTTGAATGCGTATCGCATAGAAAGCGTTTTTATTACTCAGACTGTCATCGAGCTGTGACTCCAGTTCGGCCAGTGTCGCCACACCTGCCAGGCTGATTTCTTTCGTCGGCTGAAAATAAGTCACAATCGCCAGCGGAGAAAGTTCTTGCGGTGGCACGATTTCGACTTTGCCGTTGCCCTTTGCTTTGTAGAACACGCCGTCGATCAGTATCATCTCGCCATCAACACGGTTATATGTACCGATACCAAAATCACCGTGTCTGGCTAATTCAGCCACAGAAATATTACCGTCATACGCACCGGCGAGCAAAGCATCTATCGTCGAATACTGAAACAACCTTGCATCTGCCGCATACGTGACAGATGACGAAAAAAGTAAAGCCAGAACAAGTGGGCGCAGTAATCGTAAAGGCATGATAGTGAGAGCGAGTAGTAGAGTGAGAAGTCATTAAGTGTCGGCAAAAGCGAGCATGCCGCCGACATAAATACCGACAGGTAAGATGCTCATTATGCGCATGAAGACAACAAACTCACAATCACTTTCAACAGCTTTGGTCGTCACTCTTTCCGGCTATAAGGCGCGCAAAGCGTCGAGTAGCGGTATGCAGGCATCTGCCACGCGATCAATGCTCTGTTCGCGTAATGCAGACAAATCAACGACTGCATCACTTTGCAAACCAGCCCATTGCAGCAAGGCGCTGCAAGCTTCAGGGTGATCAAATAATCCATGCAGATAAGTGCCGAGTATCAGATCATCCGGTGAGCGGGCGCCTTCGTCCTCGTCATTCAGGTGAAATGCGGACAAGGTTTCATTGCTGGCGTATGTCAACCCCATGTGAATTTCATAGCCCTGCACTGCCGCCGGTGCGCCGTCTGCGGCAAACCCGAAAGCACAGCGACCACTGACCTGTTGCAGACGTTTTTCCTGCGTCAGCTCGGTTGTGATATCCAGCAAACCAAGACCATCCGAATCACCTGCTGTACCTTCGACACCATGCGGATCGCTGATGATCTGTCCCAACATCTGATAGCCACCGCAAATGCCTATCACTTTGCCGCCGTAACGCAGATGTTTTTCCAACGCTTGTTGCCATCCCTGTTGCTGCAAAAATGCCAGATCGGCACGGGTATTTTTACTGCCGGGCAAAATAATCAGATCAGCAGGCGGGATCGCATAATCAGGACCGATAAACTGTAAATCAACATCGGGATGTGCGCGCAAGGCATCAAAATCCGTGTGATTGGAAATACGCGGTATCGCAGGTACGATGATGCGGAATTTTCCGCTACTTTGTTGTGCTGGTTGTATCGCATCTTCGGCGTCCAGCTGTAAGCCATGCAGATACGGTAAGACAGCGAGGACAGGTTTGCCAGTCTTTTGTTCCAGCCATTCCAGCCCTGGTTCCAGCAAGCGGATATCGCCACGAAAACGATTAATCACAAAGCCGACAATGCGCTGTTGCTCGGATTCAGATAAACACGCCAGCGTACCGATGAAATGGGCAAAGACACCGCCACGATCAATATCCGCCACCAGTATCACCGGGCAATCGACCGCTTCCGCAAATCCCATATTGGCAATATCACGATCACGTAGATTCACCTCGGCGGGGCTGCCTGCGCCTTCAACAATAATCGCATCGTATTGATGTTGCAGGCGCCGATACGATTCCAGCACAGCCCCCATCGCAATGGTTTTGTACTGGTGGTAATCGCGCGCATCCATGTCTGCGCGCACCTTGCCATGAATGATGACTTGCGCCCCGGTATCGGACGAGGGTTTCAACAACACAGGATTCATATCAGTATGGGCAGGCACACCGGCGGCGATGGCCTGCAAAGCCTGGGCACGCCCGATCTCGCCGCCATCAATCGTCACGGCGCTATTGAGCGCCATGTTCTGCGGCTTCATCGGCGCCACCCGCACACCGTCTCGTTGCAACAAACGACAGAGCGCCGCAACCACCGTACTTTTGCCCGCATCCGACGTCGTGCCCTGTACCATTAAAGTAGAAATCTGCATGCGACTACGCTTTCTTAAAAGGTTCCGGCAAACACCGAGGCAAATAAAAAAAGGAAAAAACTGTCCTGTTCATTTCCACGGAATTAAGCCGCGACTTCCGGGGCGACTGACGAACGTGTTACAGACAAAGGTTGCGAGGCCTGCCACTCCGCAATCAGTACATGCAATTGCAGAAGTCCGTGCAGGATTGCCGAAGGCCCCGGCGAGAGTATGTCTGCCGATTTGATTTCCAGTACCCGCCCATGACGAACAGCCGGAATCGCATCCCAGCCTTCACGGGCGATCACACTGTCGGGCCTGAATTTTTTTCCGCACCAAGAGCCGATAATGATATCCGGCGCACGTCGGATCACTTCGGCAGGGTCAGCAATGATGCGCTGTCTGGCACTATGAAAACCAGCCAGATCGGCAAACACATCGTCACCACCGGCAATCTGTATCAACTCAGATACCCAGCCGATACCAGACATCAGCGGCTCATTCCACTCTTCAAAATAAACCTTCGGTCGGTGCGTCCACTGTGCTGCCTGATGGCGGATAACATCGATTTGCGCCTGCAGTTCTGCGATCAACTGCGCACCCTGCTCCTGTTTCCCTACCAGTGCAGCTAACACTTTGATCATGTGCAGAATACCTGCAACATGATGCTGATTGAACGCATGGACTTCAATACCAGCGCTGATCAGTTCGCGCACAATCTCGGATTGCATATTAGAATAGGCAATCACCAGATCGGGCTTCACCGCCAGTATCCGCTCAATCTGTGCAGAGGAAAAACCACTGACCTTGGGCTTCTCATCACGGGCGCGTGCTGGTCTTGTAGTGTAGCCAGAAATACCTGCGATGCAATCTTCTGCGCCTAGCGCATATAAAACTTCCACAGCTTCGGTAGATAAGCAGGCGATACGCTCAAACAAAGGGGTGGTATTCATTTTTTTCCTTGTGGTGAAGTCGCAGATTTCTCGCGTTTTTGCCGCGCTTGCTCTAGCGCTTCACATATCGCTTTAGCGCCATCAATAATCCGCGGGCCGGATCGGTTCACCAGATCGCCATCAATCAGTACCAGATTATTGTTTTTTGCGGCCAGCAACGATGTCATGCTTTTCCATTGATCGATACCATTTGAAGCCTGATTGCGGCTTTCCGCACTGATTAACACTTCCGGATTTTCCTGCAACACGGCTTCAACGCTGACGACAGGTGCGGTCACATTCAGTTTGCCAAAAATATTTTCACCGCCGCAAACACGTATCGCATCGCTGACAATATGCTTATCATTGAGCGTATACAAAGGCTTGTGCCATACCTGATAAAACGTCCGCACTTTCGCCTTCCCCTGATACTGCGCACGCAGTTGCTGCAACTGCTGGCGGAAATCGTTCGCCGAAAGTTGTGCTGCTTTTTCGGTACCAAGCAAACTCCCGAGTTTGAGGATGGTGTCGGGAATCTGTTCCAGCTTTTGCGGATCGCTGAAAAAAAATGGCACGCCCGATTGTTTCAACACTTCCAACTGGCGCTCAAAAGCACCGTGCATCCAGATCACCAGCAAATCAGGTTTCATCGCCATAATGCGTTCCAGATCAAACTGTCGGTTATCGCCTATGCGTGGAATATCCTTTGCCGCCGCAGGATAATCGCTATATTTGACTGTACCGATAATTTTGTCACCGGCGCCAGCAGCAAAGATCAATTCCGTCACATGCGGTGACAGGCTGATCACGCGCTGTGCAGGTTTAGCTAAACTGACGGTATGACCAAGGTCATCCGTCACACTGATCGCCGCCTGCGCCGATGCTGACAACAACAGAGTGACGATACCCGATACGAAAAAACGACAGAAAAATAAGTTCACGTAGTTATCCTCTTTTTTACTCTCTTTTTACTCTCATTGTTGCGACTGACATTGACGCTCATATCTGGCTCGTCCATTCAGCACAGGCCAGTTGCAAACGCTGCCACCCGGCTTCATTTGCAGGCAAGCCAAAACGCACGCCATGCGGCCTGTACGCCCCTTCTTCAAACCAGCGCAACCAGATGCCGCGTTCTGCCATGAAGTGGCACAGCGTCTGACTTTGCTGTTGTAAGTGGCGGTCACTGATCCATTGAAATAAATCCGTGCCGGAACATTGCCAGTTTTGCTGCATCAACAGACAGCGCAAGCGTTCACCTTCTCGCTGTAAAAGCAGTCGCTGATGCTGTTGCCAGCTCGTATCCGACAAAGCAGAGACTGCAATTTGTTGCGCCGGGCCACTGATAGTCCAGGGGCCAAGGTAGTTTGCGAGGCGCTCCAATAAGGCGTCGCAGGCTGCGACGAAACCAAGCCGGATGCCCGCCAGACCAAAAAACTTGCCGACTGAACGCAAGACGATTAATCCCTCACGCTGGGTGTGCGCTGCGACACTGATCTCCGGCAAGGTATCGGCAAACGCCTCGTCCACGATCAGCCAACCACCGCGCTGCGCCAGTTGTTCAGCCCATTGCAGAAGTTGCGTAGGTGCGATCACCTCACCAGTAGGATTATTCGGATTACACAATACGACCACGTCGGCATTTGCCACTGCGTCGTGCAAATCCTCATAACGGGTTTCGCTCACCGCATGTCCGGCCTGCCGCCATTGATACGCATGCTCAGCGTAAGACGGTGCAGACACCACCACCCGCGAGAGCGATCGCAAATGCGGCAAGGCTTGAATCGCCGCCTGACTGCCGGCCACCGCGAGCATGTGCGGTGCGCCGTAAAAGGTCTGCGCTGCATCGATTAAATCGTCGGAATATTCAGGCAACCGGTGCCAGGCGTTTGGCGCAAGCACAGGTGCCGGATAAAAATGCGGGCTAATGCCGGTCGATAAATCCAGCCAGTCATCAAGCGGACGAGAAAAAATTTTTGCTGCATCACGTAAATTGCCGCCATGTTTAAGCATATAAAATCCCGCTTAAAAACAACGCTGCTAGGACGATGATGCCGAGCCACAGCAGAGTGCCACCGAAAACCAGTTGCCATGCACGCTGAATATCCGGTGCCACCGCTAACTTGCCTTTGCCCAAAAGTGGACGGTTTTCATTCTCACCATCGTAGCGGGCAATACCACCCAAGGTTAGATGCAGCGCACCGGCTCCCGCTGCCATGACAGGACCCGCGTTCGGACTGGGCCAGCGTGGTGCCTGATGCTGCCAGCACTGCAAGGCCAGACGCGTGTTGCCGAGAACGGCATAAGTCAGCGCTGTCAGGCGTGCAGGCAGCCAGTTCAAGCCATCGTCAATACGCGCCGCCACGCAGCCAAAGCGTAAAAACCGGCTGGAACGATAACCCCACATGGCGTCCAGCGTATTTGCCAGACGATATAAAACAGCACCGGCACCACCCAACAACATAAACCAGAACAAGGTGCCGAACACGGCATCGCAACCGTTTTCCAACACGGATTCAACGCTGGCTTTGGCCAGATATTCTTCATCCGCATCATCGGTATCGCGACTGACGATATACGATGTCAGCCTTTGTGCCGTCGCGAGATCGCCGTCAAGCAGCGCTTGCTGTATCGGTAAATTGTGGTCGCGTAAGCTGCGTAAGCCGAGGCAGAAATACAGCAAGATTCCATGCAATACAGGTGCCAGCCAGGTCGTGTAATGATGGGCGAACCACAAAGTCAGTATCGCGAGCAACACGAACGGCAGCACGACCAGCAGCCAGGCAATAGCCCCTGTCCAGCGGCTTGCCGATGCGCGGTTCAGGCCTTGTTCGACCCGATTTGCCAGATGACCAAAACCCACCAGCGGATGCCATTTTCTGACTTCGCCGAATGCCATATCCAGCACGACACCGAACAGTAAACACAAAGCGGTAGTCAAGCCCGTCATCATCAGCATGGTGCGCCCTTTAAAAATAAAGGTAAGCCCGCTGCAACCCAGACCACGTTGTCACAACTGACGGCCACTGCCTGATTCAAGCGCCCGGCTTCATCCACAAACCAGCGTGAAATCGCCCCCATCGGGACGATCCCCATGCCTACTTCATTTGACACCAGAATGACGTCGCCTTTTGCCTGTTCAAGCGCGTTCAGCATTTCGCCCCGTTGTTCAGCGAATAATGATGGCGGCGTAATCTGGCCGATCTCAGGAAATTCCACATTTTCTGAAAATAATAAATTCGACAGCCAGACGGTCAGGCAATCAATCAGCAAGACCGTTCCGGGCTGACTGTATTCCTGTATCGCTGCGCCCAGTGCGGTTGTTTGCTCTATGGTTTGCCAACCTGCCGGGCGACGACTTTGGTGATGAAAAATGCGTTGCTGCATTTCACTGTCTGCCGCCGCTGCCGTTGCGAGGTAAATCACCTGCTTGCCGCCTTCCGCAGAAAGACGAAGCGCCAGTTGTTCTGCATACGCACTTTTACCTGAGCGGGCACCACCAAAAATCAAGCTGCGACTCATCTCAAGTCCTTAAAAATAAGCGTGCTGCGGCGACCGGATTTGAGGCGAAATAAGCGTGAAAATACGAGGCATGCAAATGCCCGCATTGATAAATCGCCTCGCCCTGATCGCTGTCGGAGTAATGCGCATTTTTGATCGTATGCGCGACTGGATGCAGCGATGTGTCGAAGCGCGAATAGTGAAAAGTATGACCGCGTAAATCTCCGTCAGAAAAATGCCATGCCTGTGCGCCGAGTGCTGCAAGTTTTTTCTGCATGTGCACTTCACCGCTCAGTAAACCCGCCATAGGCCAATGTTTTCCATCGTGATCAACCAATCCTTCCGTCAGCGCCATCATGCCGCCACACTCGGCCAATATCGGCATACCGGTAGCATGCGCCGCTTTGACCGACGCTATCCATTGTTGCGCAGTGCTCAAGGTCGCCGCGTGCAATTCGGGATAACCGCCAGGCAAATAAACGGCCTCGGCTTGGGCAGGAACAGGCTGATCGGCAAGCGGAGAAAAGAACAGTAATTCTGCACCCAGCATGCGCAGAATATCCAGATTTGCGGCATAGATAAAAGCAAATGCGGCATCACGGGCAACCGCAATTTTTTTCCCCTCCAACAAACGAGGAATAGCGACAGGGGCGGCAAGCGCAAACTGGGTTTCAGGTAAGGCGTCCCATGCCTGCATATCGAGATCGAGCTGCTCTGCCATCATATCGAGCATGGCATCAATTTGTCCTACTTCCTCCGGCAATACCAGCCCCAGATGTCGCTCAGGCAGCACTTCGGCCTGGCGTGGCAGGTATCCGAGCAGAGGAATGTCCCGCATCGCGGCTGCCACCATTTTTCCATGCCCTGCAGAGGCAACACGGTTAGCGATCACGCTGGCCAGATGAACCGGCCCGAAGTCGCGCAAGCCCAGCGCCAGCGCGCCCACGGTCTGCGCCATCGCGGCAACGTCCAGCACCGCAAGCACCGGCACACCAAAGGCGCGCGCCAGATCGGCGGAAGATGGTCTGCCGTCGTACAACCCCATCACGCCTTCAATCAGAATCACATCCGCTTCCAGCGCCGCCTGCGCCAGCATGGCTTGCGATGCTGATTGGCCGACCATCCACAGATCAAGTGAATAGACCGGGGAGCCGCCTGCACGTTCGAGGATCATCGGGTCGATAAAATCCGGCCCGGTTTTAAAAATTCTGACGATCTTGCCTTGCCCACGCAACTTGCGGGCAAGCGCCGCCGTTGTCGTTGTTTTTCCTTGTCCGGATGCAATCGCAGATACCAAAACCACTTTTGCCTGAGCTATCACCATTCAACTCCTGCCTGCGCCACGATGCCATCTTTGAATGCATGTTTTACGACATTCATTTCTGTCACGGTATCTGCTATCGCAATCAACTCCGGTAACGCACCCCGGCCAGTGACAACCACATGCTGCATTTCAGGACGGGCATCCAGATCGGCAATCACCGTATCAAGATCCAGATATTGGTATTTCAGCGCAATATTGAGTTCATCAAACACCACCAGGGCGATGCTGGGATCACTCAGAAATTTCTTTGCCTGCGCCCATGCGACCGTCGCTTTTTCAATATCACGATCACGATTCTGCGTCTCCCAGGTATAGCCTTCGCCCATCGCGTAGAACTCGACTTCATCAGGAAAACGACGCAGAAAAATTTCTTCTCCGGTTGACATCGCCCCTTTGATAAATTGCACAACACCGACTTTCATGCCATGCCCTAATGCGCGCATCACCATACCAAATGCACTGGAACTTTTTCCCTTGCCATTACCGGTATGGATCAGCAATACACCTGTCGTGCGCTGCGCTTGCTGAATTTTTTCATCCATCAGCGCTTTCTTGCGTTCCATGCGGCGCTGATGGCGGGTGTTGATATTGTCGCTATCGATAGATGAAGCAATCGGTGCAGAAGGAAGGTCGCTCATAATTATTTAATTTTTCGGGATAAAAAGTATCTGACCGTGATGCTCAAAGCGCTCTATCGGATAACCAAGACAAGCGCCCAATTGTGCCGCGGTCAGCATGTCTTCTGCGCTGCCGGCCAGCCATTGACCATCACCCATCAACAACAAAGCGTGACTGGCAATGCGCTGGGCAAGATTCAGGTCATGACTGACCATAATGACGGACTTATTTTTTTCGCTGCAACAACGCGACAGCAATTGCATGACACTCACCTGATGCGCAAGATCGAGTGCGTTTGCAGGTTCATCCAGCAGCATGAGTTGCGCATCCTGCGCCAGCAAGGCGGCAATTGCGACACGCTGCCGTTCGCCGCCAGACAAGCTGCGGACATCACGTTGCGCCAGATCGGCAACGTCCAGTTCGCGCATCGTATCTAAGGCAATCCGCATGTCATCACCGGATTCCCAGTAATGAGCATCATGATAGGGATGACGCGCGCTCAATACCGTTTCGATGGCGGAATAGCCAAACGCATCGGTGCGGGATTGCGATAAAAAAGCGCGTTCACGCGCAAGCTCTGCCAGCGGCCAGGCCGACAACAATTTGCCATCTAAAAAAATGTCTCCGGATTCCACCGGACGCAAGCCTGCCAGTGTGCGTAACAAGGTACTTTTACCGGCACCATTACGGCCAATAATGCACCAGCATTCGCCCGCGTTTACCTGCCAGTTCAGCTCTTGCACCAGCAGGCGTTTTCCTGCCGTTAAATTCAAATGATGGGTTTTCATCGTTATCGTCCCATTCTCGTTAGCGGCGGCGCAACTGATGCAACTGCAACAAAAACACCGGCACGCCGATGACAGCGGTAATTACTCCCACCGGCAACTGCTGTGGTGCCACCACGGTACGCGCAATCGTGTCGGCAAGGACCAGAAAACTGCCACCCGCCAGCGTTGCAGCTGGGATCAATAAACGATGGTCTGGCCCCAGAGCAAAGCGACATGCATGCGGCATAATCAGGCCGACAAATCCTATGCTGCCTGCGGTGCTGACCGCACTGGCGGTCAGTAAGGCTGAACATAAAAATAACAGCTGACGCAAACGTCCGATATTCACGCCCAGCGTACTGGCGACATCCGCATGCATCGCTGCAATATTGATCGCACGCGCATTTCGCATCGCAAACAAAAATACGCCAGCGCCGACCACCCATGGCAAATAGCGCGACTGCGCCCCGGATAAATCTCCTATCATCCAGAACACCATGCCGCGCAAACGGCTATCGGGTGCTACCGACAACATCAAGGTAATCAATGCACCGCAACCGGACGCGACTATCACGCCGGTCAGCAATAACACGGGCGCGCTGCCATCGCTGCTGCCACTGCCACGGAAATCACGGTAGGCGAGGCCGAATAAGAGCAAGGCAACCGCAAGCGCCCCGCCGAACGCAGCCAGATCAACCATCCAGAACGCGCCATAGAATAAGATTGTGGCCAGCGCGCCGACAGATGCTCCGCCGGAAATGCCCAGTACATAAGGGTCTGCGAGGGGATTACGCAACAAGGCCTGCATCATGACGCCGGACAAGGCAAGCGTGGCACCGGTGATGAATCCTGTGAATGCACGCGAAAGTCGCAATTCAAGCAAACTCGCGGCAAGAGAATTGGCGGGGCCGCGCATCAATTCCGCAGCCGCATCGGCCAGCTCGGAAAAACTCAGCGCGACAGAACCTGTAAGGCCAGCAAATACAATGCTGGCGAAGGTGAAAAGCAGCAGAAAACCAAATATCAGACTGGCATGTCGCTTCGCCCGGCTTGCAGGCATTAAGCCATCCTGCGTCGGCGGCGAGCTGAAAAAAAGAAACTTGTTGCGCATGTACAGCCCGATCAATATAAAAAACTGTATGAAGAAAAAATCTGTGCCCGCATTGGGACACAGATTCTTCTTCATGTTGAATACCGCTTTAATGCATGATTCAATTTTTGCTTTGATTATTTAAAGCCGTAATTCAATCCGACAAAGACACTCGATCCTGCAGTTGCGTAATTTTTCGCGAGCTCGTAGTCTTTGTTCAGCGCATTATTCCAGCGGCCAATCACCGTCAGATTTTTCACAACCTCATACGTGCCGTAAATATTCAGCAAGCCATATCCAGCCAAAGTTTTTGTGTTTGCGACGTCATCAAAACGGTTACCGGAAAAGACGGTTTCTGCGCCGATTTTGGCTTTCGCTATGGTGTATTCTGCTGCCAGCGAACCATGCTTTTTGGAGCGACGGGCAAGGCGCAAACCAGATGTATCGTCTTTCGGGTCTTGAATATCGACGGAAGCACGCAGATTCCAGTCACCCAGACGAGTGTTCGCCCCCACAGTCAGACCAGACATCGTGGCTTTATTCACGTTGTAAGCACAACCGTAAGGATGACCTTTTACATCCACAGGGCAGGTATTAGTGCTGACGAGCAAGTCTGTCGCCTTGTTCTGATAATAAACAGCGCTGAGTTGCGTATCGCCAAGCTCATAATAAATGCCTGCTTCGGCATTTTTTGCTTGCTCGGGCTTATTCGAGGCAACGCCATAACCCGGGTAATACAACTCGTTAAACGTCGGCGCACGGAAGCTGCTGCCATAACTGGCATTCACACGCCACGAGTCATTCAGCTTATAGCCATAAGCAACACTGCCCGTGGTGTGAGAACCATAGACCGAGCTGCGGTCATAGCGCACGCTTGCACTCGCGAGATGGGCCTGATGTTTCAGGACATAGGATGCTGCCAGAGAATCGGTTTTGCGATCACCGTTGAGTCCGGCAGTCGTGGTATCCACCGTTTCTTCACGGCGTTCCGCCAACAGTTGCAGTACGTCTTTACCGATACGAATATCGTTCTGAAAAGTGATCAGATTCTGCACCGTATCGATCTGGCTCTTGCCATAAGAGGCATCAGTAAAGGTTCTGTCGGTTGATTGTGCAAACTGCAAAGAGGCAGTCCAGATATCGTTAATGCGTCCCTTACCAAAAGCAGAAATGGTTTCTAAGTTTTGTACGCTGTAATCGTTCTTAGCTCCTGAATCAAACTGGGCATTCAAACGACTTTGTAAAAACTTGGCACCGAACTCCAGGTCTTTGCTGACCTCGTAGTCGGCACGCAGACTGACACTGTCAAGTTTGTAGCCGTCTTTATCGGGGTTACCTGTCTTGGTTGCAGAAAATCCTTCATCTTCGTCATGCGCGACATTCAGCGCCAGGCTCAGATTACTGCTGACAGATCCGGAAACTCCGGCCTGTACTTTACGCGTACCGTAACTGCCGGCACCAAGCGAAGCTGTCGTATTCAACACACCCGGCGTTTTCTTAGTAAAAATATGGATCACGCCACTCATGGCATCCGCGCCATACAGGCTGGACAAAGGGCCATAAACGATTTCAATATGGTCGATCTGACTTAGCGGAATTGTCGCCCAGGTCGCACCGCCGGTAGTTGAAGAACCAACACGGACACCGTCGATCAACACCAGATTTTGCGTGTTGTTACCACCACGCATAAATACAGAAGAATTATTACCAGGACCGCCATTGCGACTGATTTCTATGCCGCGTTGTTGTTGCAGCAGATCGACGACGGATGCCGCGCCTGATTGTTGAATTTGCTCAGCAGTGATCACGACATTGTCGGCGAGAACATCGATCGCGGCCTGCGGCTGACGACCCGCGGTAATAATTACGCTGGATGCGGTAGAAACAGAAATCGATTGGGCAAACGCAGACGATGCAGGAAATGCGGCAGCCACGGCAAGACCGAGGGCAAGAGGTTTGAATACAGAGTTCATGATGTAGAAAATAAGCGAGGCATACAGCCAACGTCCCCGTAGGCTGTATTCAACAAAGCGAACGTCAAATATTTCTGCACAGCGTATGCCGTCGCAGAAAATGCCTGCCGTATCACTTCACTTATTCTGGCCGGTATCCGGGCTGACAAATATCACCATCTGACCTTCCCATGCATCAACGCACAGTGGTATTGGAAAATGGCTGGCTGTATCAATCTACAGAAAGAAATACAGCAACTTGTACACCGTTGCGGGGGCAGCACACTCTTGCTTTTCATCGTGAAATCCGGTGATCTGTCTTTTATCGTGCCGATTGCGCACGCAGATCTCTGGATATTTCCGGAATTACATCGTGTTTCCCGTTTAACTGCAGACATGAACATGTCCGCGAGCACCAAAACTCCGTCATTCTATCGGCAGATGACAAGTCGGGCAAGGATGGGGGTGAAAACAACATGACGACAACAACAAGATAATCTTATCAAGAAGCGAACTTATTCGCTCTGGAAATCCAGGCATTGACCAGCTCTGAATGCAAATCGGACATATTTGTCAGATGCATACCGGCATGATAGTGATCACCACTCAAAATGATATGCCGGACAGATCCTTTGCATGCAACTCGGAAAATGTCATCGCTGTTCGCGATACCGGGGATTTCTATCATCATCGGGTAGATTTGTGTGAGTTGCAAACTTTCAGGGCACTGCACTAACACGCCCTCACCGGAAATATTCACGGCCCGGCACAACAACAAATGACCATCCGGCATTCTGATGCCGCAACGCCAGCTCACATTGATACGCGGGGCTCGTCTGAGTTCTATCATGAAAATAATGTCACCGGTTAGCGCGCCATAGGTTTCCGCACTTAGCTCAGAACGGAAAACCAACCTTCATATCCTACATGACAATATTAATATCAATGCAACAACCATATGAAAATTCATCCGTACTCTGCGCCGCCCGTTGCGCGATGCCGACACTTCCAAGAGCATTCTCCCACGCGGCAATCATTTTAATGACGCCAGCGTGGCAAACTATTACCGCCTCCGGCTCCGCTGTCGCATGTAAATCGCCCAGAAACGCACTCACCCTCCCAGCCATCTGCACAAGGTTTTCCTGTTGCCCGGGACGATAATGAACGACATCAGCAGCCCAGGCATCAACTTCTGAACGGGAAATCTGTTCCCACGCCTGCATTTCCCAATGACCGAAATTCAGCTCCATGATACGAGGGTCTATAAGCGGTGTCGGATGCAATAAGTCTGCCAACCGTGTACAACGCTGCAATGGACTGGAATATACGGGAATATGCGCTGGCCAGCATGGTTTCAACCTGGCAGCCAGAGAGCTGCAGTCCGATGAAGTAACGGCAACGTCTGACTGGCCGTAACAAATACCAGGCGCGATGATGGGTCTTGTATGACGTATCAAATGCAAAAGCATCGCGTCCACATTCTCACGAGGCTAAGGATTTGCACTGACAACGCGTGCCAGTACACCAAGATAAAATGCGAGTTCCGACAGTTGTTGCACTGCCCCCAGACAATCGCCGGTATATCCGCCGATTTTTTTGAAAAATACGCGTGCAAGCCAGAAACTCGCCAGCAGCATTAAAACCAGCGCAGGTAACAGACGATCTATCATCAAAGGTTGCCACAGCAAGATAACTCCTGCGGGCAACAAGACTGTGAGACAAGCGATACCGAACTCATTCGACGTCATCTGTTGCGCCAGCGGTTTCGCCTTCCCTTCCTGTCTCGCGTAACTGAGCAGCCAGATCAGACTGCAGGAAAATAAGCGCGACAATGGATGTGCCAACAGCAAGGAAGGTAAAACCAGCACTGTCGGCAAGCTCACCAGCACGATAAATTTACACAACAACATCAGACACATGCCAATCGCACCATACGCGCCTATGCGTGAGTCTTTCATGATCTCCAGCACCCGTACCGGCGTCATCCCGCCACCAAATCCATCGCAGACGTCGGCAAACCCGTCTTCGTGAAATGCACCTGTCAATAAAATACTTGCCACCATGGACATCAGGATTGCGACAGCGGCTGGCCACCACAACGATGCAATCGCATAGGTACTGGCCGCAACCGCACCGACTACCCAACCGACCGCAGGAAAATAACGCGAAGCATGGTGCAGCCAGGCAGGATCAAAGCCCACCCAGCCCGGAATAGGAATGCGCGTAAAAAACTGCAGCGCAATAAAAAACAAGCGCAACTGATGCAGCACTTGCTGTCCTAACAGCGTCATCAGCCAGCACTCTTTTCACTGACTTGCGCGGAACCAAATGTCGCCATCTGATTCAGGAAGTTAACCGCGGCCTGCACCATAGGATAGACCAGTGCCGCACCGGTGCCCTCGCCTAAACGCAGATCGAGTTTCAGTACAGGATTAACCTCCAGTGCCCCCAGTAAGCGAGCATGACCACTTTCGTCAGATTGATGGGAAAACACACAGTAATCGAGAATATCCGGTTGCAATCGTGCCGCGACGAGCAAAGCGCTGCTGACAATGAACCCATCGATTAGCAAGACCTTACGGCGTGCAGCCGCTTCCAGCATGGCTCCGGCCATCGTCGCAATTTCGAAACCACCAAAACAAGCTAAGACGTCAAGAGGTTCGTTTACACCTGCATGCAGTGCAACAGCAGCTTCAATGACCTTTTGTTTATGCCGTATGCCGTCAGCGGATAATCCAGTACCCGCCCCCACACAATCGGCTACCGGCAGCGCCGTCAGTTTATGCATCAACGCCGCAGCGGCCGTTGTGTTGCCGATACCCATTTCGCCAAAGCCAAGCACGTTACCGGATAAGGCTGCAACCAGTTCCCGCCCATTCTGTATAGCCAGCTGACATTGCTCCGGTGTCATCGCTGGCTGCTGCGCAAAATTACGTGTACCAGAGGCGACTTTACGGTGAATCAAACCATTTCTCTCACCAAACTCATGATTCACGCCCGCATCGACAATCTGCAGCGCAATATCATTTTGTCTGGCAAACACATTGATTGCCGCGCCGCCGCTTAGAAAATTTTCGACCATCTGCCAGGTGACATCTTGCGGAAAGGCTGAAATTCCCTCTGCAACAACTCCGTGATCGGCGGCAAACACAATAATGGCCGGGTCATGCAAAACCGGTGTCGTGGTTTGCTGTATCAAGCCTATTTGTAAAGCCAGTTGCTCTAGGCGCCCCAGACTTCCCAACGGTTTGGTTTTGTTATTAATTGCATTGCTGAGTGCGCTGGCAAGCGTGGCGTCGTTCGTCGTTAAAATAGTAGGTAACATGTTTTTCTTATGGGTAAAAGCGATTCACTAAAATGACAGCCCAGGTACCGACTGCGATAAAAAATGTCAGTAATACGGCTGCACTGCCAAAATCCTTGGCATTTTTTGACAAGGTATGCCGCTCAAGGGAAACCCTGTCCACCACCGCTTCGACGGCGGAATTCAATAATTCAACAACGAGTATCAGTAATAACACCGAAATCATCATCAATTTCTCAATTGCCGTTACTGGCAGACTCAACGCAACAATGACGCCGACAATAACCAGTACCAATTCCTGACGGAACGCGTGCTCGTTGATCCAGGCTGAACGAAAACCATCAATCGAATAAAAAAATGCCGAAAAAATGCGTCGCAAACCACTTTTACTTTTGAACTCGCTGATCGGTTGTTCCTGATCTGACATCGTTATCCCTTGTGAGAAAAAACGGAGGAGCCATATCGGCTCGCACCTTGCCGCCGGATTTTACATGACAAAGCTTCACACTCCATTTCAAAATGATGACGAAAATCACTTTTCTTCGGCATGGTTTGAAATAAACATGCGATCCTGCTCAAGCCCAAAAGATTATTTTTTCGACAATCCAACCATATCGTTTGCAGCGAATTTGCATCGTTTTTTACTAAATTTGCGACTCAGCTGGTCTTTTCATTGTCGAGTCAATGACGATTTTTTCACATTGTGGTATAACTTAAATATTGCACTGCACCACCGAGATTATGAAAAACGACGCTCCAGCTTCAGAAAAAACCTCCATACAAGTTATAGAACGCATGGTTTCTCTGCTTGATGCGCTTGCGCATTATCAAGATCCGGTCAGTTTGAAAGAGCTGGCATCTGAAACGGGCTTGCATCCGTCTACCGCTCACCGGATTTTGAACGATCTGGTCAAAACGCGCTTCGTTGATCGCGCCGATACAGGTTATTACCAGTTAGGTATGCGTTTGCTTGAACTTGGCAATATCGTCAAAAGCCATCTGAACGTGCGTGAAACCGCTCTTGAGTTTATGCGCACGCTGCACCGACAGACTAATCAGACTATCAATCTCTCTGTCCGTCAGGGAGACGATATCGTTTATATAGACCGCGCTTTCTCTGAACGCTCCGGCATGCAAGTAGTCAGAGCCATCGGCGGCCGTGCGCCATTACATCTGACATCAACCGGCAAATTATTTCTATCCCTGGACGAGCCGAAAGCGATACGGGCTTATGCAACACGTACCGGGCTATCTGGCCACAATAAAAATTCCATTACGGATCTTTCCAAACTGGAAAAGGAACTCGCTGAAGTTCGTCAAACCGGTTATGCCAAAGATAACGAAGAACTGGAATTGGGTGTGCGCTGCATGGCTGCTGGCATTCACGACGACAGCGGAAAAATGATCGCTGGTCTGTCGATTTCAGCACCAGCCGATCGTTTGCAAGAAGACTGGAAAAACAATTTAATGGAAACTGCGCACCAGATTTCTGCTGCGCTGGGATATAAAGGACCACGCTGAGCAATGTCAGATCAGCATTGAAGAACAACAATAGAATAAAAAAACAGCGCTGATCCAGCGCTGTTTTTTTATTGATGGCGAACAGAAGAATCGCCGATTCTATGACTTATTTATACGCACCGCATCCAAGAAAGTAATCGTCATTTTTTTCAAAATAACTGGATTTTGTTTCCAAGCCTTTGGTTACAGGATTCGGCCACTGATAATCAATCCAGCCGTCATTCTTCGTTTTAAGAGCCGCAATCATTTCCTTGATAATCGGTTTTCCCTCAACCTTCAAATCCAGCAAATTTTTGCCTATCATCTTTGGATTAGCGCCATGTGACAGGCTGATGCCGTTCATATCGTAGACAAACAGATACAGATCCCGGTCGTGGAAATCTTTGTTGGATGCGTCATTGAAATCGGCAAACGCTTTTTCTTTTCCAACCTTTTTAATATGGGCAATTCCTTTTTTGACCAAGGCCTGCGCCTCCGCCGTCGAGCCACGCTCATCTTTTGCCATGGCTGTGGTCATAAAAAAGCCCATTACGGCCAACAAAAATAGCTTACTCATTAATTTCATGTCTTATCTCCTGATAACGCCCGACCTGATGCCGATGCATGGTTATTATGTTGCCTTACCGTTCAAATGATTAATGAGTTGTTGCTTGCAGTCCAGTATTAGTCACTGTGCAGCGCAATAAATCTGTCGTACTTTTGATTGTTTTCACAAAAATATACATTTCTAAAAGAACGGCCAATGCACAACGTCAGCAGTGAATCAGGAAATCTGGCATTACAGTCAATACCAGGCTTCAGACCTCTTCTACAGTTTTGCGCCAAATCGCTCGATACGAGGCAAGTAATAATCATCGCCATTCAGAGAAAACATTAAACGCTTCACCTGGCCGGTAATCAGTTCACGTTTTACAAAGCCGATGTAACGCGAATCTTTGCTGTTATCACGATTATCGCCAAGCATCAGGTACTCGCCATCAGGCACGCGAACCGGGCCAAAGTTACGCATAGATGCGCGTTCAGGCATCACAATGATGTGATGATTGAGGCTGCCAAGCTGCTCTTTATATACTTGCTGCAGCCCGCTATATTCGCGTTGCGGAGTCAGGTGATCGGCCGTTGCAAGTTTTGTCGGCTCATAATTGGCTGCCTGACCGTTAATGAGTAAATGCTCATCACGCATTTCAACCACATCGCCCGGGATTGCGATCAGGCGCTTCACCAGCCGGGTACCATCTTCCGGGGATGAAAAAGTCACGACATCACCACGCTGGGGATCAGACACATGCTTGAGAATGACATCCGTTAAAGGCAACTTGATATCGTAAGCGATGCGATCACAAATCACTCTGTCGCCCTCAAGCAGGGTCGGATACATGGAGCTTGACGGCACAAGGTAATAATCAGCAAGAGCACCACGTACCAGCGCCATCCCTAACATGAAAACGATAAAGCCTTTATTCTGTGAAAACAGTTTCTTCAATTTCATCATACGGCTCCTGTTATGTAATGATTGCTGTGATGTGTCGCATTTCTACAGAGTAGGCAGTAGTTACACAAGACTGCTCCTTTCATCTTGCATTGAACTTTGACAAATTCAAGTATTCTGAAT
This sequence comes from Undibacterium sp. FT79W, assembly GCF_014284215.1. NCBI lineage: Bacteria > Pseudomonadati > Pseudomonadota > Betaproteobacteria > Burkholderiales > Oxalobacteraceae > Undibacterium > Undibacterium sp. FT79W. The sequence continues at coordinate 678,979 of NZ_JACOGB010000001.1, read as the reverse complement.
TCGTTGGACAAAAAAATACCCCGAAAGTTCGGGGTATTTTTTGAAATCAAAACGCGGAGTTATTTTGCGCTCATCAGTGCAACAGTCGTGTCGAGCATACGGTTGGAGAAGCCCCACTCGTTGTCATACCAGCTGGATACTTTTACCAAACGGCCGCCATTCACTTTCGTCAATGTTTCGTCGTAGGTGGAAGAAGCAGGGTTGTGGTTGAAGTCAACCGACACCAACGGTGCTTTGTTGTAGTCCAGGATGCCTTTCAAGGCGCCTTCGGATGCGTCTTTCAATACTTTGTTGATTTCTTCAACTGTCGTATCGCGTTTTGCGATGAAAGTCAGATCAACCACAGAAACGTTGATGGTTGGAACGCGCATTGCGTAACCATCCAATTTACCGTTCAACTCTGGCAATACCAAACCAACTGCAGCGGCTGCACCTGTTTTGGTTGGAATCATGCTCATCGTTGCAGAACGTGCACGACGCAGATCTTCATGCATCACGTCTGTCAGCACCTGGTCATTGGTGTAAGCATGGATGGTTGTCATCAAACCGCTTTCGATACCGATCGCGTCGTTCAATGGTTTTGCCAGTGGTGCCAGGCAATTCGTCGTGCAAGAAGCGTTAGAGATCACAGTGTCTGTGGATTTCAACACGCCATGGTTCACGCCATAAACAACGGTTGCATCAACATCTTTACCTCCAGGTGCGGAAATGATGACTTTCTTTGCGCCGCCAGCCAGATGGGCAGATGCTTTTTCTTTGGTTGTGAAGAAACCGGTGCATTCCAGCACGACGTCAACATTCAGCTCACCCCAAGGAATGTTCGCCGGATTGCGCTCTGCAAATACTTTGATCTTGTCGCCATTGACGATCATGGAGTCGCCTTCAACCACGACGGTGCCTGGGAACTTGCCGTGGGCTGTGTCATAGCGTGTCAGGTGAGCATTGGATTCTGCATTACCGAGGTCGTTGATCGCGACGATCTGGATCTCGTTCTTGAACTTACCACCTTCATAGTGAGCGCGAAGGATGTTGCGGCCGATACGGCCATAGCCGTTGATTGCGACGCGAATCGTCATGGTTTTATCTCCAAAGGACTAAACAACAATAAAAGAACAATAAAAATCAAACTATTTTGCAAAAATCTCAGTGTACTGCACTCGATGTCGGCATCGCATGCACCGATGCCATCAGCACCGATAAATCGCGCCAGCCGTAACCGACTTCTTTCAAATCGATGCCATCCCAGGTAAATGCCTGTTCATGCAGTAAAGTAGCACCCAGATCTTCGTAAAAATTGCGGGCAATGGCATTTCCTGAAATCACCCAGACCAGCAAATTATCAGCGCCCTGCGCTTGCAATGTACGGGCGACCTTTTGCAGCAGACGACGACCAATGCCAGAACGCTGCCACGCCGGACGCAGATAAATTGCGGTCAATTCTGCGCGCATTCCCAACTTCGGTTCTGGCAACAACATGCCCGAAGCAAAGCCGATAATGTGTCCTTCGCTTTCAGCAACGTACACGCACACGCGGTCACCTGCAGCAGGCAAGGCCTCCAGTATCTGCTTCCAATGCAGGAAACTATCCTCAATACGCATCTGATCCAGATACGTATCCGGAATCATGCCGCGGTAGGTGGTTTGCCAGCTTTCCACACGCACGGCGGCGATTGCTTCTGCGTCCGCCACAGTAGCACGACGCAGACTGACTTCTTTGATAAGGCTCACAGTGCTGTCAACTAAATCTGTCATCGTACTCAAGCCAGCGTCGCCTTGACCTTGGCGACCACATTTTCAACTGTAAAGCCAAAATACTTAAACAAGACACCTGCCGGAGCGGATTCGCCAAACGTGTCGATACCGACGACAGCACCTTCCAGACCAACATATTTGTACCAGAAGTCAGTTACGCCAGCTTCAATCGCAATACGTGGCAAACCCTTACCCAACACCGCAGTTTTGTACGCAGCATCCTGACGATCAAATACATCTGTCGATGGAATGGACACCACGCGCACTGCGATACCCTGTTCTGCCAATGCGGCTGCGGATTTAACGGCCAGCTCGATTTCAGAACCGGTTGCGATCAGCACCGCTTTCGCATCTGCTGCATCTTGCAGAACATAGCCACCACGCTGAATGTCAGCGATCTGCTGTGCCGTACGTTCCTGATATGGCAAATTCTGACGCGAGAAAATCAAGGTCGATGGGCCGTCGTTACGTTTAACCGCATGCGCCCAGGCCGCAGCAGATTCCACGGTATCGCACGGACGCCAGTTATCCAGATTCGGGATCAAACGCATACTGGAAACGTGCTCAACCGATTGATGGGTAGGACCATCTTCACCGAGACCGATAGAATCATGCGTGAACACAAACAGCGTACGGATTTTCATCAGCGCTGCCATGCGGATCGCATTGCGGCTGTAATCAGAGAAAGTCAGGAAAGTCGCGCCGAAAGGAATATAACCGCCATGCAAAGCGATACCGTTCATGATCGCGCTCATACCGAATTCGCGCACACCGTAATTGATATGATTACCGGCCTGATTACCACGTACCGCGACGCATTCTTTCCAGTTAGTCAGGTTAGAACCGGTCAAATCGGCAGAGCCGCCGAGGAATTCTGGCAGCGATGGTGCAAATGACTGAATCGCGTTCTGGCTGGCTTTGCGGGTAGCGATATTTTCTTTTTTCTCGACGCAGGCGGCGATGGCATTTGCCACGACCTCATCAAAATTCGCTGGCAAATCACCCTTCATACGGCGTGTCAGTTCAGCTGCTTTTTGCGGGAATTGTGCGGTGTAAGCAGTGAATTGTGCATTCCAGTCAGCTTCAGCTTTGGCGCCGTCTGCTTTCGCATCCCAAGCGGCATACACATCTGCAGGAATCTCAAACGGTGCATATTCCCAGCCGATATGAGCGCGTACGGCAGCAATTTCTTTATCGCCCAACGCTGCACCGTGCACATTGTGCGTGCCTTCCATGTTAGGCGAGCCTTTACCGATCACGGTTTTGCAGCAGATCAGCGTTGGTTTGGCCGATGTTTTTGCAGCTGCAATCGCAGCATCCACCGCTTTTGCATCGTGACCATCAACGGCGCGGATGACGTTCCAGCCATACGCTTCAAAACGCTTAGGCGTGTCGTCAGTGAACCAGCCTTCTACGTGGCCATCAATTGAAATGCCGTTGTCATCCCAGAAAGCAATTAATTTATTCAGTTGCAACGTACCGGCCAGCGAGCATGCTTCGTGAGAGATACCTTCCATCAGGCAGCCATCGCCCATGAACACATAGGTGTAGTGATCAATCACGGGCAATCCATCCTGATTGAATTCGGCTGCCAATAATTTTTCAGCCAGCGCCATACCGACTGCGTTGGTAATGCCTTGTCCCAACGGGCCGGTAGTGGTTTCCACGCCTGGCGTGACATGCACCTCCGGGTGTCCTGCTGTTTTCGAATGCAGCTGACGGAAATTTTTAATTTCATCCATAGACAGGTCGTAGCCTGTCAGATGCAGCAAGGAGTAATGCAGCATCGAACCATGTCCATTCGAGAGCACAAAACGGTCGCGGTTAATCCATTGCGGATTCGATGGATTATGACGGTAGTGGCCTTTCCACAATGCCACAGCAATATCTGCCATGCCCATAGGCGCACCCGGATGACCGGAATTAGCTTTTTGTACTGCATCCATAGACAAGGCACGAATTGCGCTTGCCATCTTAGTGATTATTGCTGGCTGGAGAGATGAAATCATGGCGATAGAAGGTATAGATGAGGAAACGGGTGTTAGCGAGCGTCTTTGAATAAACGACATTCAAGGCTCTGCAAAGCCCGTTATTTTACCAGAGCACGGCGTCACACAATACAATTGCGACTTTTACATTACCTGCAGAACTTATGGATAGCTCGCATCTGAGTTCGATGACTTAAGAGAGATGGATTGCGTGCGTCCCTGATTTATAATCCTCTTTTGCTCCGTTCCAGCCATTCTTTTATGCCACGTTTTTTCTGCCCTGTTCCGCTTACCGTTGGTGCTGTTATCGATTTGCCGGAAACGGTAGCACATCATGTTTTTGTTTTACGTCTGCAAACCGGAGACACCATACAACTGTTTAACGGCGAGGGCGGCTGCTATGTTGCCAGCATCGTCGATATCACGAAGAAAAGGGCAAGCGCAGAACTGAAAGTATTTTTACCCGAAGAAGTTGAACTGCCTTACAGCCTGACGCTGGCGCAAGCGTTACCGGAAGGCAGCAAGATGGATTGGATCATAGAAAAAGCGATGGAGTTAGGAATCTCGTCGATTCAACCGCTCGCTTCACAACGCTGCGTCGTGCGCTTGTCGGCAGAACGGGCAGAAAAAAAACTCAGTCACTGGGAAGGCATCATCGTCGCCGCTGCCGAGCAATCCGGTCGTAATCGACTTGCGCATCTTTCGGCACCGCTGGATCTGGGAAAATGGCTGGGGCAACAGGATATACATCAACGGATCATGCTTTCGCCGCGCGCCGATCAATCGCTGGCCGAATGGACAAAACATCGCGCTCCGCAGGCGGTCAGCTTACTGATAGGTCCTGAGGGTGGATTTACTGAAGAGGAAGAAGACATGGCGACCAGACAAGGTGTAATCGCATTGTCAATGGGACCACGAATTCTACGCACAGAAACTGCCGGTCTGGCGGCCATCGCGGCGATCAATGCAGCATGGGGCGGAATGTAACCTCAAAAATGTGAGCAATACCAGCTAGTGCTATTTTTATTGCTATTGTTATTGTTATTGTTAAACGCGAGTGTGGATATCGGTGTTCACAGTGGCATCGGCGTTATCGATCTTGTCCGCAGGAACAATCTCGATCACCACCTTCGGTTCCCACGCCTGCCAGTCGTCGCCAAATAATTCAGCAGGATGTGCAGTGCGATCGGCACCATTTCCACAACGCATAGCGTCGGCCGGGCAGTATTCATCACAACCCCAGCAGATACGCTCAGGATTCTTGGGTTGCACAGGAAACTTTTTTGCCATCGTCGCCACCGTTTCAATGCCTTAGTTTCATCTTACCCTGTCCGGCAAGACACTTCCTTGATCCAGGACTAGTTTTGGCGAGCCTCAATCATCTGGTTACAACAAACGCCTTAGCAATCGGGGAAACGAGAGCTTCCATGCGCAAGAGGTAATACGGAGACGATCCACGTTGACACAGCACAAAGTTGCTTAAAAATAAGTCACAAGAAAGTTATAGAAACGGCGTTTTCTGTCGTTAAGCAAAGACAGAGGTATTCGTCTCTGAACTTATTCTGAGGAGCGCAAAATGGATCTGAGTGTATCGGGCGTCAACACAAGTACGCCGACAGTATCTGCAAAACCATCAACGACCGTCAAACGAGCAGATAGTAATGGCGAGAATGCCAGCAATGCTGTCGCGAGCGACAAAGTCAGCCTCGATTCCAGTTCCGCCGCAAAAGACTCGCCAGTCTATGCAGATCCGAGAACCAAGACATCCTCAAGCTCGGATGTTGCCGCTGCAGTCGAAGAAGCCAATCGCAAGGCGCAACAAATCACGGATTTAATTAAATCTGCAGTGCAGCAGCAAGGTTTGCAATTATCCAAAGTTGTCAGCGGCGAACAAAAAATCACTGCGTCGGCCGACGACATCAAGGCGGCGCAGGCAGCGATTGCCGACGGCGGTGAGTTCAGTGCACAAAAAACCGCAGAGCGCATTCTGACCTTTGCCAAAGCCGCCATCGGTGGCGACCCGGCGAAATTGCAGAAAATTCGCGATGCTGTAGAAAAGGGCTTCAAGGAAGCCGCCGATATCCTTGGCGGCAGCCTGCCAGACATCAGTCAGCAGACTTTAAAAGCTGTTCGCGCAGAATTTGATCGCTGGCAATCACAAGGCTTACCGACTGGTGATACGGTCAGTTTATCGTCCCCGGCGCAAGCATCGTCGGACATTAAAAAATAGCATTCATTACATAAAAAAAGCCGCTGCCGTCGAGATGGCGGCAGCGGCTTTTTCTATTCTTTCTTTTGCTATGTCAATACAGCCTCCGGTATAGATTCACATTGGACATGCCAAATGCTTCGCAAGGCTGCCTGCAATCTCCTTATTTCTATTTCCATATACTGGGAGGGAGTATCTTTAAAAACAGGCTGATTGTCCCATTAAAATAGGGGCCTTTAAAATATACTCCCCCCCAATAAAAACTACCGACAGTATCGCCGTATCCAGCTTCCGTGCGGTCGCATCACTCTTACGTTGTTGACGAGAATACACTGAAGGCGACACTTTGTTTGCTACACTGCCGGCTCAGGTACAATCGCGCCCCGGCACGCGACCCAGCGCGCAACATCACTATTCAAAAAATAACAGGCTCAGCATGAATTTACCTTCTCCACAATTGCAATGGACAGAAAACGACGAAGTACGCAGTTGTCGCTGGCATGCTGAGAATGGCACACCGCCACCAAAGCGGGTACAGATCGCCGATGACCGCATGAGCACAGAAGTCGCCTACAAGCTGGCGTGCGAAGGAACCGCCTTGTTGTGGCGCGGCGATTTTCAGAATGCCAAACAATTATTACAGGCGCTCGCCCGTCGCATCGACAAGAAACCCGCTGCTAAAAAAACGAAAGTGGCAGCGACTGCCGCCGACGCCTTCCATTTACACCGTCAGGCTCAATCCCAGCGCGCGCGGGTGCTGGCGATGGTATTGATTCCATTCGAGGCGGATTACCGTATTCCCCTGCGCCGCGCGCCAGATGTTGTTACTGCCTGCACTGAAGCCTATGGCGCATCTGACACCGCATTTGTCACCTCATTACGTGAATTGCTAGGCATCATCGGCGCCCATGAATGGCGTAAAAATGGCGTGGACATTGCGGCACTGGGCGCAAAAATCCATCCGCATTACGGCGTGTTTTCCCCCGTGCGCGGTGAATACCTCGATCTGCTGGCAAAAGCGCCTTTGCCCTCGACCGAACTGGCATTCGATATCGGCACCGGTACTGGCGTCGTCTCGGCGCTGCTGGCAAAACGTGGCATCAGAAAAATTGTCGCAACCGACCTCGACCCGCGCGCCTTGCGTTGCGCCAGCGACAATCTCGAACGGCTTGGATTAACAACGCAAGTCGAATTGCAGCAGACTGATTTATTTCCCGCCGGTAAAGCACCGCTGATCGTCTGTAACCCGCCATGGTTGCCAGCACGTCCGAATTCCGCTATCGAGCATGCCATCTATGATCAGGAAAGCAGCATGTTGCGTGGCTTTCTGGCCGGTGTTGCCGACCATCTGGAAGCCAGCGGCGAAGCCTGGCTGATCATGTCGGATTTTGCCGAACATCTGGGCTTACGCACGCAGACTGAACTATGGGACTGGATAACCGCCGCCGGTCTCGTTGTCGCAGGCAAAATGGATATCAAGCCACGCCATCCTAAATCCACCGACAGCAGCGACCCCTTGCATGCGGCGCGGGTAAAAGAAGTGACTTCGTTGTGGCGTCTGAAATTAAAATAAACCGTGACATCGCCATCACACATCGGGAATTCACCATCAGTCATTCACAGCATCATACTTAACTTAATTTTCTTCCGCACACCAACTCACCATCATGAATAAACCAGCCCGCATCCTGACTTTCAAATGTAAAAAATGCAGTAAATCTGTTCAGGTATTTTTGCAGAAAGTTTCTGCCTGCTCGCACATACAACCCTATCAGGGCATCTGCACCTGCGGCGAAGTCATGAAGCACGCGACAGGTAATAAAGAGGCGGTCGAGTCCTACCTAAGTTCAAACGACGTCACCTGGTCACACCATCACTAAGATAACTCACTGAAAAACAGTCATGCCCACACCTCCATCGCAAGCAGTACAATGGCTGAAAGATGCACAAGCAGCCGTTGCAAGACAAGAACCGACGTTAGCGTTAGAGAAATATCTGCAGTTTTTTGAGCATGCGCTGGAGGAAAATCCTGCACTCAGTGCTGTCAGGCTTTCGTTTTGTCTGAGTGGGTGGGCTGATCTGGGGAAAAACTATCCGCCAGCACAACTGAAATTGGAACAGTATTGCGAGCAAAGCCTGCAGCAGTTCATGGCGACGGGCATTGCTTCTGATTTCCACGATTACCTCGCGATTTGTCGTTACATCGAAAAATCTGACGCGGCACTCGACACGTTTTGCCGGATTCACGAGAGCCACCCGGCTCTGGCGGCCAGCGTTCACGACCTGATTTGGGAGCAACTGGTCCAAGCAAAAAAATGGATCATCTGCGCCAGCTATCTGGACGATTATCAGAAAAAGTATGAGCTGGCATTAGACGTGTATCTGGGTTCGATGAGAGTCGCGCAAAAGCATCCCGACACCGGCGACGAATTCATTACAATCAGCCTACAGCGATTCGCAGACAATATCCGCCATTTAATCTCCGCGCTCGAACATACTGGTCGGCAGCAACAGGCAGACGACATTTGCGGGCGTGCAAATCAGGCAATCATCACGCATCAGATTGCGCTTGATTCCTTCACCTGCGCTGGCAGGAAGTAGCAATAACTCTCAGCACAAACGAAAAACGACCGTGCCAATGCGGCAAATATGTGCGATGAATGCAAAGAAAGCGCGCAGAAACGCACTGAATCCATCCGGAATTCGCGTTTTACACGGCTGCTATGAGCGAAAGCATTTATAATCTACCGCTTTGCAGCCGTTTTCTGGACACAATGAAGGTATTTCGCGGACTTCCGAATGCAGCCTCCCGTGCCGCTTGTGCATTGGCGATAGGCAACTTTGATGGGGTGCATCTTGGTCATCAGACTTTGCTCGCCCACCTGCGCGACGCCGCTGATCGTCTCGGTATCGAGGCTGCAGTGATGACGTTTGAACCACATCCCCGTGCATTCTTTGCCAAACTGGCTGGCGATTTATCGAAAGCACCGGCACGAATTGCCAATCTGCGTGACAACCTGACTTCGCTGCAAAACGCCAATGTCGATCGCGTGATCGTCGAACATTTCAATGCCCATTTTGCCTCTCTGTCGCCGCAGGACTTTATAGAAAAAGTGCTGGTCGAAGGTTTGCATGTGAAATGGCTGATGGTGGGTGAAGATTTCTGCTTCGGTGCCAAACGCGCCGGCAGTATCGCAATGCTGGAAGCTGCTGGTAAAGTCCACGGCTTTGAGGTCGTGACTTTAGCTTCGGTGCAAAATAAAGGCGTCAGAATCTCCTCCTCGGCCGTTCGCGCCGCGTTAGTGCAAGGTGACTTTGACGAAGCCCAGGCATTGCTTGGCCACCCTTACCGTATTTCTGGTCATGTGATACACGGGCAAAAACTGGGTCGTACGATTGGTTTTCCGACGCTGAATTTACGCATCGCGCATCATCGCCCTGCCCTGACCGGTATTTTTATTGTGCAGGTACATGGCCTCGCCGCTCAGCCGCTGCCTGCCGTCGCCAGTCTGGGCGTGCGCCCTACCGTGGATGATAGTGGTCGCGTGCTGTTGGAAACGCATGTGTTCGACTACAGCGGCAATGCTTACGGCAACATCGTACAGATCGAGTTTTTACAGAAACTGCGTGACGAAGAGAAATATAGCGATCTGGAAACACTGACAGCCGCGATTCAGCGTGACGCCGATCAGGCGCGTTCTTATTTCGGAGTAACGACACGCATCCCCGCCAGTAACGCTACTGACCGAATTTGAAGAAACACCGTACGGCTTTTCTTCTTCCTCTCTCTTTACAAGAAAATTCATCATGTCTGAAAACAAAGCGGCTAAATCTGCCAATAAATATCCGGTCAACATGACCGAAACCGCCTTCCCTATGCGTGGCGACCTCGCCAAACGCGAACCTAAATGGGTCAAGGAATGGCAGGACAAAAAAATTTATGAACGTGTGCGCAAGGCTGCTGCCGGTCGTCCAAAATTCATCCTGCATGACGGCCCACCATACGCCAATGGCGATATCCATCTGGGTCATGCTGTCAACAAGATATTGAAAGACATGATCATCAAAGCCCGCACTATGGCTGGCTTTGATGCACCGTATGTACCTGGCTGGGATTGCCACGGTATGCCGATTGAAATTCAGGTCGAAAAGCTGTTTGGCAAAAACCTGCCAGTGGCCGAAGTGCATGCCAAAGCGCGCGCGTATGCGAATGAACAGATAGAAAAACAAAAAGCCGGCTTTATCCGTCTGGGCGTTCTGGGTGAATGGGATAATCCCTACAAGACTATGGCATTCGGCAATGAAGCCGATGAATTGCGTGCACTCGGCAAATTACTGGAAAAAGGCTATGTCTATCGCGGCCTGAAGCCAGTCAACTGGTGTTTTGACTGCGGCTCTGCACTGGCTGAAGCTGAAGTCGAATACGAAAACAAACGCGATCCATCCATCGATGTCGGTTTCCCGTTTGCGGAACACAACAAACTGGCTGCGGCCTTCAAACTGGATAAGCTGCCACTGGATAAAGGCTATTGCGTGATCTGGACCACAACGCCGTGGACCATCCCGTCGAATCAGGCATTGAACATGCATCCTGAAATCACTTACGCACTGGTCAAGACCCAGCGCGACGGTGAAGACATCCTGCTGATACTGGCAAAAGACCTGGTCGAAGCCTGCCTGACTAACTACGGACTGACTGGCGAAATCATCGCCACCTGTCTGGGTGCAGATTTATCCGAAATTAAATTTAAACATCCGCTGGCGGCAATGGATGCGGGCTATGACCGTTTCTCTCCGGTCTATCTGGGTGATTACGTCAGTACCGAAACCGGTACCGGCGTGGTTCACTCTGCACCAGCCTACGGTATAGAAGATTTCCAGTCATGCAAAGCGCATGGCATGAAAGACGACGACATCATCGCCCCTGTCATGGGTGATGGCAGATTCGCGTCCAGCCTGCCTTTCTTCGCTGGTATGACAATCTGGGAAGCGTCCAAGCCTATCTGCGAAAAACTGAAAGAAGCGGGTACATTGTTCTCGCTGAAAATGTTTGACCATAGCTACATGCATTGCTGGCGTCATAAAACGCCGATCATCTATCGTGCCACTTCCCAGTGGTTTGCCAGCATGGACAATACGCCCACAGCGGGTGGCGACAGTCTGCGTCAGACTGCATTGAAAGCCATCGATGAAACAGCATTCTTCCCCGCGTGGGGTAAGGCACGTTTGCATGGCATGATCGCCAACCGCCCTGACTGGACCTTGTCACGTCAGCGTCAATGGGGCGTACCGATGGCGTTCTTCCTGCATAAGGAAACCGGCCAGTTGCATCCACGCACGCCAGAATTGCTGGAACAGATCGCTCTGCGCATGGAAAAAGAAGGTATCGAAGCCTGGCAAAAAATCGAAGTCGCGGATTTGCTTGGCGATGAAGCAGATATGTACGTGAAAAACCGCGACACGCTGGATGTCTGGTTTGATTCCGGCGTAACACATCAGACTGTCTTACGTGGTTCACACAAACAACAACTACAGTTCCCTGCTGACCTGTACCTCGAAGGCTCTGATCAGCATCGCGGCTGGTTCCACTCCTCGCTGTTGACTGCATCCATGCTGGATGGACGTGCGCCTTACAAAGCCTTGCTGACACATGGTTTTACTGTCGATGGCGAAGGTAAAAAAATGTCCAAATCTTTGGGCAATACCTTAGCGCCGCAAAAAATATCCGACACACTCGGCGCAGACATCCTGCGCCTGTGGGTCGCGTCGTCTGATTATTCCGGTGAACTGTCGATTTCTGACGAAATCCTGAAACGTGTGACGGAAGCTTATCGCCGCATCCGCAACACCTTGCGCTTCTTGCTGGCGAATACGTCGGATTTTGATGCGGCAAAAGATGCGGTCGCGATCAATGACCTGCTGGAAATCGACCGCTACGCAATCGCCAATATGGCAGCGTTGCAGAAAGATATCCTGGCGCATTTTGATGCGTTTGAATTCCACCCTGTGGTCAGCAAATTGCAGTCTTTCTGCTCAGAAGATCTCGGTGGTTTCTACCTCGATATTCTGAAAGATCGTCTGTACACCAGCGGTACGACCTCGCATGCGCGTCGTTCGGCACAAACAGCAATCTGGCATATCACGCAATCGTTGCTGCGTCTGATGGCACCGATGCTGTCGTTCACTGCAGAAGAAGCATGGCAATTCTTTGCCGCAGCCGATGCCTACAAAGACAGCGACGAAACCATCTTCACACAAACCTATTACCAGTTACCGGAAATCGCCGATGCTGCAACCTTGCTCGGCAAATTCAATACCTTGCGTGCAGTGCGTACGGATGTGACCAAACAACTGGAAGAAGTACGTGTATCTGGTGCAATCGGCTCATCACTGCAAGCAGAAGTCGCAATCAAAGCTGCAGGAGACAAATTTGCGGTGCTGAGCAGTCTGGCAGACGATTTGAAATTTACGCTGATCACCTCTGCTGCCACAGTTGAGCAAGTCGCGACAGAGGCGGAAGAAGCCGTCGTCGTGACACCGTCCAAATATGAAAAATGCGAGCGCTGCTGGCATTATCGTGCAGACGTTGGCAGCCATACCGAGCACACAGGCTTGTGTGGCCGCTGCGTCAGCAATTTGTTTGGTGCGGGTGAAACGCGTCGTTTCGCGTAATTTTCAATACAGATAAACAAGGTGGAGCAGAACATCATCTGCCCGTCTTGTTTAAATGAAGGACAGACGCAAAATTGTTCCGGCGAGGCATGATGGCGATATTGCGTAAGTCGGCAAATGAAACTGCTTTAATTTTCTGACATCGCCTGCTTTCAGGTAAGGTTACGCCCATTCTCTTCTTTTCAGACTATCCATGGCTACCAAAAAACGCTCGAATTTCTCTGCTGGCTCAGCTACTTCAAGTTCCTCCCTGATACCCTGGCTGGGTCTGGCGACGATCATTATTCTGTTTGATCAGGTCAGTAAAATCACCATCACCAAATTATTCGCCTATGCTGAATCGCTGAGCATTACCTCGTTTTTTAATCTGACGCTGGTGTATAACAAAGGCGCGGCATTCAGCTTTCTGGCTGCGGAATCTGGTTGGCAGCGCTATTTCTTTACCGCGATAGGGCTGATTGCAGCGGCGTACATTACCTATCTTCTGAAGCGTCATGCAACGCAAAAACTGTTTTGTGCTGCACTGGCGATGATTATGGGCGGTGCGCTGGGAAATGTAATTGACCGCCTGTTGTATGGTCATGTAATTGATTTTCTGGATTTCCATTACCAGGAGATTTATCACTTCCCAGCTTTCAATATTGCCGATAGCGCGATTGTGGTCGGCGCAGCACTGTTCATTCTGGATGAATTGCGTCGCGTCAAAAAATAAGGAGTGCTGAACATGAGTCTGCGACTGGCTGGAAAAAAAATTGTGCTGGGTATGACCGGTGGTGTTGCCTGCTACAAGGTCGCTGAATTAACGCGGGCATTAGGTAAAGCAGGTGCTCACGTACAAGTGGTGATGACGCAGGCCGCAACCCAGTTCATCACACCAGTGACGATGCAAGCCTTGTCAGGCAATACCGTATTTACCGATCAGTGGGATGCGCGCATTCATAACAATATGCCGCATATTGATCTGACGCGCGACGCCGACGCGATCATCATTGCCCCCTGCAGCACCGATTTCATGTTCAAACTCGCGCATGGCGCATGTGACGATTTGCTGTCCACGCTGTGCATCGCCCGGCCTCGTCACGTTCCTTTACTGATCGCCCCGGCAATGAATGTCGAGATGTGGCAAAACGTGGCGACACAACGTAACGTCGCTCAGATTGAAGAGGACGGCATACAGGTTCTGGGGCCCGCTGCAGGCGACCAGGCTTGTGGCGAGACGGGCATGGGACGCATGCTGGAGCCTGAGCAATTACTCACGGAAATCATCGCAGCATTCCAGCCGAAAATACTGGCTGGTAAGCACCTGCTTATCACCGCAGGCCCAACCTTCGAACCTATCGACCCGGTGCGCGGCATCACCAATTTATCTTCAGGAAAAATGGGTTACGCGATTGCGCTTGCTGCCTGGGAAGCCGGTGCACATGTGACCTTGATATCAGGCCCGACCGCTCTCGAAGCGCCGCATGGCGTACGCCGCATCCACGTACAGACCGCGCTGCAAATGCATGATGCCGTGCTGAAAAGCCTCGCACAAAACAAGCAGGATATTTTTGTTGCCGTCGCGGCCGTGGCCGATTGGCGCGTTGCCAATGCAAGTGAGCACAAACTGAAAAAAACGCAGCACGATGACACGCCGCAACTGGTGTTTGCGCAAAACCCGGACATTCTGGCCACCGTTGCCGCGATGCCCGGCGCGCCTTACTGCGTCGGCTTTGCAGCGGAGTCAGAAAATCTGCTGGAACACGGTGCCGCAAAACGTATCAAGAAAAATATACCGCTGTTGGTGGGCAACATCGGTCACCACACGTTCGGCAAAGACGACAATGAACTCGTCTTATTCGACGAGCACGGTCACACCGCGCTGCCACGAGCAGACAAGCAAACGCTGGCAATTCAATTGTTGGCTGAAATCGCGCGACGCTTGCCGCATTAATTAAACAAACTGTTCGCCTCACTTACATTTTCTTTTTCTGAGTTTTTATGAAAAATATCGATCTCAAAATTCTTGATCCCCGCATGAAAGACTTGCTGCCGAGTTATGGCACACCGGGCAGCGCAGGACTGGACTTACGCGCCTGTCTGGACGAGTCTGTCACGATACAACCGGGTGAAACAGTATTGATTCCGACCGGGCTGGCGATCCATATCGCGGACCCGGCTTATGCCGCAATGATTCTGCCACGCAGCGGCATGGGCCATAAAAATGGCATCGTACTGGGAAATCTGGTGGGATTGATCGACTCTGATTACCAAGGTCAGCTGATGATCTCGACCTGGAATCGTGGACACAGTGCGTTCACGTTGAATCCTATGGATAGGCTGGCGCAATTAATTATCGTTCCTGTGGTTCAGGTCGGATTTAACATCGTGGAAGAGTTTGGCGGCAGCGAACGCGGTGACGGCGGTTTTGGCAGTACCGGCAAACATTAAGCAACAGGACGCCAGAAATAAATATACTCCCCCCTGTTTTTTATATTTTCGCCTTTATCCCCGCAGAAAATAAGGGCTCTGAAATATACTCCCGGGAGTATATAAATGGGTAAATACGAAGCTTTGAACGTGTAAACAACATCAACAGCATCCCTGCCCTCGGCGGCAGAGCAAATAAAAACCGGAGCAAGCTCCGGTTTTTATTTTTTCATTTTGCGGCTACGTCCTGCGGATTCGCGCAGTAAGGTGTAATTCCAAGAGTCTTCATGTGGCCCGGAATCCAAAGTGACACAGATCAGAAATGTGTCATCTTCACCTTTAATCCGGCGACCGATTGCCGTATATTTTTTCCCTGCGTCGCGCCGGTCATATACATCGACCTCTACTTCTTTTCCTTCCAGTGCAGCTGGCGACAATACAGCATTAATCGTTTTGGTTGTGTAATCCAGCACATACAACGGTACGACAAAACTACCCATTATGATCTCCCGAGTGTGAACACCGCACATCAGTTATACACACAGCGATCAGTACGATCGCTGTGCACTTTTTTATTTATTCCACTTCAACGATTTCCTGCGAAGCCTCTGGCGGCGTCGCATCACCTTCGCTGAAGTCCAGTGTAATCTGATCCTTATCATCGAGATCGACCACGACGCGCCCGCCAGACACCAGACGACCAAACAACAACTCATCGGCCAGTGCTTTGCGGATCATGTCCTGGATCAGGCGAGCCATAGGGCGGGCACCCATCAACGGATCAAAACCTTTCTTCGCGAGGAATTTACGCAAGCGATCAGTGAAAGTCGCTTCCACTTTTTTCTCATGCAATTGTTCTTCCAGTTGCATCAGGAACTTATCAACCACGCGCAGAATAATTTCTTCGTCCAAGGCACGGAAACTGATGATCGAGTCGAGACGATTGCGGAATTCTGGCGTGAACATGCGCTTGATATCCGCCATTTCATCACCGGCTTCACGACTGTCATTAAAGCCAATCGAGCGTTTCTGCAAGCTCTCGGCACCGGCATTCGTGGTCATGATAATGATCACGTTACGGAAATCCGCTTTACGACCATTGTTATCCGTCAGCGTGCCATGATCCATGACTTGCAACAGAATATTGAAGACATCAGGGTGCGCTTTTTCTATCTCATCCAGCAGCAACACTGCATGCGGCTTCTTGTTAATCGCCTCCGTCAGCAAGCCGCCCTGATCAAAACCGACATACCCCGGCGGCGCACCGATCAAACGACTGACCGCATGACGCTCCATGTATTCCGACATGTCGAAACGAATCAGTTCTATACCTAAAGTGAAGGCAAGCTGTTTCGCGACCTCAGTTTTACCAACACCGGTGGGACCTGAAAACAGGAAGGAACCGATAGGTTTGTCTGTTTTACCCAAACCGGCACGAGCCATTTTGATTGCGGAAGCCAGCGCTTCAATCGCAGGTTCCTGACCAAACACAACGTTTTTCAGATCGCGATCGATGGTCTGCAATTTGCTGCGGTCATCCTGATTGACAGTTTGCGGCGGAATGCGGGCTATCTTGGAAATAATTTCCTCAATATCCGCTTTGCCTATCGTTTTCTTTTGTTTCGATTTTGGCAGAATGCGTTGCGCGGCACCGGCCTCATCAATCACATCAATCGCCTTATCCGGCAAATGGCGGTCATTGATAAAGCGGGCAGACAATTCCGCTGCCGTTGTCAATGCCGATGCTGAATACTTCACATTGTGATGTTCTTCAAACTTCGATTTCAGGCCGCGCAGAATCTGCACAGTTTGCTCAACCGTCGGCTCATTCACATCAATTTTCTGGAAGCGGCGTGACAGTGCATGATCTTTTTCAAATACACCGCGATACTCGGTGTAGGTTGTCGCACCGATGCACTTCAGTTGACCGCTCGACAAAGCCGGTTTCAACAGATTGGATGCGTCCAGCGTTCCACCCGATGCCGAACCGGCACCGATGATGGTATGAATCTCATCGATAAATAAAATACCGTTCGGTGTCTCTTTCAACTGTTTAAGCACCCCCTTGAGACGCTGCTCAAAATCACCGCGATACTTCGTGCCGGCCAGTAATGCGCCCATATCGAGTGAATACACCACTGCATTTTGTAAGATATCCGGTACTTCTGATTTGACGATACGTAACGCCAGGCCTTCGGCAATCGCTGTTTTTCCGACACCCGCCTCACCGACCAGTAAGGGGTTGTTTTTACGACGACGGCACAGAATCTGAATCACGCGTTCGACTTCACTGTCGCGCCCGATCAAGGGATCAATCTTGCCATCCGCTGCCGACTTATTCAGATTTTGGGTGAACTGATCCAGTGGATTTTCTTTCGCCTGCGCATCTGCCTGCCCCTCATCACCACCTTCAGGAGATTTTTGCGGCTCGTTCAGATTATCTTTACGGACGCCATGAGAAATAAAATTCACGACATCCAGACGGGTGACACCTTGCTGATGCAGGTAATAGACGGCATGCGAGTCTTTCTCGCCAAAAATAGCAACCAGCACATTCGCACCAGTGACTTCTTTTTTGCCATTTGACGACGACTGCACATGCATGATCGCACGTTGAATCACACGCTGGAAACCCAGAGTCGGCTGCGTATCAACCTCTGTCGTGCCGGGCACGGTCGGCGTGTTATCAGTGATGAAGTTACTCAGGGTTTTGCGTAAGTCATCGATATTGACCGCGCATGCGCGCATCACCTCGGCTGCCGAAGGATTATCCAGCAGAGCCAGCAATAAATGCTCGACTGTGATGAACTCATAACGAGCTTGTCTGGCCTCAACAAAGGCCATATGCAAACTGACTTCTAATTCTTGCGCAATCATACTTCCTCCATCACACATTGCAGGGGGTGTCCTGCCTTACGAGCGTGTGTCAAAACGAGTTCCACTTTAGTCAGTGCAATATCTTTCGAATATACGCCACAAATTCCTTTACCGTCTCTATGTACTTTGAGCATGATCTGCATCGCAGTCTCGCGGTCTTTATGAAAGTATTCCTGAACGACCGCCACCACAAATTCCATAGGGGTATAGTCGTCGTTCAATAATATTACCTGATACATTGAAGGCGGTTTGAGCTGTTGTGTCTGCCGCTCCAGTATCGTACCGTTTTCTTGCTTGTTTCCCATGCGTCTATTCTAGTACGTTGATTCGTTCCAAAGGCAAATAATAAACAGGTAAAACTACCTTATTTCTGCTCTGAACAGATGTTACCTGCTTTCGGACAAACTCACAGATGGTGATCATTTCTCACAGATCAAGTTTTAAGTGAAAAGCAGACATTTCACTTAAATGTATAAAGGAATTTGCTGACATTACTTAAAAATACAACAATAGGATACAAGTAAATAAAAGTTTCTTGACTTTAGTTTTTTTTCCGCCAAGAATGACATTTATTGACTGCATTAGTAGTAATTAGTCAATATGAAGTGGGCAAGTTTAGGGGGGGCTGGCATATCGCCAGGTTTCTTGCTTTTACGGCTCGTGTGATTAGTTTTTATTTGAAAGACGCATTATGGCAACAGGTACCGTCAAGTGGTTCAATGATTCCAAAGGCTTCGGCTTTATCACTCCGGACGACGGTGGTGAGGATTTGTTCGCCCACTTTTCCGCAATCCAAATGAACGGCTTTAAGACACTGAAAGAAGGTCAAAAAGTAGCGTTCGAAGTCACGCAAGGCCCTAAAGGCAAGCAAGCTTCTAACATCCAAAATCCTTAATTTCCGGATTTAGGACTTTCTGAAAAACCCCGCTTTTGCGGGGTTTTTTATTTTTCTGGAATAACTGTATAAAGACAAGATAGCAGACCGCCCATTCCATAAGACGCAACGACGAAATGAAACTTCGCTATAAATTTATATTGCTGGCCATCATCCCTCTTTTGCTTTCGCTTGCAGGTATTTCTGCGGCAGTTTTCTATCAGGCAACAAATTTGGCAAAGCAACAGCGAAACACGGTCGAGCAAGCGTATCTGGCAAGTAAGGAGGCGGAGCTGAAGCACTATGTCAGCCTGGGAAATGCAGCAATTCAGCATTTTTACAACAATGGTAAGGACATAGTTCAAAATCAGGAAAATGCCAAGAAGATGCTATCCACCTTAGATTTTGGTGACGATGGCTATTTTTACGTTTACGACATGAACGGCAATAATCTGATGCACCCACGGCAACCAGAGCTGATGGGACAAAATTTGTGGCACCTGAAGGATCCGGAAGGAAATTTTACGATTCAGAATCTGATCAACAAAGCCAAAGCCGGTGGTGGCGCGGTACGCTATTTGTGGGAAAAACCGTCCAGCGGTCAGATTGCGCCAAAACTCGGTTACGTCATTCTGCTTGATCGCTGGGGTTGGATGCTTGGCACCGGCATTTATCTCGACGATGTCGATGCAGCGCTGAATAAAATTGATGTACAGGTAGAAAAGAATATACGTGGCACCTTAATATGGATCGCCGTCATCGCTCTGGTTTGTGCGCTATTGATTGCGCTGTCGGGCTTGGTGTTGAATATCAGCGAATCCAGAATCGCCGAAGCCAAACTGAAAGTTCTGGCAAGGAGTGTCGTTCGCTCTCAGGAGGATGAGCGTGCCCGCTTATCACGTGACTTACACGATGGATTAAGTCAGTTACTGGTCTCGATTAAGCTGCAGATAGAGTCTGGTCTGGCAAAGCTGGATAACACCCAAAAAGCGCAGGAGACAAGCAGATTGCCGTTTCACCGCGCAACACAACAACTCAATGAAGCGCTCAATGAAGTACGCAGAATTTCACATGATCTGCGCCCTGCCATGCTGGATGATCTCGGCTTAGTCGCAGCATTTGAACATCTTGCCGGCGAATTTGAAAATGCCTGCGGCTTACCGGTACGAGTCACGGCAACAGGAAATTTCAGCAAATTGTCAGAAATCAGTAATACAGTTCTGTTCAGGATTGCGCAGGAAGCGCTGACCAATATCCATAAACATGCCCACAACGTCAGCCATGTGGATATACAACTCGTTGAGGCTGGAGAAATCATCACCTTGACAGTCGAAGACGACGGAACCGGCTTCGATATTCAGGGCATAGAGAATCACCCCAAACGCGGAATAGGACTCAGTAATATGCACGAGCGCATGGCCACTGTGAATGGTAGTCTGGATATACTCTCAGGCGCAGGCGGCACCAGTGTGATAGCAAAAATTCCGAATGGAGAAATATGATGACAGATAAAAAGACAATCAATCTGCTATTAGTCGACGACCACCCTCTGGTCAGAGATGGATTAAGGGCCAGGCTGGAAACCATTTCCCATTTTCACATCGTTGGCGAGGCTGGTAACGCAGCAGATGCGCTCAAAATGGTGGCGCTTCACGCAACCGATCTGATTTTGATGGACATTAATCTGGGCGGTACCAATGGCATCAATCTGACCGCAAAATTCACACAGGATTACCCACAGATCGCGATCATCATGCTCTCTATGCACGATAAGGCCGAGTATGTGAGTCAGGCGATACAAGCAGGTGCTCGCGCGTACGTGCTGAAGGACGCACCCGCAGAAGATATTATCAACGCGATAGAAACCGTGAGGGCTGGCGGGGTGTATTTCAGCTCAGGCCTCAAGCAAAACAATACGAACAACGCAACACAGATACTGACTCAGCGGGAACAGTGTGTTCTGAACAGCATTGCGACAGGTAAATCGAACAAACATATTGCTCTGGATTTAGGTTTAAGTGTCAGGACGGTCGAAACCCACAGACTCAATATCAAGCGCAAGCTGAATATTGAAGGTCAGGCAGATCTCATCCGCTACGCTCTAAGTAACATCAACCAGTAACACAAATATAAAAAAAGCCAGCTGACGCTGGCTTTTTTAAGACTCTGCTCGAAACAGTCACATGTGAATTACATGTTCTCAATCATAACGTCACCGAAACCTGAGCAAGATACTTGAGTCGCACCTTCCATCAGACGGGCAAAGTCATAAGTGACTTTTTTCACCGTAATTGCTTTTTCTGTTGAAGAAATCAACAAATCAGCAGCTTCTGTCCAGCCCATGTGACGCAACATCATTTCAGCCGACAAAATCAATGAACCTGGGTTCACATAATCTTTACCAGCGTATTTAGGTGCTGTACCGTGTGTTGCCTCGAACATAGCAACTGAATCAGACAAGTTAGCGCCTGGAGCAATACCAATACCACCAACCTGAGCCGCCAACGCATCAGAAATATAGTCGCCGTTCAGGTTCAATGTAGCAATAACGCTGTACTCATTCGGACGCAACAAAATTTGCTGCAGGAATGCATCTGCAATCGAATCCTTAACAGTAATTTCTTTACCTGTTTTTGGATTTTTGAATTTGCACCATGGGCCGCCATCGATCAGTTCTGCGCCGAATTCTTTTTGCGCCAATGCATAAGCCCAGTCACGGAAGCCGCCTTCGGTGTACTTCATGATGTTGCCCTTGTGGACGATAGTCACAGATGGCTTGTCATTGTCGATCGCGTATTGAATCGCTTTGCGAACCAGACGCTCAGTACCTTCGATAGAAACTGGTTTGATACCAATGCCTGAAGTTTCAGGGAAGCGGATTTTTTTCACGCCCATTTCGTCTTGCAGGAACTTAATCAGTTTTTTAACCTGATCGGAACCTTGCGCGAATTCGATACCGGCATAGATGTCTTCTGAGTTTTCACGGAAGATCACCATGTCTGTTTTTTCTGGTTCACGTACAGGGGATGGTACGCCTTTGAAATAACGCACAGGACGCAGGCAGACATACAGATCAAGTTCCTGACGCAGAGCCACGTTCAGGGAGCGAATGCCGCCGCCAACTGGCGTTGTCAATGGACCTTTAATAGAAACTACGTAGTCTTTCAATACTTTCAGTGTTTCTTCTGGCAACCAGACATCTGGGCCATATACTTTCGTGGATTTTTCACCAGCATAGATTTCCATCCAGCTGATTTTGCGCTTGCCTGCGTAGGCTTTTGCTACGGCCGCATCAACGACTTTGATCATGACCGGGCTGATATCAACACCAGTACCATCGCCTTCGATAAAAGGGATGATAGGATTATCAGGAACATTCAATGAAAAGTCAGCATTGACGGTAATTTTTTTACCTTCAGCAGGTACTTTAATATGTTGATACATCGTTTTCTCCGTAGTTAGGCGATCAAGCGGGTCACGCTTTTCTCGTAATATGCCTTGCTTGCTAACATAGCGGTCAATATCGCTATTAACTCTTCTATAAGACACAAGACCTTCATTTCGTATTATGCACTAGTATTTTACTGGATGCCATCTGTTTACAAAATTGCGGTTACCATATTGCCATGAAACTCATCCTATTTAACAAACCATTCAACGTCATGTGCCAGTTTTCCGCTCATCCGGACAGACCAACTCTGGCGGACTATTTGCACATCCCTAATATATACCCGGCGGGACGTCTTGATGCAGATAGCGAGGGCTTAATTTTACTGACAGATGACGGCAAACTTCAGAATCGCATCAGTCATCCCGATCACAAACAAGCGAAAACCTATCTGGTGCAAGTAGAAGGCATACCTGATAAAGAAACGCTGGAGCGTTTGCGCAATCCTTTAGATCTGGGGGATTTTGTGACTCAGGCATGCACTGTCATGCACGTACAAACACCTGAGTGGTTATGGGAAAGAACACCGCCAATTCGGCACCGGAGCAATATTCCAACCAGTTGGCTGTGCATTATTCTGTCGGAAGGAAAAAACCGCCAGGTTCGAAGAATGACGGCAGCAGTCGGGCTTCCCACTTTGCGCTTGATACGTACTGCAATTGGAGGATTCTCATTAGAAACACATCCCTTATTGCCAGGAGAATGGCAAGAAGTGGGCGTTTGAGTTGTTTTATTGCCTTGCAGCACAATTAATTGCGATTTCCCCTATGTGCTGCAATATCATGTCAACTTATCTGGGTTTGAGTGCGTTATCCAGATGATTCCTATTGAATCACCCTCCCAAATTACTCACGCAAAGGAAGTTAACATGAAAAAATTGATCGCCACTCTGATTGCTGGTCTGTTTGCTTCAGCCGCTTTCGCACAAGCACCTGCACCGGCAGCTTCCACTCCGGCATCTGCTTCCGCTTCGGCTGAAGTTGCTAAACCAGCTAAAAAAATTAAAAAAACGAAGAAAGCGAAAAAAGCTGCTGCTGAAGCCGCAGCATCCGCATCTGCGACAAAGTAATTACTGCAAATTAATTACCTGATCGCAAAATAAAAAAGGCAGGATGTATTCCTGCCTTTTTTATTTGCGGTAGCATACCTGTTGTTATTTTTTTTCAACCTGATTCCAACCATGATGAACCTTTTCCCGAATATCAAACTGAAAGCGGCAAGTATTGTTCTGCTCAGCGTGCTGATGCCTCTTGCTCATGCTGAAAGAAAACTGCCTGTCAAACAACTCTCTGCTGGCATTTACGTCATTCAAGCAGAAGTGGCTGCCAGTGATGCTGATCGGGAACAGGGCCTGATGTTGAGAACCAAAATGGGGATCAACGAAGGCATGGTATTTGATTTTGGCGCTCCGGCCGGCGTTTGTATGTGGATGAAAAACACACTGATCCCATTGTCTGTCGCATTTATCGACGGCGAAGGGAAAATCGTTAACATTGAAGATATGCAGCCAGAAACGACCGACTCTCACTGTGCGAAAAAGACGGTGCGCTACGCACTGGAAATGAATCAGGGTTGGTTCAAACAAAAAAATATTAAACCAGGCAGCAAAATTGAAGGCCTGCCACTGCGCTAAGCAATTTCGCATCAGATACCCAACAAACCTGTGTATCCGATGAATTCCGAAGAAGAAAACAAAAAACCGCAAAAAATGCGGTTTTTTTACATCTGAAATTGCCTGCACTTATCTGCAGGCAGAATAGCTATTAAGCTAAAGCTTTCAGAGCGGAAGCCAGGCGGCTTTTATGACGGGCAGCCTTGTTTTTGTGAATAATTTTCTTGTCAGCGATGCGATCGATAGTCGATACGGAAGCTTGAAAAATTGTTGCAGCAGCAGCTTTATCACCAGCTTCGATTGCTTTACGAACAGCTTTGATTGCTGTACGCAGAGTCGAGCGTTGGCTGGAATTGTGTGCGTTTTGTTTTACTGCTTGACGAGCACGTTTGCGTGCTTGTGCGGTATTTGCCATGAGATTTCCTAAACGTGGTCAAAGCGACGAGGTCAAAACATTTGATTAAATGCCACGCCGCAAAATTCTATACAGCTTTGCAGTATAACGGCTTTTATTTTCGTTAGCAAGCATTGCTGTTGTTTTGAGTGAATAGAAGATTATAACCCGTGAAACCATCTTCACTCACCCATTTTTTCATTATTGTTACTGATATTCACAGACTTTTTGTGCAACAGTCTTAAAAAATAACTACCGCGAGGAATCAATATGGAATGTCAGCCACTACATTTGCAGGGAACAAGCGTCAGTCTGGAGCCTTTAGAGCAGGCACATATTGCGGATATCCGCAATGCGGCTGCCGATGGTGAACTGTGGAAACTATTCTTTACTTCGGTACCCGCGCCGGAACAAACACAACAGTGGCTTGATACAGCGCTCGCCATGCAGTCCCAGCAAAAGGCAATTCCGTTTGTCGTCCGCGAGAAATCAGGAGGCAAAATTGTAGGATCTACCCGCTTTTGCAATATAGATCACCAACACCAGCGCCTAGAGATCGGTTACACCTGGTATTCGCAATCGGTGCAACGCTCGGCAATCAACACGGAATGTAAATTATTACTGCTGACCCATGCATTTGAAGTGCTGAACTGCATCGCGGTAGAATTCCGTACCGACTGGTTTAACCGACGTTCGCAAGCTGCGATCGAGCGGCTTGGTGCCAAACGTGACGGGGTTTTGCGCAATCACATGATATTACCCGACGGACGTATCCGTGATACGGTTGTGTATAGCATTCTGCAAAATGAATGGCCGGGCTTAAAAAAGAATTTGCAATATATGCAAAATAAATACTGAGAGATAAACAAGTGCTGATTGATTTTTTCTTTACGTTAAAAGACGCCAAAATTCCTGTCTCGATCAAAGAATTTCTGATGCTGCTTGAAGCATTGGATAAAGGTCTGATCAACATGTCACTCGACGATTTTTATTTCCTGTCGCGTACGATCATGGTGAAGGATGAAGCGCATTACGACAAATTCGATAAAGCGTTCGGCATGTATTTCAAGGGGATAGACACGATCTTTGAGCAACGCCCTGACATCCCTCTCGATTGGCTGACCAAGCGACTGCAACGCGAACTGAGCGACGAGCAAAAAGCGGCGATCGAAAAGTTTGGCTACGACAAACTCATGGACAGACTTAAAGAGCTGCTGAACGAACAAAAAGAACGGCATGAAGGCGGCAGTAAATGGATAGGCACGGGTGGCACCTCTCCTTTCGGTAATGGCGGCACGAATCCCGAGGGAATACGCATCGGCGGCAAGGGGGGCAATCGCAGCGCGGTCAAAGTATGGGAAGAGCGCGCGTTCAAAGATTACGACGCTGAACGTGAACTTGGCACACGCAACATCAAAGTCGCGCTGCGCCGCTTGCGTAAATTCGCCCGTCAGGGTGCAGAGGAAGAACTGGCGCTGGACGCCACCATCAAAGCAACCGCCAACAATGCCGGTTATCTTGATATCAAGATGCAACCCGAGCGTAAAAACAATATCAAAGTGCTCATGTTACTGGATGTCGGTGGCACGATGGATGATCACATACAGCAAACTGAAGAATTATTTTCAGCAGCAAAAACCGAATTCAAAAATATGGAATTCTTCTATTTTCATAATTGCGTGTACGACTACCTTTGGAAAAATAACCGTCGCCGTCATGCGGAAAAATTTCCGACCTGGGATGTTTTGCGCAAATATCCGCCGGATACCAAGCTCATCTTCGTTGGCGATGCCACCATGAGTCCGTATGAAATTCTGCAACCGGGCGGCTCAGTCGAATACAACAACGAAGAAGCTGGTGCTGTCTGGCTACAACGTTTTGCAACGACATTTCCCAAATATATCTGGCTCAATCCCGAACCGGAAGGCTTGTGGCAATACCGGCAGTCTATTTCGGTTATTCGTCAGGTCATGAGCAACCGCATGTTTCCGGTCACCATAGAAGGACTGGAACGGGGAATGCGATTACTCAGCAAGTAAGCGCCGGGCTTATTTAAATAAGTGTAAGTATTTTCTGATCGTACTAAGTAGAACACGACGGGACAATGGTTTTACCAGAAAACCGTCGCAACGCACCCGCTCCGCCAACCCGAGTTTGTAATCAAAAGATTGATCGATTAAAAAAATCACGGAAGTCTTTAAACCGTGATTTTGTTTTTTCAGCCCGTCACACAGGTGATAAGGATCGACATCAGGGGTAGACGTGTTGATTAAGGTCAGTGCATGCTGGTTGTTCCGATCCAGCATCAGGGCGCTGCGCTCATCGGCCGCCAGCGTAACAGTAATGCCGTAATGATCCATAATGGCCGCCACGTATTCACGGAATTGCGTGTCCTTATCAACGACCAGAATGCCGCCCCTCGCCATCGGCGTATCACGCATTTTTTGATACACCTGTGGATCGGTAAGATCAAAATCTATGCGTTTATGGGCGCGCCGCTCATGCACGGTTAAATTGATGGTGTGCGCAGCTAAAGTATGTAGTAACAGTTCACGTTTATTGATCAGCTCATCAAGAATGCCGAAAATATTGCGCCAGCGGATAGGCTTTGGCATCACCTGATAAGGTAAATCAATATCGGTTTTACCAATTAACAACACCGGCATCGCATCGCCGGGATTAAGATCAGACAGTGTTGCAATCGCTTTGATGTTGCTGGCATTGACGATATACATGTCCGGATCCTGGACGCACCCCGTCCTCAGACACGTATAGCTGTAACCGGTCTCGCGTGCTACCGCGAGTACTGCAGAAAAAGTTTCTTCCTCTTTGGCGGAAAATCCAAGCAGTCGGATCGCGATCGTTGGAGTTTTTATTGACATCGTTTATCCATCTACCTATTACAGCTACAATAGCTGCCAAAACGTATGCAAGAATACATCTAAAATCATGTATTCCGTATTTAAAAATTGCAAAATATTATTGCACTTTAACCAAAACAACAGATTTCTATTTGCATGGCCACTAAAAAAAATACGACTCCGTCCGACTATAGCGAATCATCCATCCGCGTCCTCAAAGGGCTGGAACCGGTTAAACAAAGACCGGGCATGTATACCCGCACCGAAAACCCGCTGCACATTATCCAGGAAGTCATCGACAATGCGTCCGATGAAGCTTTGGGCGGTCATTGCAAACATATACAAGTCACGCTGAACACCGACGGCAGCGTCAGCGTTGAAGATGACGGCCGCGGTATTCCGGTTGGACTGCATCCGGACGAAGGTGTTCCCACGGTCGAAATTGTATTCACACGTTTGCACGCCGGCGGCAAATTCGACAAAGGTTCCGGCGGAGCCTATGCGTTTTCCGGTGGTCTGCACGGCGTTGGTGTCTCTGTCACAAACGCGCTATCCAAACGCCTGGAAATTACCGTCTGGCGTGAAGCTGGCTTGCATCAGCTGACCTTTGCTGATGGCGACGTGATAGAACCACTGCGCAGCCAGCCTATTCCTCGCGGCGATAAAAAGAGCGGCACCCGCGTCAGTATCTGGCCCGATGCAAAATATTTCGATTCCGCGAATATACCGCAAGGTGAGTTACAGCGTTTGCTGCGCTCAAAAGCGGTCTTGCTGCCAGGCGTGAAAGTCACACTGAGCAATGCCAAAACCGGCGAATCGCAAACCTGGCAATACGATCAGGGCTTGCGTGGTTATCTGACCGAAGCGCTGGCTCAGTATTCGCATGGCGAGCCGCTGATTCCGCTGTTTGAAGGCGAGCAATTCGCCAGCGCGGACACCGAAGGTTTTGCCGAAGGCGAAGGCGCATCGTGGGTCGTGGCCTGGACCGAAGAAGGCAATGTGGTCCGTGAATCGTATGTGAATCTGATTCCGACGCCAGCTGGTGGCACACATGAATCCGGTCTGCGCGAAGGTTTATTCGGCGCGGTCAAGAGCTTTGCCGAAATGCATTCGCTGCTACCGAAAGGCGTCAAGCTGCTGCCGGAAGATGTGTTTGCGCGCGTCTCATTTGTGTTGTCAGCTAAAGTGCTGGACCCGCAATTTCAGGGGCAGATTAAAGAGCGCCTGAATTCGCGTGATGCGGTGCGGCTGGTGTCTTCATTCACCAAACCACCGCTGGAATTGTGGCTCAACTCGCACGTGGATTACGGTAAAAAACTCGCTGAACTGGTGATCAAACAAGCGCAATCACGCTTGCGTTCTGCGCAAAAAGTGGAAAAGAAAAAATCCTCTGGCGTTGCCGTTTTACCGGGCAAACTGACGGACTGCGAATCCAGCGACATTACCCGCAATGAATTATTTTTAGTCGAAGGTGATTCCGCCGGTGGCTCAGCAAAAATGGGACGCGACAAAGAATTTCAGGCGATTCTGCCTTTACGCGGCAAGGTGCTGAACACCTGGGAATCGGAACGTGATCGCCTGTTTGCGAATAATGAAATTCACGATATTTCGGTCGCCATCGGCGTCGATCCGCATGGAGCTAACGATAATGTCGATCTCTCGAATCTGCGTTACGGCAAGATCTGTATTTTGTCTGATGCGGACGTCGATGGTTCACACATTCAGGTGCTGTTGCTGACACTGTTTTTCAAACATTTCCCCCAACTGATTGCCCGCGGCCATATCTGCGTTGCGCGTCCGCCGCTGTTCCGCGTTGATGCTCCGGCACGTGGCAAAAAACAGGCACAAAAAATCTATGCGCTGGACAGTGCCGAACTGACGTCGATAGAAGACAAGTTACGCAAGGAAGGCGTCAAGGACGGCGCATGGAATATTTCCCGCTTCAAAGGTCTGGGCGAAATGAATGCAGAACAATTATGGGAAACCACGATGAATCCAGACACCCGCCGCTTGCTGCCGGTCAGCCTCGGTGAATTCGATCAGGATTTTTCCGAGGGGCGCTTCAACATGCTGATGGGAAAAGGCGAAGCTGCGGCCCGTCGTGCCTGGATAGAAGAACACGGTAATGCTGTCGAGGCCGATATTTAAGGCGCTGAAATGCTTTTTAAGGTCTGAAAATACTCCCCCCAGTATATGTAAACACCCCAATGAATATGCGGACATAAGGTGTATTTTCAGACATACTCCCCAAAAATTACGAATATCGGCAAACAAAGTGGCATTTTGCCGGATGCAACAAAGAATAAAAAACTATGAGCGAACAAGCTAATTTATTTGAACAGACACCGCCGCCAGGCGATGGCGAAGCACTGACGCTGGCGAGTTTCGCCGAACGTGCTTATCTTGATTACGCAATTTCCGTCGTCAAAGGACGCGCCTTGCCGGACGTCTGCGATGGTCAGAAACCGGTGCAGCGTCGCATCCTGTTTGCGATGAACGAACTCGGTCTGAATTCGTCGGCCAAACCGCGTAAATCGGCTGCGGTGGTCGGTGATGTGCTCGGTAAGCTGCATCCGCATGGCGATCAGTCTGTGTATGACGCGCTGGTACGGATGGCGCAGGATTTTTCGCTGCGTTATCCGCTGATCGATGGACAAGGTAACTTTGGTTCACGCGATGGCGATGGCGCGGCGGCAATGCGATACACCGAAGCGCGCCTGACGCCGATTGCTAAATTGCTGATGGATGAAATCGATCAGGGCACCGTCGATTTCCAGCAGAATTATGACGGCACCACCGAAGAACCGAAGCTGCTGCCAGCACGTTTGCCTATGGTGTTGCTGAATGGCGCATCCGGTATCGCGGTCGGTCTGGCGACGGAGATTCCTTCACATAATCTGACCGAAGTAGCCAAAGCCGCCGTCGCGCTGATCCGTAACCCGGCCATGAAACAAGCCGAGCTGATGGAATATATTCCCGGCCCGGATTTCCCCGGCGGCGGACAAATCATCACACCAGCATCCGCGATTGCGGAGATGTATGCGAGTGGTCGCGGCAGCATGAAAGTGCGCGCCCGCTGGAAGATAGAAGACATGGCGCGCGGTCAGTGGCAAGCGGTGGTGACCGAATTACCGCCGGGCGTGTCGTCGCAAAAGGTATTGGAAGAAATCGAAGAACTGACCAATCCGAAAATCAAAACCGGTAAAAAAACGCTGTCGCCAGAACAGGTCGCGTTAAAGCAAGTGATCTTGTCGGTACTCGATACTGTGCGTGATGAATCCGGCAAAGATGCGCCTGTGCGTCTGGTGCTGGAACCGAAATCGAAAAATCAGGATCAGGCCGAGTTCATGCAAATGTTGCTCGCCCATACCTCGCTGGAAAGTTCGGCATCAATCAATCTGGTGATGATCGGTGGCGATGGTCGCCCACGCCAGAAAGGCTTGCTCGATATCATCAGCGAGTGGATTGCATTCCGTTTCACGACGGTCACACGTCGCACCCAATTCCGCCTGAAAAAAGTCGATGACCGCATCCATATTCTCGAAGGTCGCGAAGCAGTTTTACTGAATATCGATGAAGTGATCCGCATCATCCGCGAGTCGGATGAGCCGAAACCCGCGCTGATACAGGCTTTCCGCTTATCCGACCGGCAGGCAGAAGATATCCTGGAAATTCGCTTGCGTCAGTTAGCAAGGCTGGAAGCAATTAAAATTCAGCAGGAATTGGCAGAGCTGCGTAAAGAAAAAGCGGGCTTGCATGATTTGCTCGACAATCCTGCGTCGATGAAGAAAACGCTGATTAAAGAAATCGAAGCCGATGCGAAGCAATTTGGCGATGCGCGCCGCACGCTGATAGAAGAAGCGGTACGCGCATCGGTAGAACAAAAAGTGGTCGATGAGCCGGTCACGGTTGTCATCTCCGATAAAGGCTGGGTGCGCGCCCGCACTGGTCACGGACATGAAGCCAGCCAGTTCACGTTCAAGGCAGGTGACAGTCTGTATGGCACGTTTGAATGCCGCACGGTTGATCATTTACTGGTGTTCGGCTCAAATGGCAGAGTCTATTCTGTCCCCGTTGCCGCCCTGCCCGGCGCGCGTGGCGATGGTGTGCCAATTACAACGTTGATTGATCTCGCAGCCGGTACCAAGATTCTGCATTACTTTGCAGGTAGCAATGACACCGGTTTATTACTGGCATCGGATGCCGGTTATGGCTTCACCGCGAAAGTGGGTGACATGGTTGGTCGTATGAAGGCTGGCAAAGCCTTTATGACGCTGGAAGAAAACGATTTGCCGCTGCCGCCAGCAGTCATCAACGAAGATGCCAGCGCAATTGCCTGCTTGTCTGAAAATGGCCGTTTGCTGGTCTTCGGTCTGAATGAAATCAAGCAATTGTCGAGCGGCGGACGCGGCGTTATTCTGATGGAACTCGAAGACAAAGAAGCCTTGCTCGCGGCACAGGCGATCAGCCAGAAAGGTGTCAGGGTAACGGGAACTGGACGTGGCGGCAAAGTGCAGGAAGTGAATCTGAGCGCCAATGCCCTGTCTGTTCATATCAACAAACGCGCCCGCAAAGGCAAGCCGCTGGAAGCGAAAATCAAGGCCAGCAGCTTGCAAAAGCTGGGCTAAGTTAAGTCTGAGCTAAGCTAAGCTGATACCGATAAAAAAAGCCTTAACGATGTTCAGGCTTTTTTATTTTAAGAAGTCGTTTTCCTTAGCAAGACTGGCAGCTATAGAACAAACCTCAGACCTCAGGCGATCGTAATGCAATTGCGTCCGCTTTGTTTGGAAACATACATCGCCGCATCGGCCGCATCAAACAAGGTATCGACATCGCCAGATAACTCCAGATCGGCAATCCCGGCAGAAAACGTTGAAGAAAACTCCCTGTTTTCTGAATGCTGAAGAATTTTCGCAAACGCGATGCGGACCTGATCCAGCACCCGGCGTGCGGTACTCGCATCGGTATGTGGAAAAATAACAGCAAACTCTTCACCACCATAACGCCCGACGATATCGGTACGGCGCAGACGCTGGCGCAACAAACGCGCCAACATACGTAATACATGGTCGCCGGCAGCGTGCCCATGCTGGTCGTTCACCTGCTTGAAATAATCGAGATCAATCATCGCCAATGCCAGCGGCGTCGCATTGCGATGCGCCTGCAAAATCTCGGCGGCAAGATGTTCTTTGATCGCAGTATGGTTATACAAGCCAGTCAGACCATCGCGCATAATCAGCGCACGCAAAGAACGATAGCGCTCGGCACGCGTTGCCAGAGATGAGATCAGATAATCCGGTGTCACCGGTTTGGTAATGAAATCATCCGCACCAGCACGCACGGCTTCCAGCTGTTTCTGTGGGTCAGCCTCGCTGGATAAAAATACGATGGGCACGTCCACGTACGAATTGTCCTGACGAATCAGATGCGACAATTCAATGCCGCTACACAATGGCATGTAGACATCGAGCAGCAACAGCTCAGGGCGGAAATCTGTCATGACAGACAATATCCGGGTTGGCTCATTCAGCAATTGCACGATCATGCCGGCATTGCGCAAAATCGCACCGTAATAATTCGCCGTCACCACATCATCATCGACAATCAGTATCCGGTAACCTTTCGTCTCATCACGCTGCAAGATGGTATCGATTCTTTCAGTCAGTTCGACGACATCGACTGGCTTAGTAAAGTAGCCATCGCCCTTGGCGTGCACCGCCATCAGGCGAGAATCAAAACTACTCGACTTCGAAATAAAAATCGTTGGAATACGCAAGCGTTGCAGTTGTTCTACTTTTTTTATTTCTTCGACCCCGCCAGTGCCATCTTCGGCAGACCCCATATCGATCACAATCACATCCGGGCGTCGTCGCGCCACCGCCAGAGCCAGATTTTTCGACTGTTCCACGCTGACGGTCTCGTAACCAAAATGCTCAAGTTGGGTCGTAATTTCCTGATTTTGCCGACAATCCTGATTGACCAGATAAATCAGCCGCGACTGATTATCGGACGAAGCCGTTTCGCTCGCGTCTGCAGATGCGATATCACCCGGCGCATGTTCCTTGTTGAGATTATTGAGTGCGGCAGCAAAGTAATCGCGAATATCACGGGCGTAATCGTCCAGCTCAGTCTGACTCCACTCTGTGCCGCTTAATAATGGCTTCAGACGCGACTCAAACACCCGCGCCTGCACACCCAACTCTTCAAAGCCGAAAGTGCCTGCGGAACCGGCCATCGTATGCAGATGACGATGCAAAGCCGTTAGTGACTCTTTGTCCTGCGGGTTGTGCAAATACTGCCCTAATGCACCAGTGATCTCGTCAAACCGGGAGGGTAATTTCTGCAAAAAAAGCGCTTCCAACTTACGCAGTTTTTCTTGCAGGTTATCCATTTTTTCTGACATCTATTTTCTTTCCTGCCAGAGTTTAGCGACCTGTGCGGACAATTCCATAGGATCAAAAGGTTTAGCGATCACGCCGATGGCACCTAAGGAATAATACAGTTCCAATTCTGATGTCTGCACTTTCGCCGTCATAAAAACCACCGGCGTCGTCGCCGTCACAGGTAATTGACGTAATTCTGCCAATGTCGTTGGTCCATCCATATTGGGCATCATGACATCGAGCAACAGCAAATCCGGTACAAAACCCGCTTTTACCTCTGACAGTGCCTGACTGCCTGAGCTGCAGGTCTTCAGAACAAAGCCGCCAACAACTTCAAGGGCAATCTGCGCCACCGTCTGTATATCGGAGTCGTCCTCAACATACAAAATGTTGACCAGGTTTGCAGATGTCATTCTCACTCCTTAAACAAAATTGTTACGCCCGTCGGATCAGCATAAATCAAGATGATGCTCAAAACAATCCGTCAGCAAAGAACAATATCCGGTTCTGCAGGACTTTAATGGCAGCATCATCGTTGTTATAAAAATCTGTGCCTGAAATCAGATATCAGATTACTTCAATGAAAAATCGACACGGTTAGGAGCGCCCTTATCTTTGATGCCGTCCGCATTCAGTTTGGGGGCGATCAGGAACATACGTTCGCGACTCACCAGCGCCACATCTTCGAGATAATCGCGCACAGTATCTGCGCGTCTTTGTGCCAAGTCCCGTAAATCATCGGTATCCACCGTCAGACTTTGCAATAACAATTGTTCCGCCTCTGCGTCTGGCAGTGTTTTAGCCAACCCCAGCACATTCCGTGGCTTATTGAATTTTGCAGCATCGTATAAGGATTGCAGAAATTTATGTCGTTCGTCTGCCGTCAATGTCAGCGACTCCGCTTTGATACCGCGATTTTTCCGTCCAAGTTCACGCCATTTAGCTTCACGCAAACGATTTTCCAGCATTTCATGACGTACGCCCTCAGTATCGCTTTTGACGTCCACACGGCCTGTAATATCCAGATGCAGACTGGTGCGTTCTTTCAATGCTTTTGCCAGGTTGTCGAGTTTTTCAGTTGCCGCCGGCGTCAGAACTGCACTGCCGGGATTGAATTCAAGATAAGCCAGCTCTTCACCACCACCAAACATCGATCCCAGTAAGGCAAACGGTGACGTCACCGCCTTGGTAATGATGTTCACAAACACTTTAAAAATAATGCTGCTGACAGAAAACTGCGGGTCGGCTAATGAGCCAGAGATCGGTAAATTAATCGTTATCCGGCCTTGATTGTCACGCAACAGCGCCACTGCCAGCATCACTGGTAATTTGGTCGCACTCGGGCTGTCCACCCGCTCACCAAACGTCAGTTGATCCAGCCTGACCTCGTTCTCCGCCGTCAATTGCTGGTTCTCTATTTTGTAACTTGCCTGAGCCGACAATTTACCTTTTTCAATCACGTAACCCGCATATTTAGCCGCATACGGCGTCAGCTTGGTCAGCTCGATCCCGTTCGCACTGCCTTTAATATCCAGAAATACCGGCGTTGATAATGGATTCATGCTGCCTGAAATCAGCAGCGGTGCGTCATCATCCACTTTACCATTCAGTTCCACCGTCGCCACTTGTGGGTTGTCGGATGAAATCGTGCCTATGCTACCGCTGATGCCAGTCAGGTTTGCATGGTAATTCGGCTGTATGAAATTGTCCGTAAAGTTTACGTTGCCACCGGTGATGACGGTTTGCCCTATGCGCATAACGACGGAGGATGGCGTACCGGTGACCGGCACTTTCTGCGTTACGGTGGTGCTACCAGCAAGGCCTGCAGTGGTTTTCGGCGTCATCTCTTTCGACGTCGGCACTGCGTTCGCAGGTACATCCTTCGCGGTTTGGCTCACCAGGATATTCTGTAAATTCAAGCGCGCCTTGTCAGACAACACCAGACGCGCAAAAAAATCATTCAGGCTCAGTTTTTTAACATCAATCAGTTGTTTGGTTTTTCCTACGTTCGCGTGAATGCCTTCCGCTGAAATCGCTTTCCAGTCCAGAAAATCCTCCTCTGTGCCATTTTCAAATATCTGAAAATTATTCAGGCTCAGCATGCCGTCGTAATCAAACTGACGGTCGGCTTCCAGAATATTTGTCAGTACCAGCTTGCCCTTGGCAGTGCCGCCACCTTTAACAATCTGCACATTCAGAAATTGTGAAAAATACGAAGATAGTCGCGCAATCGGCAAACTTTCTGTATCCACATTCACGTTTACTTTTTTCATACCGGCGGAACTACTGCCATCCAGATTCAGCTTAGAACGCCGGTTCAGTTTCGATTGCAGACGGAAGCTGACGTCTTTAGAGAAATCGCTACTGAGTTGCCCCAGATTCAGGCTGATGCTGTTCAGGTTTAATTTCACTTCCGGTGTGACCGACTGATCGAGAAAATCGATTTCACTATTTTTCAGACCAAATTGATTCAGGCTGATTTTCCACGGCGCAACTGCTGTGCTCTTGGCAGGTGGCAGTTCAGCGTTGGCAGTTCTGACGACGTTGCCTTTGGTCGCAGAGGAAACTGACTCGGGCAACCAGCTCTGCATCAGCATCGCCGCCGATTTATCGCGCCGGATATCGGCCCGCAAACCATCAAATTCAGCGGTTCCCATCTGTATCGCGCGGTTCGCGGAGTCTAGTAATGTTTTGTTCAGCGAAAAAGATTTGAGCGCAATACTACCGTCACTGGCATTCCCTTTCAGCAGCAGATCACGCAGTCTGAGCGATAAATCACTAAGCTGAAATTCGCCAGCCTTCAGACTGACGCCGGATTCCGCATCCAATTTTCCACTCAGATTCGCCTTCAAAAACGGATTCAGAAAAGCCTGATAATTAGCGAGCGCCACATCGCTGATGGCAAGCTTGCCATTCAGCGTAGAGGAAAAAATCTGCAATTGCCCGTCAAACCCGATTTTTTCATCGGCTTTTGTTTCCAGACTCAGTTTCAGTTGCGCTGGCTTGACGTCTTTCGCGGTCGATAACTGCTGCGCACGCAGGCTGATGTTTTGCAATTCCAGTTTTTGTTCTGGTCTGGCATGCACGGCATCAGAAAAGTGTATCTGTCCATTCGCGACCAGCAGATCGTGTACCTGCACGAGTGGCAAAGGTGCCGGGGTCGCTGTCGCTGTTGCCGCCGTCGCTACTGGTGTGACTGCGGATGTTTTTCCGGCTGCTGCAGTCGTTGCCGTCCCTGATTTACCAACGGGTGCAGCTTGCAGATTCGCCCAGTTCAGGCCATGCTGCGCATCAAAATCCAGCCATACCTGTGGTGCGCTCAGGTTCAATTGTTGCAACTCTGTCGCCGCTGTCATCAGATTCATCTGACGAATCTGCGCCTGCAAACCTTCCAGCTTCAGCAAAGGCTGACTTTGTTTATCTTTCAGGAAAACATCATGCAAATGCACATCACCGGACAGAAAAACTTCCATCTGCTTTTTCTGGCTGAAAGTCAGATTGAGCTTGCTGCTCAGTCTGGCGCTGCTTACCTGCACCGGCAAGGCGACTGGTACATAAGGAATCAGTTGCGCCAGATCTAATTGGTCGAAATCGATCGCCAGCGTGCTTTCACGAGTTTCAGAAAATGGCTTGGCGCGCGCCTGCAAAGAAAAATCCGCACCGTTGATGTGGGCAGATAATCGGGGCTCGACAAAGCTGTCTATCTGTTTCGGGAAATTGGAAATGAAAGGTAAGCCTACCTGCAAGTCTGTCAGTTTAAATTGCTTACCGAAGACCTGGTCATCAAAGACGATAGTACCTTTGCTGATCTGTATGTTGGCAACAGAAAAACGCAGCGGCGCGTCACTTTTGGGAGCTGCTGCAATTTTATCCAGCACGTCGCTGACGTTATAGCGACTATGCTGAGCCGCACTGTAACGTACCAGATGTACATCCGGCGCAGTCAGATAAAACTCATCGAGTACCAGTGCGCGATGAAACAAGGATGTCATTGACAGATTGACTCTCAGCTCTTGCACCGCTAAAGCCGACGTATTCTGATCGGCTTCATAGAGACGCACATTCGTCGCCGTCAGGGCAAGTGAAAATGGAGAAAAGCTGACCTCGCCGATGTCCAGTTTGCGGCCAGTTTGTTGTTGCACCTGCTCTATCGCCATGCGTTTTACAAACACCGGCAGAAATAAATAGCTGAGCAACATCAGCAGCACGGCTAGCACCAGTCCCCCGGCAAGCCAGCGCCCCGTTCTCCAACGTTGAAAACGGGTCGAAAAAGAAGTAACCGGTAATGCCACTGTGAGCCTCTGCGTGTAGATAAAAATGAAGCAAAAATCGCTGAAACGCCTCATTTTTCAATTGAATATTATTTTTCCAGCATTATACGTCTCGCTAAACGTCAAAGCGGGGAAAACCCGGGCTGCGCGGGTTAAATAATGTGTCAAAAGATTACCAGAGTTCGTTCAAATGCTATCGATACGCATTCGAACGGAATGCGCGTACAGATTAAACAAACCGTGAACAAGCGCCGACCCGCGCAGGGCTTAATGTTGACAAGTGTCAGTCAGGTGCAACAGCGGCAAGCCTTTGTTTCCGGCTCATACGCTTCATGGGAAAAAACCGCGCCGGTCTTCTGGTCGCCCGCCGAAAACCCTGCTCCAGAGCAGATTCGCGCCAATGTGATAAGCCAGATCTGCCGGTCGCTGTATCTTCCACAAAATAAAATCGGCCATCTTGCCGACTTCTAATGTTCCGCTGATGCTGCTCATCCCTAATGCCTGTGCGGCATGGCAAGTCACGCCCTGCAGGGCTTCCAGCGGCGTCAAACGAAACAGGGTGCAACCCATGTTCATTGTCAGTAACAGTGAGGTCAGTGGCGATGTGCCGGGATTGCAATCGGTCGCCAATGCGATCTTCACACCGGCAGCACGTAAGGCCTGCACCGGTGGCATTTGCATTTCACGTAAAAAATAAAAAGCACCGGGTAATAACACGGCCACCGTGCCGCTGGCAGCCATCGCGGCGATCCCTGTGTCCGACAGATATTCCAGATGATCCGCCGATAAGCCGCGATAACGGGCAGTTAACGCCGCCCCACCCTGATCTGATAATTGCTCTGCATGCAGCTTCACCGGCAAACCAAGTGCTTGCGCGGCCATAAATACGCGCTCAGTCTGTGCCGGCGTAAAACCGATTTTTTCGCAAAAGACATCGACCGCATCGACTAATTCTTCCGCCACCAGTGCTGGCAGCATGTGCTCGCACACCAGCGTGATGTAATCATCTGGCCGACCGGCATATTCCGGTGGCAAAGCGTGCGCTCCCAGAAAAGTTGTCTTGACGCGCACCGGAAACTCACGTCCTATGCGCCGCGCAACACGCAGCAGCCGCGCTTCGCTGGGCAAATCGAGACCATAGCCTGACTTGATTTCCAGCATCGTCAGACCTTCACTAAGCAACGCGCGCAGACGTGGCAGAGTCGCTTGCAATAGCTCATCTTCCGTCGCAGCTCTGGTCGCCGTGACGGTGGAAAGGATACCGCCGCCTTGGCGGGCAATCGTTTCATAACTGACGCCATTCAGACGCGCTTCAAATTCATTGCTGCGGTTACCGGCATACACCAGATGCGTATGACAATCGGTCAGCCCCGGTGTCACCCAGCAGCCAGCGCCATCGTGCTGTGTTGTGACCGAATAATTCGGGGGTAAGCCATTGAGCTCACCCAGCCAGACGATCTTACCGTCACGGACAGCAAGCGCGGCATCATTAATCTCGCCATAACCATCTGTCATGGTCGCGAGGTGGATGTTGGTCCACAAACTATCCCAGTGCAACATCAGTCCGGTCCTTTATCAAAGAATCTCAGCGTGATCAGATATAAGATTGTGCCCTCATCGGCAGTCAGTTCCAGTGCTATGCCTGATGCAGGATGGGCTTCATTCAACAGCATAAG
The DNA here is from genome assembly GCF_014284215.1 of Undibacterium sp. FT79W. NCBI lineage: Bacteria > Pseudomonadati > Pseudomonadota > Betaproteobacteria > Burkholderiales > Oxalobacteraceae > Undibacterium > Undibacterium sp. FT79W. Next base: position 639,553 of record NZ_JACOGB010000001.1, on the reverse strand, counting down.
ATCGCCGCTGCAAAATACTTCCTCCGCTGTTTCTGGTGTTGTCAGACGAGCGCCACCGGCAACGCAGTACAACAGCATCTGCCGGGCGTCTTGCGCATGGATGCGATGTTGTCCGGCCAATAGCTTTTGCATGGTATGGGTGCAGATATCGCGGCGCGTCATCATGTTCAGATCCGACACGCTGCCCGCTGATAATTCAGCCGTTACCGCAAGCTCACCTGCAAAGCAATACGGCGCACTGTCTTGCGTCAGATGCACCGCACCCGATGGTGTAGTTCCCTGCTCTGCCTTCGTATGCAAAATCAAACCTGCGCCAGGCAACACGGCAAGCGTTCTGTCTATGCCGGGGAAACTGGAAAACGGTCCATCAACCGCTACCTGCGCCGTACTCAGGCGCCAGATGAAATTATCCAGACTGGCGCCAGCCGGAAAAATCGCCAGCTCAGTCGTGCTGCCGCCGCCATTTTTCCAGGGCATCGTCTGATATTCGTTCACCGACCAACGCCGCATCAACATACACCGTCAAGCCAGATATAAATGCTGATACAGATGCTGGCATTCCGCACTGATGCGGCCGGAGACCACCAACTCTTTTGCGGCCTCGATATCGGGTGCGAAGAAACGGTCTTTATCATAGAACTCAACCTTATTCCGCAAAGTCTGATGCACCTGCGCCAGCATAGGCGAGGTCATCAGTGGCGCATGGAAATCCACGCCCTGCGCCGCCGCCAGCAATTCAATCCCGACGATGGTCGCTGTATTTTGTGCCATTTCATGCAGGCGACGGGCGCCATAGGTCGCCATACTGACATGATCTTCCTGATTGGCCGAGGTCGGAATCGAATCCACACTGGACGGATGCGCGTGCGATTTGTTTTCGGAAGCGAGTGCTGCCGCTGTCACATGCGCGATCATGAAGCCGGAATTCAGGCCCGACGATGGCACCAGAAATGGCGGCAAACCAGATAACGAAGCATCAATCAGCAAGGCGATGCGGCGCTCGGAAATCGCACCGATCTCGGCAATTGCGAGTGCCAGCGTATCCGCCGCAAAAGCGACTGGCTCAGCGTGAAAATTCCCCCCGGAAATGACTTCGCCGGTGTCGACAAACACCAGCGGATTATCGGTGACGGCATTCGCTTCGATCAGCAAAGTGCGCGCTGCGTTATTGATGATATCGAGGCAGGCACCCATAACCTGAGGCTGGCAGCGCAGGCAATATGGGTCTTGTACGCGCTCATCGTTGACCAGATGGGATTGACGGATTTCGCTACCGACCAGAAGCTTACGATAAATTTCTGCCGTTGCCATCTGCCCCGGCTGACCACGACTGCTGTGTATGCGAGGATCAAACGGTGCGTCACTGCCTTTGGCGGCATCGACCGATAAAGCGCCGGTAATCGTGGCCGCTTCCAACAAACGCTCCGCCATGAATAAGCCATGCAAAGCGAGCGCCGTTGATACCTGCGTACCATTGATCAATGCCAGGCCTTCTTTCGCGGCGAGGACGACAGGCGTGATGCCAGCATTCGCCAGCGCCTGTTTTGCCGGTATCAGTGTACCGTTGACGCGCACATCACCTTCGCCCAGCAGCGCCAGTGTCATGTGCGATAACGGCGCCAGATCGCCGGAGGCACCGACCGAGCCTTTGACTGGGATGGTTGGCATAATGCCAGCGTTGAGCATCGCGATCATGGTATCGATCACCACTGCTCGGATACCGGATACCCCACGAGCCAGGCTGGCGATTTTCATCGCCAGAATCAGTCGCACGACCTCATCGGCAATGAATTCGCCTGAGCCCACGGAGTGCGACAAAATCAGATTGCGTTGCAAGAGCTCAAGCTGATCATCCGGAATGCGGGTTTTCGCCAGCTTGCCGAAGCCGGTATTGATACCGTAAGCCGCATCGCCTTTGGCAACGATCTTTTGTATCATTTCTGACGATGCGTGTATCGCCGGGTAAGCAGACGCGACCAGTTTTAATGGTGCCGGACTGATCCAGATGCGGCGCAAATCTGACAGCGTGAATTCGCCAGGATGTATCTCAAGATGCTTACTCATTTTTTTGCTTTCTAATAAGGTGTCTCAATGCCTGCGCGCCTCTTCAGGCACTTTTGCGCCAGGAAGCCCGTAATACGCGGGCATTTTCTTGTCAATTCAGACGATCTGCTTATTTAATCATCGGCAAGTTCAAGCCTTCGCGCTTGGCGCAGGCGACGGCTTGTTCGTAGCCCGCATCGGCATGACGCATCACACCTGAACCGCAATCGTTGACCAGTACGCGCGCCAGACGCTTAGCGGCGGCATCTGTCCCATCGGCCACAATCACCATACCGGAATGCTGGGAATAACCCATACCAACGCCGCCGCCATGATGCAAAGAAACCCAGCTGGCGCCACCGGCGGTATTCAGCAAGGCATTCAACAAAGGCCAGTCAGAGACGGCATCGGTACCATCCCGCATGCCTTCTGTTTCGCGATTCGGGCTGGCGACCGAACCGGTATCGAGATGATCGCGACCGATCACGACCGGTGCTTTGAGTTCGCCGTTTTTGACCATGTCATTAAAGGCCAGCCCGGCGATATGACGCTCGCCCAGACCCAGCCAGCAAATACGTGCAGGTAAGCCCTGAAACGCGATACGTTCACCCGCCATGTCCAGCCATTTATGCACGCCTTTGTTGTGTGGGAATAATTCCTTGATTTTGGCATCGGTTTTCCGGATATCTTCCGGATCACCCGACAAAGCCACCCAGCGGAATGGACCTTTGCCGTCGCAGAACAGCGGACGGATATAGGCCGGTACGAAACCGGGGAAATCGAAGGCATTTTTTACGCCGGTATCGAATGCAACCTGACGGATATTATTGCCATAGTCAACAGTAGGAATGCCCATCGCATGGAAGTCCAGCATCGCCTGTACATGCACCGCACACGCCTGAGCCGCATCCGCAGTCAGCTTTGCATGTTGTGTCGAATCGTGCTGGGCAGCCTTCCACTGCTGCACGCTCCAGCCTACAGGCAGATAGCCATTGATCAGATCATGTGCCGAGGTCTGATCGGTCACCAGATCGGGTTTCATGCCGCCCGCTTTGGCGCGCTTGACCAGCTCAGGCAGGATTTCAGCGGCATTGCCGAGCAAGGCGATAGAAACCGCTTCTTTACGTTCGCAATGCTGCTGTATCAGTGCCAGCGCATCGTCCAGGTCTTTCGCTTGTTTATCGACATAACGGGTACGCAGACGGAAGTCGATACTGCTTTGCTGGCATTCGATATTCAGCGACACCGCACCGGCAAAGCTGGCCGCCAATGGCTGCGCACCGCCCATGCCACCGAGGCCGGCAGTCAGTATCCAGCGTCCACCCCAGTCGCCGTTGTAATGCTGGCGTCCGGCTTCGGCGAAGGTTTCATAAGTCCCCTGCACGATGCCCTGAGTGCCGATGTAAATCCAGCTGCCTGCGGTCATCTGACCATACATGAACAAGCCTTTGCGGTCGAGTTCATTAAAGTGTTCCCAGTTGGCCCATTTCGGCACCAGATTGGAATTCGCGATCAGTACGCGTGGCGCATCTTCATGCGTCTGGAATACACCTACCGGTTTGCCTGACTGTATCAACAGGGTTTCATTGGCTTCGAGCGCCTTGAGCGAAGCCAGAATCTGGTCATAGCACTCCCAGTTACGCGCCGCGCGGCCTATACCGCCATACACCACCAGATGCTTAGGATTTTCAGCAACGGCCGGATCCAGATTATTTTGTATCATGCGATAGGCCGCCTCGGCCACCCAGGTTTTACAAACCTTCTCGGCACCATGCGGTGCGTGAATAACACGGCTAGCATCCCAGCGTGGATCGTTTTGAAGAATATCGGACATACGGTGTCTCCTGATCTCAGGTGTTACGGGGAAAATGTAGCCGGGCATTTTGATGGCCGGTAGCGCTGAATATTGACGTTCCCTTCAGAGCAGCTTTTTTTGAGTTTAAGTTGTATATACAACTTTTGCAAGCGGATTTTTAGTGAGACAATAGCGCAACTATTTCAGCAGGAATCCCGTGCCAAAAGTACAAGTTAATGCCCCCGTTTTCCAGACGATCAAAAATTATTTACTGAAAGAGATTCAGTCCGGTACCTGGAAAGAAGGCGATGCAATCCCATCTGAAGCGATGCTGGCAGAACAATTCAACGTCTCGCGCATGACGGTCAACCGCGCAGTGCGCGAGCTGACCAGCGAACAGATTCTGCACAGGATTCAAGGTTCAGGCACCTACGTTGCACAACAAAAATACCAGGCAACGCTGGTGGAAATCAAAAGCATTGCCGAAGAAATCCGTTCGCGTGGGCACGTGCATAGAAGTGAATTACATCTGCTGGCGGAGCATCCTGCAAGTGAGCAACTTTCGCAAGAATTTATGGTCAAACCGGGGCATCGTCTGTTTCACTCAGTCATCGTTCACTTTGAAGATAATGTCGCGATTCAGGTAGAAGACCGCTGGGTCAATTCCAGTGTCACACCCGACTATCTGCAACAGGATTTCAGCAGCATGACACCGAATGAGTATCTGGTCGCAGTAGCACCGCTGCAAGGCGTTGATTACCGGATAGAAGCGATGATGCCGCCAAAACAGATCGCCGCGATGCTGCAGATTGCCGTTAAGGATACTTGTCTGGTATTGCACAGAAAGACCCGCTCAAAGGGAAAAATCGCAACCGTTGTGACTATGTGGCACCCGGGGAAACGCTACCAGTTTGCTGGCAGTTTCTAATGACAAAATAACTGAGCACGTCATCGAAAAACCGCTCTGACACGTTGCAACAACCGGACTGATACGTTACGACATGATTTGGTAACAGTCTTGTAACAACGTTCATTCTGCCAAGCAGTTAAAATGCAGTCTGAATTAAGGAAATTACCATGGCAAAAAAGAATGAGCTTGATCCGGAAACCGAAGCGCTGATCGCATGGTGCACAGAAGTTGAAGGTTTTTTAGTTGCCGGCGGGGCGACCATCGCGCAGGCACAGGATCATATAGAAGAACAAATCGAGTGGTTCACCGATTTATTTTTTGATGGTTTAAGTCCGGAAGAAGCAGCAAAAGAGGCGCTCGCTTGAGGATAGATCATAGTAAAACCAGCCTCTGCTCACATGAAGTTTAGATTAAAAATGCGCCGTTTATTTTTGTACTTGTCAGTCGCACTTTCTTTGAGTCTGGTCAGTGCCTGTTCCACTACCAAATCGCCCTCCCAACAACATGAGGAATTTGGTGCCAGCGGTGTATTTACGCGCAGTTTTCCCGGTACGGAGCAATCCGCCTGCGAAGCAGCGCGACGCGCATTGCTGAGCCAGGGATATGTTATCAGCGACTGGAAACCTTCCATCCTGAAAGGTCGCCGCAAATATCAGCACGATGCCGAAGTCCATGCGGAAATCGAGTTTAATGTCGTCTGTGTCGCCAACAGTCTGGGCAGCAACAGCACCACCATATTCGCGAATGCGGTACGCGATCGTTACTCACTGAAAAAGAGCAACACCTCTGCCAGTATCGGCGTCAGTGCTATCGGCTCCGTCTCTTTACCATTTGGCACAACGGATGATGCGCTCGTTAAAGTCGCCAGCGAAACGATACCAACCGGGCAGTTTTACAACCAGTTTTTTGATCTGGTTGAACGCTATCTCGATAGTGTACAAATGCCGAATGATCCCGATGCAGAAAAAAAAGAAAGTGCTTCTGTAAAGGCACCGCCGGCTGAACAATCAGCCGCGCCGGATCAGGCGGGTAAAGAAATAAGTAAGTCGAATGCCGATAACTAAGCTTCCATTTGAAAAACCCATGCAAGCAGATGATTTGCAGCGATTGCTGACACTAAAAATGCCTTACGGCAAATATGAAGGCAGATACATCGCCGATTTGCCGGGGCATTATCTGGGCTGGTTTGCGCGTGAAGGTTTTCCCAAAGGAGAGATAGGCCGATTATTGGAGCTGATGTATGAGATTGACCATAATAATCTGCGGGAACTGCTGAATCCTTTACGGCAGTCGACAAAATAAACAACTCAGGACAGATCAGCTCACGTTGCCGCAATATTCGTCAACGCCGTTCCACTCATATCATGCCAGCCTGCGCAGACAAACTGAAAACTGGAGAACAAAAAAGCAGCGCAATTTCTTTGTGCTGCTTTTTTTAATTCAATAAATACCTATACAGGTAAAGCTCAGGCAAGTATGGTGTCTGACAAGGCTCGCAACTGATCGACGACATCCTGATCAATTTGCATCTTGTCTGCGGCGGGAATCACCAGTGTGGTGATCTGCTTCAGCGCCGCTTGCGGCAGTTCACAGAGACGAATTTTATCCGCCCGTGTCTGCTCAAGCGGGTGGGTAACAGCCTCATACAAAATTACCTCATGATCAGGTGAATATGTTTTCATGAGCTTATTCACAATGATCTGCAAATGCGCTGGCTCTGTCTCAAAACGTTTGAGTGTCAGATCACCTGCAATACCGATCTGCCACAAAACCAGCAAAGCGGTCGGATCGATCTGGCGCTGATAAATCATGAATTGGGTGGCTTCCATCGACTGCATACCGAAAGTACCGGGGTCGATTCCCAGATCGGCGACCAGACAATCCAGCGCGGAAATTCCCGGCTCCATATGCGCTTCAAAGCCATCCTGTCGCGCATCAGCAATTGCCATGTGTGAGATGCAGGCGAAAATACCGGGATGCCCATAAAATGCCGCGCATACTCTTTTACCCTGCCTGACTTCATGCAGGATCGTGTCAGCCATGCGACGATACGTATCCCGCCGGGTCTTGCCATCGACTTTCGTATCGTCGTAGTGATCTAATAAACAGACATACTCTTTCGCCACACCTTGCAACCATTTGCGGGTGAACATGTTAGGAACGGCAGCGATCACCACGTCAAATGACTCGATATAGCTTTTTGCCAACGGCGTCAATTGTCCCGCCATACGCATACCAGTGCCGACACAAACTAATTTTCCTGCTTTTTTATTTGACATTGAATTCTATGAAAATACGGAAACGCGATTACGTCCATCTGCTTTGGATTGATACAGCGCTTTATCAGCCGCTTGCATCAGTTCCTGAAAATTAGTAATGCCGCTAGTGTTCATCGTCATTGTCGCGAGGCCAAAGCTTGCACTTAAAGGGCAACGGATACCACGGGATTCGGCATCAATCATAGTAATGGCATGCCGACAACGTTCTGCAAGTTGCAAACCGATTTCCTGTTCCGCCGCTGGCAAAAAAATAGCAAACTCCTCGCCGCCAATACGCCCAAAAACATCACCTTTACGCAATACACCGGCAACAGCCTGACTCACATTTTTCAATACCCAGTCACCAGTTGGGTGGCCAAAACTGTCATTCACATTTTTGAAAAAATCCATATCGAACAGGATCAGGCTGACCGCTGCAGTACGATGCTTAACCCCGACTTCTGCTGAACTCATGAAGTGTGAACGATTGCTGATCTGCGTCAGCCCATCCAGTTCTGCATGGCGTTGGAAAATATTTTTCTGCCTGATAACTTTCCACAACCAGACGCCCAGCACACAAATAAAACACAGCACCAAGGCGATGATCAGCAATAAATTCTGATTGCTCTTCTTCTCTAATTTTTTTTCAACATCGAGAATTTTGTTCTTTTGTTCGAGTAAAACCATTTGATTGGCTTTATCCTGAATCTCGAACTTAACACGCTGGTAGGCCAGGTTTTTCTGCAACTGTTGATCAAGCAGCTTATTTTTTAAAGCAAACGCCGTATCTGCATACTCCAGCGCTGAGAAATACTGCCCCTGTGATCGCTTAATATCCACCATGATTTCACTGGCTTTTTCCAACAACAAAACAACATTTTCTTTTTTTGCCCGGGCATATGCGTGTAAACCGTATAACTCAGCCTGCTGTGTGTTTCCCGTTTTTAGATAAGCTTTGGCAAGTGCCGTTTCCAGCTGTATCAAGTAATCAGAACTCTGACTATTTTTTTTTAACTCTTCAAGCAAAGGTATTCCGGCTTTGATACCCAGAGCATAATTACCGGATTCAATCACATCAATATTGGCAATGGTTTTAATCAAAAGAGACATAATAAAAAACTGTTGTTCATCACAAGACTTGATAGCACTATTCAACAGTTCATTAGCTTTTTGACGATTGCCCTTTAAAAAACTGATTTCAATCTGATCACCGATTCCTAGACAGGTCGCCAAACCTGGACTTTCTTCGCGATCCAGTTCTGACAAGCGTAACGCATACATCATCGATTCGTCATACGCCCGCAATGAATTCAGAATAGCAATTGCTGATTGCAAAACATCAATCTTGGCATTTTTGTTTTTCAGACTGGGGAGCAATACTATGCTCTGATTCATATAACTCAGTGCATTTTCATATTCGCCCAAATTGATGTAGCCATCCGATAGTTGATATAAAAATCGGGCTCGATAGTCGATATCAGAAATATCTTGGATAACAGACCGAACAAATTGCACACGCTCGCGGTGTTTTCCAAGAAAACCGAGCGCCGATGCACGCAAAAGCAGAAATTTATTTTTTTGTTCAGTAGAAAACGTAGTCTGCTGCGACGCCAGTTCGTCTAGTATTTTGAGTGATGCATCGGGAGAAGTGCTTAAAGTCTGGCGTACTTTTTGAAAAAGTACATCATTTTTCGCATCTGTTGCAGCATCCACCTCCCGAGGCAGAATAACGATGAGCAGCAACGCGCATAACAATAAAAGCCTCATGGATTCTTTATCGTCATTAAGCGCACGCTCTTAACAAATCAGTGAGTGGTCTCAAGAGACTGAAGCTTCGGCAAGTCCGCCTCGTCAATCCCAATTAAATTGGCCACCTTCGATTTATCGCCTGAAATCAGCGCATTTTTTTCTTCCTCACTCAGACCAAAACTATCCATTGCAGCGACAGGGTTGGCTGCAAACGCTTCACGTGCGTCAGCGTTTTGATCCAGATAATTCAGATAGTCCAACAGTTTTGACATAGTGTTTCTCAGGTAAAAGTTGATGACATTACTTCCAAGAAAACATTCTATTCGGTTTCATCTTAAATGTAAGCAAAAGTTACCGACATTAGATTAAGCGCAACACCGGATAACAACGCCATTCTGGTTCTCTGTAGCGCTCGCAATGCGTAAAAATAAAATCGAGTACCGCTTCCTGATTATTCAGCAACTCGGGATGGCTCTGCTTCCAGGCATCAAACAAAGCCAGAGTAGCCGGTTCATCGCGCAGGATTTCTGCTGCGGTATCCTCGAAGACATAATCGGAATAGGCTTCTTTTTTCTCCAGTACACTGTTGAAAAATCCCCAGCGGAAGAAGCTGTCATGCGCCTGTGGCTCCAGCGTTTCCAGCACATAACGCGCTTGTTTTTGATCCAAGGTAATCAGGTAGTCTCCTGCCTCTGCGCGTCTCGCTTCATTCTGGGTGTCGAGCACAAGCTGATCATGGAACAGATGCCCTTCGTATGCGTGCTCACGTGATTGCACAGACTGAATACGATAAGTCTGCACATTCATCACCTGTGCTTCTGTGAGCCGCTGCATCTGCACACCATTCCATTGCAGGCGCTCGATCACGGCGCGCCAGGCTTGCGGAATCAGGTAGGCTTTGGGCTGCGTAACAGTCACATCGCTGACAAAGTGATTGAAGTAAGGAATCGGTTTTTCCCAGGGCTGACTACAGTCATAGGCTAAGCGAGTGTAATGACCGATCACGCTGGGGCGATACACTGCCTGGTATCCTTTGAACAGGAAGCTGGATGGACGGCTTTGATCGACTTTCCAGCTGACGACGGCGTGCGTACTGGTTGCGGCAGCCTGTCTTGCCTGCGCCCTCAGCGTTTGTATCTGTGCCGCATTCGCAATGGTGAAGTCCAGCACAGTTTCGACCAGTGTCCGCATAGATGCGTAGCGGTCAGCAAATGGCTTGAGCATGTGCGTTTCAGGCATAAAACCTATCGTGTGATGCAACGCGGCGTAGCCTGTGGAAAAACGCGGTGTTTCCAGAAAATCTTCAATCCCGTGATCCGGAATATCTTTCACAGGATTCACATACGGGCAAGTCGGCCAGCCACGTTCATTCATCTGCGTATAAATTGCAGGTAACATCGTATCGCGCAGATAGTCGCCAAGCCCCTTGCCCAGCTTATCTGCCTGGGTCTGTATCAGCGTCATGGTGTACTGGTAATCTGCGCCGTTCGACGTATGCGTATCGACCATCACATCCGGGCTCCAGGCACTGAAGAAACGGTTAAAGGCCTGCGCATTCAGACTATCGCATTTAATGAAATCACGGTTCAGATCGAGATGCAGGCTGTTACCACGAAAGCCGAACATTTCCGGACCATCCTGATTCACCCGCGAGGTGTTCTGACGATTGACGCAGCCATCAACGTTATATACCGGGATAAACAAAAACACCGTTCGGCCTAATGCCGCCAGGCGCTCTGGCTGCAGACAAAAGTCACGCACCAGCGCCATACAACCGTCAATTCCTTCCGGCTCTCCGGGATGAATACCATTGTTATTAAAAAAGACGGGGCGGCCTTCACTTTGTAATTGTTTACGATCAAACACACCATCTGCAGTGACAATACCCGCATGAATAGGTCTTCCTGCATCGGATCTGCCTATCTCAAAAAACTGTAAGGTACGGGGAAATTCAACAGCAAGTCGCTGATAGAATTGTATGCACTCATCCCAATTGGCTGTCTGATTCTGATTACCGGTTTCATAGGGAGTTAAGAACTGCGGTGCAAGCGTAGGCGTCGTGCTCATGTTCAGGGCTTCTGCAAAGTTGAGTGAGGCAACGATTTTAGCTTACATTCAGTTTTACAAAAACCCGCGGCATACTTCGTCTCGTCAGCGACGTACTGAACGATACCTCAGCAAAAAACTAAGCAGAAAACCGACCGGAGAAAAATGTGAATAACACCGATACTCTCGCCCTGAAAAACACCTGTCATACCATCCTGCCCGGTCATAAAGCACTCACCCCGGCACAAAGTTTTTCGCAGATGGCGAGCTGGTGCGAGGCGAATAACATTGAACATGATGTGTATGGTGAGGGCGACTTTCTGCAGTCATTTGAGAAAAAAATTGCAGATCTGCTGGGGATGGAATCTGCGGTATTTTGCATCAGCGGCACCATGGCGCAGGTGATTGCATTAAAACTAGCCTGCGAAGAGCGTGGCAGTTCACTGGTGGCGCAGCATCCGACCTCACACCTGCTGCTGCATGAACGGAGTAACTTTCAGGCTCTAAATTATTTCACCGCATTGAACATCGGTAACCAACACCGTCCATGGACATTGCAAGACCTGCAAACCCAGCCCGAGCACATCGCCGCTGCGCAGTACGAATTACCTATGCGTGAAATAGGCGGGCAATTACCGGGCTGGGACGAACTGAATGCGATAAAAACCTATTGCCGTCAGCAAGACATTCATCTGCACATGGATGGCGCAAGGTTATGGGAAGCTGCCTGCGGGTTCAATAAACCCTTGAATGACATCGCCGCAGGCTTTGATAGTGTTTACGTTTCTTTCTACAAAGGCATAGGCGGATTTGCCGGCGCCATGCTTGCCGGACGTACCGATTTCATCGCGAAGGCCAGAGTATGGATGCACAGGCAAGGTGGCAATGTGTTCCGGCGCACACCATATGTCGTTGCCGCCGCGATGCAATTTGATCAGCGTCTTGCGGCGATGCCGGCGTATTTTCAGCGCACCAGAGAAATCTATGAAGTATTAAAAGACTATCCGGCATTCATAACGAATCCTGCAACACCACAATGCAATATGCTGCATCTGCATTTGCCGACTGACAAAGAGTCCGCCATACAGTTGCGCAACCGCGTCGCTGCCGAACACGGTATCTGGTTATTCAATAATGCAATACCTACCGCACTGCCAGGTTGTTGCATGTTTGAATGGTATGTCGGCGATCAGATGCTGGACATCAACGACAACACATTGCGACAGGCATTAGATTTGCTGGCAGCTGGGGTACAGGCCACTGCTCTTCTAATCTGATAGATGGCGCGCTGGATTTATCTGCTTTTCAACAAAGATTGCACCCGGGTTCGTACGAACTGGATATGACTGCGCAGACCATATAATTCTTCTGCATACGACAAGGGAACGCTGATGCGGTTCACCTTGTCTTCGATTTCATCAAGATAATTCAATTGCTTTTCCAGCGTCGCTTTTTTATCTGAGCTGCTCAGGTTATCGATGATCTGCTCGACCGTACGTAACTGACCATACCAGCGATAAATTCTGGAACGGATACGCCAGACGTATAAAGGGGGAATAATTTTTGACAAGGGTAAAAACAAAGCCCCCAGCGCAACGATGACCACCCACATGCGCTCGATAAAATTTGCGACCCAGAAAGTCAGATAACGTTGGAGCACCGGCGCACCGTTCTTATAGAATTTTTCAGCCTCACCCGATACCGGAATTTCGGTGTAACGATCGGAGGGAAATTCGCCCTGCTTGCTCAGCCAGTCGGCGCGACTGTGAATTTTAGCTGCGGCCTGCAACAACAGACCGGTCAATGCAGGATGCAGACTTTCGTGCGCCACCAGCGTTGCCGTCGGTGAGATCAGGTGATAATCGCGGGCAGGCAAATCCAAACCTATATCGACAATGCCGCGCGGCAAAGTCACTTGCGACAGATAAGGAAAACGGCGGGTATAGGCTTCCGCCTGCACAAAATCAAATAAGCGCACGCCGGGAGTCTGCAGCAGCATCTGCACCAGCGGCGCATCGCTGGCGGTGCTGAATACCAGCACATCTAACTGCCCCGCCAGAAATGCCACTGTCGCAGGCGTGTCATCGAGATGCTGGAAACTGACATCATCAGCACTCATGTTATTCACCGATAAAATCTGCTCGAAAATACGGCCAACACCGGTGCCGTCAGGGCCAACATTAATGCGTCGCCCTCTGAACTGGCTGATGGTCGTCATTTCTTTTTTATCGCGGTAAAAAATCCAGATTGGTTCGTAAAACAAACTGCCGAGCGAGACCAGTCCTTTTTCTGCCGCTTCCGTGCGGTCAGTTGAACCACTTCGCACAAAGCCGACTTCGATTTCCGAATCAGGGTCGCTGATGCGTTGCAAATTTTCCTGTGAGCCCTGTGAAGTTTTAAAGCGTAGTTGAATCTGGTTTTTTGCCAGCTCCGCAGCATATAACTTGGCAAAACGTTCGTATGCACTATTTTCCGGACCAGTAGAAATGTCGATAATGCGCGGCGGCGCCGGATCCACCAGCCAGAACCCGAGGCCGCAAACGATCAGCACCATCAGCGTCACCGGACCAAACGCGATGATCAGGTCGCGCAGCGAAAATAGGGTGAACTTGATCTTTTGCATCAGGCGTCGGAACTCAGCGGTACCGGCACATATTCAGATTGAAAATGATCGAGGCCTGTGAGCATTTTCTTAAATGCGGCTTCCACCTGTGCAGGATCACCTTTGACGCCCAGCTCGATATGTCGGCGCTGCGTCTCTGTGCCAACGCTGGGCAGACTGAAGACTTTAATCAGCGGAAATTCCGCTTCCAAAGCCTCCATTAATGGCGTCAGTACAGACTCTATTGCCTCGTATACCAACACGGCTTTTTCTGCTCTTGCCTGTTGATGAAACAGATGGGAATAATGCGTGTCCAGCACCCACTCTATCATCGGCCAGGCCATCACCGGAAAGCCCGGAACGAAATAATGCTGACGTATCGCAAAGCCAGGAATTTTGTTGTAAGGATTCGGAATCAGCGCCGCGCCTTGCGGAAACTCGCCCATTTTGAGGCGCTGCAAATGATCGGGGCTGTTAAGATCCACGGTCTTACCGGCCTCCGCCGCCATTTCCAGTACCCGTTGCTGTATCAGTGTCTTCGCTTCAGTATGTAATTCCAGCGGCAGATTCAGTGCTGCGGCAGCACATTGACGGGTGTGATCATCCGGTGTGGCACCGATGCCGCCGGTCGAAAAAACGATATCGCCGCTGGCAAAACTGCGTTGCAGGGTTGCCGTAATCCGTTCGCGGTTATCACCGACGTACTCAGCCCAATCCAGTTGCAGACCGCGCGCATTCAATGCGGCGATCACTTGCGGCAAGTGCTTATCCTGGCGTTTCCCTGAAAGAATTTCGTCACCGATGATGATCAGACCGATAGCCATATGCGTTCCTTTGTTGGAATTCGTGATGCGCTTATTGTACAAGAGCAGACGACGCTGCTGCCCGCTGTTGTGCCAGCGCCGCCAGACAATAGTGCTGGAACCACAGACCGGAAAAAACAAATACCAGCACATACAGCCAGATCGCAAATCCAGCGATCACCGGCAAGAACATCACCGCCATCACACCGCCCAGCCACAACAAACCCGGCGCGGCACCGAATATACCCGCAATCGTTCCCATGAATAATAAAGACCAGCGATGCTGTTTCACCAGAGCGCGGCGCTCATCAGCATCCGCGTGTTCAGCCAGCGCATCATAGACGATCACGCGATAAGTGAGCCAACCCCATAACAAGGGTTGCAAGACCAGACTCACAGGTGGAAATAAAGTCAGCGGCAACGTCAGCAGCCAGACAACTGCAAAAATCACAAATGAACTGAGGGAATACCCTATGCTGCCGAGCAAAGAACCACCGTGGCGTTGTTCCAGTTGCGGATAATGGCGGGACCCAACATGTTTGCTGATCGCAGGCATCGCAAACAAGCCTATGCACAATAAAGCGGTAAATACCATCAGCGGTAACAACAGCCACATCGCCACCAGCGGCACCACCATCGCTTTCAATGTGAACAAGCCTATCATTCCCAGGATGTCACCAGCGGTCTGAAAACTGTTGTGATCGGCAAACCATAGTTGCAGATAATCGATCAGCGCCTGCAGACCAAACCACATGGCGACGCTCCAGATCAACAGCGCAGCCAGAAATGGAATGAACGTCAGTAACAACATGCGAAAGTGTAATTGCGCCGCAACCGCTCTCCCCCATGCGATACCCACCGCAGCAATATTCATGAGTGCGTTTCCTTTTCCATACCGGTCATGCGTTTGAGTCCCAGCCATTGCTGCGCCCAGAATCCACGACCATAGTCGCGGGAACATCCTTCCGGTGCAGGCAACTGATCACGAATGCCGGTCTCGGCATATTCTTGACTGAATAAAGCCGTGCCAAACAGCACATCCCATAGCGGAAATAACACGGCAAAATTATGCCCGCCCAAGGTGCCTTTGCCTTGCGTTTCATGCCCCAGACCAATCGCGTGATGCATGCGGTGATAGCGTGGCGACACCAGTAAATAATCACCGAACCGGCCGAAATGCAGACGCACATTCGCATGCTGCAGGCTCTGCAACATCTGCGATGCCATCACCAGCATCACATACTGCCCCGGCTCCACGCCTATCACAATCGCAATCATGCCCATGTAAATATCACGCAGGAAATCATCCAGCAAATGATTACGGTTATCACTCCACAGATTCATATTGCGCTGGCTGTGATGCAGACTGTGCAAACCCCACCACCAGTTGAACTGATGGCTGGCACGGTGATACCAGTAATCAAAAAAATCCAACACAAACAGGTAAGCAATAAACAGCAAGGCCGGATATTGCAAGAAACCTGACCACAGATTTTCCAGATTAAAAGGGTTGACGCCCTGTAAATGCAAGACCGCTGTCAGATAATCAAATACCGGAGTCAGCAGAAAAAACACCACCATCGAAAACGCGCCCAGGCGATGCAAGGCGGTATAAATAAAATCGTTCCAGCGGGCGTAACGGTCGGTGATCTTATGTACCGGTATCCAGGACTCCAACGGGCGCAAGATCAGGAACAAAATAATCAGTTGTAATACGCCGAAAATAAACCACTCAACACCCTCAAATGAATCTTCCACATATTCACCCAGCCCGACATAAAACATCGTCGGCTGCACGATGGCTTGAAAAATCCAGGATTGCAGGTTGGTCAGTAAATCTGAGAAGTAAGCAATGAAATTCATTATTTGCCAGTGGAATAGGAAGGATGCTCGCGTAGCGTAGCAAAACAAAAGGATTTTTGCTCAAGCCCGGTAATCAAGGGTTCCAGATTTTCCGGTGCCCAGGCCTGCTTGCGCGACCAGATGCCGAGGTGCGCCATGAAAATATCGCCATCCCGCAAATGATCCAGTGCGCGTTTTAACAGCAGCGCATTACTGAATTTTTCGCTGGATAATTCATCGCCGGAAAAACCGGCAGGTGCCCATGCCACATGATGGTAACCGCAAGCTTCGCCCGCTTTCAATAAATTCGGTGTCAGCTTACCGCCAGGAGCGCGCCAGTAGGGATCAAGTTGTTTACCGGTCAGTTGCAGAAAACGCTGGTTCACACGGCGCAATTCGCTGCAATATTGTTGCGGCGTCCACGCTAGTTTTTTTCCTGCATCAGCACCGAACTGGGGACGTACTTCAATCCGTCCATCAGGCAAATCACCAATCACATAAACGTGATCAAAAGTGTGCGACCCAAACGCATGGCCTTCATTTGCCAGCGTTTTCCAATACGGAGCCCACGATGGATCGAGAGAATAATCGTCACGCACCGTTTTTTCGTTCGCCAGAAAAAAGGTGGCCTTGATCTGATGGCGACGCAGGGTTGCCGCAATCAATTCCGCCTGCGACTGGCTGCCGGTATCAAACGTCAGATAAATCGTTCCCTTACATGCGGCAGAATGAGCGGCAGCGGTCGCAGCGACAGCGCTGATCTGCACCGGCAGAATCAACGCTGCCAGTGCGGCTGCAAGGTAAGGATGGTGCTTAGATGTTGCCGGCACGATTGGCAAAGAAAACGCCATGTGGGGAGCGGCCGACCGGAATCAGCTTGATGACTTTTCTGGAAGGAATATCAACGACCGCCACTTTTTTAATCCAGCGCAGAGTCGCCCACAAAGTCTTACCATCTTCACTGACTTCCATGCAATCAGGGCCGCCGGGAACAGGGATACTGCCAACCATTTCCAGTGTTTGCTGATCGAGGATATTGATTTCATTCGAGGTGCGGTTCGACACAAACACATGACGTTTATCGCCCAGCGCACGGAAATTATGGGTGCCGACACCGGCCTTGATACGCTTGACGGTTTTTTGTGTGCGCCAGTCAATCACTTCGACGTAATCTTTGCCCATGATGCCGACCAGCAGATATTTATCATCCGGCGTCATCACGATACCCGCTGGCAGCTTACCGACAGGAATCGTCCATTTCACTTTCTGCGTCGCCAGATCAATTGCCGACACCTGATCACTACCCTGCTGAGTAATGAACACGGTCGTGCTGGCGGCATCAAATGCCATGTGGCTAGGTAATTTCGCCAGCGGAACACGGTTCACCAGCTTCAGATCCTGACCATCGAATTTATAAAAATCGACGCGATCAAGGCGCAGTGAATTTGAGACGAACCATTTCTGATCCGGTGAAAAACCGATCTGATACGGATCAGCAATATCCTTGATACGACGCTGAATCTGGCCACTCTTAGGATCAAGAAACACCAGCTCATCACCAATCGCATTCGCCACAATCAGAGATTTATTATCCGGCGTCGCCATCAGATGATGTGGTTCTTTACCGATAGGAAAAGTACTGATTTCTTTGTACGTCTGCTGATCCAGCAGACTGACCGTCGCATCACGCGAATTCAGCACGACCACAACGTTTGACTGTGCTGCCGGTACAACGGCGGGAATCAATAAACCAAAAAACAGAGATGCCAACAAAGAACGACTACGCATGAAAGAAGACCGCCAATAAATGAAATAAGTCTGCATTTTACCGTGCATAGTCGCCAACGGCTTAGATCAAGCTTGCTGTTTTTTTACTTTTCAGCCGATATTGAGAAAAATCAAGGCGACAACTTTCACTCAGGAAACACCGCTCCGCGAAGAAAAGGCCATCGCCCGGGCAGATTCCAGCGCCCTGATCTGTTTTTGCTCTACAATTGCGCCACTTTTTGACAAATGAAGGGGAAACCATGAGCACAATTACTACCGTCAGCGGTTTGCAATACGAAGATAAAATCGTCGGTGAAGGCGCAGAAGCGCAAGCAGGCAATCACGTTGTCGTTCATTACACAGGCTGGCTGCAAAATGCCGACGGCAGCGTCGGCGCGAAATTTGATTCCAGCAAAGACCGCAATGATCCGTTCTCCTTCCCACTCGGTGCTGGCCACGTGATCAAAGGCTGGGATGAAGGCGTACAAGGCATGAAAATCGGCGGCACCCGCATCCTGACTATCCCCTCCAGCCTCGGCTACGGCCCACGCGGCGCCGGCGGTGTGATTCCACCGAATGCAACTTTGATTTTTGAAGTAGAACTTCTGGGCGTATAAGCCAGAAAGCAGAAAGCGCGTCGCGCCAGATCGATGCGCTTCTAAATTGCCTTATTAAAAAATAAGAATAAAGTGTGCATTAATTAAATAATGGATAAATTAGTCAACGATTTCAAGTTCAATAAAATGAAACCCCATTGATGTGATCATAAATATCAGAG
This sequence comes from Undibacterium sp. FT79W, assembly GCF_014284215.1. Taxonomy (NCBI): domain Bacteria; kingdom Pseudomonadati; phylum Pseudomonadota; class Betaproteobacteria; order Burkholderiales; family Oxalobacteraceae; genus Undibacterium; species Undibacterium sp. FT79W. Next base: position 620,960 of record NZ_JACOGB010000001.1, on the reverse strand, counting down.
GTAATTTTTTAATTAATATTTAGAATTTACTGAAAGTCAATTTTGAAAGAGTGGAATGACGTCCAAAATAGGTTCTTTTATTGCTGGAGGAACAACTGTAATCACCGCGATTGTAGTTGTGGTTGCGTTAACGGGAGCAAAAATCCCATCGAAGTATGTCGAATTTGATGAGATTTCTGTAGGGAGGATCAATGTTGTTGAACCTGACGGTACAAAACGAATGATTATCTCAAGTAAAGCACGCTTCCCAGGTGATTTTGAAATGAATAAAGAAACTTTGCGTCCTGATAGAGCCTCTTTTGCGGGCATTCTCTTTTTAGATGAAAATGGAAACGAGAATGGAGGCCTGATTCAAAAAGGTAGTGAATCGAAGGATGGAAAAATCAATGCGGGGCTATCTTTTACTTTCGATAGATATCGACAAGACCAAACGTTACAACTTGAACACAAAAGTGATGAAAATAACTCAATAAGCGGGATTAGCATTAATGATGTTCCTAATTATAAAGTTACTTCTATGACTGACATTCGGCGATTTAAAAGTGAGTCCGATAAGTTAACACGAGACGAAAGTAACGCGTACTGGGAGAGATTGTCTACTGAAGGGCGTTTGGCCGAGAACAGAATTTATATGGGAACAACAGCAGACAAGGGCTCTGCACTTAGCTTGAAAGACGCTAAAGGCCGAACAAGAATGTTATTGCTTGTTACTGCACAAGGAAAATCAGAAATCAGGATGATGGATGAAGACGGCAATATCGTAAAGACAATTTCAGCTATAAATTAATTGCCTTTTTTTAAAAGCAATCACGGGTTTTAGCCTGATTATCGAAACCACATGAAAAACGCACTCTGTTGAGATTTTATGAGCTCGCGCTGGTCGCCGTACCAGCAATAGTACAAAAAGCACCGCCTAACATTGATCATTTCAGCGAAACAGGGATTATGCGGAAGCTGCTTTATTCCCCAAATGAAAAAATGGGAAATTCATATACCCACCTAATATATTGAACCTGTCCGGAAACAAAAGAATGAGGACAGCGGCGCATTAGGTTTCGTTAGGCGGTCAACGCTCCGGTAAGCATTTTTGATCTATATTTGCACAACTCAACATCTACCCTTACGCGACACTAAAAATATAAAAAAGCTACTCCCAATTAAAATGGAATAGCTTTTTTTATCGCTGCTTTCTTATGATTGCCAGAGCTTTAACGCCAACATGATTTCAGATTCAGACATGTGATCTGCTCATCGATCGCTCAAAGCATGCGGTGCTTTTTAACACCAGGCGGATTATTCCTTGATGAAATGCTGACGGTAATACTTGAGTTCCTCGATGGATTCAACGATGTCGGCCAGCGCGGTGTGTTTCTGATGTTTTTTAAAGCCTGTCGATAATTCTGGTTTCCAGCGGCGGCAGAGTTCTTTCAGCGTCGACACATCCAGATTGCGGTAGTGGAAGAAGGCTTCCAGCTTAGGCATGCCGCGCGCCATGAAACGGCGATCCTGACAAATCGAGTTACCGCACATCGGCGATTTACCGGCTGGCACATACGGTTTCAGAAACGCGATCAATGCTTCTTCAGCATCGGCTTCGCTGAACGTCGATGCTTTGACTTTATCGATCAGGCCGGAGCGGCCATGTGTGCCTTTATTCCAGGCGTCCATTTTGTTCAGCGTTTCATCCGACTGATGGATGGCAAATACAGGGCCTTCTGCCAGCACATTCAATTGCGAATCCGTGACTACCACAGCCACTTCGATAATACGGTCATTATCAGGGTCAAGGCCGGTCATTTCCATGTCCACCCAGATCAGATTCATTTCATTTGGGCGTACAGGCGGTGTGTTTGCTTGAATGTCGGTCGCTTGTGACATAATTCTTCCTTAGCTTTTTTACGAATGTCACATTTTCCCATGATTTCAGTCGCCTTTTCGGTTTTCTTCATTTCCTTTCTGCTGGTCACGCTGCTGGTGCAGTTCTGGCTGGGCTCGCGCCACATTCGCCACATACTGCAACACCGTTCTCAGGTGCCTGCGCAATTTGCCGAAAAAATCCCGCTGGCAGCACATCAGAAAGCCGCCGACTACACCATTGCGAAGACCAAGCTCGGGCTGGTGCTGCTGATATTCAATGCGCTGGTGCTGATAGCCTTCACCTTGTTTGGCGGCTTGCAGTGGCTGTCTGTCACACTGGTGAAAATCACCGGCCCGGGTATGTGGTATCAGATCAGTCTGATCGCCGCATTTGCCGTCGTCAGCAGTTTGCTGGAACTGCCGTTTTCGTATTACTCGCAATTCGTGCTTGAACAGAAATTTGGCTTTAACAAAATGACGTCGGGTCTGTTCTTCGGCGACCTGATAAAAAGCACGCTGCTGGGCGCGGTGATTGGCCTGCCCCTGATCTGGGTGGTGCTGACGCTGATGGATAAATCCGGTGCGTTGTGGTGGCTGTATGCGTGGTTATTCTGGAGCGGTTTTCAGTTATTGATGATGCTGATTTACCCCAGCGTGATCGCGCCGCTGTTCAATAAATTCACCCCGCTGGAAGATGATAGTCTGCGTGCGCGTATCGAAGGGCTGATGCAGCGCGTCGGTTTTGCATCGAAAGGCCTGTTCGTGATGGACGGTTCTAAACGCAGCGCCCACGGCAATGCGTATTTCTCAGGGTTTGGCGCATCAAAACGCATCGTCTTTTTTGATACTTTGTTGTCGCGTCTGGCTCCGGCTGAAATTGAAGCGGTACTGGCGCATGAACTCGGTCACTTCAAACTAAAACATATCGTCAAACGCATGGTCGTGATCTTTGGCATGTCACTGGTTTTCCTGGGCTTGCTGGGCTATCTGAAAGAGCAGATCTGGTTTTATACAGGGCTTGGTGTTGAACCTATGCTGCTGGCAAAAAATGACGCGATGGCCTTGATTTTATTTATGCTGAGCGTGCCTGTGTTTACCTTCCTGTTTTCGCCGCTGACTTCGATCAGCTCGCGCAAACATGAATTTGAGGCTGATGCCTTCGCCGCCAAACATACGGATGCCAATGATCTGGTGGCAGCGCTGGTGAAACTGTATGAAGACAATGCGTCTACCCTGACGCCTGATCCGCTGCATTCTGCTTTTTATGATTCGCATCCACCAGCGACGGTACGGATTAACAAATTGCTGGCGGCGTCGTCAGCCGCGTAATTTCAGAAATAAAGTCAGACATAACGTGAGAAATAACGTCAGGAATAACCTCAGGAACAACCATGATTAAAACCGCCGATCTGCTCGCTAAAAAATCACAGGAAACCTTCACCGGATTACCGGAATCGGAATTACCTGCTTATCTGGCTGCCACGCCGGGCTGGGAGGTCGATGGCGCGCGTATCGCCAAAACTTATCAGTTCAAAAATTATTACGAAACACTGTCGTTCATCAACGCGATTGCGTATGTGATTCATGCAGAAGACCATCATCCGGAACTGGTCGTCACTTACAACCGCTGTGTGATCCGCTTTGACACGCATACGGTGAACGGCGGCAAAGGCGGCATTTCGGAAAACGACTTCATCTGTGCCGCTAAAATCGACGCCATTTTTGAGCAAAGTTTTTCCTGATGGCACATCTACAAGGTCTGGTTATCGCTGCACATGGCCGTCATTATCTGATACAGGCGACGATCAACGGCGAAGTACAAAAACTGCATTGCGTCACACGTGGCAAGAAAAGCGATGTCTCTGTTGGTGACGTGGTTGAATTCGCGCTGACATCGAAAAATCAGGGCGTGATCGAAGCCATTACGCCGCGTAAAACCTTGCTGTACCGCTCAGATCAGTACAAGTCAAAAATGCTGGCAGCGAATCTCACGCAACTGTTGATTGTGGTGGCAACAGAGCCCAGCTTTACTGACGATCTGGTTTCGCGGGCACTGGTTGCGGCAGAATCTTCCGGCATCAAGCCGCATCTGATACTGAACAAAGTCGATGTTACCGACTCACTGCCGAAAGCGCGTGAACGCGTCGGCTTGTATGCGAAGCTAGGCTACCCGGTGCATGAGGTTTCGGCCAAAGCCGATCCTGAAGGCACGCGGATTACGATGGAAAATTTGATGCGCGGTCAAAGCACGATATTGATAGGCCAGTCAGGCATGGGGAAATCCTCACTGATCAATCTGCTGATTCCCGATGCGGAAATCGCTACCCGTGAAATTTCGGCAGCGCTGGATACCGGCAAGCACACCACCACATTCACCCGCCTGTATCAGATGGACGAAAACTCGTATGTGATCGATTCGCCGGGCTTTCAGGAATTTGGTCTGCATCATCTGAGTGAAGGCATGCTGGAACGGGCATTCCCGGAATTTTTACCGCATCTGGGGCACTGCAAATTCTACAATTGCCACCACCATGCCGAGCCTGGCTGCGCGATTCTGGCCGCAGTAAAAGATGGCAGTATCGCCGCTATGCGGCACGAGCTGTTTGAACAACTCGTGCATGAATCCGCACAAACGGTCGGTTACTGATCGCTACGGATTGCTGAATTTTTACGCTGACTTTTCCATTGAATTTTCAGCGTTGAATTACAGCTTTCCTTGTTTCAGGCTTTCCAACCAGGCACGCTCTGAGGGTTTGAACGGCTTTTGCAACATGCGTTCTGGAATCTCCCACACTACGACTTTTGGCGGTTCCTGCTGCAATGCTTTGCTGTGCAGATAGGCTGAGGCAGAACCGTCAAAATCACCGCCATCTTTGGCCAGATTCGCTACCGGTGCCGCCAGATGCTGACTCAGAAACGGCACAAAATTACCGCGCAAGCTGAATGAGGTGCCGATTAAAGCTACCGCAGGCAATCCGCCGTCACCAAACAAATCGTCGCTGTTATTCGCGACTGGTGCCACGGTACTGGTCGCGGTCCTTTCAATTGCGGGACGTAAAGCAGCCGGTAATCCATCCAGATTGGCGACGCGGAATAAATCCCCCATACGCTCTGCGATCACGGTTTTCACCGCACCTGCAGGAAGCTCCGCATTGAACTTATCAACCAGGCCAGCACTTTGCAAATGCCTGGCAATCGCTGCCGCCGCTGCATTCGCACCTGCCTCACTCCAGTGCGAATCGGTCCGGTAATAACGCTCACCACTGAAACTGCTCAGTGCAGGATACAGATCGATCACCTCAACCTGTTTTGCACGTAAAGCCTTAATCCAGTCATCGCCACGTTGGGCAAAGCCCGCTGGCCGGTGCAGGCCACACAGATGCTGCTGTTCCACCCGTGACTTATCCGGAACGACCGCCACCACCAATTGCACGCCTTGCTTTTTCAGGCTCTGCGCAATCTGTCCGACCATGTATGCGCGCGCATTTGCATTCTGTGCGCCGCCGTCAAATGTCGTCAGCTCTTCCTGTAAAAAAAACCAACCGTCACAACCGACACGCACATTCGGGCCTGCATCGCGCGCAAGATTCCATCGAACCGCCCGCTCAAATTTGGCAAATGTTTTACTCCATGAAAAATGTTCATTGAGCTGCGTCGTAAACATCCGCGTCGCTTCACCCTGAACAATCTTCTGCACGTCCCCCATCTCTCGCCACTTCTGCAGTGGCACTTCTTGCAAAGACGATACCGTCGCAACCAGGCCAGCAGCAAGTATCGCGGCAAACGACAACGCCGGCACATAGCGCCACGCTCCGGCTTTTTTTGCATCAAAGGAAAAAGATTCGCTCATGTTTTCCTCTTAAAACTGGAAGTACAAAAATGGAATTGCCTTTTGCCCTGCCAGTACGATCACTGCATAAGCAAAGGTAAGTACAGGCCAGACCATACTCCAGCTCATAATACCGAGACCGCCCTGTTTCGCTATCCGGGTCGCAGGATAAACCACGCAAATCAGACCGATCACAAAGGTCAGCAAAATACCGGGACGCAAAGCCAGAATAATTTCATCACCGATACTCATACCGTTTAAACCAAGTTGTCCCGCCCACATGTCGAGCGCATTGTCGAAACCTGCGGCACGGAAGATCGTCCAGGAAAACATCACCGCCAACAAAGTCAGGCTGCGCGAAGCGAAATTGGGCATAGACCAGCCACGTTGAGTAAAGGCGCGATCGCAGCACAGCGCGCTACCGTGAATGATGCCCCAGATCAGATAATTCCAGTTATCACCGCCATGCCATAAACCACCGATTGCCATCGTCAGCATCAGATTCACATAGGTGCGGATTTTTCCCTGACGATTACCGCCGAGGCTGATGTAAAGATAATCCCGTAACCATGACGACAAGGTCATGTGCCAGCGCCGCCAGAAATCCTGTATCGACACCGCAAGATACGGGTTATTGAAATTTTCCTCAAAATGAAAACCCAGCATCAGGCCAAGGCCAATCGCCATTGCGCTATAACCGGCGAAATCAAAATACAGCTGAAACGTATAGGCGACACAGCCAACCCAGGCATCGCCAAATCCGGGATTTTTCAAGCCAAACGCCAGTGCCACCACCGGTGCCAGCGTATCGGCAATCAAGACCTTCATCGAAAAACCAATCATGAAACGACGTGCACCAAGCATGAATTTTTCAAATGAAAAAACACGTTCGCGCAGTTCTTTGTCGATCACTTTATAACGGACGATAGGGCCAGCAATCAGATGCGGGAACATCGCCATATACGCACTGAAAGAAATAAAGCTGTACTGTGCTGGTACGGTCTTGCGACGCACATCCACGATGTACGAAATCGCATGTAATACCGTGAACGACAAGCCTATCGGCAGCATCAGGTTTTCCCACGGTATGACGGGCATCTGCCGCCCCGTGAGTATGGTGTTCAGCGACGACACCACCATGTTGGTGTATTTGTACCAGACCAGCGACGCCAGATTCAACACTATGGTGGCCGCCATCAGCCGTGTTTTCAGGCGTTCATCATTGGTTCGGTCAATCAGGATCGCAGCACCCCATGCAAGGATGGTCAGCGCAATAATCAACAGCAGAAATTTAGGCGTCCACCATGCATAAAACAGCCAACTGCCAAACAACAATGTGTGATTGCGATACTGCTGCGGTGTGACCAGATACAGCGCAAAAAACAGAGGCAGAAATAGCGTCAGAAACTCAAGAGAAGCGAATACCATGAGAAAAGTCCTGATTCAGATCAGGAAGTGGAATCGCGTACAAAAAAAGTCTGACGACCTTTTTTCGCAGGAATTACGATAATGCTGTAGCGTTCACCCGCTTGCAATTGCGACATATCGACCGCTGCACCTGCAGCGTCAGTGCCACAATTCGCCTGCACTGTCAGCGCCACGGGGTTCACCAGACGGCGTTGTGTTGTGGCTGGTTTAACGCCTTCAAAAATCGTCGCAGCCTTGGCACCACCCGTCAGCGAGGCGGCAGCGCAACTGCTATCGACATTCATCAGAGAAATAGAAGAACGCATGGCATTAAAATCCGTTGGCGCTTCGCGCACCAGCATACTTTCAAGCGCCGTTCCTTTATTCAGAATGGTGACAGTAATAAATTCACCCGGCTTCGCCACAACTTCTACATTGGTTTTAGCGGCACCGACTTGCACACTGGCCTTCAGTTTATCGCCGGCCTTGACCGGATAAAACCGCGAAACACGGCTCTCATTTTTAACATCCAGACTCACTTTAGCGGCGCCATTGACGACAAGCGCCTTATCGCTGCTGGCATTCAGAAAGCGCACGAAGGATGAATCCTGACCAGGGCCAGTTTCATACAAAGGATTATCTGCGTAAGCGCTCAGAGACAAGACGGAAGCCAGGCAAGTAAGGATAATTTTTTTCATTTTGATGAATCAGTCTATGCGGTCAAAGACAAAGCCGACAATACAACTAGGCATCATGCCAGCCAAAAACACCCGTGCGCCACAGATAAAATCTGGTGGCGCACGGCCGGACAATCTGGATATTAACGTTTGATTGAATTCAGAATCGCAGGTGTGGCGATCGCATTACCAATCGCACTACCCCAGGATTTATAGCCAGCACCGTCAAAATGCTGGCCATCAATCGTGCCCCATTCGCCAGGTTTAGACAGGCTGAGTGAATCGATATAAGTGCATGGCGCCACGATCTCAGACAGATAACCAGACATTTCTTTGGCGCGGGCATAGGTTTTATTGAATTTACCGCCTTCAGTACCCCAGGCCGGGCCAACCCAGACGCAACTCACATTGTTATTTTTGACGCCTTTGGTCAGACGGGAAACCTGCTGCCAGACCCAGTTTTTTTGCAGTTCTGGCTGAGAATACGACGCCATCGTATCGCCATTCACCACAACCACCAGATTTGGTTTGTAGGTTTTGACCAGTTCATTGAACGGGCGCGTCATTGCATCCTGCCCGGTTTTCACTTCGACCGGACCATCTTTCAGACGAACAGCACCGCCGCAAGAAGACTGGCTCTTTACCATCCAGTCACCGGCGGCGACGCCGCAGGCACCGAAAGAATAGACGACGGCACCTTTATTCATCAGATCATCGTGCAAAGTCGTGATCAGATAATCAGGTGTGGACATATGGCTATCGCCAATAATCAGGACGGTCAGTCCGGCTAAAAGTGCACTCATAATAAGTAATCCGGGTAAATGTTGTTCAATACAAATAATCTGCCAGCTCGAATGCCAGTCAGATTAACGACGAATTCTCTGAAGAAACAAATTCTACAATCAGAGGCATTATAAATAGCTTACCGAGAACCAATGATGTCAGAACAATAAGATTATCAAGTAGAGTTACTTTTTTTTACTAATTCACGAAAATTAACAATTCCGTACACAATCAAACAACATTTCAATATCGCAACAACAAAGCTGATTTTTCGCAAATAAATGTCAAAAGCGCCCACAAATTAATTTTCAAACCCGCCATCTTCTGAATTTAATATGGGAAAGCCGCTTTAATCCTTTATAATGAAGCAGTTATAACAGGCGGCGGCAAGCTTCACTTGCTGCCGGTTTTATTTATGGCTATCAAACACTTCCTGCAATTTTCCGATTTCACGCTGACCGAATTTGAATATGTGATGCAACGTGCGCGCATCATCAAACAACGGTTCAAAGCTTATCAGACCTATCACCCTCTGCTCGACAGAACGCTGGTGATGGTTTTCGAGAAAAATTCCACCCGTACCCGTCTGTCATTTGAAGCTGGCATGCATCAGCTCGGCGGCGCGGCAATTTATCTGAATACGCGTGACAGTCAGCTTGGTCGCGGCGAACCTGTCGAAGACGCAGGTCAGGTCATGTCCCGTATGTGCGACATCATCATGATCCGCACATTCGAACAAGAGATGATAGAAAAATTTGCGGCCAATTCGCGCGTGCCTGTCATCAACGGTTTAACCAACCAGCACCATCCTTGCCAGGTACTGGCCGACGTGTTCACCTACATCGAACATCGCGGTTCTATCACGGGCAAAAAAGTCGCATGGATAGGTGACGCGAACAACATGCTGTATTCGTGGCTGCAAGCCGCCCAGATATTCAATTTCCATCTGCATATTTCGACACCCAAAGGCTACGACATGGATATGTCGCTGGTCAGTGCAGATCCATCGCAGTACACCTTGTTCGACAATCCATCTGATGCCTGTGCCGGAGTCGATCTGGTGAATACCGATGTCTGGACCAGCATGGGTTACGAAGCCGAAAATCAGGCGCGTCTGCAAGCATTTGACGGCTGGATTGTGGATGAAGAAAAAATGGCGCGCGCCAATGCGGATGCGCTGTTCATGCATTGCCTGCCGGCTCATCGCGGCGAAGAAGTATCAGCTGGCGTGATCGATGGCCCGCAGTCTGTGGTCTGGGATGAAGCAGAAAACCGTCTGCACGTACAAAAAGCTTTATTAGAATATCTGGTTGTTGGCGAAATCAGCTAAGCCGGATCAAGCACACACCGTTTTAAATAGACATTTTGAAAGCACACTATGAGCGATATTAAAAAAGTCGTCCTCGCCTATTCCGGCGGTCTGGATACCTCAGTCATTCTGAAATGGCTGCAAGACAATTATCAATGCGAAATCGTGACCTTCACTGCCGATCTGGGCCAGGGTGAAGAGCTGGAGCCGGCACGTGCCAAAGCCATTAAATTCGGCATCAAGCCTGAAAACATTTATATCGACGACGTGCGTGAAGAATTCGTGCGCGATTTCGTTTTCCCTATGTTCCGCGCCAACACGATTTACGAAGGTGAATATCTGCTCGGCACATCGATTGCCCGTCCGCTGATCGCCAAACGCCTGATCGAAATCGCTAAAGAAACCGGTGCCGATGCGATCTCGCACGGTGCGACTGGCAAAGGTAATGATCAGGTGCGTTTCGAACTCGGTGCTTATGCGCTGATGCCGGGCGTGAAGATCATTGCACCATGGCGCGAATGGGATTTATTGTCCCGCGAAAAACTGATGAAATATGCAGAAGACGCAGGCATAGAAATCGACCAGAAACATAAAAACGGCGGCGCACCGTATTCGATGGATGCGAATCTGCTGCACATCAGTTTTGAAGGTCGCCACCTTGAAAACCCAAGTGCTGAAGCCGAAGAATCGATGTGGCGCTGGACAGTAAGCCCGGAAGCAGCACCAGATGCACCGGAATATCTGGACATCGAATTTGAACGCGGCGACATCGTCGCCCTGAATGGCAAACGCCTGTCACCTGCGGCGGTTCTGACCGAATTAAACCGTCTCGGCGGCAAACACGGTATCGGCCGTCTCGATCTGGTGGAAAACCGTTATGTCGGTATGAAATCCCGTGGTTGCTACGAAACGCCAGGCGGCACCATCATGCTGCGTGCGCATCGTGCGATAGAATCGATCACACTGGATCGCGAAGTCGCGCATCTGAAAGATGATCTGATGCCACGTTACGCCAGCATGATTTACAACGGCTACTGGTGGGCACCAGAGCGTATCGCTCTGCAAACGCTGATCGACCAGACGCAACAAACGGTCAACGGCTGGGTACGCGTCAAGCTGTACAAAGGCAATGTGATCACCGTATCGCGTGATTCCAAAACAGATTCTCTGTTCGACATGAACATTGCTACTTTTGATGAAGACGGCGGCGCTTACAACCAGGCGGATGCTGGTGGCTTCATCAAGCTCAACGCATTGCGTATGCGTATTGCAGCAAATGCCCGCGCAAAACGCGGTCAGTAATCAGGAAATACACCCGCTTTTATCAATGCAACTCAGCCCGCTTTTTATGCGGGCTGTTTTTTTGGAACAGAACAACATGACAACTCAATTCGACCAGGTCAGTGTCGTAAAAAAAGCGAATATTTACTTCGACGGCAAATGTGTTTCACACACAGTATTGCTGGCTGACGGCACAAAAAAAACCATAGGCGTGATTTTCCCATCCAGCCTGATATTCAATACAGGCGCGGCTGAAATCATGGAACTGAACGCAGGCAAATGCCGCATCCGCGTCAAAGGCGACAGCGAATGGTCAGTATATGAAGGCGGCCAGCAATTTCAGGTGCCAGCCAATTCCAGCTTCGAAATCGAAACGCTGGAAACCCTCGATTACGTTTGCCATTTCATCTGATCGATACAGCGCTGAATCAATAAAAAAAGGGATGCCACGGCATCCCTTTTTTTATTACGATCACCAACATCAGACCTTCGCTGTTTTCCGGAAATCTTTCGGGCGAAAGCCCATCACCGCCAGCGCACCGAAATACGCGGTGGCCGATACCAGGATCAGTACGAACAAAGCACCTGCGCGCAATAGCGGCGTCTGTTTCATTGCCAGCCAGTGTATCTGATCCGACATCCATGACGACACCGCCGCCATCAGCATTAATGCCGCAACCAGTTTGATCAGGAACATCAGCCAGCCTTTTTTGGGATGGAAAATACCGCGGCGACGCAAGCCGATAAACAGCAACAGCGCATTAACACAAGCGCCGAGCCCGACCGATAAAGCCAGACCGGCATGCGCGAACAAAGGCACAAACACCAGATTCAGCAATTGCGTTGCGATCATCACGGTCAGCGCGATTTTGACTGGCGTGCGTATATCCTGCCGTGCGTAAAAGCCCGGTGCCAGAATTTTCACCACGATCAGACCAATCAGACCGATGCCATAAGAAATCAGGGCATGCGACGTCATCTGCACCGCATGATCGTCAAATTTACCATGATGGAACAAGGTGGCGGTCAACGCTTCGGGTATCGTCGCCAGCGCCACGGCGGCAGGCATCGCCAGCAGGAAAGTCAAACGTAAGCCCCAATCGAGCAACGCTGAATACTCGGTGGTATCGCCATCGGCATTGGCCTTCGACAAGCCCGGCAACAAGATTGTGCCTAAGGCCACACCGAGCAACGCGGTTGGAAATTCCATTAAACGATCTGCGCTGGCCAGCCAGCTGGTGCTGCCAGCAACCATTTTGGAGGCCAGACTGGTGTTGATCAGAATACTGATCTGCGACGCCGAGACGGCCAATATTGCTGGCAGCATATTGCGCACAATGCGGCGCACGCCTTCGTCCTGCCATGCGGTATGCGGCCGCCAGCCTATGCGTGGCAACATACCGATTTTGACCAAGGCCGGTACCTGGATCGCCATTTGCAGCACGCCGCCGACGAACACCGCAATCGCCAGCGCATAGATCGGTTGCTCAAGAAAACGTGACAGCCACAAAGAGCCTGCAATCGAGGTCAGGTTATAAATCACCGGCGTAAAAGCCGGTATTTTGAATTCGCGCCAGGTATTTAAAATACCGCCAGCCAGCGCCACCATCGACATGAAACCGATGTAAGGGAACATGATGCGCGTCATCACCACGCTGGCATTAAATACATCCGGCCGGTCAAGCAAACCGTTCGCCGCCACATATAAAATCACCGGCGCACCGACAATACCAGCCGCGCAGGTCAGCAGCAAAGCCCAGGTCAGCAAGGTCGCGACATGATCGACCAACGCCTTCGTCGCTTCTTCGCCCTGTCTGACTTTATATTCGGCCAGAATCGGCACAAAGGCTTGCGCAAACGCGCCTTCGGCAAATAAACGGCGTAAAAGATTCGGAATACGGAACGCGATATTGAATGCATCGGACAGTGCATTCGCACCGAACTGGCTGTTAATCAGAATGTCGCGCGCCAGGCCTGTAATACGCGACAACATCGTCATGCCGCTGATAGAAGCAAGAGTTTTGAGTAAATTCATGGTGCGGCATTATATCGCGACACCTATCCTGCACTGCACAATCTTCCGTTTTTACCGTGATTTGTTACACTGCGGATTCTGATCTGTTCCCGGAGTAGAGCTATGCCCCGCCTCTGTCACCTTAGTCACTTCCTGCGCAGCAGCGCCCTCATCGTTCTGAGTCTGTTGAGTTCTCTATCCGCCCAGAATGTCGCGGCAAAACAGCCTGATGCGCTGGAAACCGCCGCCAGCCAGTTGTTTGCCAGCGGTTTCCGCGGTGCGATACTGGCAGCGCGCGGCGATAAAATTTTGCTGCAAAAAAACAGCACCGACTTTGCTGATCTGCAACGCCCTTTCCGTTTCGCCTCGATCACCAAGCAAATGACCGCGATACTGATACTGCAGGAAGTGGATGCCGGACGTTTGCAACTCGATCAGCCGCTGGGAAAGTATTGGCCTGATTATCCGAATCCGCAGGCGCGCCAGATCACGCTGCGGCAACTGTTGACGCATTATTCCGGCCTGTACAATGAAAACGCCGAGCCTACGTTTCACATGCGCAATGCCAATCAGGGCGACAACATGCAGGCCTTCGCGAGCGGCATCTGCGCAGGACCAATGAAGAGTGCGCCCGGCAGCACGTTTGATTACAACAACTGCGATTATCTTGTGCTCGGTGCCTTGCTGGAAAAAATCAGCGGTCAGCCTTTTTCCCAATTACTCCAAAAACGCCTGTTCCAGCCTTCAGGTATGAAAAGCGCCGGCATGTACAACGCCGCGATGCCGGACAACCCGGCCCACGTGCACGGCACACTGGGTGGGAAAGCCGAACCGGAAGTGAATTTCGCCAGTTACGGCGCGGCAGGCTCGTCGTATGGCAGCTTGCAAGACTTACTCGCCTTTGACCGCGCCTTCATTGCGGGCAAACTGCTGTCGCCCGCCGCCCGTGCTGACATGCTGAAGCCGAATGCCACCGGCGGTGCACTCGGCGTCTGGGTCTATCCGTTCAAAGGCGCTGATGAGCGCAAACCCACCACCATTGTCGAACGTCAGGGCTGGATCGCCGGGGTGCGGATACTGAATTTGCTCGATATCCAAAACGGTCACATCCTGATTCTGGTCAGCACCAACGGCGACCTTGATCTGACCCAGACCTGGAACAATCAAGGCCCGGCAGCAGGAATACTGAAAGCGCTGTTACAGAGTAAATAAGCCTGTCAAACAGCTTCCGGAGGCAAAAATATACTCCCGGGAGTATATTTAAAAGCCCTTTGTTTATACTGAGAATAAGGCGAAAATCAAAGATACTCCCCTGAAATTGGCTTATTCTGCGAGCAAAGCAGTGTCAATCTGCTGCGTATCTTTCAGCGTCTGCAAAACGATGTTCGAGCGGATATCCAGCACGCCTGTGGTTTTGTAGAGGCGTTCCAGAACGAAGCTGGAATAGTGTTTCAGATTGCGGGCGCGCACGCGCAGCAGGTAATTGGCGTCGCCGGTGATGATGTAGGAACCGGTTACTTCCGGCCACTGCTGCAAGGCTTGCGAAAAACTCTCATGCCATTGTTCGACATCGCGCCGCATCGTCACCTGTACAAACGCATCCACCTCCAGCCCGACTTTTTCGGTGTCGATCACGGCGCAATAGTGATGAATGACGCCAGCCTCTTCCAGCATACGCACCCGCCGCAGGCAGGATGAGGGCGACAGAAACACTTTATCCGCCAACTCCTGGTTGCTGATACGGCCATCGCTTTGCAGGTAATCGAGAATTTTCAGATCGGTCGCGTCGAGTTGCATGATTTTCCTGTTTTCTGGTGTATTTGCGCGACGCACAAACGCACATTCGCAATTTTCATCAAATAATCTTCATTTATTCGCAGTATATTCTAGCGACACCGTTTTTGATATTGTGATTTGCAACAATTATTCAGGCAATCCGGCATAAAATCTCTGCCTGTTCTGTTGAGGAGTTTGCTATGTCTGATCTGTCTAAGCTGCCTGAAATGCCCCGCTTATGGGACATCACACCGGCGATACAACCGGGCATTCCGGTCTGGCCGGGCGACAGTGCTTACAGCGCTGAAACCACCTGGCAAATTGCCGACGGCTGTCCAGTCAAAGTCAGCAAGATCACGATGTCCACCCACACCGGCGCGCACTGCGATGCGCCTTCGCATTACGATGTTGACGGTAAATCCATTGATCAGGTCGCGCTTGAGACCTATATCGGTGCCTGCCGCGTGATTCATAGTCTGGGCGTGGCGCAGGTTTTACCGGAACACGTCAGCGACTATCTGCACAATCTGCCGCCACGCGTGCTGTTCCGCACCTATCTGCAAGCACCGCAGATGCAATGGGATGCGGATTTTCCCAGCATTGCCCCGGCAACCATCGATCTGCTAGCGCAGCATGGCGTCAGGCTGATCGGCATCGACAGCCCGTCTTTCGACCCGCAGGAATCCAAAACGCTGGATGCGCATCTGCGCATGAAACAGCATCAGATGGCGATTTTGGAAGGCATTGTTCTCGATGAAGTGCCGGAAGGCGATTATGAACTGATCTGCCTGCCCTTAAAACTCGCGGGACTCGATGCCAGCCCGGTGCGGGCGGTACTCAGGGCGCTGCGATAAATCAACACAATAATCGACGCAATAAGCAACGCAAAAAACACGAACGCATCAACACGCTCACTATTATTTCCAGGAGATGAACATGACCCTAGCCCACAGCCGCGCAGCCTGCGAGCAACTTGATCGACAAGATCCGCTGGCCGCTTTACGCGATGAATTTCTTTTGCCGGACTGCGTTATTTACCTCGATGGAAATTCTCTCGGCGCGCGCCCGAAAGCATCGCTGCAAAGAGCGCAGGAAGTGATCGCGCAAGAATGGGGCACCGATCTGATCAAAAGCTGGAATAAAGCGGGCTGGTTCGATCTGCCGTCCACGCTGGGAAATCAGCTCGCACCGCTGATCGGTGCGCAGCCGGAAGAAGTGGTCGTCACCGATTCGACTTCCATTAATCTGTTCAAAGCCATCAGCGCCGCGTTGCAAATGCAGTCTGGCGACGCGCAACGCAAAGTCATCATCACCGAGCGCAGTAATTTCCCCACCGATATTTACATGGCCGAGGGTATCACCCGCTGGCTGGATCGCGGCTATCAGATACAACTAATAGATTCCCCCGATGAATTGCCTGCGGTGATCAATGAAAAAACCGCGCTGGTGATGCTGACGCATGTGAATTACCGCACCGGCTATCTGCACGACATGCGCGCGGTGACCGCCCTGATACATCAGCATGGCGCGCTGGCCTTATGGGATCTGGCGCATTCTGCCGGTGCGGTGCCTGTGGAACTGAATGCAGCTCAGGCCGATTTCGCGGTTGGCTGCACTTATAAATATCTGAACGGCGGCCCCGGTGCCCCGGCTTTCATCTGGGTACCGCAACGCCATCAGGCCGCATTTCAGCATCCGCTGTCGGGCTGGTGGGGACATGCACGCCCGTTCGCAATGCAGCCACATTTTGAACCAACGGCCAGTATCCGCCGCGCGCTGTGCGGTACGCAGCCTATGGTCTCGCTGGCGCTGGTCGGCTGTGGTCTCGATATCTTCGGCAAAACCACGATGCAGGCGATACGCGAAAAATCGCTGGCGCTGACCGATTTATTTATCGCCTTGGTTGAAAGCCAGTGCGCCGCACATCCGCTGGAACTGGTCACGCCGCGTTCTCATCAGCAGCGCGGCAGCCAGGCCAGTTTCCATCATCCGCATGCTTACGCGATTATCCAGGCCTTGATAGAACGCGGTGTGATCGGCGACTACCGCGAGCCGGGCATCATGCGTTTTGGCTTCACACCTTTGTACGTGCGTTATGTCGATGTGTGGGACGCCGTTGCCAGCTTGCGCGACATCCTTGATCGCGAAGATTACGATCTGCATGCCAAACGCCATGCCGTGACCTGATCACAGCGGTGATAAAGACAACTGGGCAGACAAGTCAGCAGACCAGGCAACAGCAACGATAAAAAAGAGGAACACAATGAGTAACGACAATACCAGCGCAGGCAAATGCCCGATGTCATGGCATGGCGCACAAATGGATTTTTCGAATGACATGAGTTACGGCGACTATCTGGGGCTGGATCAGATACTGACGGCGCAACATCCGCGCTCGCCGAATCATAATGAAATGCTGTTTATCGTCCAACACCAGACCAGCGAACTCTGGATCAAGCTGATGCTGCACGAGCTGCATGCGGTGCGGGTACAGATACGCAATAATGATTTGCCGCCCGCATTCAAAATGCTGTCACGCGTCGCCCGCATCATGGATCAGCTGGTACATGCCTGGGATGTACTGGCAACGATGACGCCGAGTGAATACACGGCGATCCGCCCTTACCTTGGTGCGTCATCCGGCTTTCAATCGCATCAGTACCGCGAACTGGAATACCTGCTCGGCAATAAGAATGCGGCTTTACTGAGCGTGCATGAAAGCAAACCGGCGATCCATGCCACGCTGAGCGATGCGCTGCACACGCCATCGATTTACGATGAAGCAATCATGCTGATGGCACGTCAGGGTCTGGTGATTGATGCTGAGCGCTTGCAAGCCGACTGGACACAATCGACGACATCCAACGAATCCGTCAAAGAGGCATGGCTGCAAGTCTATCGTGCGCCGGAACAGCACTGGTCTTTATATGAGCTGGCAGAAAAGCTGGTCGATATGGAAACCGCATTCCGCATCTGGCGCTTCCGTCATGTGACAACGGTAGAACGCATTATCGGCTTCAAAACCGGCACCGGCGGCACGGCTGGCGTCAGCTATCTGCGCAAAATGTTGGATGTGGTGCTGTTTCCGGAATTGTTCGCCCTGCGTACGGCGCTGTAAGCATGAGTGCCTGTCAAACCTGACTCAAGAATCAAGTCATAACATCCTGGCTACCCCCCTCTCTCGCAGCGGCTTGCCGGGATGTTGATGCCGCGCAATCTTTCTGCCCTTGATGGATTTATAATGTGAGCGTGTTTCCCGGATACCCACTTATTGAATATCCATCCCGTTACAGCAATCTTATTACCATCACCAGTTGCATGATGAATGTCCGTAACAGTAAGAGGGCATAAGAACGATGTCGCGGCTGGATTGATTATGGAGTCTGACATGCACCGCCACGGTATTACCTCTATTCCTGATTTCCCCGCGTCTGCCACACCGCTGACCGGTATCGACAATATTGACGCTCAGCGCCACGATCTGCGCACTGCAGCGTATGTAGAAACAGCAATCCGCCTGCAACAAAGCCACGGCACCAGTTGCGCACTGGAATACCTGCAGGCCAATGATGTCGATCCAGTCACCAGTGGTCGTGTCCTGACTCATCCGGAAAGACGCCGCCACTCTCTGTAATTTCTGCATGACATCAGATACCCGGTTGAAGGCAAATCGCAGATAATGTTGATTTGCCTGTGTACTTTTTCCGGACGATGCCATGCTGACTTTACAAACCGCACTGACTTTCTTTGGTATTTCAATTTTGCTGGGACTGACGCCCGGCCCCGATAACCTGTTCGTGCTGATGCAATCGGCAACGCAGGGACGCAAAGCAGGCATGCTGGTCGTCTTCGGTCTCAGTAGCGGCATCATCGTCCACACCTGCGCCATTGCGATGGGGTTGGCCGCTCTGTTTGCCGCCTCGGCAACCGCATTTCTTGTTCTCAAATTCGTCGGTGCAGCTTATCTTGCGTATCTGGCGTGGGGCGCATTTCATGCTCCGGTCGGCGATACGGCAGGCAACAGCGCGCCAGTCATGCGTCCGGCACAATTGTATTTGCGCGGCATTATCATGAACCTGACGAATCCTAAAGTCGTGTTATTTTTCCTCGCGTTGCTGCCGCAGTTTGTATCGGCGGAACGTGGTGCGATAGCGCCGCAGTTTTTTCAGCTTGGCGCTATTTTCATCGTCGCGACGCTGATCACCTTTGGCGGCATCGCCTGGTTCGCCGCAAGTGTTGGTCAGCGTTTGCGCCGCTCGGCACAAGCACAGCGCTGGCTCAATCGCAGCGCAGCGACTGTGTTTGCCTTACTCGCAGCCAAACTCGCATTGGCGCAACGCTGAGAAAGTTTCTTGCATCAATTAAACTGCTCGCTTTGACGACAGAAATTCAGGAGTCAACATGCATACCGTAATACGCGAAAATCAGGCCATCGTGCCATCCAAAATCGTCTGCGCCGGCCGCAATTATGTCGAGCACATCGCCGAACTCGATAATGAAGTCCCGACGGAACCCGTGATTTTTGTCAAACCAAATTCGGCTCTGTCTGATGACCTGCGCTCGGATGGCGACGATATTCATTACGAAGGTGAAATCAGCTTTCTGCTGCACAATGGCAAGATCGATGCGGTCGGCTTCGGCCTCGATCTGACCCGCCGCGCGGTGCAGACCAGCCTGAAAAAACAAGGCTTACCGTGGGAACGGGCAAAAGCATTTGATGGCTCGGCAGTGTTCAGCCGCTTCGTGCGCTTTGACGGCAATCTGGACGCTTTACGACTGGAGCTGCTGATGAACGGGCAGCTCGCACAACAGGGCGGCACACCGCTGATGCTGTTCAAGCCGCTGCAATTGCTGGCATCGATACAGAGTTTTATGAGCCTCAATGATGGCGACATCCTGATGACGGGCACACCAAAAGGTGTGGGACCAGTACAGCGCGGCGCAATGTTCACCGGCAGGATTTATTCCGGCGACAGCCTGCTGGTCGAGCAGCAATGGACTGCGTTGTGATTTGACTCAAACATCGATGCCAGATCGCCGGATTAACACCGCGCCGGTAAGGCCCTTGAGATCGCTGAATTGAGGTTTTTTAATGAAAATATACTGGGGGGAGTATTTTTTACACCCTTTATTTCATGCCGACAATCAGCATGAAATCGCAGATACTCCCCCTATTTTCAGTAAATAAAGGATGAGGGCAGAGGCAAAATAGTTGCCATCAGACGGGGCATGGAAAACGACGTGGCAGCGATTTTGCGTCAGCGTTCAGGATGCCAGCGCCTGCTGCAAAGGTAAATATTCTGCCGGATTCAGAATGCTGTAAGTTTTTTCCTGATCCTGATCGCGGACGGTGATGATCTGAGTGACGCCACTTTGACGCCGCCCAAATGCCGCAATTTTGCCGCTTCTGGCGGGTAACAGTATCAGCAACTGTTCAACTGCAAGCCCGATCAGCATGCCGTCGATACGCATGATCAGCACGCGGCGTTCCGGGCTATCCGGCGTTGGCGTCTGATTGCTCAGCATACGCAAATCCCACAAGGCCAGGGTCTGCTGATTCCAGATAAAGTTACCCAACTGCGCCGGGTGTCCCGCAGTATTTGTATCAAGCTGAGCCGGAAAATAAACGATGGCCTCCAGCCAGCGCATGCCGACCGCCCAGGCACGTCCGCCCTGCACCACCACATGCGCTTGTAACGCAGCATCCAGGTCCGTCTGACTCTGTTGATCTGGTTGCTGGTTTTGCTGGTCTTGTCTGGCACTCTCTGCTTTCTGGCTCAGCGCACTCAGGGAACATGTATTCACCAGTTCAGCGCCATCGACCAGCAATAAGCGTTCCGCCGCATTCAGATGCAACACGCCGCGTAATACGGTGTTGACAGGTAAACCAGCACTGGCAGCCGTTTGCGCTGCGCTGGTATCGAGTGGCGTCACCGCGCGGGCGACCTGCACCGGTAAGCCCGCATAACGCCCCTCACTGCCCAGTATCACCAGCAAGTTTTCTTGCGCTGATGCCGTCGTGTCGTGTGCAGATTCGTCCGCTGCTTGCGGTGGTAAGCCTAATGCCGCCATCGTGCGCAACACCGGCACATCACGTTCGCGCCAGATGGTCATGCCCAGCCACGCCGGATGGCGTCCTAATATCGTGGTAACGACGGGCATGGAAATCACAGCGGCAACATCGGCAGCGGGAATCGCCAGCACCTGTCCGGCAAGCTCAAACAATGCATGCGGCACTGTGCTGGCTGAGGCTGAGCCTGCGTCAACGGCAGCAGTTGCGGCCAATTCGCTATCGGCCGCTGCGCTGGAAGTCGCGAACTCCTCATCCGCCGCACTCCATACCTGTGACAGCCGGATCAGTGCATCAACATCAAGCAGACCCAGAGCCTGCGACTCTTGTTCACCAGCGGCAATACTGACGGTGGAATGAAACAATTCTTCCTCATCCTCACGCTGAACCACGCGCTGAATCTGACTGCCAGGGACGCGCTGCAAACCTTCAACCTGATCAATCGCCACACCGACCAGATGCGCATTCTGCTTCAATAACAATATCTGTCCCGGCAACTCGTCGCGTTCGTCCGGCCACGGTAACCAACGCCGCAAATCGAGCAATGGGATGCTCTGCTGTCTATACACAAACACACCGGCAATCGCCTGATCGCGACGTGGCAACAGCGTCAGTTGCGGCTGCCGGATCGCCTGCACGACATCGTTCAGTGGCACCGCAAAACGCAGGTCACCAAGCCGGCAGAATGTCATGCTCAGGCTGCTGTCGTTGCGATGCGCGCCGTTCAACGCTACCGATGTTGCGGCAAGGGTCACAGGCGCTCCGTCGATTGATTCAATTCGTTGAGCAAGTTCACGACGTTGCGGGTCGCATCCGCCTGCTCGCTGGTCGCGCCGTAAATAGCGGCGATCGATTGTGTGGTGTTATTCATGGAATCGAGAATCCGCGCAAACGAATCGCCGACCTGTTCCGACAAGCGTCCGCCCTCATCCACCCGCGTCACGGTTTGCGTGATCAGCTTGGCGATCTCGCGTGCTGCCAGCGTCGATTTCTCTGCCAGCTTACGTACTTCGTCAGCCACCACGGAAAAGCCCAGCCCTTGCTCGCCAGCGCGTGCGGCTTCGATCGCCGCATTAAACGCCAGCAAATTGGTCTGGCTGGCGATATCGGCAATTGTGTTGATAATTTCGTTGATGTCGTTTGACGATTTCTGTATCGCCTGTATCGCTTCTTGCGAACGCTTCAGCACGCCGCTGCCGTCGGCCGCATGTTGCTGCGTTTTCTGCGCCAGATCATTCGAGTGTTCAGAACTTTTGGAAATACTGTCGATTGATGCGGACAGTTCATCAAGTATGCGCGTGATCGATTCGACTTTTTCTGAAATCAGGTTTTCTCTATCCACCTGCTCGGTAATATCCACCGCATATTTCACGACCTTGTACGGCTTGCCTTCCAGATCAAGGATAGGATTGTAGGTTGCCTGTATCCAGACTTCTGCGTCGTGTTTTCCTATCCGTTTATAGCGTCCGCTTTTAAACTGTCCATCCGCCAGATCCGCCCAGAAATGCCGGTATTCCAACGACTTGACCAGTGCGGCTTCACAAAAAATTTTATGGTGCTGGCCGATGATTTCCTGTTCGGTAAAGCCGAAAGTACGCAAAAAATTAGCATTCGCCGTCAGGATATTTCCCTGTAAATCGAATTCAATCACCGCTTGCGAACGGGAAATCGCATTTTGCTTGCCCTCAGATTCTGCCTGCCTGGTACGCAGCTCTGTTATATC
Source organism: Undibacterium sp. FT79W (assembly GCF_014284215.1). Classification (NCBI taxonomy): domain Bacteria; kingdom Pseudomonadati; phylum Pseudomonadota; class Betaproteobacteria; order Burkholderiales; family Oxalobacteraceae; genus Undibacterium; species Undibacterium sp. FT79W. The sequence continues at coordinate 598,234 of NZ_JACOGB010000001.1, read as the reverse complement.
GGTCGCAAACTTCACGATCTTGTAGGGCTTGCCATCCGGATCAAACACCGGGTTGTAGGACGCCTGTATCCAGACATCCTTGCCATGCACATCGAGCCGTCGATACACACCGGCATCAAATTCTCCGCGCCCGAGGCGTTCCCAGAAATTCAGATATTCGACAGAACGCGCTTCGTCCTGCGTGCAAAACAGGCGATGATGCTGCCCCGTTATCTGTTCGATGTTGTAGCCGAAAATCTGCAGAAAATTCTGATTCGCCGCCGACACTCTGCCATCAAGAGAAAATTCAACAACCGCCTGCGCGCGGTCTATCGCATTGATTTTTCCCTCATCGTTCGCGCGTCGTAATTTTTCAGCGGTGATGTCGGTCGCAAATTTGACGATGCGTGCTGGCTTGCCATCGTCGCCCATGATGGGGTTGTAAGACGCATGTAACCAGACTGTTTTGCCGTCTTTACCGTAGCGATGAAATTCACCCGAATACGTTTCGCCCTTGGCTAACTTACTCCAGAACTGGCTATATCCTATGCCGTTGACATAAGCCGGTTCGCAAAAAATCTTATGATGCTGGCCGACCACTTCGTCACGCGTGTAGCCCATCGTTGAGAGAAATAATTCATTCGCATGCAGGATATTGCCTTGCAGGTCAAATTCGATAATCGCCTGCACACGGTTGAGCGCTTCGATCAAGGCATTCTGGCGAGAGATACTGGACTGGTTCATGACGGTGCTCTTTATGTTTGATACTCAGTGATGATGGCTGAATCAGCCCACTGCGCTGGGAACGTGAAGGAACGCTCTGGCCGGCACGCTCGTGGCTGAAAATGCGCATGCCGCTAAAAGCGAAAAATAAGCTGAAAAAAGCCACCGGAATAACATCGCTAAATTTGACAGATGATTAAAAATCAGCGTTGCATTGTTTTTATGTTTATGGATGCAATCGTTTGATTCTATAGGATATTCATCCGCAGCAATGGCTGATTGCCAGTAGGAAATAATATTTAACGAATCAGCAGCGCATCATTGGCGATCAACGCTGACCGCTAATCACTACAACAGAGGGAAAAGTACGTTGATTACTTTGATTACTTTGATTACTTTGATTACTTTGATTACTTTGATTACTTTGATTACGTTGATTACGTTGAGGAATGAGATGTGCCAGGACTGGTCCCGCCGACAGGAATCGAACCTGTATCTTACGCTTAGGAGGCATACGTTCTATCCATTGAACTACGGCGAGACACGGTGTGAACAGCGACAGGCGCAGTTCAGCAAGCCCGCCATCTTACCTGAGCAGCCCCTAACAATCAATCAAGGCCGTATCAAGCTTCAGTCAAAGACGAATCAAGATCGCTAAGCGCTGCGCTGCCTGTCGTACAATACGGGTTTTCTCCAATGTAGTCCGGCATGATCTGCCGTACTGATCTCACAGGTATTTATGGCAGTTATCTCATTAAGCGATGCCCAATTGGCATTCGGTCACGTTGCTCTGCTCGATCATGCAGAGTTTTCTCTTGAAACCGGCGAGCGCGTCGGTCTGATCGGCCGTAACGGCACCGGCAAATCTTCTTTGCTGAAAATTATCGCCCGCACTTCAAAAATCGATGATGGCCTGCTGGTGCAGCAACAAGGTCTGAAAATCGCGTATGTGGAACAGGAACCGCAATTTGACCAGAACATCAGCGTGTTTGACGCAGTGGCATCCGGCCTCGGTGAATTGCCTGCGCTGTTGCAAGAATATGAAAGCCTGACCGGCCAATTCGGTGGCGATAATGATGACGCGCTGATGGAGCGCATGCATGATATCCAGGTCAAGCTGGATGCCGCCGATGCCTGGAGCCTCGGCAATAAAGTCGAAACCACGCTGGATAAACTCAATCTCGGTAAAGACGCGATTATGGGTACATTGTCAGGCGGGATGAAAAAGCGGGTGGCGCTGGCCTGCGCGCTGGTCAGTGCGCCGGATGTATTGTTGCTCGATGAACCGACCAATCATCTGGATTTTTCCTCGATTCAGTGGCTCGAAGGTTTGCTGAAAGATTTCAAAGGCAGCGTGCTGTTCATCACGCATGACCGTAGTTTCCTTGACAACGTGGCGACCCGCATCGTTGAACTCGATCGCGGCAAGCTGACTTCATATCCCGGCAATTTCACCACTTATCAGACCCGCAAAGCAGAGCAGCTGGAAAATGAAGAAGTCGAAAATGCCAAGTTTGATAAATTTTTAGCGCAGGAAGAAATCTGGATACGCAAAGGTGTGAAAGCGCGCCGCGTGCGCGATGAAGGTCGCGTCAAACGTCTGGAACAATTGCGTCTGGCACGCAGCGCGCGACGTGAATTGCAAGGCCAGGTCAAGCTCGATGTCACCACGGGCGAGCGTTCCGGCAAGATCGTCGCCGAGCTGGAAAACGTCAGCAAATCGTTTGGCGAGAAAGTCATCGTCAGAGATTTTTCCAGCATCATCATGCGCGGCGATAAGATCGGTCTGATCGGTCAGAACGGCGCCGGTAAAACCACCTTGCTGAAACTGATACTCGGTCAGGAAACACCGGATAGCGGCACCATCAAGCAAGGCAGCAAATTGCAGATCGCGTATTTCGATCAGATGCGCGCGCAGTTAAACGATGAAATGAGCCTGGCAGAAACGATTGCGCCGGGCAGTGATTTTGTTGAAATCAACGGCCAGCGCAAGCATGTGATGTCATATCTGGGCGATTTCCTGTTTGCACCGGAACGCGCCCGTTCACCGGTCAAATCTTTATCCGGCGGCGAACGCAACCGCCTGTTGCTGGCACGTCTGTTCGCCAAACCAGCGAACGTGCTGGTGCTCGATGAACCGACGAATGATCTTGATATCGACACGCTGGAATTGCTCGAAGAATTGCTCGAAGAATATACCGGCACCGTGTTCCTGGTCAGCCATGACCGGACTTTCCTCGACAACGTCGTCACGCAAGTGATCGTTTCTGAAGGTGAAGGCCAGTGGCGCGAATATATCGGCGGTTACAGCGACTGGGAACGTTACAGCAATTCCGTCGCCAAATCCGCGGCGAAAGCGGACAGCAAACCAACCGCCAATGTCGCCAATACAGCAGCGACCGCAAATGTACCCGCCGCCGCGAAAGCCAAAAAGCTCAGCTACAAAGAGCAACGCGAGTTAGAAGAATTACCTAAGCTGATCGCGCAACTGGAAGCAGAGCAAGCCGCGATTACCGCGCAACTCGCCGATGCTGACTTGTATAAAAATGGACCGGACGAAGCAAATAAATTGAATGCGCGTTTTGCCGAGATCGATGAGGAATTGCTGACAGCGCTGGATAAATGGGAAACCATCGAAGCCAGAAGTAAAGGCTGAATCCAACCGCAGTAAAGCAAAGAGAGGTGCACGGATGGCACCTCTCTGCATTTGGACTACAGGAGTCACTATGAAGACACGACGCGAACTATTCTCAGCCTCAACCGTGCTCGGCAGCTTGCTGCTGGTTCTCAGTATGACAACGGGTGCGCAGGCGCAAACCCTGTATCGCTGCGGCAATTCATATCAGGACAAACCCTGCGACAAAGGCCAGAAAGAGCAGATCTTAGGCAAGCTCGCCACCACAGACAATACGAATAAACCGGTGGTCGATGCGTCGTGTCGCTTGCGTGGTGAAGATGCTAAAAAAATTATCTGGATGCGTGAAGCCGGTGCGACGCAAGAGCGTGTTTTGTCTGAAGCCGGCACCGAAGAGCGCAAGAAACTGATCAATGAAATTTACGCGCAACGTGGCAATGCTGCGGATGTACGGGCGGCGGTTGAAAAAGAATGCATGGATGAAAAACAGCGTGCAATGAATGCCGCCAAACCTGCAGCGCCAGCGACACCAACGTCGGCCTCGGCACCTGCTGCCAACGAAAAAGCCGCACCTGCAAGTGCGCCTGACAATGGCGAAGCGGCGCGTAAAAAAGCGATGTGCGATAAGGTACGTGAAGCGCTGGTCAGCCTGCGTCAGGCCGGCAATGCGGGCAACGCCGACAAGGATTTAAAAAGCATGGGTTGCGATCGTTGAACCGTGTCAGCACATGAGACTTTGCGGTCAGCATGGTTTTGAATTTGCCCGATAGTGCCAAAATACGGCCAAAGATGCTCCAAAAGGCCTTAAATATTCTCCCCCCAGTATATTTTGAAGCCCTTTATTTATGCTGAGATAAAGGCGATTTCATTAAAAAAGAGGGGGAGTATCCGTATTTCGACAAAAAATACGGCGAATGCATCAGATTTTCAGCCTGCTTGATCTGCGCTGAAATGGATGTTGAAATCCGCGTTGAAAGGTGTGCTGAAACCGGTGCGGAAATGAACGGCATCTTGAGCTTAGCCGACACCGTTCTGTGCTGCTGCCGTCAGACAGAAATCAGACAAACACCGGCTCAATTTCCAGCGTGACCGCAAACTTCGCCAGCACATCCGCCTGCAACGCCTGTGCCAGCGCGCGCACTTCTGCACCGCTTGCACCGCCCCGGTTCACCAGCACCAAGGCCTGCTTTTCATAGACACCGGCACGTCCCAGATTTTTTCCTTTCCAGCCGCAACGCTCTATCAGCCAGCCTGCCGCCAGTTTGTACTCGCCTGACGCTTGCGGATAACTGACCAGATCAGGATAGTTCAGCAATAGCGCATCGCGCTGTGCCGCGCTCACCAGCGGATTTTTGAAAAAACTGCCGGCATTGCCAATCACCTGCGGATCGGGCAATTTCGCCTGACGTATCGCGATAATCGCATCGCTGATTGCGCGTGGCGAAGGCGCGCTGATCGCTTGCAATTGCAGATATCTGGCGACATCGGCGTAACCAAGTTTAGGCTGCCATTGCTTGGGCAACGCAAACTGCACGCTGGTAATCGCCACGCGGTCTTTCAGCGCATGTTTGAAAATACTGTCGCGGTAGGCAAACTGGCACGCAGCCTTATCCAGCACCAGCATCTCGCCAGTGGCAAAATCAAATGCTTCTAGCTGAAACAAAGCATCCTGCACTTCCATGCCATACGCGCCGATATTCTGTATCGGTGCCGCGCCAACCGTGCCGGGAATCAGGGATAAATTTTCCAGCCCGCCCAGGCCCAGCGCCAGCGTCCATTGCACGAAAGCGTGCCAGTTTTCACCGGCCTGCGCCTGCACATAAACAAATTCAGCATCTTCACCGACGATGGATTTGCCGAGTAAATCCATCTTCAGCACCAGCGCATCAACCTGATCCGACAACACCAGATTACTGCCGCCACCTAAGATCAGACGCGGCATTGCAGTGAGCACAGGGTCGTCGCGCAACGCCTTTAACTGGTCTATATCGGTCACGGATAAAAAGTAATTCGCCTGCGCCGCAATACCAAAAGTATTGTACGGTTGCAGCGAAACATCGCGGGAAAAAGAGAGATTCGTCGTCATAGGGTGCAAATTATAGCTGCTGCGCTTTGTGACAGCCGCGCATTTGATAAAATGGCGCACGTTTATTTATTTCACCAAGGAAGCACTATGCCCTCATTTGATACCGTCTCTGAAGCAAACATGGAAGAAGTGAAGAATGCGGTCACGCAATCGAACAAAGTCATCACCAATCGCTTCGACATGAAAGGCACCAGCGCCAAAATCGAACTCAAAGATAAAGAGCGCGAAGTCGTGATTTTTGGCGATACAGAATTCCATCTGGATCAGATTATTACTGAGCTGACGCAAACCATGGGAAAACGTAAAGTCGATGTGCGTTTCCTGGATTTCGGTAAAGTTGAAAAAATCGGCGGCGACAAGGTCAAGCAAGTCATCAAGGTCAAAAATGGCATTGAGACCGAAGACGCAAAGAAAATCGTCAAAGTGCTGAAAGACAGCAAAATGAAAGTGCAAGCCAGCATACAAGGCGATGCGGTGCGTGTTCAGGGCGCGAAGCGCGATGATCTGCAAGCAGCAATGGCTTTGCTGCGCAAGGACATCAAAGATTTGCCGCTGGAATTTAATAATTTCCGCGACTGATTTGTGCTGCGGCTATTGTGCAATATCGCGCAATCTTGAGCCATATTGCACGATGCCCCATGATATCCGCTTCGTTCCGTCTTCCGACCTCACACCGAAAGTCACCATGAAACGCTTTGCCCTGCTGCCTCTTTTATTGTGTTCACTGACGTCCTTCGCTACGGATGTCGGCGTGGTCGGTTTATTCCCGGGTAAGGCGATACTGGTTGTCGATGGCGCGCCGCCCAAGGCTTATGCGGTAGGCAGCGCGCTGAGCAGCGACACCAAACTGGTCGATGCAGATCGCGAATCCGCCACCATCGTCAGCAACGGCAAACGCTACGTGCTGGTGATGGGGCAAACCGTGCACCGCTCGGCCGCCAGCAGCGGTAACAGCGTGGTTCTGAAAGCGGGTGATCGCGGGCATTTTATGGCCCCCGCCATGATCAACGGCGTCAGTGTGAATATGATGGTCGATACCGGTGCCAGCCTGATCGCCTTGCCAGCCGCCGATGCAACGCGCATCGGTCTGAATTACAAAGCGGGTCGCATGGGACGGGCCAATACGGCTGGTGGCGTCGTCAATACGTATCTGATCAAGCTCGATACGATCAAGATCGGTGACATCGAATTACATCAGGTGGATGCGTCCGTCATCGAAGCAGGCCTGACGATGCCTTTGCTGGGCATGTCGTTTCTGAACCGCATGGAAATGCGTCGCGAAGGCGATCAGATGACCCTGAGCAAACGTTTCTGATCAGGGTCACAGACACCAATAAGGCAGCACTTACGCTGGTTGCGCCTCAACGACGCGACGCTGTCTGACCGCCGCTGCCAGACCCTCCAATACCTTGACACTGGAATCCCAGTCGATACAACCGTCGGTCACAGACTGACCATACACCAGCTCCTGACCCGGAACCAGATCCTGACGTCCGGCCACCAGATGTGACTCAACCATCACGCCGACAATACGGGTGTCACCAGCAGCAAGCTGAGCGCCGATATCCGCACAGACCGGAATCTGGTTCGCCGGATTTTTCGAGCTGTTGGCGTGCGATGCATCGATCATCAGGCGCGCAGCCAGACCGGCTTTCGCAATATCCTTGCAGGCCGCATCGACACTCGCTGCATCGTAATTCGGCGTTTTTCCGCCACGCAGAATAATGTGACAATCTTCGTTACCATTGGTCGAAACAATCGCTGAATGACCGCCTTTTGTCACGGATAAAAAGTGATGTGACTGCGATGAGGCCTTGATCGCATCGACCGCAATTTTTACATTACCATCGGTGCCATTCTTAAAGCCGACCGGGCAAGACAAGCCAGACGCCAGTTCACGGTGAACTTGCGATTCTGTGGTGCGGGCGCCGATGGCCCCCCAACTGATCAGGTCAGCAATATACTGCGGGCTGATCACATCGAGAAATTCAGTACCGGCAGGCAAGCCGAGTTCATTGATGTTCAGTAGCAGTTCACGCGCGATACGCAGGCCGTCATTGATACGGAAGCTGTTATCCATGTAGGGATCGTTAATCAAGCCCTTCCAGCCGACGGTGGTGCGCGGTTTTTCGAAATACACGCGCATGACAATTTCTAACTCACCGGCAAAACGCGTGCGCTGTTCCGCCAGACGACGTGCGTATTCCATCGCAGCTTTGGTATCGTGAATCGAGCAAGGACCTATCACCACCATCAGGCGATCATCTTTGCCATGCAGAATATCGTGCAAGGCGGTGCGTGCGTGCGCAGCAGTTTCAGAGGCTTTGACAGAACAGGCAAACTCACGGATCAAATGTGAAGGTGGAACCAGTTCTTTCATTTCGCGTATGCGTAAATCATCGGTACGGTGCATGTTCTCTCCTGTGTCTTTCAAGTATAAATAAGTGCAAATGGTTGAATTCGTGGCAAAAAAAAACCGCCATGACTGGCGGTTTTTTCAGAAATCTGGTTGAGCTTTTTTTCTTTGTGCGCTTACCTTCTTCCGACCGCCTGTGGCTTGGAATAGCTAAAGTAAAAAAAGAAAAAGAAGTGCGCAAGTTTCATAAATTAGGCGTTTAGCTTGAATCGCTATATTAAATTTTGATAAAACTTAAAAAGTTCGGCATTGATATTGCATCAAAAATCAGCAATTGGCAAGCCAAATCCCGCCAATTCGTATTTATTTTTTCCAGAGCGCTGGTGGTTCCGGTGGAATATCACCTTCAGGATACACATTCATGATGGGTTTGCTCTGCTCTTTCAATTTCACTTGCGGTACGTTGCGCCCCATCCATTGCCGCATGCTGGTCAGATTGGTCGCAATATCACGACGCTCAGGATTAAGCCGGACGGCGCGCTCCAGCAAATTCAGCGCGTTTTCATAATCGCCTTGCGCAGCAAGAGACACCGCCTGATTATTTAATGCGGATGCATCAAATGGATTTACTTTCGCCGCTTCAGCAAATTTTTTACTGGCTGCAGCGGCATCCCCTTCCGCCAGATGTACCCGCCCTTCTGCCTGTAAATCCGCAGCGCTTACCTGGGTTGATAACAGCAGCGTTGCCGACGCGACGATCAAGGTATTCATGATAGTTTTCATCGGTCAATTTCCCAGATAGTAAGGCTTAGGTGCAATCGGCGGGAACGAGACCTGGCCTCGCCGTGGCTCGAACGTGTAACGGATATACAGCATGCCGCTGGCGTCGGTAAAGTCGCCGGAATTATCCGCAGACAACCTGCCTCCCAAAGTGAAATGCGGCGACAGCAAATACTCTAATGCGCCTGAAATTTTGTATTGCAATCCGGTATGCGACTGCCCGGCATAGCTGCTGGCAATATTCAACGCAGGATTTGCAGCAGCAAATAATTCCAGTTCGGTCTGGTCTGCGCTGATCAGCGGGTAGTACGGCGCCGCATCTTCGCGGAAATGCTGGACACCAACCGAAGCACCGGCCTGATACGACAACTTGCCATAACGTCCGCTGATTTCCAGCGGCACATTCAGAGCGACGTAAGATTGCGGGCTGAAATACCCGCCGTGACCGTAAGTGAAGTAACGCAGATTCTTTTTATAGAAACTCGAATTCAGGCCGAGCCCCGTTGTGACTGTGGTATCTTTGGTCTTGTAAGCGCGCCAGTAAATACCGGCACCCGCATCGACCATCGTGTTTTTAACGACGTTTTTACCATTGATGCCATACAGGCCAAGCGCTCCGTAAACACCTCCATCCTCGCCATCGTAGGACGCATCCAGACGCAAGCCGTTTCTGGTGACGCCACCCCAGTTCAGCCCATACAAACTGTCTTTTGCTCCCGCATACGACAGATAACTATCCGTCACAGAACGACGGGACACTTCTGCACTGAAATTCAGACCGTCCGACTGCGTGCTCCAGCGCAGCCCGCCGACAACATTCTGGATAGGGAAGTTCAACGGACTGGAACCGACATCGAGCTTCACGCCGGCTAATTCATAACTCAGATTCAGCGCAACTCCTCTCGCCACCTGCTCTATCGAAGACGCCTCTGATAAGCCGCGCGTTCTGGCCTGCGTTGAAAAAGCGACTTTGGCAAATTTAGCTTGTTCATTGAGTATCGTATTACGCCCGAACTGACCTGCGATATTCGCATCGTTCAACTGTAAAGTACCGGCATCAATCACAACCGGAATCACCTTCAGGCCAAACTGGCCATAACCCAAGGTAGTGATATGTGCTTCTATCGGTGTTTCCAGATCCTTCAACTGCGATAAACCGCTTTGTCCGCTGCGTGCGCGGGCAGCAAATCCGGCGGTGACTTCGGAGCGATTTAATTCATTGAGCGCATCAATCTCTTTGATCAGTGCGGCCTCTTCCGCGCTGACAGGTGCCGTTGACTTGGCAGATGATAGCGGTGAGACTTTTTTTACCTCGGCTCCGCTGACTGCATTTCCTGCTACAGGCTTCGCTAGTGGTAAAGGGTTACTGCGAATCACAGCAGAACCCTGAGATACTGGTGGCGCAACAGGCACGCTGAGCAATGCTGGCGCGTTCACTGTTTTGCTGCCGGCATTGCCAGCAACAGCCACGCCAGTTGAGTTACTGACAGCGGCGGGTATAGCTGTCGTATTTGTTGTACCTGATGTACTTGTCGAACCAGGGGTAACTCCATTCGTAACCAGCGGTGTTGCAGAGACTGGCGCGACCGCTGCGGATGTCGTGCTTGCAGGCTTCGCCGCGGCAGCATATTGCGGTGCAAGTTGTGGCACCTCTTTCAATACCGGTGGCGTGGGCGTCGCTGGCGCACTCACTGACGCAGGTGCTGCGACTTGCGTCACCGCCGGAACAGCGTCAGCCTTACGTTCAGCAAAAGGATTGACTTTGAAATTGTTGAGGTTGTTAGCAACCGAACCTGGTGTGACCAGACGCAAACCATCGACACCTGCGCCGGACAATGGGCGCTGTGCCTGTTCCAGTGCCAGTGCTTTTTTGAAATAGCCTAAGGCTTTGCCGTTATGCCCCTGTGCCCGTGCGACATTCCCCGCCAGCGCAATAAAGCGCGGATTCTCTGGCTGCATGCGCATTAATTTATCAAGGTAATTTTCAGCGCCACTGAAATCTTTGATCTGTATCGCCGCAAAGACCAGTCCTTGTAAGACCTCAGGATTATCCGGATCCGTTTCCAGTACTTTGGTGTACAACTCTTTTGCCGGTTCGCTGTCACCGGCAGACGAATAAATACGCGCCAGGGTCAGCAGCAATAAATTATCGTCCGGCGTCTCTATCAGATAAGGCTGGATATAAGCGTAAGCCGCCGCGTAGTCTTTTGCTTCTCTGGCGCGCTCGGAGTAACGCATGGACAATGCCTTTTGTAATTGCTTAAAGGATTTAATTTCATCCTCCTGCAATTTCGGCATCGCTGCCACCTTACGCATGACGGCTTCCAGCTCGGCTTCCTGATTCGCCTGCATCAAGGTGCTGGCGTATTGCAGCAAAAGGCTGGCGGAAGGTTGCTGCGTATTTTGTACCGCCTGCCGTATCATGGCAAAACCGCGTTCGGTATCGCCTAACTTGATGTACAAGGCCGCAAGAGTGCCGATGTACTCGTTATCTGTTCCTGCGGCAGCTTCAATCTGTGCCAGGATTTCCCTGACCTGATCGACATACCCACGTTTGTTCAGAAGATCGATACGGTCAAGCTGGACGCGTATCCATAATTGCTTTTGCAAGGCAAACATTTCTGGTTTGCGCGCGTTGGCAGGGACTCGCTCCAATGTTTGCAAACCCTCCCACCAGAGCTGCTGCATCTGACTGAGCAAGGCGCTGACATAAAGCGCCTCTGCATCGGGCTTTTCAACATTGGTCAGCGCATCTAACAATGCCTGCGCCTGCGGTGCCATGTTCCGTTTCAGATAAATTTTGGCCAGCGACATTCTTAACCAGGCATCTTCCGGCTTGATCAGAATCGCGTCTTCCAACACCCTTTGCGCGCCGACGATATCGCCTGCTGCTTCAAGTTGCTTGGCCTGAGCCGCCATTTGTTCAGACTTCAGATTCGCGACGATCGCGAGGTGACGAGGCAATAAATATTCGCCGAGCGCCTCCAGATCACTGAGCCGCTTCTGCAAAACATAAATCCCGATCAGGCCATCGAGCGCGCGCATTTCTTTTTTATCTGCATTAAAAACACGCTTAAAGTTTTCTTCTGCGCCAGCCATATCATTTTCAGCCTGCAACGCATCGGCGAGTTGTAAAAGTCCGGATGGCTCGGTGCCATTGATCTCAACCGCTTTACGCAATAAGGCGATCCCTTTTACGCTGTCAGCATCTTCAAAAGCAGTGCGTGCATCTTCGATCAGTGCCCAATAATTGGCACCATCAAATGCTTGCTTCCAATTCGATTTCGCTTTTGCGGATGAAAGATCCAAAGCTTTTTGCAGGAATTTACGTGCTTCAATAAATTCTTCCTGACGCATTTTGACCAGCCCCATGCCACCATAACCAACAGGATCTTTAGGATGAGATTTGATCAGTGACTGGAATTCTTTCTCTGCCGTCGGCACATCATTGGCATCCAGTGCTTTAAAGCCGATTGCAGATCCTTTTGCTAAAGGACTCTCAGGCTTGGGCTTATTCACGGGACGGCGCTCTTCCGGCGCATCATTCCTGACCGGACGATTCACGCTCGCAAGTTTGTCTTGTATGGTTTTATCCTGCGGGTGTTTTTCCAGATAGTTCCGGAAATATTTACTGTTGCTGCTTTGCAGCCCCATCCAGGTTAATGCCTGACGCCATGCCTCTTCCGCCTGCCTGGATACGTCAGCTTTACTGGTCAGACTCTCCAGCAAGGCTAGGCCTTCCGGTCTGCTGGCATCGCGGTATGTCAGCGTTTGCGCATAAGCCAAAGCATATTTATGGTTGGAGGGATTTTCTTTCGCCAGTTTTTCAAGGCCGCGTTTTGCCTCGGCATAACCAGATTTAGTACCGGCCAGCACCTGATAATATTCAAGCGCCGCATCACCTTTCAGGCGGGACGCATCGCCGATCATGCGATAACTGTCCGCCGCGGCTTCGGTATCGCCTTGCTGCGCCAGTCTTCTGGCATTTTCAAGCTGAGACTTGCCCCCGGCAGTACCGAGACTGATCGCTTTTTCTACCAGACGAATTTGCGCACTGCCTGCTTTGATTTCTTTTAGCTTATCAAGGTGATTTTTCGCTAAATCAGCATTGCCGCTGTGAGCGTCGAATATACCCAGCGCGACCAATGCCTCAATATTATTCGCATCGACTTTCAGCACCTTACGCCAGGCATCCGCCGCATTATCGTCACGACCGCGCTGCTCCCAAAAATGTGCCTGCTCAACTAATTTCTGGGTCAGAGGAGAGTTTGCAAAAGCAGTGCTGCATTCGACACACATCGCTAAAAGCGCCAACGCCATCGCTTTTCTTTTGAAAACCATTACCATCCCCTATTCAACACTTTGATGAAGCGATCTCTACCTCAATTGGAGATTTTGAAATCTGCTTTAAAACTGGCATTAAATTATAAACAGGCAGACCACAACAATGTGGTCTGCCTGCGTAAATTTACTCTTTTATTCAGTTATTTTTGATGTATCAATGTTGATCTTTGGGCTCATTCGCCTTCAAGCGCTGGGCTGCCTTTTTCCGTAAATAACGGAACAGTAAAGCGGCGGCAATCAATGACGCCAACATCAGGAAAGCAATCAGCAAGACAGGTTTTGTTGAGAGATTCCACTTCAGCCAGGTCCATAAAGGCAGATGACCGGAATAATAGGTGTTACCGATCAATGCATTGATGACCTTATCACCTTTAATCAACACCAGATCGCCCTGGAATTGGCTGCGAAGATCGGCTTTATTCAAACCATCTGTCACATCCAGTAAGCCACGGGGACTGCCAGAAGTCACGACGACGACGCTGTGACCGCCAGACAATGGCGATTCAAACTGCATAACGGTGCCAAATGCACTTCCGGTGCTGGCTAACATTTCGCCGGATTTACGCTCGAGTTCATCCAGATCTTTACCAGCCCAGCGCGCCAGAACACGCAAAAATCCGGTCGGCAATTGCAAACGATTCCCTGTTTCATCAATGGTCAGTGGCATATATTTTGACCATTGTTTCAGCAGAGGCTGGTTACCGTTAGTTGCAATCACGAGCAAATCTTTATTGCTGTGTTTTTCGACATCGCTACCGTAGATCACGGTATTGTTAGTGACCGGATAGCCGGTTGATTCCCCCATACGCCCCATCAGATTGAAAAAGACTTCCAGCTCCTGATTACTGGCGCGCTCAGGGAGAATGACAGCCGTTTCAGATAAATCTGCCAATTTGGTAAACGGGAAGCCGGCATTCGCAATGTAAGCAAGGTTGGGGTATGTCGCGTAATGCGGCATGTGTGAAAAATCTATGGTCGAATCTGGGTCTATCGTAGACCGCACGTTATCCAGATACACATCTTTACAAGCACCTTGCTTAGGATAGTCATAGAAGAAATGAAATTGCAGTTGGTTTTCAGCGCCGATTCTGAATGTCGGTACTTGTATCTCCTCCTGAGCGTAACGTAAGCCCGACTTAAAGAAAAGCATCACAGATTCTTTGATCTTGCCTTTTTCCGGTTCTGTACCAGACAAAGACAATGCGCGGACAAAACCATCATTAATACCGATATTTAACGTCGACTTGTCTATCGTTGGTCTGGGTGTGAAGCGATAGCGCAGATCCATAGGAACGCCCTCGGTCTGCCAGGTGAACAAGTCAGGTGCCACTCGCATGTTAATCCGGATCAGATCGGGCGTCAGGCCATTCACCTGCAAACTTTGCAGCGGGGTCAGCTCGCCGAATTTAACCGGCCGCGAAGTTGGCAGCCATTTAGGTGCATCATAAGCTTTGCGAATTGCCGGCTCTTTGAAATTACGGATAATCGCCGTCTGACCTGCCAATGCCGTTTGTCCCAGTGTCAACGCTTGCGTCGCAATTTTCAGCTCCGCATTGTCACGTCCTAAAACTAACAACAACTTTGTTTTCGGGTTTTGCGGATTTGGTACCACCATCAAGGTCGGACCATTGATCACAGGTAGTTGCACACCGGCAGGTGCTTCCTTTGTCGTTGCAAATACGATCGCATGCGATTTAGGCATGCCATCAGCGACCGGAAAACGAGCACCGCGATAGGACGCCAACTGACCAAACCAGGAAGCCACAACACCGGCATTGCGCAACAATTCCAATGATGCCCCATTGGGCAACACAAACGGCAACTCCAGCAATTTGGAATCGCGCTTGTCAAAGAATGGCCCAGGCAACAGCGCCAGATCATTCGCCAGATCGATTGTGCTGACGGTCAGCTCCAATTGCGTCGTATTACTGATTTTCGCCCACAAACTGGAATGATATGGGTCTTCACATTCTCTGGTGTAATGCCCTATCAGTTTGAAACTGAGCTGATTAAAGTCTGCAAAAAAACGTGGATCGATATTATCTTCGCGGACGATCCCCTTAGGATTATCTTTCGGCAGGGGCACAACGCTGACCAGCTCATTGTTAACCGAAACTTTGATATGGGATAAATCCGGCAACAGCGCTGGCGAATACGCAATGCCATAACGTATTTTTGCCGAAGTTATCACTTCGTCGCTGCGGACTGTGAAAGGAAAAGTACGCTCACCTTCAACACCACGCAATTCGATATTCGAGCCCTGCCCCATCTGCTTGAGGCTGATGGTATACACTTTTTGGCCAGGAACTGGTGTTGACGCAACGGCAGAGGCATCACTTGTCAGTGTTTTTTCCGTTTCTTCCGTTTGCGCTTCAGCAGATTTTGCGCGCTTCGATTTCGCAAAAACGTCATCGTGCGCCGTCACACTCATGCCAAATGCAATTGCCAGGGCAAGCGTGGTTTTGACAGTTTTTTTCCAAGGCAATGTTGATTTCATGTTTTTCACAATGTTCGCTTCAGTAAGTGTATTCATGTGCTAAGCGCTTTTTTTTCCGAAATACTGTTTCAACCCGGCTCCAAACTGGATAAACCCGCGGAAGCTATGAAAGGCAATTTCTTTTAAGCCATTCAGCGGATGATCCAGATCTCGCTCCTCAGACCAATTCAACCAGACGTCTGCCCTGCCGATGGTGCAACTGATCAGATCCATCTGTTGCTGCAAGTTCAGATTCAGAAATTGCAGACTCAGCAAATTCTCTTTTGCAAAAATGACTTTCGATGGAAACAAACATTCGCCATTCGTGCCATACAGCGAAATCATCGCCTCTTCGCCTTTCTCCATTTTGAAGCCTTCGGGTACTTTGAGCGACATACCGCCCATAGAGAAATCTTCAGTCTGACAGACAAAGGAGTGTCCGTTTGGCAAACGCAATGTGGCGCTCAATACTGCTCGCACACGATGAGATCGGCGGACTTGCTTGGACTCGGTTGCCACAGCGAGAGTCGCGCCAAGGATAATCAGGTTATAAATCGTCCATAACATGTTCAGCAAAACTGTGTCGAGCTCATAGCTATTCCACCAGATAGCCCGTCCGATACCGACGATGAAACCTAAAATATTCAAGGCTAGCATCACCAGATAGGGTTTGGAAATCACCCAGTCAAAGTGTTCCTCTTCAACTAAACCACCTTTGGCGGTTACGTTGAACTTACCTAATTTCGGATTAATCAGCGCCACCATCGTTGGCCGGAAAATATACCAGGCAAGCGTTGCCTCATAGACCTCAGCCCAGAATGAATGCCGGTGAGCGCCCTGAATACGGGAGTTGGTCAAGTTGGCGTGCAGCAAATGTGGCAACGAATATGCTGCAATAGAAATCGCTGATGCCTTGATGATGTGAACTTCAAAAAACAGATACGAGATGGGAGCCAACAGGAAAACCATGCGCGGCAGACCGTAAAAGAAATGTAGCATCGCATTGCTGTAGCAAAGTCGCTGACCAAAAGTCAGCCCCTTGCCGAACAAAGGATTGTCGACCCTGAAAATCTGCGCCATTCCACGCGCCCAGCGGATACGCTGTCCGACGTGTGCAGACAAACTTTCGGTTGCCAGCCCCGCCGCTTGTGGCAGTGCCAGATACGCCGTGTTATATCCAAGCCGCTGCATTTTTAATGCAGTGTGCGCATCTTCAGTCACGGTTTCAACGGCGATACCACCAATCTCTTCCAGATAAGTACGCCGCAAAATTGCGCACGAACCACAAAAGAAAGTCGCGTTCCATAAATCATTTCCATCCTGAATCAAGCCGTAAAACAGCTCGCCTTCGTTGGGTACATGTCGGAACGTATGCAGATTTCTCTCGAACGGGTCGGGTGACAAAAAATGATGGGGCGTCTGTATCATCGCCAGTTTCGGATCGACCAGAAACCATCCCATCGTGTATTGCAAAAACGAACGGGTCGGCATGTGATCGCAGTCAAAAATCGCGACAAATTCACCCGTGGTGCGCTTCAGAGCGGCGTTAATGTTGCCTGCTTTGGCGTGGTTATTATCGGAGCGCGTAAAACACTGGACACCAATCGTCTCAGCGAACTCAGCAAATTCCGGACGCCGCCCATCGTCCAGAATAATGATATTCAATTTATCTTTTGGCCAGTCTATGCCCATCGCCGCCATGACGGTCGGTTTGACGACAGCCAAATCTTCGTTATATGTCGGAATAAACAGATCGACAACCGGCCAGCTTGATGTATCGGTCGGTAAGATGACAGGTTTACGCCTCAGAGGCCAGGCAGTTTGCAGATATCCCAACAGCAACACCAGCCACGCGTAAATTTCTGCCAGAATCAGTACCAGCGCAAAAAACAAATCGACCAGATTTTCAGTATCTATCGTGTAATTGACCCTCCAGTAAATATAACGGCTGGTTGCGCTAACCGAAAACATCACCATGATCAGTGAAATCAGCGTTCCTGTGTACCGGCGTAAATACATCGCGGTAGAAAATATCACTGCCGAGAAAAAAGTCTGATACGGCAATTCCATTGGAATACTGATCGAAATCCAGAACAGCACGGCGGCAACAATCAACGCCAACACGCGGGGCAACTTCGAATTCCACCCGGACCAATTAACCATCAATCGCCCAAACTCATTGAGCCGGCCGTATAAATATCTGGAGTTCAGTATTGAGCGCATTAATCAATCAGTCCAAAATTTTCCTGCAACCATACAGCAAGTTGCTGCACATCATGTGTCGCTGAACTGTGTTGTGCGTAGTAAGAAACCGGCATCTGGCACGCCAGCGCCTCGCTCACGGCTTCATCCTTATGTATCGTGGAAGGAACAAATTTGTCTCCCAGCGTTGTCCGCAGCATGCCATGGACATCACGGCATAATTGTCTTGAGGCATCCATTTGATTCAAGACGTAACAGTAGCCGAGAAAGTCTTTTCTTCCTGCGGTGTAATATTGAATCAAGGACTCAATCGAAGGGATAGTCGAATATGAAGCAGCGTCAGGCTTCAACACAACCAGCCCGATATGCGCGACACTGAGCACTTGCTGCAAATAAATGCTTGGACCCGGCGGCGTATCAATTAAAACGACGGTCTCCGGTTCCAGAAATAAATTCTGCAAATGAGAAAGCAACCAATCCGGATTTTCCCTGACCGCATCTTCAAATATCGCCCGCTGATCTTCTTCCACCGTTCCATATGGTAAGAAGTCAACGCCATAAGTACTTTGGTACAACACGTGCGACCAGCGATCATCTGCCAGATTACGGATCGCGATTCCGGAAGCATCCTCGTAAGGTATTCCGAAATGCAATCTCAGCGCATTCTGCGGATCCAAATCTAACACAACTACCTTAGCGCCCATGCGCGCAAGCGATGCCGCGAGGTTCGCCGTGACCGTTGTCTTTCCTACCCCTCCTTTGGGAGAAATGACTGCAACTATCCTCATGATTTGAAGATTTTTTTGAAAAAGGAATTCACTGGCGTATCGACGGTTTTAGCTGGCTCCGGCTGCTTAGCCAGTCGTTTAAAAATGTCAGAGACAGCTTGATGTTTATCTGCATGAACAGGTAAAACTGCTACTTTTTCCTGAGAGCCCGACCCGTTCCCTTGCGCGCTCACTGCATCCGCAGGCAAACGGCGAAACAAACTGCTGTTTTGTTGCAGTTGCTCATCCGTCTGGAATAAAGTGGCTTTTTGCTGAGGCTCAGATCTGAATAAGCTTGCAGAGCCATTGATCTTTTCAGGAACAGCAACGACCGACTCTGTCGATGTAAGGTCTTGTTTTCTGCCGAAAATATCATTCGCTCCATGAGAACTGCTACCAATACTTTCTTTTAACACTGGCTTACGATCAATTCCGGGCATAATTTCTGGCCTTATTGATGGCGAGGCTTGCGGCACCGGGAGCGGTTCCATGTCTTCGGGCATCGAGTTGTCAGGAATTGCATGCACCCTGACATCACGTAAAAGCGGCCAGCGCTTTTTAGCCTGCTCACTCTCAACGTCTCGATTTATCTCTTGGTATGCTGTCGCTGGTTGCCCAAACTTTTGAAAAAGATTTTTAACGTCATCATCCATAATCTTTACAGCCCTTTTCAATACTTAATACATCTTTATCCGACAATCAACGACGCGTGAAATATGTCGGCTCATTGAGCTGTTTCTTTAGTTCAAAAACAAACAACTGACCATCTTCCAAAGCATCACCGCGCTGCGTTAAGCAAAGTGATTTGTCCATTCCAAGATTATCAAACAATTGTGCATAAACACCTTCGAGTAGCGCGGACGACCATACCAGCGCATCCTCACCAAAAGCCACTTTCAACGGAGAAGCATGGTGCTCAACAACGAGACTCTCTGCTTGCTCTATCAGTTCCACCCAGCCCCAATCGATTTGCGACCAGTGAGAATTAATACCATCCTCAAGTACTTGCAAACTACTGCCGTTGAGCGCCGGAAAAGCGGCTGCCATGGTCCGCCCCATCTGATACATAAACGCCCGCAAATCAGACACCTCGCCTTTAGATGCAAACTCAGCAGAAAACGCAGCAAGAAATGTTCTCCATTGATTCGAGCACTGTTGAGACTCGTAATACTGCAGATTTTTCTTCAACATACTAAACACTTCCATTCATTATTTTGCTGTTCTTTCTGCACCCGGCGTCTGCAACAAAGCCAGATTCATCGCCTGAAACTTTAACACCCTGCAGAATTGATCGTCTAGCGATACACAGTAAACAAATGTCAACAATTTATAATTAGGAATATCCAGACATCAATGCAGAGTCATTTTTTCTCAATAAGTTTCAAAGCAAAAACATTAGTTTGCGTTAGATCAGAATCCATCAGAAGTAAATAGTCATTTCATTTGCTTACAATTACCCGACATTTGACCATGACACATGATAAAAAACATTATTACATTAGCAATTAATTGATTTTTATTTTCTGATAGCTCGCTTATATGGAGTAACTATCCATATAAGCTGGCAAACGCAAAAGGTTTTTCGTGGGGCAGATCTACAGATACAGGGCGGAGGTCGCCCAACCGTCAACTCAAGCAGAGGAAAAAAGAGGAGGAAATTTTTTCATTCAATGAGATTTTGGGGCATGCAAAAGCAGCCAATCGACGACAGACTGTATTTTCTTTGTGGCCGGATTATCCGGGCGATAATGCAGTAGTGGACACTCGTAGGCCAAAGCCTCTTCAACCTCAGCGTCTTCCGGTATGACCCAAGGCACCATACGCTCACCTAATTGTGTGTGAAACAGTGCCAATACATCTTGCGCCAATTGCCGCTTTGCCGATTGATTAATCACATAGGCGGATCCTGTCACCTGCGCGCTTGGTGGCCCATACGCAGAGATCAGTTCTTCCATTTCTGGCAAGGTCGAGTACGACGCCGCGTCAGCCAGCACCACGGCAAGAACATAATCTGCGGCATGAATTGCCTGCTTCAGATATACAGAAGGCCCAGGTGGGGTATCCAACAACACAATCGCGTTTTCTGACAAATTCGCTTTTTGTAACTTACCGCGTAGCCAATCATCTTGTTTTTCCAAAATGCTCTCAAAACGCTGACGCTGCACCTCTCCGCCACGTCCATAAGGAGAAAAATAAACATGATAAGGGCTGGCATGTGTCACACCTGCAAGTCTGGTGCGTGTACCGGTCAATGCACTGATCCCCTTGCATTCGTTCTGATCCAGCCCGCCGAGATGCCATTGCAGCGCATTCTGCGGATCGAGATCAACCACCAGAGTGGGGTGACCACGCTGCGCAATACCAACCGCAAGGTTGGCTGACAGCGTAGTCTTTCCTACGCCACCTTTTGCTGACACGACAGCAATCACAAACATGGGGCGTTGTCCTCAATCAAAACCAGAAAACCGATCGCAAAATTACGCAGTCCCACCGACGGTCAGGCCATCAATACGCAGACTCGGCTGACCAACACCAACCGGCAAACTCTGTCCTTCCTTGCCGCAAACACCAATACCGGAATCTAGGCGTAAATCATTACCTATCATAGACACATGGTTAAGTACTTCAGGTCCGTTACCGATCAGGGTTGCGCCTTTGACCGGATAACTAAGCTTACCGTTTTCTATCATGTAGGCTTCGCTGGCAGAGAACACAAATTTGCCATTGGTGATATCAACCTGACCACCGCCAAAATTCACTGCATATAAGCCGTTTTTCACAGAAGCGAGAATCTCCGCCGGATCTTTATCTCCGGCCAGCATATAGGTGTTGGTCATGCGCGGCATAGGTAAATGCGCGAACGATTCACGCCGGGCATTACCAGTGACGGCCATTTTCATCAGACGCGCGTTCATCGTGTCCTGCATGTATCCCTTCAGTATGCCATCTTCAATCAGCGTACTGCATTGAGTAGGATTACCTTCATCGTCAATATTGAGCGAACCGCGGCGATGTTGCATCGTGCCGTCATCAACGACAGTCACACCTTTTGCCGCAACACGTTCACCGATACGGCCAGAAAACGTACTGGATCCTTTGCGATTGAAGTCACCTTCCAGACCGTGCCCTATCGCTTCGTGCAGCAGCACACCAGGCCAGCCTGGCCCAAGTACGACCGTCATCGGTCCCGCTGGTGCAGGGCGGGCATCCAGATTCACCAGAGCCGATTTCACGGCTTCATCTGCATACTGTTCAAGCAATACATCGGAAAAATAAGAGTAATCATAACGACCACCGCCACCGCTGGAACCCATCTCACGACGACCATTCTGCTCAGCAATCACGGTCAGAGAAACGCGTACCAGAGGGCGTATATCTGCCGCCAGCGCACCATCACTGCGGGCAACCAGAATAACGTCATACTCGCCAGCCAGCGATGCCATCACCTGTACGATGCGCGGATCTTTTGCCCGCGCAATTTTTTCTATACGCTCAAGCAAACGCACTTTCTCGTTGGCATCCAGAGAATGCAGAGGATCATCACGCAAATATAAATCCCGCCCCAGAATTCCGTGTAAAGCGGAAGCCACTTTAATTTTGCCAGCGCCCTGAACTGCAATCGTTCTGGTTGCTTTGGCAGCATCAGACAAAGCTTTTTCAGAAATTTCATCGGAGTAAGCAAAGGCGGTCTTATCACCTGAAACAGCGCGAACACCAACACCCTGATCAATCGAAAAACTGCCGGTTTTGACTATACCTTCCTCAAGACTCCAGCCTTCGCTGCGAGTGAACTGAAAATACAGATCAGCATAGTCCACACGGTGAGTGAACATAGAACCAAGCACTTTCGACAATTTATGGTCGTCCAGACCAAATGGCGTCAATAAAATGTCGCGAGCAATAGCAAGGTGGTTCAAGGCTGAATTTGAAGAACTCATAAAGTAGATTAACCAATACAAAAGAATGCAATATATGCATTGTAAAACAACTCAGCGACGACAACAGTATGCTGATAACTTACACTTGAAGTTGAATCGCCCTGAGAGGTAAGCTGGAGGGCAACTATAATTTCCGATGTTGCAACGCAGGCAGGCTGGTGCGGATCTGCTGTAACAGTTCAGCATCTATTTCGCCGCTGACAAAGCCCTCACCTTCGGGCAATTCTGCGACGATCTTCCCCCAGGGGTCAATCAGCATACTATGTCCCCAGGTGCGGCGCCCGTTCAGATGTTTGCCGCCCTGCCCCGATGCCAGAACATAACACTGATTCTCTATCGCTCTGGCTCGCAACAGAATTTCCCAGTGCGCCTGACCTGTGGTGTAAGTAAAAGCAGCAGGAACAACGATCAGGGAACAAGGCCCCATCGCGCGGAATAATTCCGGAAAGCGTAAGTCATAGCAAATAGACAGGCCTACCCGGCCGGCCTCAGTTTCAAAGGTGGTTACCTGTTCGCCGGCAGTAATGGTACGCGCCTCTTCGTAAGACTCCTCGCCTTTAGAAAAACCAAATAAGTGGATTTTGTCGTAGCGGACGCGCTGCACGCCCTGCGGGTCAAATACCAGTGTCGTATTCATGACTTTGCCAGCTTCAGCCGACTGCAACGGAATTGTGCCGCCGATGATCCAGACCCTCAACGAACGCGCCATCTCCGCTAAAAATTCCTGCATAATGCCGCGACCGGCCGGTTCGGCGATCGCCAGTTTGTCGGTATCCTGCAAACCCATTAAAGGCCAGTATTCCGGTAACAACAATAATCCGGCCCCCTCGCCTGCCGCTGCGATCAACAGGCGTTTTGCCGTTGCCATATTGTCGGCCAACACATTGGAAGAAACCATCTGTATAGCTGCAACTTTCATCATTCACCTTTCTTGGCATCTTGCACGCGATGCTCACCTGCAACGTCCTGATTTTCCTGACGTTCAATTTTTTTCACCAGAGGATCTTTCCACGGGCCGCTCACCATATATTCGAAGGTGAAAGCCTTTGCCAGCGGTTCACGTAAGAATAATTGCGCCAGGAAAGTACCTAAGCCGATAACGGGATTGACCGCCAGCCCATACACAACCGATGCCGCACCCGCATTGATAACAGGAATAACCAGAACATGCAATTGCTGAGATTCATTCACGATATCAGCGTTGCCAGCCATCACCACGGTCGCATTCACTCCGCGCATTTTCAGATTATCGGTACGTGCCACACCCTGCAGAATTTGTGCGCTGCCGGTAATCGCATCAAAAGCGAATCCTTCAGAAAATATATCCCGGAAATCCAGAGTCAGGCGTCGCGGCAACGACTGCATACTCAGCACACCGAGTAACTTCGCAGCGCCTGGATCGACTTTTAAAAACTGCCCGGCGGCCAGATCGAGCTGCACCTTGCCGCTCATGCTGGGAATGTCCATCGCATATGGCAAGCCATTCCATTTCACATCGCCATCCAGTCGTCCACGTCCACCGCGTACGACATTGGCAAACCCAAGTCTGTCCAGCAATTGACCGGCGTTCGCAATATCAAGCATGTAATTGAGTTGGGTCACGCTATTCCCGGTGCTATTCCCAGTGCGACTCCCCCAGCGTCCAGTCGCCCTGAGCTCCGCATCCGGATTTTTCAACAGTACCTTACTGAGCAGCCATTCACTGGAAGCGCCACTCATCTGATTACTGGCTTGCAACTCTAATCTGCCCAGCTTCTTGTTGAATAACTCAACATTATCCGCAACGATATCGAGCCCCGGTATCTGGGTACTGCTACGTTTTTCATCGAACAAATCACCAGCATCGCTTGCCGCCGATTGCTGGATAATCAGCTTGCTTAAACGGGCCGTCACGCTGCCCGGTCCGGCTACCGCAGCGCCAGCTTTTGCGCTGCCGTCATTCCAGCTGATATGACCGGAAATCTGATTGGCATCGATATTCGCCTGCCAGAGATCATTATGATGAGAAACTCCCATCACGACATGATCCAGTTGCTTACCCATGATATGCAACTGACCGGTTTTTAATGCCAGGGTGCTGACATCCAGGTACGGTGCAATATTTAAAGCGGTGACACCCTGCACCACTTTGCCAGCAGCGCCGTTCAGCGCAGAAGTCGCCGTATTGTTATTCGCCATTGCCGCGCCAGCAGAACTTGTGTTCAAGACGCTGCGCCACTCATCGACATGCAGTACATTCGATTCAATATTGACCGCCACTCCGCGCAAAGGCTCAGGCGCAGGCACATTCACACCGATGCCGCCACGCAGAAGCTGCCAGCTCGCCTGCTTATCTGCGTTTTTCTGACGTACGTATTTTGCATGCACTGCATTGCCAAGATGAATGCGCAATTCATCCTGCAGAACACTGCTGTCAGTGTTTATCTGCGGCACCAGTTCGATGCGCAAGGGCATTGCTTCAGTCGCGCCTTTTTTCAACGGTGCAGGAAAATTGAGCGCCATTCCCTGTAAGTTGGATTCAATCACGATTTCCGGTAATTGCTTTTTCACGGCGATCGTTGCGATGTAGCGGCTGGTACCGTCAATCTTGATTTGCTCGCGATTTGCTGCTGGCAGCATCTGCCGCAAACCATCACCAGTGACGCTGCCATCAAGCCGGACGCGGATACTGTTATCTTTTTGCGAGCCACCGCTAATCACAATTGGTCCACCCAGCGCAGTTCCCTTCAGCGTTCCGAGATTAACGCCGCGCTCATTAAATTCCAGCTTGCCGTTGACGCCGGTCACCAGCGGAATGCCGGGTTGCAGCACTACGTCATTATTGGCAAACTGCAGCACACCGTTGACTTTTGCGTCGATCATATGTCGCAACGGCAATTGCAGCTTTAAAGTCAGACCAGCCGCCGCGCTGGCTTTCGATTCCGCCAGAAAATGCCCGAGCCAGCCATCGACAGGACTGGCGCTGACGTAAGCCAGCATGGTTTGCAATTGACCGCTGGCGTTGCCATCGATATTCAGGACAGATCCCGCACTTAATAAATCGGGAATCACCGCTTTGACTTTACGCAGATCAGCGCCCAGGGTTTTCGCCGTATCGCCGTTAATTTCCATTCTGGCGCGCTCAAAGATGAAATTCCCTTTGATATCGTCTATCACTGGCCATAAAGGCGCTTTGCCGCCTTCCGCCAGCTCACCGGCAGTGAAATCCAGTTTGCCGCCAGTCAGATTACCCCTGACCAGAAATTCACCTTTGTTTTTGGAATGAGGCTCACTGGCTGAAAATGGGAAATGCGCGAGGTCGCCGCGAATGCGCACGGTAACATCGTCGGCACGCCCATCAAGGATGCTTTTCGTCAGCCAATGTCGTAAATCCGGCTCGGCGACCGTTGGAATATAACGATCCAGCTGCTTCAGGTCGAAACCATCTATATGCGCCGTTAAATCGACGTCACCGGGCTGCGGCTGCGCCGATGCACGCATAGACATGATGTGTTTGCCGGATAAAGTGGCATGCATACTCTCCTGCGTCATGTCCATACGATTAATCTGAAACATCAGCTTATCGTCGGCTTGAAATTTCCAGTTTGCCTGCATTTGCAGCCGATTAAACGGCATCACCGGGTCAATGAAATAACTGGCAAGGCGCAAGGACAAGTCTTTTGAATCCAGCGAAAATGCCCCACCACGGTCGCTGGCATCCACGGTGCCGGATAAATTTTCAAAGCCCGGAATCGCCGGAACTGCTGCTTTCGCCGGAGTTTTTGCGGTTTTGGCGCGAGCTAACTGAGCTGGCTGCGGCTGCATGGACAAATTGATAAATTCGCCCTTGACTTTGTAGGCTGCGACATCCGGATAAGTCCCTTGCCAGGAAGCGGAGAATTCTTTTAATTGCCCCTTGGGTGCAAAATCCGCCAGCATCTGCCGCTGATCGGCAGGTAAAGGCAGATGTCCGGCAAAATTGGCCAGAATTTGCAAATCAAGAAATTTGGCATACAACTCGACCTTCGCTGGCTGGTTTCCTATGCCGGGGGTAAAACTTTCCCTGATGGTGGTCGCTGGCATGACCGCGCCATCTCTGGCCTTCATGTAAAAATCGGTGAGTGCAACCGTGTGTCCTGCTTTGCCGAACAAAGATGGCAGATACTTTTTCCCCAAATCGGCTTTTTCACTGGCGGTCACCCGACCACGAATTTCTGCCATATCCAGTTCAGGCAAGTCTTTGGCAAATTTACCCTGCACATCCGCGAGTTTCAGGTCAGCGGTAGCATCAGCGACTCGGCCGCGATCGAGCCGCAACCATGATCTTACAGCGCCATAGCCCTGACTGATATCGGCCGGATAATCAATATATGCACGCAACGCGTGCAGGTCGGTACTTTGCAGATCGGCATACAGCTCACCGCTCCAGTTGGAGAAATCCGACACTTGTCTGCTAAATGGCGGGTGCTGCAAATCACCGCGAATATCGACCGGTGCGGTCAATGCCGCTGGCGGCGTTGCGCGCAGTGCAAACTGATGATGCTGCCAGCGATTGCGCAAAATCAGACTGACATCCTTGAGCTGTAATTCCGGTGCGTTGCGTGCCTGGTCATTCCAGCGTAGCAAGCCTTGTTTGATCACAATCTGATGCTGCGCCAGCACCCAATCGAGGCCTTTGCCATCGCTCTTCTTTTTCGGATCGATAAAAAAACCACCGATATACAATTTGCCGTCGGCGTCGCGTTGTATATCGAGTACCGGCTGATGCAACTCTATCTTGTCGAAGCGCAGATCAAGCAGCGCCAGACTCCACCACGACAGCGTCGTCCTGACTTCGGGCAAACGCAAGGCCGCTTTGCCATGCTGATCAAGCATCTCCACGTTCTGTAATACCAGTTGCGGATTAAGCCCTTGCCATGACGCCTGCAAAGATGCCATGTGCAATTCGCGTCCGATCGCACGGCTGACCATCGCTTCCACTTCCGGCTTGTAATCGGCAACATGTGGCAACACCAGATAGCGCAGCACCAAGACGAGGATGCAGAACACAAAGTACAGTAATAAAGCAGCGCGGAGAACAAAGCGGATGCTGCCACCGCAAGCGGCAAAAGTATGCGACGACAGCCGACGCCAGCGCGAGCGTGCTGGCAATACTGGCTCCTGATCTTCCGCAGCAGAAGGCTGAGAGGCGGGGATATCCGTTTTCATTTAAGCAATGACACTATTCTGCCGACAAGGCGCTGGTCACTGGATATACCGCTATTTTCAACATACTCCCCTATATTTTTCTTCATTTCGCCCAATTGTCCGCAGAAATATTGGGCTTTAAATAATACTCCCCCGGAGTATATTTATGCCTTCCAGGAGGAACTTCACACTTCTTTGATTAAGACGCCCGCAGCCGATCAAGATGACTTAGAATCGAAGCAACACTGCGACACCGCGCTTTCCCGACGACTGACTATGACTCTCACGCCACCCGACCAAGCTGACATCCCCGATATTCTGAATGCATCCCGCTTCCTGCAACGCTGGCTGCAAGGCGGCAGCGACCGTCAGACAATGTTGGACGAGATTTCAAGATTATCCTTGACCCCGGCAATTTTTGCTCAGATTTTACAAAAAGAAATTTCATCTGGTGCGACGCTGAACAAAGCCATGCGTCGTTTGCGCAACCTCGTCGTCTGCACCCTGATCAAGCGCGATCTGTGCGGCGACGCAGACATGCACGAAGTGGTGACGACGATCAGTGAATTTGCCGACTTCGTCGTGCAGCAGCATCTGGCAGCACTCAGCGCTGAAATGCAGAGTTTATACGGCACACCGACCGGGGAAGACAGCGGCCGCGTGCAGGAAATGATCGTGCTCGGCATGGGTAAGCTCGGCGGCTATGAACTCAATGTGTCGTCGGATATCGATCTGATCTTTTGCTATGCCGAAGATGGCGACACCGTTACCAGCGACAGCACGCAACGCAGCTTGTCGAATCATGAATATTTCACCCGCCTCGGCAAAAAGCTGATTGCCGCCATTTCTGAAGTGACCGAAGACGGTTTCAGTTTCCGCGTTGATATGGCATTGCGCCCGAACGGCGCCTCCGGGCCGCTGGTCGCCAGCTTTGGTATGGTTGAGGAATATTTCCTGATTCAGGGGCGCGAATGGGAGCGTTATGCCTGGGTCAAAGCTCGCGCCATGACTGGCGCAGCAGAAGACATTGCGACGCTGGAAAAAATTATCCGCCCGTTTGTCTATCGGCGCTATCTCGATTACGGCTCGATTGATTCGCTGCGCTCCATGCATGCACAGATCCGTGCCGAAGTGGTACGCCAGGAAAGCAAACATCCGGAACGCAGCAACAATGTCAAACTGGGACGCGGCGGCATCCGTGAAGTAGAATTTCTGGCGCAGGTATTTCAGCTGATACGCGGCGGCCGCGACACCAGCCTGCGTGACCGCTCGACCCGCAACACGTTGCTAACACTGGCCGAAAAAGGGATCCTCGACACCCGGATGGTGCAACAGTTGATTACTTCTTACACTTTTTTGCGCAACCTCGAACATCGTTTGCAATATCTGGATGATGCGCAAACGCATACCTTCCCGGCGCAAACAGAAGACCAATTGCGCGTTGCGCAAATGATGCGTTGCCAGAGTGTGAAAGAACTGCTGGCACAATTGCAGCCGCATCGCGCCTTTGTCGCAGAACAGTTCGACGCCATTTTTAAAGAGAAAGCAGACAACAGCACGGAAGCCGCCCAATATCTGCTAACAGCGAATCTCGGCAGTAGCGACAGCGAAGAATTACTGACATCACAATTAAGCAACGCGGGCTTTCATGAGGCGGGCGATGTTGCACGCAGACTGATCGCCAGTTGGCAGTCGGGGAAAATTCAGAGCTTGTCAGAATCCAGCCGCAATAAAATGATTGCGCTGATCAACAATGCGCTGCCCCAGATTGCCAGACAAGAAGAAATGCAACTGGCTTGCTGGAACCGCCTGCTCGATTTTCTCGAAACCATTGCACGCCGCTCGGCCTATCTGTCTTTGCTGACTGAATATCCGCATGCGCTGGCACGCGTGATCCGCATGATGGAAGCCAGCGACTGGGCCGCCAAGTTCCTGACCCGCCACCCTATCCTGCTGGATGAACTACTCGATGAGTCATCGCTGCACCAACGTCCCGACTGGGGCAGTTTTGAGCAGGATCTGAAGCGACAGCTCAGCCAGCACCAGGGTGACACGGAACGCCAGATGGAAACCTTGCGTGAGCTGCACCATGCAATGCAGTTCCGCTTGCTGGCACAAGATCTGGAAGGCCAACTCAGCGTTGAGCATCTGGCCGATGAACTCTCCAGACTCGCTGATCTGATCGTAGCGGCGACGATACAAGCCGCATGGGAAACCATCGCCAGCCGACATCGCGAGGTGCCGCGCTTTGCCGTCATTGCCTACGGCAAACTGGGCGGCAAAGAACTCAGTTACGCGTCGGATCTGGATGTGATTTTTCTGTATGACGATGACGATCAGGAAGCGCCCGGCAATTACGCCAAACTCGCACAGCGCTTCATCACCTGGATGACCAGCCATACACCGGCGGGCATACTGTTCGACATTGATATTGCGCTGCGTCCCGACGGTGCGAGCGGCTTATTGGTGTCTTCGCTCGGTTCTTTCGCCCGTTACCAGGAAAAATCCGCCTGGCTATGGGAACATCAGGCACTGACCCGTGCCCGCTTTTGTGCTGGTGATGGCATGATCGCGCAGGAATTTGAACGTATCCGCGATCAGGTATTACGTCAGCCCAGAGATGTTGCCGGGTTATCGCAGGAAGTCGTCAGTATGCGTAAAAAAATGCGTGACGCAAACATTAACCGCAGCGAATTATTTGACCTCAAGCATGATGCTGGCGGCATGATCGATATCGAATTTATGGTGCAGTATCTGGTTCTCAGACATGCCCATCAATATCCGCAACTCACAGCCAATATCGGCAATATCGCCTTGCTGAAACTATGTGGCGAACTCGGTCTGATTGATGCTGATCTGGCAGGAAAAACCGCCAAAGCTTACCGCTGGCTGCGCAAATTGCAACATGGCATCCGCCTGCAAGGGGAAGACCGTGCACGCATTGCCGTCACAAAAGTTACTCAGGAAGTAGCAGCAACGCGGCAATTATGGGCGTCACTGTTTGGCGACGACATCACACCGGCATAAATCCGTCTCTAAGCTTATCTTCCAAATACAGGGCACAGCCGACATCGCAACGCTTTGGCCTATATCTGACTCCGGCGACTATCCGCCGGCATTTCCTCCAGCGTCATTCCCAACGCATGCAGCCTGCTCAGTTAATCGCGGCAGCAGACATGCGTTGGCGCGTTCCGTTTTTCCACAATCAACGGCACTATATTTGCGCCCAAACCTCACACACAAGCGCCAATACCATAACCGTGCACTCATCAAGGGAATAAGTAACAACAATGCAAATGAGACTAATTCCTATTTACATTAATTAAAATGTTGTTTACACTACGCGCAAACCTTTAACTTCAACCAGGAGCACACCTTGAGAAATAAGCAAACGCGCCAGCCAAATAGCCTACGCATCAATGACACGACATTCATTTCTATGAATAAAACCAGCATTGCCATGGGCATTTCCACCGCGATGTTTATTCCATTAGTGGCGATGGCGCAAACAGCACCAGCAAAACCTGCCGATGACAAAACGCAGGCACTGCCAGAAGTGCAAATTTATGGCAAAGCACTGGATCCGAACCCGAATGCAGAATCGGGCGTGCCTTACAAAGCAAAAACATCTGGAGATTCCCGTCACACCCGCCCGCTGGCCGAGACACCACAAACCATTTCTGTCATTACTAAAGCTGCTATTGATGATTCCGGCCTGACTGAACTGAAACAGATTCTGAGCGCACAGCCGGGCATTACCCTCGGTACCGGCGAAAATGGTAACGCCTTTGGCGACCGTTACATCATTCGTGGCCAGGAAGCCCGTAGTGACGTATTCGTTGACGGTCTGCGCGACCCGGGAATGACGACACGCGAAAGTTTCGCAATTGAACAGCTGGAAATTTCCAAAGGACCAAGCTCCAGCTTTGCCGGTCGCGGCAGTGCTGGCGGTGCGGTGAATGCCATCACGAAACAGGCAACTTTAGATAAAGATTTCTCCAAAGTGTCTATCGGTGCAGGTACCGACAATCAAAAACGTGTGACTGCCGATATTAACAAAGGCTTTGGTGATAACTTCGCTTTGCGTGCCAACGTTCTCTACGGTGATGAAGGCATACCAGACCGTTCACCATCAAACCGCAATCGTAAAGGTGTGGCACTGTCAGGTCTGTGGGAAGCGAATGAAAATCTGTTTGTGACGCTGGATTACTACGGTTTGCGTACAGAAGATAAAGCACCGGATCTTGGTTACTATCTGGTTGGCACCGTACCTGACCGCGTTCCGGCAAAAAATGTTCCGGTCTATGCGCAAGCCAATGACTTCCTGAAATCTGATGTCGATACGCTGACCGCACGCGTCAAGTGGAAAATCGCACCGGCGCTCACGCTCAACAGCCTGACACGTTATGGCAAATCCGGTAATTCCTATGTCACGACCGGCGCATCCAGTGCAACCCGTTACGATGGTGCGACGGGCAAAGCGTACACGACAGGTGTGCTTGATAACGGCCATACCGGCTGGCAGGATGTTGACTATTTCGCGCATCAAAGTAATCTGCGCTGGGATAAAGAACTGCTGGGTCTGAAACACGAATTCATCTTCGGCGCAGAATACACTGATCATAAAGTGGTTTCTGGTAACTTCGCCGTCAGCAACAGCGGCGCTTTTAACTGTAAAACAACCGCAGGTATCGGCGCGAATAATGGCTATTGCTTTACTGATAGTAATGGTGTGCCAGTCAGCAACCTGAATACACTCGCAGGCCGCAACGGCACCCGTCAGGGCTGGACTCAAAACTGGCAGGTAAAAACGATCGCACTGACAGCGATGGATACCGTTGATCTGACCGATCGCTTCACTGCATTTGGTGGTTTGCGTGCCGATTATTTTGACCTGTCACTGATCCGCCGCAACAATACTACAGCCGCTATCACTGGCGACTACAGCTACAACGATACACTGGTCAACGGTCACCTTGGGCTGAGCTATAAAGTCACGCCAAAACTGATCGTCTACGGCAGCATGGCAAGTGCACAGGATATCAACGGCGGTGAAGCCGATGCCGGTACCAGCAGCGGTTACGGTGGCGCTGTCTTGTATCAAAATCAGATCGCAGGTGCTAAACCTGAAACCTCGATCAATCTGGAACTGGGTGCCAAGTGGAATCTGTTTGACGACAAATTACTCGCAACGGCAGCGATATTCCAGACCAAAAAATCTGATGTGATGGAAGGCGCCAATTACGACACCATCGGTACATTCAACACAGGTAAAAATCGTGTACAAGGTATAGAGTTTGGCCTCGCTGGTGATGTGACTGAAAAACTGTCAGCACAAGTCGGTCTGGCGATTTTGCGATCCAAAGTGCTGGATTCTGCAACGACATCAAATATTGGTCGCCCTTTGAGTAACTTTGCTGAAAAATCATTCTCTGCACAAGCCAAGTATCAATTGACAAACGCATTCTCGTTCGGTGCTACTGCCCGCTACGAAAGCGACCGTTGTGGTGGCCAGCCAGACACTGCGGCTGGTTACACTGCGACTGGCTATTGCTCGCAACCGGTGCCGTCATTTGCTGTCTACGATGTATTTGCAGCGTATCGTTTTTCCAAAAAACTGGATCTGCGCGTGAACGTATTAAACGCTACGAACAAGGACTACTACACGGCGGTTTATCGTTCCGGCTCATTCCTGTATAAAGGCGATGCCCGTGCAGTCCGGTTAACGCTGAACTATGAAATGTAAGTTCGCTGCAAAAACCATCATCAACGCTTCATAACGTTCGATACAATGTCGGGCACGTGCCCGACATTTGCTGATATGACTAATACAACCACCGCAACGGCGCAAGCTGCGCTCAGCACTATTCCACCGGACATACGCTGCGCACAGGATTACGAGCGTCTGGCGCAACAATTCATGGTGCTCCCCAATTATGAATATGTTGCCGGTGGTTGTGGTCGCGACATCACTGTCGCGGCAAATCTGAACGCCTTCGCACTATGGGCCATTTATCCCCGTCTGCTACGAGATGTCACCGCTGGTCACACCCGGCTGACGCTGGGGCAGCAAACATTCCCCCACCCGGTTTTCATGGCACCGGTCGCGTTTCAGCAACTCGCTCATCCGGCCGGAGAAATAGATACTGCCCGTGCTGCGCAGGCGATGCAGAGCTGTATGGTCAGCAGCACGCTGTCATCCGTCCGCATGGAAGACGTTGCGACTGTCGCCAGTAATGGTGGCTCGCCGCGCTGGTTCCAGCTGTATTTTCAACCGCAACAAAATGACACACTGGATCTCATCAACAGAGCAGTAAATACAGGCTACAGTGCCATTGTCGTCACTTTAGATGCATCGATTCAGGCTGCCAGCTTACGCGCCCAGCGCGCAGGCTTTCGTATGCCACAAGACTGTGTGGCAGCCAATCTGCGCGATCATACTGCACCTGCAAACATCACTCTCAGCCCCGGTGAAAGCCGCGTCTTTCAGGGCATCATGCGCGACGCGCCAACCTGGAAAGATCTTGAGTGGCTGATGACCCAGACATCGCTGCCAGTCTGGGTAAAAGGTGTGTTACATCCCGACGATGCACGCGCACTGCAAAACATGGGCGTGGCTGGCATCATCGTCTCGAATCACGGCGGGCGTAGTCTGGATGGCGCCCCTGCCAGCCTCGATGCGCTACCTGCCATTCGTGTTGCCGTCGGCACCAGTTTTCCCTTATTGCTTGACAGCGGCATACGCTCTGGCAGCGATATATTCAAAGCCCTGGCATTGGGTGCAGATGCCGTTCTCATAGGCCGTCTGCAAATGTACGCACTGAGTGTCGCTGGTGCTCTGGGCGTCGCCCACATGATCAAGCTGCTGTGTGAAGAACTCGAAATATGTATGTCGCTGGCAGGTTGCGCGACACTGAAGGAAATCAATCGCGGCGCGTTAGTGCGATGTGGCACGTCGGCCACGTCGACTGATTTTCCACCTCACGACAACAGTCACGAATAAATGAGATGAAATTATGCTGATTACTATAGATCACGTATTGAGTAAGGATGAAGTAAAACAATTCCGTCACTATCTGGATAATGCTGAGTGGAATGACGGCACCAAAACAGCAGGAACACTGGCGCGTAACGTCAAACGTAATGCACAGATTGATGATAGTACTGAAGTCGCAATCAGCCTGGGCAACCATATTCTGCGTTCGCTCGGGAATAATCCGCTGTTCGTCTCGGCGGCGTTACCGCGCAAAATATATCCACCAAAATTCAATCGCTATGCTGACGGCGGCACCTACGGCACGCATGTGGACAGTGCGATCATGCAGATACCCGGCACCAATCTGAGCCTGCGCACCGACTTATCCGCCACATTGTTTCTGGCAGAGCCGGATGAATATGAAGGCGGCGAGCTGGAGATCGAAACAGAATTCGGTGTGCAGGCAGTCAAACTGGAAGCCGGCGACATGGTGTTGTACCCATCATCCAGTCTGCACCGGGTCATGCCAGTCACCGAAGGCGCCAGAGTCGCTTCATTTTTTTGGATAGAAAGCCTGGTCAGCGATGAAGGCGAACGTGCGATGCTGTTCGACCTCGATCAAACCATACAAAAACTGACACCGTCCATTGACGCAAATGATCCTCGTTTGCTGAAACTCACGGGTATTTACCATAACCTGCTGCGCCGCTGGTCGATTACCTGATTAACTATTGAGCATTACCTTCACCAAGGAGTTTGTATGACATCGATAATCAAAAAAATTATGCCGCTGCTTCTCGCTTTTTCAGCAAGCTATGCGTTGGCCCACGGAGATGTGAAGTGTACG
The DNA here is from genome assembly GCF_014284215.1 of Undibacterium sp. FT79W. Lineage (NCBI taxonomy): Bacteria > Pseudomonadati > Pseudomonadota > Betaproteobacteria > Burkholderiales > Oxalobacteraceae > Undibacterium > Undibacterium sp. FT79W. The sequence continues at coordinate 562,959 of NZ_JACOGB010000001.1, read as the reverse complement.
AGCCAGCCCAAATCGGAATGGCGACCACACACAGAATTACACCAGAAACTGACCAAGGAAGGCTGGGTTATACGCCGCATGGAAATGACTTCAAGCTGCTACGAAGTCTATGCCAAAGATCCGCAAGGCAAGCGCATCGAGGCTTTTTTTGATCCGGTGACATTCAAGCGTGTTGAAGAAAATTAAGCAGTCAATCTGGGATTTGCCAGTACGCCTGCTGCACTGGCTGTTGGTTGCAACGATTACAGCAGCCTGGATCAGCAGCCATCGTACTGGCTCAGCGCACGAATACATTGGCTACGGTGCCGGCATGATCGTTTTGCTGCGGCTACTGTGGGGTTTTACTGGCAACCGTTATGCCCGCTTCCGGCAATTCGTTCGTCCTGCCCCGCTGACGCTGCAGTATCTGCGTGAAGTAGTACAAGGTCATGCAGCTCGCTATCTGGGACATAATCCTTTGGGCGGATGGATGGTCATTGCATTGCTGAGCTGTGTCGGCCTGCTCGTTGTCAGCGGCTGGCTCACGACCACCGATTTATTGTGGGGCTATGCGTGGCCGGTGCTGTTACACACCACTATCGCCTGGGCCTTAATCGGACTGATTGCTTTGCATATCAGCGGCGTCTTATTTACCAGTTGGCAGCATCATGAAAACCTGATCGCCGCCATGCTCACCGGGAAGAAAGCACCTGCTGGTGACGATGATATTGAGTGACGACTCAATAGGGATGTCAGCCCTAAAAAACTGGACTATAAGAACAATGAACAAGGGATTCGCATATCTGAGCTAGCTACAGCGGAGCCTCAAACATATTGATGACGTAATGCAGATGCGTGGAAGATGTGGAGATAATCAGAAGTTATTTGATGGCATCACAGACAAAAAATCGGTGATGCCATCCGTGCTGATATCGGTTAAATCAGCATTGATCAAGCGCAGAATCAGACTTGTGGTTTAGCGCTTTCCAGCCATTTTTTAATACGGCCAGCATCTGCCAGACGAGAGTATTTTCCCTTGGAATCAAGGAATACCATGACAATTGCACGACCTTCTATCATCGCCTGCATTACCAGGCAGCGACCAGCCTCTGCAATGTAACCGGTTTTTTGTAAACCGATTTCCCATGCAGGATTCGAGACCAGTTTATTCGAGGTACCGTATTCAAGCTGACGACCGCCAGGATTGACCACATATTTGGAGTCAGTTGAATACTCGCGAATGACAGGGTGCTGATACGCCGCATTAACCAGCTTGACCAGATCTTTTGCACTCGCACGGTTCTGGCTCGATAAACCACTGGAATCAACATAGTGCGTTTCCGACATTCCCAGTTGGTGCGCTTTCGCATTCATCGCGTTGACAAAGGCAGGCAAGCCACCTGGGTAATTCCGCCCTAACGCCGATGCAGCGCGATTCTCAGAACTCATTAAAGCGATATGCAACATATCTGAGCGCGACAACTTCGCACCGATCTTCAGACGGGAGCCTGTTCCCTTTTCTTTATCGATGTCATCTGTTGTAATTTCTATCAGCTCATTCAAATCCTGATTCGCTTCAACGACAACCAGACTCGTCATGAGTTTGGTAATGGAGGCAATCGGCAAAGATACATTGGAATTTTTTTCAAACAAGACCTTAGAACTCGCCTGATCAACCACGTAGGCAACGTTTGACTGTAAGGCTAAAGGATCGTGTGAATGATTGAGTCCTACAGTATCGCCAACACTGGGCTTTTCTGGCACCACAGGTGCCGCCGCAACACGTTCAGTGATCACCCTGCGTTTACCGTTAACAACAGCATAACGTTTAGTCGTTTTTGCAGCGGCTGTTTTGACTACTTTTTTGTGGACAATATGCTTCTTATGCGAGGTGTGTTTATGTTCGGTCGCCTGCGCCGATAAAATCGTGGCGGGGAACAGACTAACAAAAGAGAGGATTAAAGCTTGACGGGCAAATTTCACTGTCACTAACTCCTATTAAAATATGCCAAAAAATTTGATGCAGTTTAGCAAATCTCAAAAAAATCGCAAGATAATTAATAACTTAGCGTAAGTTTTTGAAGCAATACATCATGTTAAAAATTTAACGAACGCAGATACAGACTCACGTTCAGTGACCAGCGTATTTTCCACTTTCGACGTATCTGCGTAACCCAAAGCCATGCCACAAACAAGCATTTCATTTTCAGAAAACTGTAGTTGCTCACGGATAATTTTATGATACTGGGTAAAAGCGGCCTGTGGGCAAGTATCCAGACCACGGGCTTTTGCTGCAAGCATGATATTTTGTAAAAACATGCCGTAGTCTAACCAGGAGCCTTGTTCCATTACGCGATCAATGGTGAAAATCAATCCCACCGGTGCATCAAAAAAAGCATAATTCCTGCCATGTTGGGCATGCATCCCTTGCTTATTCTCGCGGGCAAGTCCAAGCAAGGCATATAAGTCCCAACCAACTTTACGTCGCCGCTCCAGATAGGGACTGACCCATTTTACGGGGTAATAATTATATTCCTCAGTATGCGGCTCTTCTGTCGAGGGATGTTGATGGGCATGCAGAATTTTTTCAGACAGCTGCGTCAGACTATCGCCCGTCAATACATAGACTTTCCATGGCTGCGTATTGCTCCCGGATGGTGCGCGCGATGCCACCTCAAGAATGCGCTGTATGTCTTCGGACGCCACTAAATCAGGTAAAAATGCACGAACCGAACGGCGTTCAGTAATAATCTGATCAACAATTTGCTGGGAAGGGGAAGCTATCATCATGAATCACTTTTTATTGATTGCAAAAGTAAGCGCAAAGCGTCTGGGAGCAGGACCGGACGGCGGCTCGCCCTATCCACATAGACGTGGACGAAATGACCTTGTGCGCACGCTTCAGTCTCATCTGCTTTAAAAATACCCAGTTCGTAACGCACACTGGAATTTCCCAATTTACTTACAGAAACACCGGCGGTCACTTTGTCAGGAAAAGCGACGGAAGCGAAATAATTACACTGAGTTTCTATCACGAGCCCAATCACATTACTTTTCTCAACATCAAGTACCTGATGACTGATCAGAAATTCATTGACGACGGTATCAAACCAGCTGTAATACACCACATTATTCACATGACCATACGCATCGTTATCCATCCAGCGCGTCGTTATTTCATGGAAATGGCGGAAGTCGCTACGGCTTTTCGCTTGTATCTTCATTAGTCCCCTTTTTACATCGGCTCAGTTGGCCGCTTTTGACTGGAATAAAAGTCTAACATAAGCTTACAAATTCATTATCCTGTCATACAGAAAAGGGAGACTACGCGTTGAGAATCGACATTTCTCCTGACTCCGCAGGCAAGGTCAGAGTTTGATCAAAAATGAAGACGTTAAAATATTGCATTAATTGCATAATTACGCTTGATTAAGCGCGATGAAGCAATATAATAATTACTGCAATGCACAAATTTAACGAACGACTGCATTTATCGATTGTATTTGTTCTGTTTCAATAAATGCTGAAAACACCCTCTATCTGATTCCCCCTTTTAAACAGGAGATCATCATGTTTTCCGTACCTGAACAACTTTCCAATGCAACTAAAGCAAACTTAGACGCACAACTAGCGTTATTTTCTAACCTGAGCGGTAAAACCTTCGAAGGTGTTGAGAAATTAATTGAATTGAATCTGAATGCAATTAAAAGCTCATTTGAATCATCTGCGGCAACCACAAAACAATTGCTGGCAGCAAAAGATCCTCAGGAATTTTTTGCTCTGAGCAGTTCACACGCTCAGCCAAGTGCAGAAAAATTACTCGACTACAGTCGCCATCTGACATCAATAGCATCTGCCGCACAAGCAGAACTCACGCATGCTGCAGAAGCACAAATAACTGAAAGCAACCGCAAGTTTCAGGCATTGTTTGATGAAGTTTCGAAAAATGCGCCTGCAGGATCAGAACAATTCGTTTCGTTTTTTAAAACAGCGATCACGAATATGAATTCCGGATATGAGCAATTAAGTAAAACCACTAAACAAGCCGTGGACGCAATAGAAGCTAATCTGAACAATACAGTCGCACAAATCTCCCAAGCAACAGAAAAAGCGACTCCTCGTACTACAAAGAAATAAACGTATATAAGCCCCGACATTCAGGGGCTTCAGTTGTAAAAAAAGCCCCGGAAGTTTCCGGGGCTTTTTTTATGAAGGGAAATAATCAGGCTTCGCCTAAATACGCCGCCTGAACTTTTGGATCATCCAGCATGTCTTTGGCGTTACCGTTCATGGTGATGGTGCCTGACTCCATCACATAACCACGATGAGCGGCCTGCAGAGCTAATTTTGCATTTTGTTCTACCAGCAAAATCGTAATACCCTGCGCAGAAACATTTCTGATTACTTCAAAAATCTTCTCAACCATAATGGGTGACAACCCCATTGAAGGCTCATCCAGCAACAATAATTCAGGATGACTCATCAATGCTCTTGCCATCGCCAGCATCTGTTGCTCACCACCGGAAAGGGTGCCTGCCAGTTGAGCAGAGCGTTCTTTCAGTCGGGGGAAAATCGAGAACCATTTATCGATATCACTTTCAATACCGGCTTTATCATTTCTGGTAAAAGCACCCATCATCAGATTTTCAAGAATCGTCATACGGGTAAAGACGCCTCGTCCTTCAGGTACCATTGCCAGATGGTTCGTCACCAGTTCAAAAGAGTTTTTTCCTCTGATGGATTTGCCTAAGTAAAAGATATCACCTTCCACCGTACAGCTCGGCAAAGTACCGGTGACCGCTTTTAACGTGGTGGTTTTCCCCGCGCCGTTCGCACCAATCAACGTGATCAATTCGCCCTTATTCACCTCAAGGTCTATGCCTTTAACGGCCTTAATCCCACCGTAAGCAACCTTCAGATTACTGATCTTTAAAATGTTGTCAGCCATTAATGAGCACCTCCCAAATATGCTTCGATTACCGCAGGATTTTTCTGAATATCAGCCGGAACACCTTCTGCAATCGGTTTGCCATAATCCAATACGGTAATACGGTCACACAGGCCCATCATCAATTTCACGTCATGCTCAATCAAGAGTACGGTCTTTCCTTCGGCCTTGATTTTCACCAACAGTTCTCTAAGTGCGAGTTTTTCAGTCGCATTCATACCAGCCGCAGGCTCATCAAGAGCAAGTAATTTCGGATCAGTTGCTAATGCGCGGGCAATTTCAAGTCTGCGCTGATCACCGTAAGAAAGAAACTTGGATGTACGTCCGGCGAATTGTCCAATACCGACAAAATCGAGCAATTCCTGCGCCCGGCGACGGATTGCCGCCTCTTCTTCACGCGCAGCAGCGTGTTGAAATATAGCGCCAAAAACACCTTGCTTGGTACGGATATGACGCCCCACCATCACGTTTTCGAGCGCAGTCATTTCTCCAAACAGACGGATATTCTGGAAGGTACGGGCAATCCCCGCCTTAGCGACCTCATGCGGTGCCGAAGGCGAATACGGCTTGCCATCCAGCTCGAAGCTGCCGGTATCAGGTTGATACAAGCCGGTGATCACATTAAAAAAAGTTGTTTTACCAGCGCCATTCGGGCCGATCAAACCGTAAATCTGACCTTTCTTGATGTCAATCCCTACGTTTGACAATGCTTGCAAACCACCAAAACGCTTGTTCGCACCTTCAATTTTCAACATTGTTTGTTCAGTCATCTTGATCTTCCTTATGCTGCTGCGTCATTCGTTTTGGCCATTCTGTCTTCATGTTTCGGCGCAGGCCATAAACCGGCCGGACGATTCAACATGACAACCACCATTGCCAGACCGTACAACAGTTGGCGCAATACCTCAGCATCAATCCAGATTTTTCCGAATATCAACATCTGCACTGGCTCAACCACGTGACGTAACACTTCAGGTAATGCCGCGATCAGAATCGCGCCGAGAATCACGCCAGGTATATGACCGATGCCCCCCAGTACGACCATGGCGAGAATCACCATAGACTCTGTCAGAGAAAAAGACTCTGGTGAAACGAATCCCTGAAACGACGCGAACATGGCGCCAGAAATACCGCCAAACGATGCGCCCATGGAAAACGCCAGCAATTTCACGTTACGCGTATTGATACCCATCGCTTTTGCAGCGATTTCGTCTTCCCGAATCGCTACCCAGGCTCTTCCAAGACGCGAGTGCTGCAAACGTGTCGATACAATCACAATGGCTATACACAAAAATAAGAACAGGAAATAATAGGCATTCACCGATGGCATGCTGAAACCAGCCAGATTAATCGTCGCATTGGAACCCGCTTCACCTGCCAGTGAAACACCTAAGACACTGACCGGATCAATCATGTTGATCCCCTGAGGTCCGTTCGTGATATTGACCGGCGCATTCATATTATTCATAAAAATGCGGATGATCTCACCGAAACCCAGCGTCACGATCGCAAGGTAGTCGCCGCGCAGCTTTAATGTAGGCGCACCAAGCAATGCACCAAATAAGCCCGCAATGGCTGCAGCAAAAGGAATAATGATCCAGACCGAAAGATGAATACCCTTTTGTGCGATTTCCGGGCCAAACAGCGTTACCAGAAAATTCCCGAGTGCCGGGTAATTCTCAACAAACGACGCCAGAACAGTCGCAAACTGTGGTGAACCGAAAAGTGCTGCCAGATAAGCGCCTACCGCATAAAACGCGATATAGCCAAGATCGAGTAACCCGGCAAAACCGACCACAATATTTAAACCAAGCGCCAGCATGATATAGAGCAACGCGAAGTCGATAATACGAACCCAGGAATTACCAAAATTTGCAGCAACAAACGGGAAAAGAAGCAGCACTACCCCCAACACTGCAAAGCTGGTGTAGGCCTTTTTAGGATTTGCTTTGACATCAAATATAGTTGACATTGATCTTCCCCTTACGCACGGTCAGCAACGCGTTCACCCATGATGCCGGATGGTCGCAATGTCAGTACGATAATCAAAACAATAAAAGCAAAAATATCTTGGTATTGGCTACCGAGTACACCTCCGGTTAAATCACCGATATATCCTGCTCCCATACTTTCGATCAACCCAAGAATGATGCCACCAACCATCGCACCATAAATATTACCGATTCCGCCTAATACTGCCGCAGAAAAGGCTTTTAAGCCTGGTACAAATCCCATGGCGAACTGTGCAGACGAATAATTGGCTGCCCACATTACGCCTGCAATGGCAGCAAGTGCGGCACCAATTGCAAACGTGGCGACGATCACCTTATTCGAATCAACACCCATTAAGCCAGCAACACGGGGATTTTCAGCCGTCGCCCGCATTGCACGTCCCATCTTGGTTTTTTCTACCAGCAGCACCAGCGCTATCATCGCCACGGTAGCCAGTACCAGCAGTAAAATTTGCACCTGAGAAATCACGGCACCGCCAACCTCAACAGGGATAGTCGGCATGACAGAAGGGAATGAGATAGGACTACGCCCCCAGATCATCATGGCAAAGGTCTGCACCAGAAGTGAAACACCAATTGCCGTGATCAATGGAGCCAGACGAGGTGCATTGCGCAAACGGCGATATGCCACACGTTCGATAAGCAGATTGACAGCAATACATACAGGAATTGCGCCAATAATTGCAATCAGCAACATGACGAAACCAGGAAGTCCGGGCGCATAGACCTGCAAAAGCTTGATGATACTCAGCCCCGCCATCGCGCCCACCATCAGCACATCACCGTGTGCGAAGTTAATCAGATTCAGCACCCCATAGACCATGGTGTACCCCAGGGCAACCAGAGCATACATACTACCTAAGACAAGCCCATTAATAATTTGTTGGATAAAGGTATCCATATTTCGCATCTCTCTCTATAAACGAATCGGAATTTCAGCTAAACGACGACTTTGAACTGGATAAGCTAGTTCGTAATCAGCAAAAATCATTCCTGTTAACAAAAAACGGCTCCCTTTACTCAGGGGGCCGCTCGTGTTTTAACAATTTGCTATCCGAAAAGGCGCGTCATCATATCGAGAGTGCCAATAGTACGTGTAATGCACATGATCAATTCTCCTCTGCAACTTTTTGTAAAAGTTTTTCTAATATTTAGACTTCTTTGTTACGCCATTGAAGTGGGCGGAATTATACAGATGCGACACACTGTACGAGTGGTAAAAAAACCACCCGATGCTACGTATTTTCCACAAAAATCAATGACGACTGTCAACACTTGATCAATTTGGTCAATATCCGCATTGATGTGCGGAACAATCTTAAATACGAATTGGCAAAATAAAATATTGAATATCGATAGAAAACAAATTTTTCAATTGTTATGTCGATGAGTTTGCCTGGTGTGATATTTCCTTATTGGCACTGAGTCCTTTTGGCATAGGAAACGTCACATGCTCCTGAACACCATCTAAAGCCCGGACGCTGCGTGCACCAAGATCGCGCAAACGTGCAATCACCTCAGCCACCAATACTTCCGGAGCAGACGCGCCAGCAGTAACACCGATGCGCAGGACATTTTCCAGCCAGACAGGATTGATCTGCGCCGCATTGTCGACCATAAATGCAGGCACGCCAATTTTTTCGGCGAGTTCACGTAGACGATTTGAATTCGAACTGTTTGGACTTCCAACCACCAACACCAGATCGACTTGAGGTGCCATGAACTTTACAGCCTCCTGACGGTTAGTTGTTGCGTAACAGATATCCCCCTTTTTGGGTTCACTGATGGATGGAAAGCGCCGCTTCAGAGCGGCGATAATTTCGGCAGTATCATCAACCGACAGCGTAGTCTGCGAGACATAAGCCAGCATCGCAGGATCCGAAACGATCAAGCGATCTACATCCTCAATTGTCTCAACCAGATACATCCCGCTTTCTGCCTGTCCCATCGTACCTTCGACTTCCGGATGCCCCTGGTGACCGATCATGATAATTTCCCGGCCCTCATCACGCATCTTAACAACTTCAGAATGAACCTTTGAGACCAAAGGACAGGTAGCATCAAAAATCTGTACGCCACGTTCTTCTGCTTCTTTACGGACGGCCTGAGAGACACCATGCGCAGAAAAAACCAAGGTATTTCCGCGAGGAACGTCGTTCAGGTCTTCGATAAAAATAGCCCCTTTTTCTTTCAAATCATTCACAACATAGGCGTTGTGTACGATTTCATGCCTGACATAGATAGGTGCACCAAATTTCTCTAATGCCCTCTCCACGATTTCAATTGCACGATCTACCCCAGCGCAAAAACCACGGGGCTGAGCCAATAAAATCTCTTTTTCCATGTGTTTACAAAATCCCTATGATTTTTGTTTCAAATAATAAGGTCTGCCCGGCAAGGGGATGATTGAAATCAAAAATATACCCCTGTTCATCCACTGAACGTAACACTCCGGCAAAACGTCCACCAGAAGGCGCGGCAAAATCAACCAGATCGCCAACGACGTATTGTTCGCCAGATGCCGAATTTTCTTTTAAAGTAGCGACAGACACACGCTGAACCAAGTCAGGATTACGTGGGCCGAACGCTTTTTCCGGCGATAATTCTTGCGTTACATGAGCTCCCTCCGTCAAGCCAATCAGAGACAGTTCAAGCTCGGGAGCAAGCTGGCCGGTTCCCATCTGCAATGTTGCCGGGCTTTCTTTGAATGTGCTGATAATGTCTTCACCATCTAAGGTCGCGAGCCGGTAATGCAAAGTAAGATAAGCATCTTTAGTAACAATGGGTGTGTTGGAAGTGGTCATGATCAATGGCTTTAACAAATAAGTGTCTATTGTAAGCCAGCTTTTGTACTTCGATTCTTTTCTCAAAATTCCGGAGTGACGTAAATATGGCAATTAACGATTGGCCTGAAGATCAGAGGCCAAGGGAAAGACTGATCAGATTTGGCGCAGCTGCGTTATCGAACGCTGAACTCCTGGCTGTGTTTTTACGAACCGGCGTTACCGGGAAAAGCGCGGTGGACCTGGGGCGCGAGATGATCAATAGCTTTGGCTCTTTATCAAAATTATTTAACTCCACCGTTACCGAGTTCTCGGCCATTCATGGATTAGGGCATGCTAAATATGCACAATTGCAAGCTGTGCTTGAATTGGCCAGAAGGTCTATTTACGAAGAGTTGCAGATCAACGCATCACTCTCTTCACCACAAGCTGTTAAGCATTATCTGCAACTCTTAATCGGAAACAAAACACATGAATCATTTGCGGTTCTGTTTCTCGACACGAAAAACAGGCTGATTACATCAGAAGAATTATTTCGGGGCACCCTCAATCACGCCAGCGTGTACCCCAGAGAAGTAGTTAAAACAGCCTTACAACACAACGCAGCGGCGATTATCCTTGCTTATTAGCGTGTTTGTGTCCTATTGGCATAATTAGCATGTTTAGCTAAAATGAACTGATGCATTCCACCAAAGCAACTGTTCATGTACTCCCCATCTTTCGGCTAACACAGGTCCAAACACTTCCAGGCAATGAATACTTACCAGTAAATCACCAAATTAACGGCACTAAAGTTGAGTATTGGCGAGAAATCAAATCTCTCACGCCTACGAAGCCGCTGATCTTTCCAAAGTTTCCGATCGTCTTAAATTCCGATGCGAGTCCATGGGCGCCGGCCGTTTTATGGTTGATAGACAGAGCAAAGTCCAAGCCCAAGAAATTGAGCTCCCTACTTCCAGTTGCCCAAGGATTGCGGGACTATAAGGTCTTCCTTGATGACGTTGGTCTTGTGTGGGACGACTTTTCGGAGATCGAGAAGCTATCGCGCCCCACCTATCTTTATCTCACCTACCTACAAGGACTCGTAGATTGCGGGGAGATTGAGTTTTCAACTGCTAACCGACGCATGTCCACGGTACTCGGACTATATCGTTTCGCGCAGCAAGACCATCGCTTGGCGTTTAAACCATCGAACCCGCCATGGGTTGAGAAGGCGATTGGCCTACGATATCGCGATGCGCAAGGGTTCTATCAAACTAAAGAAGTTATCACAACCGACCTTCAAATAAAGGGGCGCTCGGGCGAAGATGAGTTGAGTGATGAAATTTATGATGGAGGAAAGCTGAGGCCATTGCCAACAAATGAGCAAGCCGTATTGATTCGCGCCCTGCGAACCTTGGGCAACACTGAGTTCTCCCTCATGCATTATCTTGGCCTGACATCAGGGGCACGCGAAATGACTGTTTTGACTCTCCGCATAGGAGATTTTCTCAAACAGCCTTCGACAATCCAGACATGGCCTTTTAAGTTGAGCTGCGGCCCGGGCACTCAAATTGACACGAAATTCGACAGAAAGAAATCCTTAATAATCCCGCAAGCCTTGTATCGGATGCTGCACACTTATTGCGTTTCTGATCGAGCTAAGAAACGCCGGGCCAAATCCCGGTTAGGCGAGAGCCCTCATAATTACGTCTTCCTCACTAGGCAAGGTAATCCTTACTATGAGCGGAAAGAAGAGCGCAATTCTGTTCGTCCAGGCGCACCGTTACGTCGCACATCCCCTCAAGGACAGGCCCTGCGCGAATTCATTAAAAAGCGGGTGATTCCTGAAGTACAAAAAACGGTGCCTAATTTTCACTACAAATTTCACGATACACGCGCCACCTTTGGAATGAACTGGGTTGACGGTGTAATGGGAGGCGATAACGCCGACATCAAAAAATACCACTGGGCACTGGATCAACTCCGAAAGCTGATGTGGCACAAGTCCACGAAGACGACCGAAAAGTATTTGGAATACCGACGTCGTATACAACATCTCAACTCCGCATTGCAAGGTTGGTCATCACACTTGGTTGAGCTAATGGAGTTTGCCTCAATCGCGGAAAAAAATATTAACGATACTGACGTTGATGGCTAAGACAATACACACTCATCAATACTACTTGAATGCCATCCCAACAATTGCATTCCCATTCGATAAACCTCCGGCAAACTTGGTAAGTGAAAATGCGGTCCTTCAACTGGACCAAGGAAACCGATATCCAATATTTGTCTGGTGTTATCTTAAGCGTCACATTGTTGGCAGCGGCTACATTTGTACCTTAGCGTCCTTATCTAACGCACGGGCTACCGCTCTCCCTCGGGTCATCCAGCGTTTGTCTGAGTACTTCAAACTTTCTTCCATGTCTTGGCAAACCGCCGCTAAATTGCTCTCGTCCTTTGGTCGATTCCTAATTTGGGCTGATAGCAGTGAACACGACAGACGATTCGAGTCGATACTTTCGGACTCGGACCTAGCGATGCACGCCTTCGAACTCTACCATCGCTATTTGAAGAATAACATTCAAACTGAGTCCAGTACCCGCAGCCCTCCATCACTCAACTATACGTTGCGATTCTTAGAAATAATCCACCAGCGGCAATTCCGCGACGAAATTGAGAAGGCCAGCGTTGGGCCTGAAATAATTCGGACGACCCCATCTTACTTGCAAGCTCTTCCCGCACTGGAATTCCCGTTCGACAAGGCTCCTTCAATCTGGAATATTGAAAAAACCGTCCTTCTTTTGAGCCATGGAAAACGGTTGCCGATATTCGTCTGGTGCTATCTTGAACGACATGTGATCGGTGCCTGCAACTTTTGTACGCCGGCCTCCTTCTCTGCCGCAAGGGCTGCCGCGCTCCCGCTGGTCATCCAGCGCTTGTCGGAGCACTTCAAAATTTCCGCAGCATCTTCAAAGACCGTCTATGACGTAGTCTCGTCTTTTGGCAGATTCCTAATTTGGCTGGATAACGACGAGCACGCCGGACGCTTTGAAACCGTACTTTCCGACTCTGGCTTAGCGATACACGCCATCGAACTCTATCATCGCTACTTGAAGACAAAGATTCAAACTCACGCCAGTGCTCGCCGCACCGTCGTAAACCAAGAAATTAACACGATGCGGGTATTAGACGTAATCCATCAACGCCAATTCAGTGACGAAATTGAGAAGATCCGCTCGGACCATAGGGGAGGTTCAACAAAGGCACTTAAAGATGAAGACATCGCACAGTTTATGTCGTCCCTCGCGGGAATCTTCGACTCTGCCCTTCGCATTCTAGACTCAGGTACTGATAAGGAAAGCGATGGGACATGGCAGCTTTCACTCCCTTCAAGTAACGATATTCAAACTTTGTATCTGGAAGCCGGATATAGCCGAGCTCGCCTCATGGATCTAGCCGCTATGTCATACGCGGGACTAGTCCTTGGTGACTCAGGGACAAACCTCGCCCAATTACAACGTTATGAAGAGCCGGCTGATTTATCGAAGCAACTAGCTGCCCCCGAACGAATCAATCTAACAAAAAAGGTAATCAAGCTCAGGGCTGGTGGCAGGCTTGTCCCTGTAACGATGACCGCAGTAACGTTCACACGATTGCGCCACTTTGCCAAGATTCGCCACCAGATCATTGAACTACTCGGATGTGACGATATCGCTCCGTTTTTTTTTAAATGCGAATATATAGCAGTCAAGGGACGTACTCCTGAGACGAGGTTCAGAATTGGGAGCATGGAGCCCCTGACTATTCAACCTATATCAGATTACTTCCTCGTTGAACTTCGCAAGAAGACTGCCGCTGCTGGTGTTCGACTACCACACGTGACTACAAGACAACTGAGATCGAACAGGCAGCAATACTTCGTTAAAAACTATGGCCTACCAATCTCAGCAGAGGTAATGGGTCACAGCATTGCTACCGCGGTCAGAGCATATTGTGCGGCACAAGAAGGGACTCAGGCCAATGACATCGGCCGCTTCATGGCGTCGCTCCAAAAGACAGTTATCCAAAGCAACGCTAGCCAGTCAATTGCTAAAGTATCGGTGCCAGTCGGGGAATGTATTTCGCATGGGAATCCAGTTCCGTCAGATCCAACGCCCACCGTAAATCCTGACTGCAAAAAGACAGAGGGCTGCTTCTTTTGCGAAAACTTCCGAGTTCATGCGGATCAGGAAGATCTTCGAAAACTGCAATCCTGCCGCTCTGTACTCCAGAAAATTGACCACTTACAAGGCGAGTCGGCGCGGGCAGATCGCGTTTATCAATCAGTTTTTGATCGAATAGAATTTTTGCTTTGCGAGCTTCGCCAGATTCTCGGTACGCAGCTATATGAAACGACCGAAGCCGAAGTTTCGGCAGGAAATCTCACCCACTATTGGGCCGTCAAATCTCAGCAACTAAGATTGCTCGGACTAATCGCAGCCGCCACCTAAGACCAAAGAGAAAAAGCACAGCAGCATGAACAGTCATATTGGTGAGCCCATTAAGGCCACATATTCTTCAGATACCTCAACCGATTCGAAACAAGAGAAGCAGCACCTTGTAGCTCAACCGTACTTCGACACGACAACTGTGACCACACGGAACGCCAACGGCGAGGCGGTCTCACTCTATGGGGGTGACTCTTGGGATTTCAGATCCCAGTCACTCGATGGAAGTACCGCGAACACGTTACATTTTTGGAAGGCGCCGCCGCAAGCAACTGACCACTTCTTGTGTAGACAGATTTATGAGCAAAATAAAGCGCTCATATGGGTTATAGCCGACCAAGGTGATCTCAAGTCGCCAGAGACATTGAGCAACCACAACTACACCGCACGAGGCCTATGTTCCTTTGCATATGAAAAGGGAATCGACCTCTTTGGGTTGCTTACGGATTTCGAGTTACTGAGTACACGTATCGATAAAATGCATGTCAACCAACTGTTGAATACCAGGGCCCTTGTAAAAGCCCTATGGCGCTATCGCCGGCAATTATTGCCAGGCGATGCAAAAATGAATCGCACTAAGATTATGGAAACGCTAACAGATGCTTTGGCCGAGCTTCCAGAAGGAATGCAAACGCCGTTAATCCCTTCAAGAATCTATTGCTCGATCTTAGGTGGCCTGCTTGAGGGGCTAGAAGAGATCGAACAGAATCTTCCAGTTCTGTTAGATGCGTTGCGCGCTACAGTGAATACAACGGCCACCCTAAACAGAAATCGACCATCTGCCAGCCGTCAGCAACACAAAGTCGCCCGGGGACGGATGCTCGCAGAGACTTTCAAGCAAATGCGAAGTCTTGGATGGAAACAAGGGCCAGGCAAGACACTGCACACATTTATCTTCGGGAAAGTCAGGAACTATCAGTGCCATCTTATGCATACAGTTGTTGCGTTCTCTGGCATGCGAAAGTGTGAGGTAAAACTACTTCCCCTTAACGGAGTCCTAGATACCTTTCAGCACCGCGGACGGGAGCACTGTCTGATCAAGGGTTATACCCACAAGCTTCATCACGGAGACAAGGCGCAAGCCGAGTGGATCACCATCGATCAGGGGCATCGAGCCATAAAGCTTGCCATGCAGATTGGCGGAGTGATTTTATCCCTGCACCAACAGCCCCCCCAGAAGGGTCAGGAGGCTTTATTGTTCTGCTCCACTTCGACCCCATTCAAGATGATGGAAGGAAACGCATTTGGGACAGCGCAAGACCTTCTGATAAAGGCGATTTGTCCCGTGATCACAGCGGAGGATCTGGATGAGCTGAATCAGCTGGAATTGGAGCGCGGCTGGGCAAGGAAGTGTATCGAACCAGGACTGCTCTGGCCACTGGCAATGCATCAGTTGCGCCGTAGCTTAAGTGTTTACGCGCATCGAAGTGGGATGGTCAGCTTGCCCGCACTTAAGGCACAGCTACAACATATTACAGACGAGATGCGGGTCTACTACTCCGATGGCTGGTCACGCGCCGTCAATTTGGTTTTCGAGAAGGATCACTTCAGTCACGAGTGGAACACAGCGAAAGTCGAAAGCACTTATTTCGGGCTGAGCGTCGCGCTGAAAACTGCTTTCGATGAAGAGGATGACCTCTTGGGGATAGGTGCACAACAGATGCGGCAGATTTTCTCGAAGCGTAGCCGAGAGCAGACCTTAGCGCTCATTAAAAATGGAAGTCTTGCTTATCGCGAAACAGTTTTAGGCGGCTGCATTAGTACCGAAGAGTGCAAAGCAATGCCTCTTGACCCAATCAATTTCGAATGTGTTGAATCCAACTGCGCGAATATCGTCGTCCGAAGTAAGCGCCTCGATATGGTGATCCGTAGTCAAGAAAGCGTCGTAGCTCAAGTAGCCTTAAACGACACTGGCTCTGTTGAACATCGGCTGGAGAGCGAACATCTTAAGCGAATGCTTATCGCTCGAGATAGATTGAAACAAATAAATATCTCACAGGAGACCAAAGCATGAGTGCGAAACTACAAGTCGACAAATACTTCCAAGCACTGCAGCGGCTTGTCGAGCAAGGCGCCAAGATCAACAATGATACGGTTGCGTTAGAGGCAGGTAGCGGCCGTGGTAGCATTAAGAAAAGCCGTGCCGCATATAGTGGTCTGATCGCCGCGATCGAGCATGCAGCTCGAAAGCAGACCGAGGCAAAGATCGAAGCAGACCCTTTGCCAGCAATTCGGCAGGAAAACTCAAACCTAGTGCGGCAATTAGACAGCGCTTTAGAGCGCGAGCTCGCACTTCTAACCGAGGTATATAGCTTGCGAGAGCAGCTGCGACAGTTGCACGAACAGCTGGCCGCCAAACCTGTGTTGATCCATAGCCGTCGTCCCTATACCTAGCGCTGAAAAATTACTTACGGGGTTAAGATTATCCCCCTGGAGTATTAAAAAAAACGCCAGGCTCCATATCCTGTGAACGGATAGTCTTTTATGCGGAGAAAATTGGATACTCATCGACAAAACACCGAGCAAGATAGGCAATTTGGATACGGTTTAAAAGCAGGGATGGCCGTTCCTGCACTTTGCGTTCTTTGCCAAAAAGAGACTCCGCAGGTATGCAGCCACGTGATTCCGCAGTTTGTGTCTCGACATATCGGGAAGGTTCTAGGTAATGTCACGGCAAAGTAACAGCTCCTGATTTCACACGCGCTTTGAATTGCCCGATACCGTGCAATGGGTTGCACGGAAAGTGCAATGGCTTGCACGTACGCTAATACCATTAACTTAAATTTATCATCTATTAAGCGCCAACGCACACTTTTATCCGACCTGATTGCCCCAGGGCATCAACCTGCACCGATATTGCCAATATGAATTGACTGGCTACGTCTTTTCGTCAATAGTTAGACAACATTCCCGCTTGAACATTTTTTTGCAAATGATTCGCAGGCTTGACGCCAGCGCATCAACAGGCACAGCTACCTTCGCCGTACTAGCAAGAACATTGTTATTGACCGCCGCCTCACCGGATCAAAAGCATTACGTTGGAAAAACGCTCAAAGTTTCATATGAGAAATGGACAAAATGAATCTACCTCCGTACCTAGTACAACAAATCCGAGAAGGGAAAGTGGTTTTATTTCTTGGAGCAGGCGCATCCATGGGCGCAATTCCGACAGGGACAGTCCGCCGTGTCCCGGATGCGAAAGGTCTTGGGGTCTACCTAAGCGACAAATTTCTTGGAGGTCAAGACAAAGACAAATCGTTATCAATAATTTCCGAATACGCGATAAACGATGCCGCTGATCTCGTGACAGTGCAAGAGGAAATTCGAAATTTATTTCAAACATTTGAGCCGGCAGAATTTCACAAGAAGATTAGTGCATTTAAATGGGCAGCTTTAGCAACAACAAATTATGATTTACTTGTCGAGCACGCATACGAAAAAAATCAAAACAGACTTCAATCACTTGTTCCAGTGGTTAAGACAACTGATAAATTTGAAGCACAACTCAAAGAACTGGATCGCATCCTCTACCTCAAACTTCACGGCTGTATTTCCAGAGCAAGTGACCAGAGCATCCCGTTGATTTTAACAATTGATCAATATATTACGCATCGAAGATATCGCGAACGACTTTTCGATCGATTCAAAAGCTTTGCATCTGATTTTCCAGTTGTTTTTGTTGGTTACAGGCTTGAAGATCCAGACCTTCGATTGTTACTTTCAGAAATAGCTGAGGAAGGAATTTCTCGGCCAAGATATTACGTGGTATGTCCTGGTCCAAATGAAAGAGACGTAAGAATTTGGGAGCAGCGAAAAATAACCGCAATTGATGGAACATTTGAAGATTTCTTGAACCAGCTTGAAAGTGAAATTCCAACTGCGTTACGGGCTCTTCAAAGACCTGACAAAGACCACGCAATTGAAACTCGCTTTATAAAACATCAAAAACTGTCGCCAGCAACGTTGTCTTTCCTCAAAAATGACATTGATTACTTACATGCAGATTTTGTAACAGAAAGTGCAAATCCAAGGTCATTTTACAAAGGCGCTTCATATGGTTGGTCATCAATAGCTGGAGAGCTTGATGCCAGCAGAAATCTAACGGACACGCTATTAAGCGACATTATTATTTCAGATGATTCTGAACGCCCACAAAGTTGCGATTTCTACTTAATAAAGGCATATGCGGGAGCAGGTAAATCTGTATTACTGCGAAGATTGGCATGGGAGGCTGCCAACACATTTGGGAAACTATGTTTAGTTTATCGCCTAGACACCCGTATTTCCATCGATCCAATTCAAGAACTGGCAGAGCTAACTGGCGAAAGGTTGTTTCTATTTGTAGATAGACCTGCGACGCGCTGGATTGAAATAGATCGATTCATAAAAATTGCCCGTCAGAAGCGGCTAAACATTACTGTTATTTGTTCAGAGCGAACAAACGAGTGGCATAACGACTGCCAAAATTTAAATCAATTAATTGACGAGGCATATGAGTTGCGGAGCTTGGCACCAAATGAAATTGATAGGCTACTCGAAAAACTTAAGAAACATGGGCAGCTCGGATCACTTGCACAGCTCTCAGAGAAAGATCAAAAAGCTGCGTTCTTGGAATATGCGAATCGCCAACTTTTGGTGGCGCTTTACGAAGTAACCAGTGGCCTCTCTTTTGAGCAAATCATTTTTGATGAATATAGAAATATTGTTCCTGACGAGGCTCGTCAAATGTATTTGGTAGTTTGCTCTTTGAACCGACTGGGGGTGCCGGTTCGAGCTGGAATTATCAAAAGATTGACGAATATTTCATTTACAGATTTCAAGGATCGTTTCTTTAAACCCCTGGAATCAATTGTTATGACAGAAGAATATAAGCCTGCGCTAGATATCGTTTATCGAGCTCGTCATCCGTGGATAGCGGAAAAAGTGTTTGAGAGAGCATTGCCGAATTCAGCAGACAGGTTTGACTTGTATATTCGATTGCTAGAAGTTCTAGATATTGGGTACACACCGGACCGGCAAGCGTTTAGGGAGCTGATCAGGGCAAAATCCTTGATGAAGTTATTTTCAGATCCAACCTTGATTCGCCAGCTTTACGAAGTGGCCGGCAAGCACAATGCGGAAAACGCATATCAGCATCAGCAATTGGCGATATTTGAAATGAGTCGCGCGAATGCAAACTTTGATATTGCATATGCCGAACTCAAGATCGCTCAGGACCTCGCACCACATGACAAATCGATCAAACATAGTTTCGCGGAATTAGAATTTTCCCGAGCCCAGGCAACCGACAATCGTCTAGAGAGAGAAAAGCATTTTCGCAATGCAAAAGACGTTGCTGTGACCCTCACAGGAAAATACGCCGAGTCGGCGCATGGCTATGTTACTGTCGCACGGGTAGGAATCGAATCACTTTCTGCGGCATTGAGGGATGAGGCTCCAAATGAGATTACCGTTACATCGCTCGTAAAAGAAATAGAAAATTACATTCAAAGTGGTTTAGAGCATTTTCCTGAAGACGAATTTTTACTAAGCGCCGAATCAAATCTCGCCGAATTATTAAATAAAGAGGATTTGGCAGTATCGGCTCTTGAGCGAGCATTTAAAACAAACTCAGCAAGCCCATTTATAGCAAGAAGCCTTTCAAGGTTATATGAAAAAAAAGGGGACTTAGCCAAGTCCAAAATGGTTTTGGAAGATTGCCTAAAATTGCTCCCGGGTGACAAAGCAGTAAACGCCGCATTTGCTCGCTGCTTAACGGATCATTATGCAGATGAGGGGGCACGCGCCGCGCTTCACTGGCGGCGATCATTCACTGATGGCGATACAAATTATTCAAGTCAATTTTGGTACGCACGACAATTGTTCATAAACGGAAATCATGTTAATTCTCGCAACGAGTTCCAGCGTTTGCGTACTGCACGAGTTTCAAGTGAACGCAAACATGATGTACGCGGTGTTATGAGAAGCAATAACAATACGCCTATAATTTTCACCGGAACAGTTGATAAGCTGGAGCCCACATATGGGAGTTTCAAAGTTGACCTCCAGTCCTTTAGCGTTCCAATTAGCAGATCGCGAGTCGATGCGACATTATGGGCCGCGCTTCAACGCGGTCAACAAGTTGAGTTTCAGATTGGATTCAATTTTCATGGTCCTGCAGCGATCTTATGTTCGATTAAAGAAAATTAATCAGATCGTTTTTGACAGGTAAAATCTTCTCGCCTGTTGTAGCCTACGTGAAAATTTCTTGGCCATTTTATGGAAAAAGCATTTGCGTCAACCACTATACTTGATGAGAAGTTCTCCTAGGGCGATGGAGCACCAAGGCGCAGCGAACTGCTACTACTTAGCGATAGACGATAACCGTTGCGGGACATAGTCGGCGTCATAGTTAATCGTTTCGCTTGGATTGAACGCAGAAATACCCATAATTCATTCTCCTTTGATGGTAACTGCACGAGTGTACGGGCTAGTTGTTTTGTAAGAAGGAAATTTCTCAGGGAGATTGCGCCATTGCAATATTGGGTGTGCTGATTAGCGTTGACCGCCGTGCCGGTTTTAACTGACCAAGGCGCTGGCGTCCGCTGACCGGTGCAAAGCGTCCGCACTTGGATAATGCGGTGAACAGTGGCATTCGTACGAGGCTGTGTAAAAACGTAAAAACACGAAATTTTTATGGATAGGGTAACCATTCCCTATGTCGAGAAAATCGCGTAACGGCCATTCTGAGCAGTCGATTTTTTCTCGCGCCGAATTTTTCTGCGTTTTTACACAGCCTGGCACCGAAGCGGCCATACATCGTCGTTGTAGATCCACTCAACAACGACAACGGCTATCGCCAGGTGGAAATGGCTGCAGCCCTCTGGAACGAGGGTGAGAGACCGAAGCGCTCCAGGTAAGGCACTGGAACTGCCCACGCAAATCAACTAGTCAGACACCAGGCCAAGGATGTAGTAACGATTGTGCATGCGCTCGCCTCTGGCCTTTTCCTCATCTTTATCAAGGCGCACCAGCTGCGCGGCCACCAACGCCTGGATGGCCGTACTGATGTCCTCCCGCCGCATGCCGCTATATTCCCCGATGTTGTCATAGCTTATGCGGGCAATGTTGTCCCCGTTCGTCCGAAAAGCCAACAGCAGCATATAGAGCTTGACCGCGTGTAGTGATGACGGCCGCTTTATCTGGTCGACGAAGAACTTCAGGCGCTGCAAATAGCTGTGCTTGTTGAACAAATGCTGCTGGGGCAGCATGCACCACTTGCCATTTACCTCTATGCCAGTCAGCGTATACAGGCTGTTCCTACCTGTGCGGGTAACCGTGATCGCGCCAAGATCTAGTAAGTGGCGCAGGCCCTTGGCCAAGAGTGCGCGCGATATGGGTAGGAGATCTTGAATGTCCTCATAAGTCGCCAGCACAGTTTCATTCTCACGTAAGCCGTCTTGCTTCTGACGTCTATTCGAAATGATAGCCAGTGCGAACAGGATCAACAGCGCTGCCGTCCCTCCCCCTTTGCAATAGCGCCACTGCAGCTGCGCCATGCTGCCCTTGGCGAAAGCACGCCTACCTTCGTGGAAAGCTGTTGGCACCTCAATGTAACCGGCCGGAGCCTGTTCGCCATCATCTGCGTACACCCATTCTGGCCTACTTTTGGCCCAGGCGGAAGGCAACTTAGCGAAGGCAAGCCGGCTCACGACTTCCCACCTAATTTCTTAACCGCCATGAACGCGATGCTCAAGGCTAGGCCAACCACGACCAGGGCGGCCATGGCGAGCACGAAGATTTGAGTGGTGGGATCGTGAATAGCCAAAATCGTTTGCAACAGCTTGTTAGCAGTTTCCATGTTCAATCCTTCTTAGTTATGGACATCTGAAAACAAGCATACAGCGCAACAAGACCTTTTTCTAGAAAGAGTTCCAGTCGAATTACATTATGAATTTAAAATTTCTTTTTTTAATTCAATGACTTATGAAGTAAATAAGCCGTATGAATAAGAAATTTATTAGTTCACCAAACGGTGATTTCCGACACTGCTTTACTGATTTCCCCCTGAAAATAAGACCAATTCTAGCCGAATTAGTTCACGAAAATTTGAGCCAGTCCGGTCAGGGCTGCAGAGAAAGGATACAGACTAACAAAAAATCGCATAAGCCATCAAATTTATATTACTTCTAAACTTATGCACCATTTCGGACTTTATCCCAGCATTCACCTGATATGCCATTACTACCTTGAATCATAATTGCTCAATGATTTGTTCCAACAATGCTTATCAACTTGCTCCAGCAAGGTGGTCAGCAAGTGCCAGCCCCCCGCATAAATTTTTCTAAAAATGTGAATTCAAAATAAATTGCGCTTATAAATCGTTGCTCATAGTTACGATACTGATTGATCAACGTCAGCACATCAAGACAACTTTGACGAGTTTGGGCGCGAAGTTCTGAAGAATGTCCTGCTGTCCGAAAATGTATGAAGAAATATTATCTACGACAGGTGCATCGCGAAATCAACACGCCGACATTTTTCTTCGTATTCTTGACGTGATTTTGGTCAACGCGATTTTCTGCCCTTTTTCACCTCTTCCGGCTTAAAATGGTAAAAATTACATGTACTCTACCATACGATATTCAGTTTATTTTCTTGGACTAACACCATACTTAGAATTTTAAGGTTCGCTTTTCAATATACTTTGATAAGTGCATACCACTCCAAAGACACAATGCACCTCGACAAGACGCCAATTCCCCCCAAAAACCACCACATAGAAATTATTTCAGCCAGCAACCAAAATCTTCAACCAATGATTATTATTGGTTGAATACCAATAATAGATCGCTACGCAGCACAGGAACATCATGGCCACCAGACCGTCTACAATCCGAATTAACCAGCGCTGGTGGGCATGACGCTTCTCTAACTCTATATAGGGATCTTTAAACTTCGGCAGAAGTGCAGCATGTTTACTAATTAGGACTTCAGTCTGCTTATTGATTTCGTCCAAAATCGCCGCCAACGTGTTGTATTGGTTCCGGACCAGCAAGTCCATCAGCGCGACAAAGATCACGCAACCTAGCATAGTCAGCGAATTCTGCCATTCAACAAAGCCTTTAGGCGTCAGTCTACTACCAATAAGAATCAGCGCTGCAGGGATGGCTAGGAGCTGGTTTTGAATATCTGAGAAGACTTTATTCAGCTTGATCGTGTAATCCAGCTTGTGTGCTTTGACTTCTTCCAGCACCTTCTCGAAGGAGAATTCTGCGATGTAAAGATCGTAGCTGTCCTTGTAGCGCTGCTTGAACAGCAAAAAGTCCGAGAGCAGCTTCGGGAAGCGGGCTTCTTCTACCGTATCCTTGAGAAGTTCGTCGAGGATGAGTTTGATGATGACTTTCCGCTGCTCCTTGTGCTTATAGGAGGCGTCAAAAATGTCATCCTCCAGCTCCTTCACTTTCGGCACATCACGCAGATCGGCAGCTTTGTAATTGATCGATAATTCAAGTTTGGTCTTATTCAGGTAGACGAATTTCAAACCAGACAGCGATTCATCGCAATAGTCTGCAACCTCGCGCAAGACTTTCAGCAACGACAGCACAGATACATAGCGGCGAGAGTTGACTGTTTCCTTTTTTTCGGTACTTAGGAAATCGTCCTCGGCCACATAGTAGACCTCAGGCGCCACGTATTTGAAATTGTGCGCGGCCAGGAGGTCCGCCCATGTCATGGCGAAGAAAAATGCTTGGCCGACACCTACCTTGACCTCCACCTCAATCTCGGTGCCAGTAACAACTTTTTTCAACGACGGTTCGAGCAGCCAGTCGAGCTCGGCCAATTTCGCCAGAGTAGCGGCGAGCGCTTCGGTAACCTTAAGTTTTCCCTTGACGTAACCACCGTCCAACGCCGCTTCCTCTAAAGCACGGTATACGGTGATTGCGTGGTTAAAAGCTGTGGTCATGTCATCTCGGCGTCAAGTTGGGCAATGAGGCTCGGCGGCAGATCTACGATGTGAAGTTCTTTCTTGATTTTATCGTAGAGCACTCGTTTGCCCAACAAGCCGAGATCGAAATTGATATTTAAGTCGGCATCTTTACCGCCGACACGCTTCAGTTGACGAAAAGTGGATTTATGGGGCTCGAAGCCATCGCTGATCTCAACGGCGTTGTGCTCGATGTATTCGAGGAAAGCTTGTGGTTGCTCATCATTGAAGCGCATCGATAACGCCGCGAGGCTAATGGATTTTTTATCTCGCGCCTGCTCCTGAAAATATTCAAATGCCTTCTCTTTCACCTTCTTCGCTTCTTCCGGGCTTAGTTGCGAATCTACACAGTAATCTCGGATGGCTTTGATCAGCAGACCTGTTTGCTCTCGGGATTCAACAAACTCCGCGCAACCGAGAAATTTTCGGAAGTAATCGGTGAAATTTGCGTCGGCTTTGCCCTTCTTGACGAAAGAGATGTAATTGCCTTCGTTCGCTTCCCAGTTATTCACGTTGATACGTGCGGCCTCGTGCAAGTGATCGATATCTAGGTTGAAATTCTTGCTGAGAGTCAGTGCCCTCTCGTCGATACCGACGCCACCGCGCAGCTTCAACAGGATGACCATGAAGTAAGGCTTATCGTTTTCTTCATAGCTGACGAAGAATGCATAGCCACCGGTAGCAAGCGCTTGGCCACTCATTTCCCTCCCCAATATGTGCATGGATTTCACACTGAAATCGTGCATCGAAATCTTCTTGGACACATACTGACGTAGAAGTCCGCTGAATGGGAAGGTAACTAGATCTTCTTGGAACGTGCCGTAAGCTCGACCTGCAGTCGTCCCGTAAGCCTTGCGCACTTTCGCAACCGCGTCGGTCAACAACTCGTCGACTTGAAGGCAATTAGGTTTGAGAATGAGGGTGCAGTTTTGATGTCGTTCCTTGTCTACACGGTGGACAATAACTTCTTTAATTAGCATGACATATTGGCATATGATTAATAATAATTGATTTTATCTCCATACTTCATTTATTCATAGAAGAAACTACACTCCATAGGAAGGGGATTTGCATCGAAAATTGACCATCTTTCCCCTAGAAATTTGCATCTGAAGCTATAACGCGCTGGCTCTTCTGTTCAAGTTACGTTTTACTCCTGCAAAACGGAGCAAACTATCCTCTCTTGAGCTCGTTTTCCCGAATATGGTTTTTCGCTCGTTCAATGGTCGGGATACCCATGGCATAGTAAAGCGTCATATCGATAGACCAATGCTTAAATAATGTCGCAGATACAAGAACAGATTCGTCTCTATGCTCTGGAATACGGCTATTTGATCCACTGCCTTGACGGACGTGGAGGCACAAGCGGAAACGTAGCGCTTGCTCTCTCAGCATTAGCCTCGGCAAAGCCGATCAAACGTACCTATGCGTTTTCGGACGATGAATGGCTGTCGATTAAGGATGGCACATACGACTTCGATTCACTCCACGATGAACTTTCAGACGAAGATGATGAATAATGTTGTCAGCGAAAACCTTATATTGCTCTTTGTCTGGCTTCAAAGTGGATGAACACATAACCCAGCGAAGTGTCTTCATTTGTCATTTTTTGGAACAACACATCATGAAAGCTAAGCCTTTGATTCATAGGAAATCAATGTGTCGCATTTTTCATAAGATGCTAATGATCTATCACAACCACCCGTCAGGCTCCTGCGAACCCAGCGATGCCGATGTGCGACTAACGCAAACTCTGAAGCAGGCACTGGCACTGGTCGATGTACGAGTACTGGATCATTTTATTATTGCAAACCCAGATGTTTACTCCTTCGCAGAACATGGTTTACTCTGAATTTTAAATTGTTAAATTAATTTTTAAATTAAGATACAATTGTTTTTCGCAAGTCATTGATAATTCATGGGATTTTGTTTATACTCTCATTTTTTCCAATTTCGGAAACTATCAAGGAGTTAAATATGGCACGTGTCTGCCAAGTAACTGGGAAAGGGCCGATGGTTGGCAACAACGTTTCCCACGCTAATAACAAAACAAAACGTCGCTTTTTGCCTAACCTGCAAAACCGTCGCTTTTTCGTAGAATCAGAAAACCGTTGGGTTTCTCTGCGTTTATCTAACGCTGGTCTGCGCGTCATTGACAAAATCGGTATTGATGCGGTTTTGGCTGACCTGCGTGCTCGCGGCGAAAAAGTTTAAGCTAAACTATTGTTAGGAAATCATCATGGCTAAATCTGGTCGCGACAAAATCAAACTGGAATCGACTGCTGGTACAGGTCACTTCTACACAACATCTAAAAACAAGCGCACGATGCCTGAAAAAATGGAGATCATGAAATTTGATCCTAAGGCACGTAAGCATGTAATCTACAAAGAAACCAAAATTAAATAATTTTGCGTTTTAGTAGCAATAAAAAAAACCTCGCATTGCGAGGTTTTTTTTCGTCTTTCGTTTCCCGGAATGTTCTCGATTAACCATAAAAAAACGGCGCTACTCACGCCGTTTCTTATACGCTATGCCGTATCAGGCGTAGGTGCGCAACCTGCGGGAAAAATCGTGTAAAGTCTGAATACCCGACGCTTCAGCACGCAAACACCAATCCTGCAGTTGATGCACCAGTTGTTCACGGCTGACTGTCGAACGCTCCCAGATCAGTCCTAATTCAACACGCATATCATGCATCGTCTGCAATACGGTACTGTGAGCCAACACTTCTGACAATTCTTGTTTCTGAGATACTTCCAGCTTGGTCGGTTCACGCTGCAACAGTTTTTTTGTGACTTTCAGACGTGCCGCTTCAAACTGGGCTTTTTCGCGTAATAAAACAACTTCATCATGCCAGGTTTTGCGCAAAGATTTTGCATACTTAGCCATGACATCGTAGCGATTAGTGATCACCGCCTGCAAAGTTTCCATATCGACTGCGGATTTCAACTCGACAAATTTTGGTTCCGGCGCCACTTTTTTCACCGTCGCCCAACCAACCATTTCCATGGTGCGGATATACATCCAACCAATATCAAACTCGTACCACTTAGATGACAACTTCGCCGAAGTGCCAAACGTGTGGTGGTTATTGTGTAACTCTTCGCCCCCAATCAATATTCCCAATGGAAATATATTGGTAGAAGCATCAACACAATCGTAGTTACGATAGCCCCAGTAGTGACCGATACCGTTAATTATTCCGGCGGCAGTAATCGGAATCCAGACCATCTGCACTGCCCAGACAGTAATACCGATAACGCCGAACAGGAGAAAGTCGATAAGCAGCATTAAGACAATGCCTCGCCCGCTGAAGCGGGTGTAGACATTCCTCTCCAGCCAATCGTCAGGAGTACCATGACCGTATTTCTGCATGGTTTCCAGATTCTTGCATTCGCTACGATATAATTCGGCGCCCTCAAACAACACTTTCTTGATGCCGCGCGTCTGCGGGCTATGCGGATCCTCTTCAGTCTCACACTTTGCGTGATGTTTACGATGGATAGCAGCCCATTCTTTAGTGACCTGACCAGTGGTCAGCCACAGCCAGAAACGGAAAAAATGACTAGGAATAGCGTGCAATTCCAGTGCGCGATGCGCCTGACAACGATGGAGAAAAATCGTTACGCTGGCAATCGTAATATGAGTAACGATTGCTGTGAATACAAAAACTTGCCAGCCAGTGGCACGGGTAATGCCATAGGAAAGAAAATCTATTGCGGTTTCAATAAAAGTGCTCAAAATATCATGTACTCCGTCGTTATCGCTTGCTTCATAGCTTATGTTGTATAAATATACGCACAACCTTAGTGGCACGTGCGCGGGTATTGTACGCGTTTTTAGAGGGGTTCCACCAATTTATATGCTCCCATCAGCTCAACTTTGCAGCCTCCGATGGCTCGTTTTTGAGTAATGTCACCACTCTTTGTGGAAACGGCAGATCTATGTTGTGCTCTTTAATGACTTGCCAGATCGCCAGATTAACCTCGGACAGCACGCCGACACGCCCATTCTCCGGATCAGATATCCAGAATCCAACACGGATCTCAAAACCATCAGCGCCAAACTTAATCAGAGATGCCGACGGGGCGGGATCTTGTGCAACCCGTGCAACCTTAGCGACCGCAGATGCTAACAGAGCCAGTAGCGTATCCAGATCAGTCTGATAGGAAACCGTCAGATCCGTCGACATCGCCACCTTGCTATTGGTTAAGGAATAATTTTGTACCGGCGTTGATACCAGCATTTCGTTTGGAATCACGGATTCGGAACCATCGGGTCCCAACACAACGGTGTACCGGGTATTGATCTGAGTGACTTTTCCGCTGAATTTATCTACGGTAATCATATCTCCGATAGACATGCTGCGGTCGAGCAAAATAATGAATCCCGAAACATAACTACTGGCAATTTTCTGTAAACCAAATCCTAAACCAACCCCAAGTGCGCCGCCAAATACGGAAAGGACGGTTAAGTCTATCCCGACAATGGTCAGACTCATCAGAATTGCGACGAGAATAAGCAATGCGCGCCCGACACGGGAGAGAACAACTTTCAACGATGTATGCACCGTTGGCAACATCATGAGCCGGGTTTCAAGTGCGGCGCTGGCCCACAATGCGACAATTAAAGTAATCGCGACGGAGATACTTGCCTGAAAAATCGTCAGCAAGGAGATTTTATTCTTACCGACTGGAATGACCAGGTCATCCATTGCTTCCAATAAATCTGGCCACAAACCACTGAAGTGCAAGACAACACCGACCCACACCAAGCCTGCGAATAGCTTTTCAAAAAGAGCCAGAAACTTACCTAAGCTTCCATCCCTGGCAAAAGTCTTACGTACAACATAAAACCCGAATCGTATGAGTGCCAGAGAACCTATCACTGGAAATAGTAACCGGATCAGATTGGTATGCTGCCATTGTCCCAAAATCGCTTTACCGATCAGTAAAAACAATAAGGTCAGCGCGGGCGTCAGCACACGTGAAAAACTACCGACACCTAATTGGACAACACCTGAGCTGGCATGCTCACGACTACCCGCAACACTATTTTTAAGAAAGCGCGAAATGACCCAGGCAAGCGCAAAACAACATAACACGGTCCCCACTTGCCAAAAAAACTGAGGCTCACGAAAATCGGTGGCCAGATCTGACAATAAACTGGCGAGTAATGGTGCGCTCATATTAGGAAAATAAATCGGGAAAATAAAAATGTCCTCTTCGCATAACGAAGAGGACTATAGAAGGAACAAATTATTTATTGCGTTCTAATATCGCAGCAAAGAAACCGTCAGTCTGATGAATATGTGGATACAACTTCAGATAGTCGCCCATCTCCAGTTCTATCTTTTGCTCAGCCAAGACTTTTGATGCCGGAACTAAAGTGAAATCAGCATGTTCCGCCAGGAAAGCCTGAACAATCGCTTCATTCTCTTCATCCAGAATACTGCATGTCGCATATACCAAACGACCACCAGCTTTCACCATGCGAGAGGCACTCGCCAGAATAGAAGCTTGCTTTACATTCAGTTCCGCCACACCTTCGACCGTCTGGCGCCATTTGACGTCAGGATTGCGGCGTAAAGTCCCGAGGCCA
Source organism: Undibacterium sp. FT79W (assembly GCF_014284215.1). Taxonomy (NCBI): domain Bacteria; kingdom Pseudomonadati; phylum Pseudomonadota; class Betaproteobacteria; order Burkholderiales; family Oxalobacteraceae; genus Undibacterium; species Undibacterium sp. FT79W. The sequence continues at coordinate 533,196 of NZ_JACOGB010000001.1, read as the reverse complement.
CTGCATGGTGCATCAACCAGCACACGATCAAGCTTGCCTGCCAAGCGCTTAATTTTTGCGTCCTTCTCATGCGCAATCACAACCGGATGCACGTTTGATAAGCCACTGCGGGCGAGACGTGGTTTCAGCTTCGCCAGACGCTTCTCAGAAATATCAAATGCGTATAAACGACCTGTGTTGCGCATCGTCGCACCGAGTGCCAATGTCTTACCACCGGCACCAGCGCAAAAATCGGCAACCATTTCACCACGTCGGGCGCCAACCAGTTGCGCGAGTAACTGACTACCTTCGTCCTGAACTTCTATCGTGCCGTCTTTAAATAACGGCAAATTCTGTATCGATGGCTTTTTCTTTACCCGCAAACAAGTGCTGGAATACGGTGTCGGCTCGGCAATAATCGGTGCCTGCGCAAGCGCCGCAGCGACATCATCACGATTAGATTTCATCGAGTTCACACGTAAATCAAGAGAAGCAGGTGTATTCAATGATTCCGCCAGCGCCAGCGCCTTCTCTTCACCAAAACGCTCACTTAATTTTTCCCACAGCCAGGCAGGTAAATTAGCCTTCATTACGACGGGTAAATGTGAGCGATCGATTTGCATTACCCGTTCTAACCAGCTGGTTTCGTCTTCGGTGAGGCCACCCAAGGATTCAGCGCCGACAGCATCTGCCAGACCAAGTAAGGTCAGACGTCGCATCGGCGAACCGGAACCAGATTCAGCAAAATTGGTATATACCGATTTATTCCGCAACAAGCCGTAAATCGCTTCAGCGATCACGCCGCGTTCGCGCGAACCAAGGCGCGGATGTTCGCGGAAATAGCGGGATAAAGTACCATCGGCTGGACCGGTAAAACGTAAAATCTCGCGTAAAACTTCTTCTGTGTGGCCAGTAATGGCGGGAGGTAATCTCATACTGCTTCCTTAAAATTCTATATCGGTCAATGTTGACCTGTTTATTCACTGACCGTAACGATGTGGTCAGTAATATTGATTTTGTCTTCCACAAACAGGCGTACCGCCTGTGGATAAATGGCATGCTCCTGCTCCAGTACGCGAAGAGCCAGACTGTCCTCGGTATCATCCGCTTTGACCGGAACAACTGCCTGAGCAACAATCGGCCCGTGATCAAGCTCCGCGGTCACAAAATGCACCGTCGCGCCATGCACCTTGACGCCAGCATCCAGTGCCTGCCGGTGTGTCGCAAGGCCAGTAAAACTCGGCAACAATGATGGATGTATATTCAGCAAACGCCCGGCATAATGCTCTACAAATGCAGGTGTGAGAATCCGCATAAAACCCGCCAGGACAACAAGATCAGGCGAATATTCGTCAATCTTCTGCTGCAGCACACGGTCGAATGCTTCGCGAGACGAAAATTCTTTACTGACGACAACGGCTGTATCTATGCCAAGTCCGGCAGCGTAGGCCAAACCACTGGCATCGGCTTTGTTACTGATTACGGCAGCAATCTGTGCTGGCCATTTTTGTGAAATGCAGGCATCAACGATTGCCCGCATATTACTACCACGACCAGAAATGAGAATAACGATCTTTTTCATGGCGGCATTGTAACGCTGTAAGGCACTGACTCCCAAATAAAAATGCCGGTCATCAGCGCCGGCATTTTAGTCTGGCAACATTGAGATCATTATTCAAACGAATAAAATACCCGAAAAGCAACTTTCTTTTCTGCCCAGAAATCGGCGGCATCACGAAACACGTCTAATAAAATCTCACGCGCTTCTTTATCGAATTTCGGTGTATTTGGTAATTGCTCCAGAACAATGACAAAGCCGGGTTGTGGACCTGCCTGATGAATCATATCTGTCAGGCAATCATACAGAGCGTCAAAATTTTTCCCGAAATGTTTTGGAAAACCGAAAGATGCAGCAATTTTAGCCAAAACTTGTTGCTTGGTCGTCGTGTCAAGACAATATGCGTACAAAAAGTGCTGCCCCAGATGTGCCGCTTCCGCCTGCAGGTCAGGAACACGAAAAGCCCGAATCGACTGCACGGCATTCGGCGCCACTGTTACTAATAAATCCATTTCTCCCTCAGGTGATGAGATCATAATTATTCTCTGATACGCCGAAAACTTTCGTAATGGTCATCGGTATAGTAGTACTCCCCGGATTGCGCCGGTATTCCGCCAGCGATGATGCGGCGAGCACCACGATTGCGGGCTCTCGGGGTTTTGACTGTGTATTCGTGATAATAGCCACGCTTTTGCTTTGGGAGTCTGGACTCGTAATTACCAAAAACAACGCCATCTTTTTCATATGGAAACGGGCCACCTTGCTTAATCAGCATCAGGGTTGTCTGTGCTTCGCGTGGAAGTTCGCTGACGAACACGATACCGATATTATCTTTTGCAAATGCAACAGAAGCAAGTAAAGCAATCATCAAAAAGAGAAAGTACTGGCGAAAAAATCGAAAATTTCTCATTAACTACTCATTAATTTAGCATTATGCAAACGGTGAACTAAACCGTAGATTAACGGTTTGCTCGCCATGTATCAACCTTCATTCATAGCCGACCAACCTGCTATCGTTTGAGAATGTCGTCTTCTGAACGAAAAAAATTTAATACATCTTCTTGCTTTGCCCTGGTATCACGTCTGCCCAGCGCAATCAATTCGCGCGTGTAACTTGCTTCAAACAAAAGATAGGACGCCAATGCCGCGCCACGTGCCTCGGTTGCACCGACGCCTCCCAGCATAGTTCGAACGGGCAAAGGTAAGCTGCCGGTATGGCGACTCGCAATTTCATCCAGACGTTCAGAAGGTGCAATCACCAGTAACTCTACTGGGCGCAACGGCGCATTTGCGAGGGCTTCTTTGGGCAACAAGGACAAGGTTTTATTAATCCGCGTCAACCGTTCAATATCAACGGCGAGACTATCGAGAAAAATACTGGAAAGAGCATGACCGGCAATTTGAGCAAGACTGGGATATTGCGCATGATCCGCACTTGCGGCAGGTGGTTCCGCCAGCCTGCCAGCACCCACGATCAGCACTTTCTTCGCCCCCAGATGGATCGCTGGGGAAATCGGTGCCAACTGGCGCATAGAACCGTCACCGCAATATTGAAGATGGCCTCCCCAATTCAATGGAACGGCGGGAAAAATAAATGGAATTGCTGCTGATGCCATTAAATGTGAGACAGCGATAAAGTCACGTTGCGACAAACGCTGACTGCGTACCCATGGTGCAATATCTGCCAGAGTCTGATAAAAAGTTAAGTGATGACCAGACGTGTACGACGAGGCCGTCACCGCCAAAGCCCGCAAAGCGCCCGATTGCAGTGCGGCGTCTAATCGCGGCAAATCCAGCATCCGGTTCAGCAAATCTGCAAGTGGCGAACTATCCAGCAGAGAATTGGGTGGCGACTGACGCCATTTATTCAGCAACCAGCCAAATGACCACAAGGTCAGCCAGCGAGCGCCTGTCCGGATGACACCTAAAGAATCAGACCGGTAGACCTGTGCTGCTTCAAAGTTTTCCCAGACCTTGAGCACATGCGCGACCGACTCGCCAAAATGATCAGCACGACAAGCCAGAGCCGTCGCATTGATGGCACCGGCAGAGGTACCGCAGATAATACCGAAAGGGTTAGTGGCAGGCGACCAGGATGCTTCCTCAACCAGAATCCTGGCAATTTCATCCAGCACGCCAACCTGGTAGGCTGCGCGGGCGCCACCACCGGTCAGGATTAATCCAGTTTCAGAATGAGAATTCATCAGACTCCGACAATAAAAAAAGGGCAAACAAGTGTTCGCCCTAGTGTATTAGCCTGTAACGAAATTGTCATCAGATCAGGCACAGACGCTGCGCTCTCTGACAACATCAACGATACATCAACGATATCGCAACGTTATTTTGGCTGCATACGGATAGCGCCATCCAGACGGATAGTTTCACCGTTCAGCATCACGTTTTCAATAATCGCTTTGGATAAATGTGCATATTCTTCCGGCTTGCCGAGACGAGGTGGGAACGGCACCATCTTTCCTAACGCGTCCTGCACTTCTTGCGGCATGCCCAGCAACATCGGTGTTTCAAAAATACCCGGCGCAATTGTCATGACACGAATCCCACTGCGGGATAAATCACGCGCCATCGGCAAGGTCAGCCCGACAACCGCTGCTTTAGAGGATGCATATGCTGCCTGACCAATTTGTCCATCATACGCCGCGACCGATGCGGTATTAATAATCACACCACGCTCGCCTTGTTCGGTCGCGTCTGTTTTTGCCATCGCATCAGCAACCAGACGACACATATTGAACGTGCCAATCAGATTAATATTGACGACACGCTGAAATACGTCAAGCGGATGTGGTCCGTCTTTACCAACAGTTTTAACCGCAGGCGCAACGCCCGCGCAATTCACCAGACCACGTACAGTACCCAAGGCAGTCGCGGCGTCGACAACCGCTTTGCCATCAGCTTCTGAAGTCACGTCACACTTCACGAAGATCCCGCCCAATTCTGCAGCCAGTTTCTCACCAGCATCCACCTGCACATCTGCCAGCACAACTTTACCGCCATTGGCAGCAATCATCTTTGCCGTCGCGGCACCCAGACCGGAAGCACCACCAGTAATAATAAAAACACCATGTTGGATTTGCATGTTCTGTCTCTTTCGTTTTGGTTAAGAAATAGCAAACTAATGCTATTGATGTGAAAATCTGAACAGATATTGGGCTTGCATTCAAACGGGCAATGCAAACGCATTACGTTTACGTAAACGTCATATCTGTATTGTATCCAAGTTTGCCGCACCGCTAAAAGAAAAAAGATGCTCCGCTGTTCTGGCACGCATCTTTTTTATCTGAATCAAATATTCCGTTTATGTCTGTGTCTTTTTCTAATTTGATCTTGCATCTATTTCTGTACCGACACTGACAGAATCCCCTCGGGCGGAGGTACAGCAGGAACGAGGACGACAGCGGCAGATGAGGTAGAAACACTTGTTGTACTACCGCCAGCCGACTGTAGTACTGGATGCGGATGCGGTAGCAGTGGCACAAGCAATAAGGCAACAATATTAATAATTTTGATCAAAGGATTCACGGCTGGTCCGGCAGTGTCTTTATATGGGTCGCCCACCGTATCACCGGTCACAGCCGCCTTATGCGCCTCTGAGCCTTTGCCACCGTAATGACCATCCTCGATATATTTCTTTGCGTTATCCCAGGCACCGCCACCCGTCGTCATCGAAATGGCGACGAATAATCCTGTCACTATCGTCCCCATTAATAATCCGCCCAAAGCGGCTGGCCCCAGTAGCAAACCAACGAGCACCGGCACAATCACGGGCAACAGCGACGGCAAGATCATTTCCCGGATAGCTGACGTGGTCAGCATATCGACCGCCTTGTCGTACTCTGGTTTGCCGCTGCCATCCATAATGCCTTTGATCTCGCGGAACTGGCGGCGCACCTCCACCACCACGGCACCAGCGGCACGCCCCACAGCTTCCATCGCCATCGCGCCAAACAGATAGGGAATCAAGCCACCGATAAACAGCCCGACAATGACCTGGGGATTAGACAAATCAAACGCCGTCGATTTACCGACCGCATCTAAAGCATGAGTGTAGTCGGCAAACAATACCAATGCAGCCAGACCCGCTGAGCCTATCGCATAGCCCTTGGTCACCGCTTTGGTGGTGTTGCCAACCGCATCCAGCGGATCGGTAATGGCCCTGACAGACGCTGGCATTTCTGACATTTCAGCGATACCACCAGCGTTATCTGTAATCGGGCCATACGCATCAAGAGCAACGATGATGCCCGCCATCGACAGCATCGCCGTCGCAGCAATCGCAATACCATATAAGCCGCCAAAGCTGTAAGAACTCAGAATGGCAGCGCACACCGCCAGCACAGGCCACGCGGTCGATTTCATCGACACGCCCAGACCGGCAATGATGTTGGTACCGTGGCCAGTCGTCGATGCCTGGGCAACGTGTTGTACCGGCTTAAAATCGGTTCCTGTGTAATATTCAGTGATGTACACCATCAGGCCAGTCAGCACGATACCAACCGCGGTCGCGCCCATCATGCGCCAGCGCATTGCATCGTCGGGCCACACCAGCCAGGTAACGATCGCAAAGCCGATCAGCGACAAACCGGCGGCCCACCATAAGCCGGTATACAGCGCTGACATGATTTTTTTACCGGGTCTGGCTTTGACAGCAGAACAACCGACAATCGAGGCCAGTATCGACACCGCCCCCAGCAGCAAGGGATAAACAATCGCTTGCGTGACAGCGTTAGTGACGACCAGTGCGCCCAGTAACATCGTCGCAATCAGCGTCACGACATAAGTTTCAAATAAATCTGCTGCCATACCGGCACAATCACCGACATTGTCACCAACGTTATCGGCAATCACGGCAGGGTTGCGCGGATCATCCTCAGGAATACCGGCTTCGACTTTGCCGACCAGATCTGCTCCGACATCGGCACCTTTAGTGAAAATCCCACCGCCCAGCCGTGCAAAAATAGAAATCAGCGAAGCGCCAAAGGCGAGTCCGATCAAGGGCTGAATCACATCGTGCTGACTCAGCGTCAGTCCCATGCCATGTGGCGCAGAAACAATGAGTATCCAGTAAAAACCGGTGACACCTAACAAGCCGAGCCCGACGACCAGCATGCCGGTAATCGCACCGCCACGGAAGGCGACATCCAGCGCTTCATTGATCCCTTTGGTCGCTGCCTGCGCGGTACGCACGTTCGCCCGTACCGATACATTCATGCCGATAAAACCACAGGCGCCCGACAATACCGCACCGATCAGAAAGCCGCAGGCAGTTGTCAGCCCAAGCCCGGGAATCGCGGCAATCGCAATGAACAGGATCACGCCCACCAGTGCTATCGTGCGGTATTGTCGTGCCAGATAAGCCGATGCACCTTGCTGTATCGCCGCCGCGATTTCCTGCATACGCGGTGTGCCTGCGTCCTGCTTTAATATCCAGCGACGCGACAGCAAACCGTATAGCACGGCAATCATGCCGCATGCGATCACAAACCAGAGACTCGTTACCATGGTGACTCCTCCTGTTGTTGTAGTTGTCAGACAGCGTCATCTGCGGCGTATGCTCAGAGACGACAGAAAAACTCAGTACATGACCAGTTCAGGCACAACAGGAGCAGAGACGAAAAAAAAGCGGACATATTGTCCGCTTCCTCTTACTCCTCTTATTCCGCTAATGCAGCGAAGGCGCTGTCGCGTATGGTCTCGACTGGCCCTACTCCCGCAATCTTGCGGTATTTAGGCGCGCCGGGCTGACCTGATTTCGCCCAGTCACCATAATAGCCAACCAGCACTTCTGTTTGTTCGTGATAGACAGACAAACGTTTTTTAACGGTTTCTTCTTTATCGTCGTCACGCTGTATCAGATCTTCACCTGTCACGTCATCTTTCCCAGCCACTTTTGGCGGATTGTATTTGACGTGATAAGTACGACCTGAACCCGGATGCACACGACGGCCGCTCATGCGGTCAACAATCGCTTCATCAGGAACATCGATTTCCAATACATAATCAATCGCGACACCAGCTTCTTTCATCGCATCGGCTTGTGGCGTTGTACGCGGAAAGCCATCGAACAGATAACCGTTTGCACAATCGCTTTCTTTCAAACGATCTTTGACCAGACCGATAATGATGTCATCAGAAACCAAACCACCTGCATCCATGACTTTTTTTGCTTCCAGACCGAGTGGTGTACCGGCTTTGACTGCGGCGCGTAACATATCGCCAGTCGAGATTTGCGGAATATTGAATTTTTCTTTGATGTAATTAGCCTGCGTGCCTTTACCAGCACCTGGCGCTCCTAACAAAATAAGACGCATTTTATTTCCTAAGACGAGTTTGAATTTGCTTGCACGCTCGCAAGGGAGCATGCGGAATCTTTTTTAATTTACTGCGTAACACTACGGAATTGTTTTTCTTTTAGTAGTAATAACACAGAATCTTTTCACGAAACTTACCACAATTTCAGGGCTTATTGCTGTCTGAATATGAAATCAATCCAGAGTTCATCAATGTTTTAGCTCATTTTCCTGAAAAAATACGACGAACCCGTTCCAGATCTTCCTGCGTATCCACACCGGCTGCCGGGCTATCCTGCGTCACATGCACCGCGATTGGATATCCATGCCACAGCACGCGTAACTGTTCCAGTGCTTCGATCTGCTCCAGAGGCGAGATATCGAGTTGCGGGTATTGTTGTAAAAAATCATTGCGATAGGCATACAGACCAATGTGCCGCAACGGCGTATAGCCAGCCGGCAGCTGCTCACGACTTGCCGCAAACGCGTCGCGATGCCAAGGGATCGTTGCGCGTGAAAAATACAAAGCGCGGCCGGATTTATCCAGCACCACTTTCACCACATTCGGATTAAAAACTTCAGCGACGTCATGCAAGGGATGCGCTGCGGTCGCCATCGGCACCTGCGCATTCACCAATGCTGCCGTAGCACCGATCAGTGCCGGATCAATTAAGGGTTCGTCGCCCTGCACATTGACCACCACCGCGTCTGCTGGCAATTGCATGCTGGCGGCCACCTCTGCAATCCTATCAGTGCCAGACGGATGATCCGGGCGCGTCATGCGCACAGGCACACCATGCGCCTCACAAGCGGCGACAATATCGGCATGGTCGGTTGCCACCATGATCGCACTGGCACCGGATGCCAGCGCACGTTCGGCAGTGCGCACCACCATCGGTTTACCAGCGATATCCGCAAGCGGTTTATTTGGCAGGCGACTCGATGCCAGTCGCGCCGGAATAATGGCGATGAAACTCATACGGCGCCCCGTTCAGCGCGCGTCGATTTCTTCTTGCGTCAGGGTGCGCGCCTGATCTGTCCACATCACAGGAATATCGTCACGCACAGGAAACGCCAGTTTATCGGCATAGCAAATTAATTCTTGCGCAGCTTTGTTGTAGACCAAAGGTCCCTTGCAGACAGGACAAACCAAAATATCAAGCAGGCGAGCTTCCATGCTTTTTCTCCGAAATCATTTGAAGTAGATCTGCTGCAAATGTGCCGCCGAGTTGTGCCTCAACAGGCACAACCCAGATGCGGGCATCGTTTTGCAATGCAGGAATTTGTCGACATTTTACTGCATCCTTTTCCGTGATCAGAATGCAATCGGCAGCGATGGCCTGAAAAGTCGCGGCATCGAAAGCGAAATGATCCGGCAACGCTACGCCTTCACATTGCAACCCCGCGTTAGCCAGCGTCGTGAAAAAACGCTGCGGATGACCTATGCCAGCAACCGCACACAAACGCTTTGCAGCAAAATTGGCGAGGGGTTGACGACATTCCGGCTCTGCCAGTTGATACGCCTGTTGCGCCTGTAATTGCATGCGAACCGCGTCAGCCGGAATACCGGGCACCGCTGCGGCGCTGATCTCTGCAGGTGCGTTGAGGACGGTGAAATCACGTCGTCTTTGTATCGGTTCGCGTAAAGGGCCCGCAGGTAACATCCAGCCATTACCGGCACCACGCTGATCGAACAACATGATTTCGATATCACGCGCCAGAAAATAATGCTGCAAGCCATCGTCGGCAATCAGGATATTCACCTCCGTATGCGATGCCAGCAATGCACGCGCCGCAGCAACGCGATCCCGCCCGACGGCCACCGGAACACCCGTGCGTTGCGCGATCAACAGCGGCTCATCGCCGACCTGTGACGCCAGCGCATCCGCCGTCAGCAGCGTCACGTTGTCGGCTTGCGCCCCATAGCCACGCGAAATAACGCCAGGCCGGTAACCCGCCGCCTGCAATTGCTGCACCAGCCAGATCACCAACGGGGTTTTGCCGGTGCCACCGACATAGATATTGCCGACCACGATCACCGGCACACTGAGTTTCACTTGCGCTTTGTAACCCAGCACAAACAAGCCGAAGCGGAACGTGACAATCAGCTGAAACAGTCTGGACAGCGGCCACAATAAGCACGCCACGACGCCGCGCTTTTGCCACGCCTGCAACAGCCAGGATTCCAGCCAGATCCGCATCGTTTTTCCTCTGCTAAAAAACAAGCGGGGAGTAAGATACTCCCCGGTAGTATGCTATTCAAAAATGAAATTGTCCGCTAAAACATTGGGGTTGTGGGCATCGTATTCACATACTCCCCAAAATCACCACCCCGGAGAGGCTTATTTACTGCGGCTTCCAGCCTGGGCTGCGAATGTCACTTTGGCTAATCCGGCGATACGGGCCGCTTCCAGCACATCGATCACCGACTGGTGCGTCGCTGCCCGATCGGCATTGATGATCACAACGGGCTCAGCCTGTGCGCCAGTCGAGCCCTCGGCCAGCGCTGCACTGGCACGCCGCAAATCCTCGGCCAGCGTCGCAGTATCCAGAAAAGAAACCGCCTGATTATTGATCTTGTAGCGCCCTTGCGCATCAATACCGATATCAATCTGATTTGGCTTTTCCTGTGCTTTTTCGGCGTCTGCGGTTGGCAGTGTGATCTGTAATTCGGTGAAACGGCTATACGTCGTCGTCACCATCAGAAAAATCAGGATGACCAGCAGCACGTCAATAAACGGGATCAGGTTAATTTCAGGCTCTTCCCTGCCCTTTCCTTTACGAAAGTTCATATTTACTTTCTGGCGCTATGCACAACATCAACGAATTTGACTGCCTGTTGTTCCATATCGACCACAAGGCTGTCCACCAGGGCTCTGAAATGGCGATAAGCGACCAGCGCCGGCATCGCGATCAGCAGACCAAAACCCGTGTTGTACAAGGCAACCGAAATACCATGCGCCAATTGCGCCGGATTCGCGCCCGTCGCCGTTTGTGAACCGAAAATTTCTATCATCCCGACCACTGTGCCGAACAAGCCCATCAATGGCGCCAATGAGGCAATCGTGCCCAGCGTCGTCAAGAACCGCTCCAGCTCATGTGCGACCGCCGCACCAGCTTCTTCGATGGACTCTTTCATCACTTCGCGTGGCGCGCTGACGTTACGCAAACCCGCAGCCAGTACTTTACCCAGAGGGGAATTGCCAGCGAGCTGCTGTATTACTTCCGGCTTTACCTTACCCGACTGATACACCCGTATCACTTCATCGAGCAGGGTCGATGGCAGAATTTTATTGCGGCGCAAGGAAAAACTGCGCTCAATAATCAGCGTTAAGGCGATCACGGAAGAAATCAACAACAGATAAATAGGCCAGCCGGCAGCTTGAATGATGGCGAACAAAGCGCACTCCTAGTAGGTTCAGAAATCCAACCCCGCAATGTAGCGCTTTGTGTGCTGACGGGCAAGGGTACTTATGAAAAAAACGACGTCTGTGCATATCTCCGATGTTTTACACAAAATCTGTGCGCAAGCTTGTGGATAAGTATGGCATAGCACCGTAAGCCTTTGAAATAAAAAAGATTTCCGGTAGCGCTCAAGAATTAGGCAAACTTGATCAGGGTAAATACCGGGTTTTCCCGGCCATATTTTTTCTTATTTCTGCACACTTTATGTGGACAAGCTTGTGTACAAGCGCTGCGAAACAAGTTAAGTCCCTGATTTATAAATAGATTAATCTTCTGCAAATTATTTAGGCAAAGTGCTTTTTTTCAGCCATTTTGCACAAAATAGCAGCAAGCCTGTGCGCGCAGTGGACAACTCTATTGTTTTGCACAAATTATGTGGACAAATTTGTGCAGAATGCTGAAAAAGAGCTGCAATTAATTGATTTATATAGATAAATATAATCAGCTTAAAAATTGGGCAAATCAGGTTTTGAGGCTGTTCATTACCTTTTTATGATCACAAAACCGAAAGTATCCGGCCTCTGCAGAGGATAACTCTGACTTTTTGCACATTTTTTGTGGACAACATTGTGAAAAAGACTGGGGAATCATGTTAACTCCATGATTTATATCAACTATTTTATAAAGCCTGTTTTTTAAGCACACGTTAAAAAGACTAGATCGCAAAGAAATAATTACTTACAAAGCAATTTTTTCTGTGAACAAGTCCATTTTTCTCACATTTTTTGTGGACAAGACTGTGCAAAAGGAAAAGAAAACGCACTAACTCCATGATTTTATTCAGAAATATTGTTCTGCATAAAATATAAGCAAAACCTGCTTCCCGTCACTGCTTTGAAGATACCCACAGTTTATGCACTTATTCTGTGGATAAGTTTGTGCACAAGCCTTGTATCGTTCTGTAACTCCATTGATTTGTAAGGATTTTTTCATATTGCCTGATTTATTTGCAGAGAGATTGATAATAAAAATCAAGGACTTATATTCAGAATTTGCATTTCTTTTGACTTATTACTGTCGTAATGACATGCTGGTGACCGCCACAAGCTTCTGTGGACAGCTTTTTTGATTGTATGCCTCATGAACACTGATTCCCGCCCTTCAAACTCAATTGCGACAAGCGCTGTCATCAGTGTTTCGGCGCTTAACAGCGCCGTGGCGCAATTATTGGAACGCAATATCCCACTGACCTGGGTTTCCGGCGAAATATCGAATTTCACCCGCGCCAGCTCTGGACATTGGTATTTCACCCTCAAAGACAGCGCGGCCCAAGTACGTGCAGTGATGTTTCGGGGGCGCGCCCAGTATGCTGATTTCCAGCCGCGCGAGGGCGATAAAGTCGAGGTGCGGGCGCTGGTGACGCTGTATGCGCCGCGCGGTGATTACCAGCTCAGCGTGGAAGCGATACGTCGTGCCGGGGTCGGCAACCTGTATGAAGCTTTTTTACGTCTGAAGGCGCAGCTGGGCCAGGAAGGCTTATTTGATCAGGAACGCAAACGCCCGCTGCCGGTCTTCCCGAAAACCATAGGCATCGTCACCAGCCCGCAGGCAGCCGCATTGCGCGACGTGCTGACGACATTGCGCCGTCGTGTGCCGCATATTCAGGTCATCCTGTATCCGACGCTGGTACAAGGCGAAGGCGCTGGTGCCAAAATCGCGCAGGCGATAGCCACCGCTGCCGCACGCGAAGAATGCGATGTGCTGCTGGTCTGCCGCGGTGGTGGCAGCATAGAAGATTTATGGGCATTCAATGAAGAAATCGTCGCCCGCACCATCGCCAACTGCCCCATGCCAGTGATTGCCGGCATCGGCCATGAAACCGATTTTACGATTGCCGATTTCGCCGCCGATATGCGCGCAGCTACGCCGACGGCCGCCGCAGAGCTCGCCGCAACACCGCGTGCCGACTGGATCGCAGGGCTGGAGCAGCAGCAACAACGCATGCAAAGAGCAACGCACAGACAACTCGCGACCCAGAATCAGACGCTGGACTGGCTTTCACGCCGTCTGCTCAGCCCGGCAGCGGCGATTTCATTAAAACGACAGCAATTGCAGCATTGCCTGCAAAGTTTGCGTTACAGCAGCGGAATTCCCTTGCAACGTTCGCGCCACGCACTGGCACAACTGAACACGCAACTGAAAAACCAGCGCCCTGATGTGAATTCGGCACGTACACAAGTCAACGAACTCCGGCATCGCTTGCAGCAATGCCAGCGCCACGCGCTGTCACAGCAACGCCAGCAACTGAGCGCGCTGCAAACACAGCTGGAATTACTAAATCCGCAACGCACGCTGGATCGTGGATACGCGATTATCCGCGACCACAAAGGCAAACTCCTGCGTTCAACACACGAGTTGCACCCGCAGAGTCTGGTCAACATCCGTCTGGCAAACGGCAGTGCTGACGTGGGCATCAGCAGCGTCCAGACCAGCCTGGATCAATGAGAGCAAACCAGGCGACCCGATGACGTTGATAGCATAGTCTGAACTGGCCCATGCTATCTGGCGATGCAGACGTAAATCCGGAAAACCACACGGCGGCGCTGCAAGCTTTTGCACAAACGCTTACAATGGCTGTTTTACCCGTTCGTCGTTCAAACGGAACCCACTGAAGAAAACTAAAAGGACACATCATGGAACATACCTTACCGGCATTGCCCTATGCATTGGACGCTCTGGCTCCGCACATTTCCAAAGAAACACTGGAATATCACTACGGCAAACATCACCAGACTTATGTGACCAACCTGAACAACCTGATCAAAGGTACGGAATTCGAAAATTCCACACTCGAAGAAATCGTTAAAAAATCTTCCGCTGGCGTATTCAACAATGCTGCGCAAATCTGGAATCACACTTTCTACTGGAATGGCCTGAAACCTAATGGTGGTGGCGCTCCTACTGGTGCACTGGCTGACGCGATCAACGCAAAATGGGGTTCTTTCGATGCATTCAAAGAAGCCTTCAATAAATCGGCTGTCGGCAACTTCGGTTCTTCATGGACATGGCTGGTGAAAAAAGCTGACGGTACATTGGATATCGTCAACACATCGAATGCAGCGACACCGCTGACAACAACAGACAAACCACTGATCACTTGCGATCTGTGGGAACACGCTTACTACATCGACTACCGTAATGCCCGTCCAAAATATCTGGAAGCATTCTGGGCGCTGGTTAACTGGGATTTCGCTGCAGCGAACCTGGCGTAAGTTACCGTGTTACCGGGTCTGTTCTGACATCAGTTGGAACAGATGAAAAAAACCTGTGCATGTTTCGGCATCACAGGTTTTTTTTCATCTATGCCCAAAAAGCTTTATGCGAAGATATAGAAAAATGGTCGCCAATATCTGGTAGCGACGCTCGCATCCAACACCCGGACAACAACGCTAAACCATTAAACATCCACCCCGAACGAATGAATCTCGTATGCAATCAAACCAGAGCTTGTTACTGAAATCTTTGCCCGCCATTTTCATCTTTATCTGGGCGTCCGGTTATGTGGTCGCCAAGTATGGTCTGCCCTATGCAGAGCCTCTGACGTTTTTATGCATGCGCTATCTGGGCGTGGTCGTTATGATGCTGACGCTCGCCATACTCATGCGTGCACCGTGGCCCGCCCGCAAAGACCTGTTACCAATTGCCATCGCGGGCATACTGATGCAAGCCTTGTATCTCGGGGGTATCTGGTGTGCTGTCAAACTCGGCATGCCTGCTGGTGTGGCGGCGCTGATCGCTAATATCCAACCTATTCTGACCGCTGTCATGGGGCCGTTCATCGGCGAACGCATCCGTGGCAAACAGTGGCTGGGGCTAGCTTTCGGTATCGCTGGCGTGGGTCTGGTCGTGGCGAATAAAATTTCTGTCGTCGCTTTGTCACTGACCAGCGTCAGTCTGGCCGTGATGGCCTTATTTGCGATGACGATAGGCACGCTGTATCAGAAAAAAACCTGCCCTTCGTTTGATGTGCGGACCGGGCAAGTGATTCAATTTGCGGCGTCGTTGCTGGTTACCGCGCCATTTGCATGGATGCTGGAAACGCAAACTATATTGTGGACACCACAATTTTTCGGCGCACTTGCATGGTCTGTTCTGGTGCTATCCGGTATCGGCATCTCCGTTTTGTACATCATGATACGGCACGGCGAAGCAACCAAAGTCACCAGCTATATGTATCTGGTACCGGCCGTCACCGCTGCGATGGCGTGGCTGATGTTTGGTGAGCAATTCACCCTGACTGCGTTAGCAGGAATGAGTATTGCGCTGGCAGGCGTGGCCTTGGTCGTCAGACCGGCACGCTGACATAAGAGATTAAAAAATAAAAAGGCCTGAAACCGATGTGTTTCAGGCCTTTTTAACGATCACTCGCGGTAAGTCCGCATACGGATAGCTCCGTAGATGAATAATACACCGACCAGCACTCCGCACCAGATATTCAGATGCAGGAATGTATCCCAACTATCCGTTGGTGCTGAACGCACGATAGAATCCAGCACATTTTTAAACCCGTTATGCTGTTTGAGTAATTCGGCGTTCAATAACCAACTGAATGGCAAAAGACTAAATAGCAAGCGTCCCAGCCACAAATAGACAAAAGAATCGAGCGTCATATTCAAAGATTTGCAGAGCAGAACCAGCAGCAAAAAGACGGCGACCGGCCCCAGTACCGCCCACAAACCGACCCGCTTGGTCAGCACGCTGGAGACCAGCAACAACCAACCCACCGTTGGTAATGACCACAAAATAAACACCGGAAAAACTCTTAAGGTATCAAGAACCGGCGACCAGAGTCCTGCATGACTGAATACCGATAAAAACAGCCAGCGCCCTTGTAAAGCATGGCCGATGCATAAGATGCTTAACGCCAGAATATTGGAAATGATTGAAGCGACCAACATGAAAAGAGGAATCGCCAGCACTCCGAACAACACTTTGGCCATCACCGTTTGCGCGTCAGAGACCGGCAAAGATTTCCAGAACAGAATACTGCGGTCTTTCCTTTCCTCACTCAGGGCTCCGGAAAAATACGAGTACATGAAAAAAATCATGGCAACGCAAAAACCAAACATCCGTCCTGCCAAGCTATGTCCGGCAATGCCATCCACTTCGTTACTCAGTTGCTCGGCTGTCAGTACAGCACCAGGCAAGATACGGGATGCGCCAGGGTCTTGCATCACGATGGCAGAAATAATTGCGGATACAACAGATAAAGCGATCAGGATCAAACCCGTCCGGATAAATAACTGACGGCTCTCCCACCATTCCCGCAATAATAAAAACTTCATCGTTTTCATACTTCCCCCCCCTTCATCATCGCCACAAATAAGTCGGCGACGCTCGGTTGTCTGGTTTCTCCAAATTGAGCCAATTGTTCACGGTTGACACCGTCAAACAGCATCGTTGTCTGCCCAAATGTTTTCCGTTGATCGATAGGCTGCAAGGCTTGCGCACGATCTACAAATTCATCACGCACAATCAATTCGATAAAACGACGCTCCAGTTCCTCCATACTGGAAGAGAGGCGGATTTGCCCATCCTGGACGAACATGACATCACTGAGTACGTGCTCGATTTCCTCGACCTGGTGCGTGGTGATAATGATGGTTTTGTTCTGATCAAAATAATCTTCCAGCAAATCCTGATAGAACTGTTTGCGATAGAGAATATCCAAGCCCAGCGTCGGCTCATCCAGCACCAGCAGCTTTGCATCAATCGCCATCACCAGTGCCAGATGCAGTTGCACCACCATGCCTTTCGACATGGATTTAACTTTCTGTTGCGGTTGCAATTTGGTCTTTGCCAAAAAACGCTCCGCTTTCGTACGATTGAATTTCGGATGCACGCCCTCAACAAAATCGATTGCCTGACGTACGGTCAGCCACGAAGGTAATATCGCCACGTCAGCAATAAAACTGATTTCCTGCATCAAAGCGTCACGCTCACTGCGCGGATTCAGCCCCAGTACCTGCATTTCACCGTCAAACGGCGTTAGCCCAAGTATGGCTTTGAGCGTCGTCGTTTTGCCGGAACCATTTGGTCCGATCAGACCAACGATACGTCCAGCCGGAATCTCAAAACTGATATTGTCCAGAACACGCTGCTTACCGTATTTTTTACAAAGATTTTTTGCGGAAACCACGACGCTCATGATTCATCTCCTTTAGTCTGGTCGCGTTTCATTTGCGCCAGCAATTCATCTGCGCCTATACCTAAACGGCGAATGCGATCCAGCATGGCTGGCCATTCTTCTTCGATAAAACGCTGCCGCTCGGTCGCCAGCAATTTGTCTGATGCACCTTCCGTCACATACATACCTATTCCTCTGCGTTTTTCCACTAAAGATTCATCGACCAGTTCCTGATACGCCTTCGATACCGTGATCGGATTAATCTGATAATCCGCAGCAATCTGTCTGACAGAAGGCAAGGCATCGCCTGGCTTCAGAACACCGTCCAGTATCATGGCTTGCACCTTCTCCTTCAGTTGCCGGTAGATCGGCGACTGATCATGCCAGTTGACACTCATATTCCCTCCTCATTTTCATTGACTGCACCAAACGCGATGCCTTCATCCATTCAGCTTCGATATATCGCTACATTCACACTCCACTTCGACATGAATTAGTGTTGTAGTTAACTATAACACTAAAACAACAAGCATCAAGAACTTTTGATAACTTTTATTCTCAGCAATTTCGCGCATCCCAAGCCAAATGAAAGGAAGCAGATAAAAATAGTTATATCTGCCAGGAACTCTGTCCACAGGTGCAAGTCTATGCAGTTCGTCTGCAAAATAGATGTCTCTTTTTGCATATGGAAAACGCAGATACATCCTGTATTTTTCGCGTCGGAGAACAACTGATCAGTTGTTCTCTTCGTTCCAATTTATAAAAAAAATGAAGGCAAGTGCTATGTTTCCGAAATTTATCCCCCTCAGTATTGCCCTTGCATGCTCAGGCGCAGCGCTGTTACCGCAGCAAATCGCCCATGCAGCGCCAGCCAGCAATGTCATTGCTAAAGTCACCCCTGCCGAGCTGACATTGGAACAGGTTTTTCGTGCCAAGCCCTACGCCGGGCAGTCTGCGAAAGTGATCAGCTTCAGCCACGATGGCCGCTACCTTGCTTACGTCTGGAATCCGTTTAATGAAATCGGCTCTGATTTGTATGTGCACGATACGCAAACAGGTGAAACCCGCCGGATCACTTCTCCAGCACTGATGAAGACTTTCGATGCACCGGAAGTGTGGGATCGATTCGAGAAGAAAGCGAAGCAAAAAGAAAAAGAAGAAACAGAGCGTCAGGCAAAAGCAGAAGCCCACGCGGCTTATCTGCGTGGCGAAAAAGTCAATCTGCAACAATGGGAAGAAGCTGGCTTAGAAGAAGTGAAGCGTGAGCTAGCCGATAAAAAAGCCCGCGATGCAAAGAAGAAAGCCGAAGCTGATGCAGAATCCGCAAAAGAAAAAGCTGCCGAGAAAGCAGCAGCAAAAACCAGTGGTACGACCGATACTGCGGTAGCGAAAGCGGACGAAAAAAAAGACAGTAAAGCCGATAAAGACAGCGACAAACAAAAAGAATTATGGGAATTACGCGATGAACTGAAAAAGAAAATCGCCAAAGAAAAACTGAAACCCAGTGACCTCTATCCCGGTGTCGATTATCTGGCCTGGGCAAATAAAAAGAATGAACTGATATTCCAGTATCGCGGCGATTTATTCCGTCTGCAGGCAGCCAGCGGCAAGGTAGAAAGGCTGACGCAAACCGACAAAGCAGAACGCATCGTCGCTTATCGTGCGGATGACAAAGGCTATATCTATATGGATAGCAAGAGTCTCTACAGTGCCGCCTTTGACAACAGTGCGATTCGTCAGTTGAATCGCGAACTGATCCATCCCGATGATGCAGAGAAAAAATATAGCATCGCCAACACGGTGCTGAGCGAAGATAAACAATGGATGGCGATCTCCGCAGTGGCACCCGATGTCGACGAAGAAACCGGTAAAGTGAAACCATCTTCTGAGCGTCAGGTTGAAATCATGAATTACAACGAGCGCTTTGCGACAGCAAAAAAAGTGCCGCGCGAAGTGTCAGATGACAAACGTAAAATCCCGGCAACGGCCTTATACATTCGCCGCGTTGCCGATACATCAGTTCGTCAGCCACAACCGGTATTCACCAACAATGGTGGAGATGTCTGGTTTGAAATGAGTAAAGTCAACTGGGCCAAAGATGGCAGCCGCTATACATTTTCAACTTGGGAACGCGAAAAAAATCTGCTGCGCATTTATGTAGGCAAAGCAGAAGAAGGTGTCAAGCCAGCCTTAGTGTTCGAGCGTCGCGGCAATGTCGGCCATGAAGTCGTGAATGTGCTGGAGCCAAAATTTACTCCTGACGGAAAACAGTTGATCGCGGTACTTGACGAGCAGGGATATCGCCAGCCCTACATCATCAGTACCGATAACAGCAATGGCAGCGGCAGCGCTAAAGCCATTCTGAAAGGTGATTTTGAAGCACATCAGATTATCGGTTTTACACCCGACAGTAAATCGATGTTCGTGCTGGCAAATAAAGACGACTTCGCGTCGATGAATGCATACAAAGTCGATATCGCCAGTGGTGAAATGAAAGCACTGGGACAGCCCGGCGACTTCCATCGTGCCAGCGATGTTGCCGATACCGGCGACAAACTTGCCAGCGTTGCAGGCCAGTGGTCAAACCGTCCGGAATTAAAACTGATCGACGTGAAGACCAGCAAAATCACACCCCTCACGCAAAGTCACGATCCTCAGTGGCAAGCGATTGATGTACAACAACCGGAACGTTTCAGTTTCAAAAACCGCCACGGCGACCAGATACAGGCGTATGTTTTCAAGCCAGCGAACTGGAAAACCAGCGATCTGCGTCCGGCCATCGTGTACACCTACGGCGGCCCGTTGAATGACAGACACATCATTGAAACCGACAGCTTCCAGCAGACTGCCTATATGTTTGGCATGTATATGTCGGCAAAAAATGGTTACGTGACGGTTGCCGTTGATCCGCGCGGACATTCCAATTACGGTCGCAAATTCAGCGATGCAAACTGGGAACAGGCTGGCAAACCGCAAACCGAAGACCTCGAAGATCTGGCGCAATACATGCAAAAAAACTTGGGTGTTGATGGCCATCGTATCGGCCTGACAGGATGGAGTTTCGGCGGTTTCCAGACCCAATACACGATGTACACCAGTCCAGACACCTTCGCTGCAGGGATTGCAGGTGCAGGCCCAACCGAATGGGAAAACTACAACAGCTGGTACAGCGGTCGCACC
This sequence comes from Undibacterium sp. FT79W, assembly GCF_014284215.1. Lineage (NCBI taxonomy): Bacteria > Pseudomonadati > Pseudomonadota > Betaproteobacteria > Burkholderiales > Oxalobacteraceae > Undibacterium > Undibacterium sp. FT79W. The sequence goes on along the minus strand of NZ_JACOGB010000001.1, from coordinate 512,579 downwards.
ATAGGCAAGACTGAGCGCAGCAAGCCTAATCTGCGCAAGTATTCTTTATTGCCGCTGACAGCGGGGTTGAAAAAGCCACTGCTGCTGGTACACGGTATGCAAGATCCTAACGTGCTGTATCAGGACACGGTGAACGTCTATCGCGCACTGCTGGAAAATGGGAAAGAAACGTTGGTCGATCTTTTCCTCGACCCGGATGGAGAACATGCGCTGGGCGGTGCGATCAAAGCCAAAGCCTGGCATAAAAAATACGAAGCCTTTTTCTTGCAACATTTAGGCTCAGGAAATAAATAAAACAGATAAATCTGAGTGACGTTGAATGAGGCATTTACACGCATCGTCACTCTGTTTTCTCTGTACTCCCGCGCAATGCGGGAGTTTTTATTGAGCAACGCATACTGCATTTTCGCAAGCACCAAGCGTATGTGCCATACCAGACACAGCGCACACTGATCTGCAATGAGCTTTTACGATCAATATCGTCACGGCAAATTGGAGAAATTATTACCGTTGTGAACGACACTGATACACGCAATAATCGCTTACACTTTACTCTCGAACAAGACGCTATAAGAAAGTCACTATGAACGCCTTTTCACAATATATGTATTCTGTCCTGCGCCAGGTAACGCAGGAATTCCGCCAGTTCGCATCGAAATGTGCGCTGGCGATGTTGCGTACACCGCTGCCGCGTATTTTCGTCATTTGTATCGCGATTGCTCTCGCGATCAGTCTGATTCCATTTGTACTGAGCTTATTTGTGCTGTTTGTTTTACTGAGAGTATTTCTCGGTCTGCTCAAAACACCGCAGCAAAATCACACTTACGATCAGCAGACATCTCAGTCTTATCAGCAACAACGGATTTACATCAAACGTCTGCGCCGGGATGAATAAAATCGACGCGGCGTCATAACGACTTAAATCCATTTCGCCAGATCGGCATGCATACCTTCCCGGATTAAGCTGGGTGTCAGGCCGGTCCAGCGCTTAAACGAACGACGGAAATTATTCGCGTCGTGAAAGCCAAGATGCTGTGCCACCGCCTCATTGTCAATTTGCTGCGTTAAGAACAAATGCAGAGCAGCATGTGATCGCACCTGGTCTAACTCCGCCTGAAAATGCGTGCCGTGTTTTGCAAGATAGCGTTTCAGCGTCGCAGGGCTGCAGAAAAATTCCTGTGCTGCCTGATCCAGCGTCGGTGCACAGCGTATGTGTTTTAAAAGATAGTCGTACAGTGCATTTAATAAACTGGGCGTATTCTGTTTTTGTTCTGCGACACTCGCTTGCAACGCCAGCTTAACCGCCACCGGATTGCCGCGCGGCCATCGTCGGTCGAGCATGTCTTCTTCAATCAGCATGGCATCAAAGTGGCAATTGAATTTCATTTCCGATCCCAGATGTACTTCATATTGTTCGATGTAACGCGGCGCCCTCCGGTTAAAACAAAAGCGCCATGGCAAGCGCTCCCCACTCAGCCAGCGACACATAGCGACCAAAGCGGCCATGTGCATCTCCGTTAATACCGAACGCTGTGCCGGGGCTCCATAACTGTCCATCCAGTAAACGACAACCCAACCTTTACCACGCTTGAGTCTGGGGCACATTAAGGGCGATAGTTGCGTTGCGTATGCAATTAATATCTCGAGTGCTTCACGCAAACTTCCGGCGTGTAATAAAGCATGACTGACACCGTCAATATGACCCGGCAACATCTGCTCACCGATTAAAAAGCTGGTGTCGTTGGCATCCAGGGCTTTAGTCACGTTCATCAGTAAGCGTAAATATTGCTGCGGGCTGATCATCCTATGTGCGTCTTCGGTTGCCGCGATATCGATGCCTGTATCGAGCAATATCTTCGCTTCGCTAATTTCGCGGTTACGGGCAAATTCGATCAGCATCGCCGGATGCTGACGCATAGCGATACGCGCATCACTTATTTGGTGGTAAGCAATCATGCTGCACAGGTGTGGTTAGCTGTCGCCAGTTCTGAAGGCGTCGTCCCGGGACAGTCAATTCCACGGCTAAGTTCCTGCAACAGACTGTCTGCATCTCCGTCTGATACAGCGCAGGTATAGCGCAAACCAAGCCGCACCAGCTCGCGTTTTGCGAAATGACGCATTCCCTGCACCATGTGGCACAAATGTTTTGCCAGCTCATCGGCATCTGCCACGGTCGTTTCAGGCATGACAATCGCAAAACGATCACCGGCATAACGACACAGCACATCTTCATTTCTTAAATTCAGCAGCAGCATGTGACTGACCGCTTGCAGCACGCGGTCGCCCTCATGCTGGCCGAAGTGACGATTAATCTGATGAAAGGAATTAATGTCCAATAAGACGACGGAACAAACCGCCGAGGGGTGATTTTCTTTTTCCAGACGGATTTGCAAGCGCAGATAATCCGCATCACTGAGTTGCGTCACTCTGTCGTACGGTTTGTGTTCTCGAAATAAACGTTCACGCTTTTGTAAATGTTCATTCAGACTGAATTGCTCTATGCGCCAGTAATACATACCCGCCGTCAAAATCAGCATACCGCCTAAAGTCAGGGTGTCTTCCAGCCAGTTATCCCAGACATCCTCCTTGGGGATCGCAAAAAACTCATCCATACAATCAGCCCAGGAACCCGACATGATAGAGGCGAGGCCAAGCGCCAACAGCAGCGTGACCCGCCCTTTAGGCCGGCTGCTAAGCGTCATCAGCAACCAGACACCCGCCATGATGGCAGTGCCGCCTTCACCGACAATATCCATCCAATGCCATTTATAGAACGGTTTGAGTACACCGACATAAGCGTACAAGCCACTCAATGCGATCAGCGCGACGATACTCGCCAGAATCAGATTACGATGTAAGTGCAGCATGCAAGTCCCCGGATAAAAACTGGCGCGAGAATAACTGGCCTGCATGACAAATTCATGACATCAAAATCAATGACCAGCATTGCTGCAGCAAAAACAACAGGGGTGCAAACAGCTCACGTATTACCGCAAAAAACACAGCGAATTCATCTCTACACTCTTTGCCGTCCCCGATTACAGCGGCAATGACAGTGATTAACAACGTCAACGCAAGTCAATTCAGCTCATTTTTCCTCGTCGTCGCATCGTTTCCTGGACTATGCCTCTTTCTGTCTGATTCCTGTCATCGAAACGACATATTCGGGCTCCAGAATCCGCTCATTCTTTTTACTGATGAATGACAAAAAAATGAAAACCCGACAAAGACCTGCTGCATACTTTTCCAATCCTGACGTACAGGCAATCTTCCGCCTGTCGGCACTCACCATCGGCGTTCTTGGCCTGATCAGCACAGCGCAAGCGAACGACATCGCCCTCGCTGCTGCCAGCGATGTGGTCATCAGCGGGCAACGCGTGAGCATGCGCAAAGCCATTGAGGCGCAAGAGAAAGCGAATAACATCATCAGCGTCATCAGCAGCGACGACATAGGCAGTCTGCCGGATAAAAATGCAGCAGAAGCGCTTGCCCGCCTGCCGGGCGTGTCAGTACAGCGCGATCAGGGCGAAGGCCGCTATGTGGTTGTGCGCGGTCTCGGTGCAGATTTAAATGCGGTGACGATCAATGGTGCACTGGTGCCTTCGCCGGAAGCGAGCCGGCGTGCTGTCGCACTGGATGTGCTGCCATCGGGTCTGATCCGCTCACTGGAGGTAACTAAAACCCTGCGTCCCGATCAGGATGCCAACTCACTCGGCGGTTCAGTAGAAGTCAAATCGCTGACAGCATTCGACATGCCGGGGAAAACGCTGACTGTGAATACCGGAGCAAGCTACGATCAGGTAACCGGAAAAACCAGCCCGAACGCGGGCGCATTGTGGGCTGATCGCTTTCTGGACGGGAAACTGGGCATTGCCGCCGGCATCAGCGCTGAGAAACGCAGTTTTGGCTCAGACAACGTAGAAACTGGCGGAGCATGGGATAACAACCGGCTCGGCGGCATTGAATTCCGCGATTATCTGCCGGAACGTGAACGCCATGCTTATGCGCTTAATCTTGATTATCGCGCATCCAGAGAGCAGCAATATTATCTGCGCAGTTTTCTCAGTGATTTCAGCGATGACGAGGTACGCGACCGTCTGACTGTCAGCAATTTCAGCGGTAGCAGCATCAGTGAAGGCAACACCTCGACTGCGCGCGCAGAGCGCCGCCTGCGGCAACGTAAATATACGCAACAGATCAGTTCTTTTGTTGCAGGTACAGAGCAACACATCTCAGGCTGGAAAATGGAGGCCGCCGCAGCGTCTAGCCGTGCAACCGACGATACGCCGGAATCAATTAATGATGCACGGTTCAGAGGTACAGCTAACTTTGCCGGCGTGGGATTTACGGATAGCCAGTTACCGAAACTGATTACACCTGCAAGCCTGTCTGATCCAGCCAGCTACGGATTAAATGCGATCACATTACAGCAGCGCTACTCAAAGGATACCGAGCAGCATGCACAGCTGGATATGAGTCGCAAACTGACATTCGATCAGCTGGAATCCACCTTAAAATTCGGCGCGAAAGTCAGTCGTCGCGAAAAGACCAATGATACCGATCAATGGACTTATAACAGCAGCAAAACCACCAGCGGAAATTATTGGGGTACCGGTTCCACTTCTCTCAGCAGTTTTGTTCAGGGCACGCTGGATTATCCATTTACGAACATTGGTGCAGCTATCAGCCCAGCTCTGATCCGTGCCCGTATTGCCGGACTCAACCGGGCGAATGCAAAACTCGCGCTGGAGTCCGCGATCAATGACTTCACGCTGAATGAAGATATCGATGCAGCCTATCTGCAGAATACATTTGATTTTGGTCAATGGAATATTCTTGCCGGCGCGCGAGTTGAGCGTACTAAATTTAACGCAGCAGGAAGCCAGGTCAGCGGCAGCGCCATCCAGTCTGTTACTCGTGAGCGCTCCTACACCAACTGGTTACCATCGCTGCATACACGCTATGATCTGGACAAACATACCAGCGTACGCGCTGCCTGGACAAGTGCCGTGGTGCGTGCGAATTTCAGCCAACTGGCACCCGGCATCAATCTCGCCAGCAACACAGAAGCAACGATAGGCAATCCAGATCTGGCGGCCTTGAAAGCATCGAATCTTGATCTGGGTATCGAGCGTCAGTTAGCGCACGACGGCGTCGTATCCGCTTACCTGTTTCATAAAGATATTAAAAATTTCACTTATACAACCAACCTCGCTGGCACAGGACAATGGAAAAACTATACGACAGCAACTTCATACGCGAACGGTGACACGGCCAGCATTCAAGGAATAGAGCTCGCGTATTCACAACCGCTGCGCATGTTACCCGCCCCCTGGAAATATGTACTGATAGGCGCAAATGCATCGTTTACCAATTCTGACGCCAATATCACTCGCTTCGATGTTGCCAGCGGTAAAACGCTGGCACGCAGCATACGTTTTCCAGGGCAGTCGAAACGCGTGATGAATCTGATGCTGGGCTATGAACATGGCGCCGTCAGTACGCGCCTCGCGTTGAATTACAAGTCACCGTATCTGCTGGAACTCGGCTCCGATATTCTGCGGGCGGATCAGGATCGCATCGTTGAAACTCAAAAACAGCTCGATTTTTCTTTGTCATATCAGTTAAACAAACGCTTCCAGTTAGTGTTTGAAGCGACCAATCTGAACAATGAAAAATACTATGTTTATCAAGGGTCGCCACAATACAACGCGCAATACGAACAATACGGACGCACCTATAAAGTCAGCCTGAAAGCCAGCGTCTTTTAAGGCTCAGCAACACAGCATGCCTGAAGGCTTCTGTGGCGGGACCTCCGGGTGTGCCCGCTGGAGAAGTCCGCGCAGCGCACTCGCCAGACATCTCCTTTCCGTGCTTTTACGCAGTCTGTGAACGCGGCATTCCTTTTTATTTTTTCATTTTATTTATGCGTACTATTTCTCTACAAGCTCATCTGCTGCTGGCTTTGAGCTTACTTACACTGTCACAGTTGAGCAATGCTGCACCGCCGGCTCCGTCACTCCATGCATACGCGAAAGATGTGCCGGTAGCACTTCAGCGGGCACAGGAATTGGTGAGATTGCCGGATGGCGGCTGGCTGATGCTGGATAAAAATAGCCTGCGCCTGATGAGTGCCGACGGTGCGGAACGGGCACGCTTTCCCGTGCGGGCAAAGCATCTCGATACCCGCCCGCATCCACAAGGCGCTTATGCGATGTTGCTCGAAGCAGAGACTCAACGCAGCCTGCCTTTTATCGTTGATACACATACCGGCGAATTGCTCGCCCAGCCATCACTGCCATCGCCGGCATTTTCCCTCGAAAGTAGCTGCCTGTATCGTGATGCACAACAACAGGATCACGTATTTTTGATCGGTAAAGAAGGAATCAGTGAACAATGGATACGCTACGGCAGCAGCTTTCAACTGCTACGCAGGCTTGCGTTGCCGCCACATATTCGTCATTGCCGCAGCGATGACACCCAACATACCCTGTATGTCAGTACCGCAGAAACAGGTGTATGGGCAGTCAGCGCGGATGCCGAAAATTTATTGCATCACTGGCCTGTTGAAACACAGCGTACCGCAGTACAAATCTCCGAAGGTGCGCCGACAATCGTTGCCTTAGCGGGCGGCGTCGCAATCGTGGACGAACAAACGCAGCAACTGCATCGCTACCATCAACAAGGAACGCATTGGGAAAAATTAGCATCCCAGCCGCTCCAACAAAGCAATCTCAGCAAGCTGGCACGGGCGACCTCAACGAAAAAAATTACAACGACAACATCATCTGAGTTGCCTCTTTTGCTGAGAAAAAACAGTGCAACCAAGGCTTGGCAGATGCACGCCATTTTCTGGAATAAAACCCCGTCAGCAACCGATAACAGCATCATTATTGCAGCAGATGCACAAACTGAGGTTGTCGCCCGCTACGGCGACGCGGCTGATGATCCGGCGATTTGGGTACACCCCTCAGACCCGGCGCAGTCACGTATTCTTGGCACGAATAAAAAGCAAGGTTTGCTGGTCTATGACCTGCAAGGAAAGCAATTGCAGTTGCTGGAAAGCGGACGCCTGAACAATGTTGATGTACGCCAGAACATCCACTTCGAAAGCACCGATGAACAGCAGCGTTTCGATCTCGCGCTGGCAACACAACGCGATGACAACAGCTTGGCGTTGTACACAATTGCAAACGATGGCGAAGTACGTGAAGCGGCACGCCTGCCAACCACGCTGGAAAAAATATATGGGTTTTGTCTGTACCGTCCGCAAAGCGGAGGACTGGAAGCATTCGTCAATGACAAAGATGGACGTTATCAGCAATACCGGATCAGATACATCGACGGAAATTTCAGCAGTCAGTTAGTACGGAGTTTTAAACTCGCGACACAACCTGAAGGCTGTGTCGTCGACGATCAGCGTGCACGTATTTTTATCGGCGAGGAAAAACATGGCATCTGGGTCACCTCAGCCAACGCGGAGCAAGCGGCGATATTAGATCTGGTGATGCCGGTCGGGAAGCAGCTGGTTGCTGATGTCGAGGGACTGGCGCTGTATCAGGGGAAAAAATCGTCGTATTTACTGGTATCAAGCCAGGGAGATAACAGCTATCTGGTGCTCAATGCGCAACCGCCATACCAACTGCGAGGAAAATTACGTATCGGTACCAATCTGAGCGCTGGTATCGACGGCACTTCGGAGACTGATGGCATTGAAGTCAGTTCTGCCTACCTCGGATCACATTTTCCCAAAGGCATGCTGGTCGTGCAGGACGGCTACAAACGTTTGCCGGATGGGCCGCAGAACTTCAAATACGTTCGCTGGGAATCAATCGCTGACCGCTTGCATCTGGAAGACTGAATATCGAAACGATCTCAACAATTATTTCCGCAACGATCGCCACAACCATCCACTCACCCGGGAGTATCTGACCTCAGCCATCCTCTTTGACTGTTGCAATTCACCCCACGCTGAAGAGGGGAGTCACAGGCTTGTCATTAAGCAACTTTACAATCGGATGACTGAAATTACTCTGTTTTTTCCTTTCTTACGGACCGCTTTCAGTTTTTCTTCTGACATCTGATCCGTCCTGATGCGTCACTCAAAAAATTTAACAGGAATTATCATGGCTCTTCATTTTTTAAATGAAGGCAAAGCTGCAAAGCATTTGCTTTCATTCTGTTTGCCGTTGGCACTGATCGCTTGCGGTGACAGCAAGGATGCCGCAGCACCGGCACCTGCTGAAGCGGACACACCGGCCGTGGCCGTAATGTCGGACGTGCATTTTGAAAATGTCTACGGCGATCTTAAAAATCCCAAGTTTTCCGGCATCCCTACCGCTGACGGCAAGTTTGCGACTATCCGTACCATGTATGCGCAATTGACTTCGACCCGTCTTTTCAACGAAAACTATTTCGCCTTCCGTGGTGCGCTGGATGATGCGTATGCCCGTGGTATACGACTTGTCGCTTTATCCGGCGACTATTCCGATGATGCGCAACCAGTCAACATTGATGGCATCGCAGCGATACTGAAGGAATACCAGGCAAAAGGCATGCGCTTCTTCATCGCACCCGGCAATCACGATCCTAACGAGCCGTTTGATAATGACGAAGCTGGCAAAAGCGATTTTCTGACGGCGGAAGGTAAAGAACAAAAAGTGTATGCCGTCAATTATTCCGGCTGTAAATCTCAGGATGCCAGCGTTGCCTGTACCAATCAGTTAATGGAACTGGGCTACGAAAAATTGATCGCGCAACTCGGTGAATTTGGCTATATGCCGAACAAGGCTGACATCTATTGGGAAACCCCGTTTTCCAACTATGGCAGCACAGCCTACAGTTATGATGCAGCGCTCACCAGTGCTGACGTCAAAAACCGCCAGTTTGAAATTTGCGCTGAAGGCGAAGGCGGCAGTTATAAAGCAGATGGTGAAAAAAATCTCGGTAAAGCCTTTACCAGATGCACCAGCATTATTGATTCCAGCTATCTGGTGGAACCAGTTAAAGGTGTCTGGTTATTGTCGATAGACGCGAATGTGCATATTCCTAACAGCGCTTTTGATCCGGTCAACGCCAAAGCATTCAAAGGCTTTGATGGCGCAGGTAATGCGGGCTGGAACAAAGTACTGACGCATAAAAAGCATTTGCTGGCGTGGATCAAAACCGTCACCGCCCGTGCCAAATCGCAAGGCAAACGCCTGATTGCGTTCTCGCATTATCCAACCATGGATTTCTACGCAAACCAAACCGACGCCATGAAAGCCGTCTTCAAATCTGGCGCCTTCCAGGTCACACGCGTGCCAGATGCAGCCACAACAACGGCGCTGGCAGCCACCGGTATGCAGTTGCACATGGGTGGTCATATGCATTTCAATGGCACCAATGATTACAAAGATGCGGCCGGCAATTATTTCGTCAACGTGCAGTCGCCATCCTTAGCGGTATTTGGTGCGTCGTACAAGGTCGTCAAATACAAAGATCAGGACACAGTGGATATTGAAACAGTGTCCCTGAACAATGTGGCGCGCTACAACGAGCTCTTCAAGTATTACCAGACCGAATACGATTATCTGCAAAACAGCAACCTTGCTTCTGATATCAGCAAACGCTGGAGCAAGGATATTCTCAACACAAAATCCTATGGCGAATTTACGCGCTACTATTTTGGTGAGCTGTCACGTCTGCGCTTCATGGATGATTACTGGCCGTGCGAAATGAAAGAAGCAGCGACGACGCTTGATGCAAAGCAGATGTTGATTCTGTCGCAGTTGCAGACTCAGGTTACCTTCGCCCAATTGAAAGACGTGCCGGGAGTTCTGCCATTGACAGCAAATTGTATGGCGAAAGGCAGTGTCAGCGGCACGCCTGTATCCGCCAGCCAGTTGACTGCTGACTGGGCGGTGGCGACGACCAAAGCGGCCGCATTGGCAACCGCGGCTGGTTATAAACTGGATGATTTTGCCAAAATCACGGCGTATGAATTTTATGGCGACTTCCACCGCACCGTGTATGCAGGTGAGCTGGCCTTGCGTGATATGGGAACAGACCGAGTCAAACAGTACAAGGTCTTGATAAATGCCTTCCCTGCTAATCCGACGGCAATCACCATGTTAAGTGGTAAGCCATCAGACCAGAATGCTGTCAACGTGCCGTTCCAAAATCAATTCAAGCAAGTATTCAGTATTCTCAAAGGCCTGGGATCAGGTAAGCCAAGTGATCACTTCACTGTCAATTTCAAAACCCAGACACTGACAAACAGTAATACCAGCTCGGCCAGCTTTAACTAAGACTGACTATTCAGTATCCCCGTTTGCTTCGCGGCAAACGGGGATTTTTTTATTTAGTATTCGTGTGAATGATGTTCTTCAGAACAGATGAAAGCGCCCCAGACCCAGTATGCCGACCAAGCCGACAACAATCAGGTACAAGGCGACAATAAAGCTGACTAATTTCGGTTTAACCAGAATACAAAGACCTGCAACCAGCGCCAGTACGGGCATAAGAGAAAGATGGATATTCATGAATAATCTGTCGAAAATAAAAATAGTAATGAGAGGCCGCTTAAAATGCTGCGCAATCAGCTCAAACCTGACCTGCTGAGCGATGGCACAGAGAGAGCATAGTAACGTGCCTGGCGTTGACCAAACAGGAAAATCAGAACGGCTTACAGACAACGTTTCTCAGGTGCGACATTCTGTTCATTGTCGTGAAAAAAACAGCACAACGAGCGTCTGCACTGCCGTCTGACTAATCCCGGTTTGCGAAGAATGCGTCGTAGCCTTCCTTCGAAAAGCCCTGCATACGCTTAGTGCCGGACAACATGAGCGGCACGCCCCGACCACCACGAACCTCTGCAAATGCGACCTTGCCATAGTTTGTGTCGATATCCACTTCCCGATAAGAAATACCTTTTCCTGTCAGATAGGACTTCGCTTTTTTACAATATCCACACCAGGAGGCCGAATACAGAATCAAGTCTTTACTCGCGAGAGCAGAATCTGTCGCAGGATTTGTTCCTGCTTTTTTCAGGCGTTCAATCTCAGATAGTGTCGATGCAGGAATATCACTGGCAGGCTGATCCTTAAATTGCATCACTTTCTCCAGCCTCCCTTCTCTCGGCTGCTGGTCACTGAATACAACTCGCCCGTCAGGTGTCACCGATTTGTATATCGTGCCAGCCAGAGCGCCATTCAAAGAACAACAAAGCAAACCGACGATACATAAGGGGATCAGTGTACGCAAAATTATTTCTCCTTCAGATGGACTTCAGATGAATAACGCGAGCTAATTTCTGGTCAGTGTCACTTTATGCGTGCGCTGAAAACAGAACGCCGCTCAGTGAAACACACATGGAGGGACTACGTCAAAAAAAGTGAACTACTGATTCGACAGAACATGCTGGCTTTTCGGCATGTGCGGCATTTGCTACATGTGCAGATGACGCCGCCGGTTTGTACTAGCGCGCCGTAAACAAAGCATTGTTCGTATCACCCGGTACTGTATCCGTATGGGGTGCGGTGAGTGGCAGATAAATGATGAAACGTGTGCCTGTGCCAACGATGCTCTCGACTTCCAGTTTTCCACCCAACATTTTTATGACGATATTGTGAACGATATTTAAGCCAAGGCCCGTGCCGCCACGCCCCATTTTTGTCGTATAAAAAGGATCAAAAACACGCGACATATGCGCCGTTTCTATGCCTATACCATCGTCAGCAAAAATAATTTTTACCTTATCCGGCCCGATCAGTTCGGCATGAATAGTCATCGTGCCAGATGATCGTCCCTCAAAAGCGTGTGTGACTGCGTTATTAATCAGATTCGTGACAATCTGTTCGAGCGCACCGGGAAAACTGTCCATCTTCAGTTTTTCCGGAATGTCGACATGGAGTACGAACGGTGTCTTACGCAGCATCGGTTGCAATAAACTGGTGACATCGTGAACCACTGCCCGTAAATCAAAAGGACGGCGTTGATCAGATACCTGATCCGCAGCCACTTGCTTGAAATTAATCACCAGTTCGCTCGAACGGTTAAGTCCGCGTAACAGTATCCCCATGCCTTGCTCAGTGTCCTGCAAGTATGCTGCGAGTAATGAACGCTTTAAGCTGCCATCATCAAAAGCGCTGCTAATCTCGCGGGACTTTTCCATCAGCGTGCTGGCAACCGTCAGGCAATTACCGATAGGTGTATTGAGTTCGTGCGCGACAACAGCGACGACATCGCCAAGCGCGCGCAATTTTTCCGAGCGCAATAACTCGGTTTGCGCCATTTGCAAATGTCCCATCGTCGAAGCGAGTTCATGATTCGCCAATTCCAGCTCTGCGGTTCGTTGTTGTACCCGTGATTCGAGCTCACTGTTCAACTGATTCAAGGCTGCGCGCGCTTCAATCTGCGGCGTGATGTCGCGGGCAATACCAAGGTAACCGGTAATTTCCTGATCGGTATTGGTCAGCGCCGTCACGCTCAGAGATACATGAATTTTTTTACCGTACTTGGTAATGTAAATCCAGTTGCGTGTCTCCATGCCATACATAGTGGCAATGGTTGAAAAAATATCGATACCGGAAATTTCACGCCCGAATTTTTGTGATAATTCACGGCCGCGCTGTTCCAATTCATCGACATCATGAAAATCTGCCGCATGTAACTGGCCGACACTTTCGTAAGCACGGTAGCCCAGCATTTTTTCCGCACCACGATTAAAGATCGTGACCAGCCCTTCTTTATTCGTCGCGATAATTGAAATTTCTGAGGCAGCATCGAGTACGGACTGCAGATCGCGTCGCGCGGCTTCCACCTTAGTTTCAGCCTCCAGACGATCGGTAATATCCTTACAGATCGCAACGATGTGTCTGGCACCGTCAACCTCAACGATAGCAGCAGACAGCAATCCAGATTTGAATTGGCCGTCCTTGGTCTGCATTTTCCCCTGAAAATCACTCACCGTTCCTTGCACGGCGATCATACTGGTCCAGATTTTTCGCTGGTCCGGATCTGACCAGATACCCAATTCCAGTGACGTTTTTCCTATTGCATCTTGCTTGCTATGACCTGTGAGTCTTTCAAATCCGGCATTCGCATAGAGTATGCGGCCAGTGTCAAACTGACTCAAGGTCATATAGTCAGGCACGGCTTCGAACACCGCCAGCAGGCGATTAGCCGTTTCGCGCTGCTGCTGCTCGCTATGCCGGAGTGCAGCAATTTCGTTCGCCAGTTGATCACTCATTACATTCAGCGCATGACCGACAACACCGATTTCATCCTGACCCGTGTACTGAACTTTTGTATCAAACTCTCCGGCCGAAATAGCATTGGCAGCGGCTTCCAGTTGTCGTAAATGGCGGGTCAGCCACAACCCCAGTAAAAACAGGAAAATCGTCGAGAGTACGACTTCGAAAAAAGAGATCAGAACGGATTCTTCAAATAATTTTTTTTGTGCGTCCTGGACAAACCGGGTTGATAAACCAAATACCAGTTCACCATGATTGATGCCGCCAGACACGATGGGAACGCGCACATCCTGCCGGTCGCTGGCAACGGGCAATTGCAATGCATCGCTGGTGGCGGGCAAGGATTTAGTCCAGCCAGAATGCAGTATCAGCTGATGTTCCTGACCGAACAACAAAAAATAATCGACGCCATGTTCATGTGTACGGAAGATATCTCTGATGGCGCCATAATCTTTTTGCGCCAGCGATGGTGCGATTGCAGTGCTGAGTAAATGCGACATTTCCCGCGCCCGCATGTCTGTCAGTTGCGATAAATTTCTTTCATTGAATCGCAAGCTGTTTCCGACAAGGATAGACAGCATCACAACTTCGACGAGCACGCTGACGAGAATCAGCTTCCAGCGCAAAGACAGCTTCAACATTACCTCGCCTGCTCCACACGGGTGTCAGGCGCATCCGCCTGCAAGCAAAACGACAACGCGAAAAAAACAGCATGACTGACTGGCGTGCATTTAGATACCGGCATCAGCGGCGTGTGGAATTCCATCGACATCATTAAGACCTTGTCTCCTTTGTCTGCCCGCTATGCCAGCCCCCTCTGATCTGAGTCAGAGGTCAATTCGTCAGGAAGCGAACAGCACATTTATTTGCAGGTATTACTGCATATTATCCGATACCAGTTCGCTTTTGCCGATCAGCGCAGATGAAAAATGACATTCGTTCACATGCGGTGTTCCTGATGCAACAAACCACCTGTTATCCGTAAGTTTAGCGTCAGCATACGGTGAATTTCAGGTCGAATATTCAGACTAAATGATTTGCGGAATACCGGCTTTTTGCATTGATATTCCACAATGCTTACTCCGATCTGAACTAAGTCGATGTTCAGTGTCGCTTGCCAGCAATATCCACAGGAATGCGTCCTTGCGCACTGACGTCACCAGCCAGCCACGCATGCACGGCTTCGATTGCAGGGAGGGCGAAACCGTAAGTGATCAGCGCCGGCGCCTGAATATCGAGCATGTGAAATGGATTCCATAGCACCAGATGCAGATCCGGCTTCCACGACTTGCGCGCTGCTTCGCCATAGCGTATGCGTACGGTAGAAGCGAGGATGACGAAGCGATCATCCTGCGGCAGACTGTGCCAGTCAAAGTGCGCTGCGTCGCTGAAAGTCACGGTCTCGACATCATATAAACCGGCCAGCATGGTCGCCACTTTGTCGGCACGGATACCTGATTCAGAAACGCCGTCGCTGACCGCATCGGCACGAATCACCAGACGCACCCGACTGCCTTTGGCAGGCGGCTGCGGATCACCGGCGCTGGTCAGGCCACGTTGCCACGCATGTGCCATCAACAAGCGATCGGCAGCCTCGGTCAGATAATCAGTGTCGATACACGGATAAGCGTCGGTCAGTTGCCGTATGCGTTGCAGTTTCTGCTGTACTGCCTGGCAAGAAATCTGTCCCGACAAAATGACTTCAGCGAGTGCCGCCAGCGTTTCGGTTTGTGCCTCGCGGCTGCCGATCGCCATCACCATATCGGCACCGGCCAGCAATGCTTTCACCGCCGCATTGCCAACGCCGTAGCGCGCTGCAATCGCCTGCATATCCATGCCATCGGTAATCACGACGCCGCGATACTGCCACTGCTCGCGCAATAAATTCGTCAGTATCGTCGGCGACATGGTCGCCGGATTTTCCGCATCCAGCGCGGGATAAACGATGTGTGCCGTCATCATCGCCGGCGCATTGCTGCGGACGGCGATCTGGAATGGCGCGAACTCCATTGCCTGTAGTTGCGCCAACGATTTATGGACGGTCGGCAGCGCGCGGTGGGAATCGACATTGGTGTCGCCATGTCCGGGAAAATGTTTGACGCAACACGCCACGCCTTCGGACAGGCTGCCATCCATCCACGCCAGCGCCAGCGTGCTGGCGCGCTGCGGGTCGGCGCCGAATGAGCGTTCGGCAATCACAGGATTATCGACGTTATTATTCAAGTCCAGCACCGGCGCGAAATTCCAGTTGAAGCCTAGCGCCTTGATGCCACGGGCAACCGCCGCACCGACCCGATAACACAGATCAGCATCGTCGCTGGCGCCCAGCACCATGGCGGACGGTGGTTGTGGCACCCAGGTTGGCCGCACCACCGCACCGCCTTCCTGATCGAGTGCGATCAGCGCTTCCGGCCCCATCACGGCGCGCAGATCGGATGTCAGCTTTTTGAGTTGCGCTGCATCGCGCATGTTGTTGCGGAACAGGCAAACCGCGCGGATATGATGCTCGCGTAAAAACTGCGCCAGATTCTCATCCATATTGGTAACGGTAATGCGCACCATCACCAGTTGCCCGGCCAGACGCATTGCTTGGTCCAGACTCAGTGGCGCGGTATGAGGATGTTGCTGATCAACAGGCAGGGCAGGATTGGTATTTGTCATAGGTATCTGGTGGCTGGTGTCACTGATGTTGCTGATGTTGCTGATGTTGCTGATGTTGCTGATGTTGCTGATGTTGCTGATGTTGCTGATGTTGCTGATGTTGCTGATGTTGCCGGTCTTGTTCCGACCCGGCACATGCGTCTGAATATGGATACTCCCCCTGTTTTTATACAAAACACCCCTATTGTCAGCATAGAATAAGGGGCTTAAAACATACTGGGGGGGAGTATATATACGGCTCTAATCCGATGATTTCGGTGAGTTAACTGGTTCTGGTCACTTTACTCAAATGGCGCGGCTGATCCGGGTCCAGCCCACGCGCGACCGCCAGTTGCGCCGCCATCACATAAAACGCCTGAATGGCAACGATGGGATCAAGATCCGGCGTCGCTGCCACGGGCAGAGTCAGATTGCGTTCACCTACATTATCTGGCGCGGCCAGCAACACATCGGCGCCGCGGCCGCGCATGTCTTCTGCAAGCCGGATCAGACTTTCCTGTGCCGGGCCACGGGTCGCCAATATCAGCAACGGATAACCTTCATCAATCAAGGCCATCGGGCCATGTTTGATTTCTGCACCGCTAAACGCTTCTGCCTGTATGGCCGAAGTTTCCTTGAATTTCAACGCGGCTTCAAGCGCCACTGAAAAACTGATGCCACGACCAACCACCATCATGCGCTGCGTCGGTACCAGCACATCCAATGCCGCCGACCAGTCTGTTTTGCTAGCAGCATCAAGCGCGGCGGGTAATTGTTCTATCGCGTTCAGCAATACGGCATCGTTCTGCCAATGCGCGACCAGACGGGCTGCCGCCACCAACGACGTGATGAAACTTTTGGTGGCGGCCACGCTGCGTTCCGGCCCTGCGTGCAAAGGCATCGTCCATTCGGCCGCAGCGGCTAACGGCGAGCTGGCATCATTCACCAGCGCCACCGTGGTCGCACCGGCATCACGGAAATAGCGCATGGGCTCAACCACATCCGGGCTTTGTCCCGATTGTGAAATCGCAATCGCCAGCGCATCGTTGACCTGCAAAGGCGCATGATTCAAGGTCACCAGTGACAGCGGCAACGATGCGACGATACGACCCAGACGCGCCATGATCAGATACGCCGCGTAATTGCTGGCATGATCAGAACTGCCGCGCGCAATCGTCAGCACCGACGACGGTGGCTGCGCCCGCAAATGCGCCCCCAGTTGCGCATAACGATCGCCATCGTGCGTCAGTTGTATGGCAACCTGTTCTGCGGAAGCACAGGCTTCTTTAAGCATTTGCGAATTCAATCTTTTCTCCTTCGGTATAAACGGCCAGCAGTTGCAAGTCCTGATCAAGTACGACGATATCGGCAAATGCGCCCGGCGCTAAGCGACCACGTTCAGGCAGCCCGAGATAATCAGCGGCATAGGTGGATACCCGGCGCGCAGCGTCATCCAGCGTCAGGCCTATGCTGACCAGATTGCGCAGCGCCTGATCCATCGTCAGCGCACTACCCGCCAGCGAACCATCGGCCAGACGCACGCCGCCCAGACATTTATGCACACGTTGCCGCCCCAGCATGTATTCGCCATCAGGCATGCCGGTGGCGGCGGTTGAATCAGTCACGCAATACAAATACGGTATCGCTCTTAATGCAGCTTTAATCGCGCCCGGATGCACATGCAGCAGGTCGGGAATAATTTCTGAATACTGCGCATGCGCCAGCGCTGCGCCGACCATGCCGGGCGCGCGGTGATCAAGCCGTGACATGGCGTTGTACAAATGCGTGAAGCCGCTGGCGCCATTCTCCAGCGCGGCGACACCTTCTTCATAACTGCCGGTGCTGTGACCAAGCTGCACCCGTATGCCCAGCGCCGTTAACTCGCGCACCAGCGCCAGATGGCCCTCCATTTCAGGTGCCAGCGTAATCAATTTAATGGCCGCAATCGCATCGAGTGCCTGCACCTGCGCGAGCGAGCCTATGCCCGCAAAGGCAGGCTGGGCACCGAGTTTTCCCGGATTGATATACGGCCCTTCCAGATGCACGCCCAGCACGCGCGCGGTGCCTGCGGGGCGCTGCTGTATCAGCGGTTGTATCGCGCTGAGTGCCGCTTCAATATCGCTCAGCGGTGCAGTCATAGTGGTCGCCAGCAAACTGGTAGTGCCGTGTTGCGCATGCAGGCGGGCGATGGTTTCGACTGCATTCCCCGCTTCCATCGTATCTTTGCCACCGGCACCATGCACGTGCAGATCAATGAATCCGGGCAGGATGTAATGGACGGTATCGCGCGGCGGCGGTGCGCTCTGGATACGCTGAATTTTTTCGCTGAAAGCTATCGTGCCGTGTACCCAGCCATCCGGCGTGAGTATCTGTCCGTGTAATTGCTGCTCGCTCATCTGAATAACTCCGCGACAAAATCGTAATAATCACTGCGGCAATACGAATGCGTGAGTTCGATTGCGGTGCCATCTTGCAGATAACCGATGCGGGTGATGAACAACATCGCAGCGCCGGGTTTGATATCCGCGAGGTGTGCCTGTTCCGCGGTCGCATTGATGGCGCGGATATGCTGCAAGGCGCGTGTCGGAGCGCAATGATGGGTATCGAGGTAGCCGTATAAACTGTCCGTCACCAGTTGCGGCTGCGGCATATACGCCGCCGGGATGGTGGTGGTTTCTATCGCCATGACCACATTGTCTGCTGTGCGTAAGCGTTTAAGACGCGAGACCGCGGTATTCGGCGACAAACCCAGCGATAAAATTTCTTCCGGTGAAGCGATGCCGCTGTCACGTTGTATCCAGCGCGAACCGGGCACAAAACCACGCTGGCGTAATTCTTCGCTGAAGCTGGTGAGGCGGGATAAAGGTTGTTCCAGTTTCGGGGTGATGTAGGTGCCGGACCCATGCCTGCGGCTCAGCAAGCCGCGCTCGCATAACATCGCCAGCGCCTTGCGTGCGGTGACACGCGAAATTTCCAGCGTCTCTGCCAGCAGGCGTTCGGATGGCAAGGCCTCATCCGGCTGCCAGCGCCCGCTTTGTATGCCTTGTGCCAGCTTGTTCGCCAGTTGCAGATACAAGGGCGTGGCATTGTCGCTATCAGGTTTGAAATCGCGCAGGGAAGACAGCATCTCGCCTCGATCTTTTCAGTATGGATTCAGGTTGAACGTAAATGTTGTTGCAGCAAAATCAGCGCACCGCTGGCCGAATCGCCCAGAGGCGCGCGTACTCTTTGTCGCAAGGTATCTGGCAGAAACGGCATCAGCGCAGCGGCCAGCCCACCGCACAGCGCCAGCGGCAATGTATGTGTGGGATCAAGCGCATCCGCAATCGCCTCTACTTCGCGCCCTGCATCAAGCAACATATCACGCACAAACGCTGATTCTGCCGCGTGTTGAAAGACCAGCGGTGCCACTTCCGCATAACGGGTCTGATTTGCCTGTGCCAGCCATCTGAACACCGCATCTTTGTCGCCGCCGCAGTGGGCGTATAGCGCATCGGCAAAGCGGCTGGTGACGGCACGGCCGTCCAGCACGCGTTGCAAATAATTAACGGCCCGCATCCCCAGCCACGCCCCGCTGGCTTCATCGCTGACAGGAAAACCCCAGCCGCCGACTTCACGCCGTTGTCCATCGCTTTGCAAAACCTCACCGACACTACCGGTACCGAGTGCAATCACAGCCCCCGGCGCACCCTGATGCGCACCAATCAGCGTTGTACCGGCATCGGTTTCTGTCAGCAGCAGCGCAAATCCCGGATTGAGCGCCTTCAGTTCGGCGGCCCACTGCAGATTATTCACGCCGGAAAGGCCGCACGCGATAGCGACCACAGACAAGGCCGGAAGCGCCAGATTTGCCTGCGCAAATGCATCATCGATGGCCAGCAGAATCGCATCCCATGCCTGTTGACGGCCATGCGCAAGCGCTGAAGGCCCTGCTATGCCGCGCGCCAGTGGCTTTCCATCTGGGTCTGCCAGCACGACCCGCGTACCAGTACCGCCACCATCGACGCCGATCAGGTAAGCGATTTCCGGCGCT
Organism: Undibacterium sp. FT79W; assembly: GCF_014284215.1. NCBI lineage: Bacteria > Pseudomonadati > Pseudomonadota > Betaproteobacteria > Burkholderiales > Oxalobacteraceae > Undibacterium > Undibacterium sp. FT79W. Next base: position 492,671 of record NZ_JACOGB010000001.1, on the reverse strand, counting down.
GTCTCACGGCACGGTTTTGTCTGCGCTTTTGTCTTCGCTTGTGTCATCAAGAGTTTGTTCATCCTTTTTTGCGGCACGCTGAGAAATGGGTTTCTTCAGCCGATCCGTCTTGCGCGTACGCAGAAATTCCGGGCTGAGATTGCTCCACTGAAAAACCAGGTACGAATGTAATTATTTTCATAGTGGTCGTCAATAGGTATTTAAGTGGTATTGCAACTAAACACAAGCTAAGCATCATCTTTTTCTATTAGCAATGCACACACCGTGCCAGAACATTCACAGCACGCCCCTGTGTCGGTTACACTAAGAACCAGGTTTTCATCACTTAAGGCCGTCTGCGATGCCCATCTCCATTCCGATTAATTACCTCGCCAAACTGACATCTCCCAAAAGAACGCCGCGCTCGAATATGCATCTGGGCATTACCCTCGCCTGTATTGCCGGTGCTGTGAATGCTGGGGGCTTTCTGGCCGTCGGCCAATACACGTCACACATGTCAGGCATGATTTCGAGCGCCGCCGACGATCTGGTATTGGGAAAATTTATTCCGGCGTTTGCGTCTATCTTTATGCTGATTGCATTTGGCTGGGGCGCTGCCTGCACCTCGCTGATGGTAAACTATGCAAAACGTAATCACATGCGCTATATGTACACCCCGGTGCTGCTGCTGGAATCGGTATTATTGCTGGTGTTCGGTCTGGTCGGCACAGAATTACAGGAACACGCGGTCGTGACGGTTTCTTTCACAACAGTGCTGCTGTGTTATCTGATGGGCTTGCAAAACGCCTTGATTACCAAAATTTCACGGGCTGAAATCCGCACCACGCATGTGACTGGTCTGGTGACCGACATCGGTATAGAAATGGGGAAACTGATTTACTGGAATAAAAATAAAGACGAGCTGCATCCCGAGCAGGAAATCAACGCGAATCTGCAAAAACTGCGCCTGCACTTACGCTTGGTCATCGCATTTTTTATCGGCGGCATTCTTGGCGCAACCGGTTTTAAACATGTCGGTTTTATTTCTACCGTGCCACTGGCCGTCGCGCTGATCATCTTATCCCTGGCACCGAATATCAAAGAACAGCTGAAGCAATGATGAAGTCATTAACTAAAGCCCCCTCACGCCAGACATATATCCAGGAATGTTCAGTAGCTTGAATACAAGAAAAAAATGAGATAAAAAGTCAGAGAAGAAGTGCGCAAAAAAGTGTATAAAAAAATGAGATGCACACGCTGACAAACGCTATAAAAGCCACTCCCATCCTACCTAAGAATTTCCTGCCACCAACAATTCCACGCCTGAATCAAGAAAACAACACGCGCACAATCATTATTGCGAATCATTCTCATTTGCGTTAATATATTCAGCACTTGCTCTTGCTGAATACCCCATCAGGTCGATTCCCGGCTACATCGCGTTTATTCGCCAACGCAATGTAAGAAGAAGCAACTGTGTAACGACGATCTCTCTCAATTCCGATATGAAGAACTTTCAATTAAAAACGATTGCCGGCATTCTGGCTGGTGGGCTATTTTCAAGCTATGTGCAAGCAGACAATCAACTGCCGGAAATTCAGGTAAAGGTTAAAGCCGAAAAAACGGATCAATACGATGTTACTGAAGCCAGCAGCGCAACCAGACAAAAAATTGCTCTGCGCAATATTCCACAAATTGTTAACGTCGTGCCAGACATCGTCATGCGCGAACAAAATGCCAGCTCGGTTCAGGACGCCTTGCAAAATGTGGTCGGGCTCAGCTTCAGCGTTGGTGATGGTCAGCGCGATCAGGTCGCCATTCGCGGCTTTACCGCTATTTACGATCAGTACATCGACGGTATCCGCGATGACGCGATGTACTTCCGCGATTTATCGAATATTGAACGTATTGAAGTGCTGAAAGGCCCTGCATCGGTGTTGTATGGCCGCGGTTCCGCCGGTGGGCTGATCAATCGCATCACCAAAAAGCCGCAAGCGCATCCGGAATCTGAGGTTGCACTAAGTCTGAGTTCACAAGGTCAGAAGCGCACTAGCTTCGATGTGGGCGGCGCGAGTGAACAACTGAACTTCCGTATTAACGGTGCGCTGGAAGACAGCAGTAATTTCCGCGATCAGTTTTCACTCAAGCGTCAGGCTGTTGCACCGTCTGTAACCTGGCAGCTGAGTCCTGCAACACGCATCACGGCTCAAGCCGACTATCTGAAAGACAAACGCATCGCAGATCAGGGCTTACCAGCCTACCGTGGCCGCCCCGTAGATGTCCCTGTCAATACCTTTTATGGTGCAGCAAATGCGAGTGATGTTGGCTATGTGCAGTCAGATGTCGTCAGCGGCACAATTACCCTCGACCATACAATTAATGAGAGCCTCTCGCTACACAGCACGATCCGCTCTTATGATTTCAAACTTGACAGAAATTACACCGGCATCGGTGACATCAAAGACGGAGCAACACCGACGGTATCCATCGGCCAATCCAAGCGATTACGTAATGAGAACGGCACTTACTGGCAAACCGAGTTATCTCAAAAAGCGCAATGGGGTGACACGCGCCATCAGTTGATGTACGGCGTGGAATTAGGGACACAAGACAAAGAAGAAATTCTCTGGAGCCGGAATAACGTCGCGACCTACAATTTATTCCAGCCGGTCAGAGTCAATTTAGCGGCAATGCCGACGACACTTGTTCCGGGAACCAATACATTGAACCGCTACGAGTTTGCTGCGGCGTATGTGCAGGATTTGATCAGCCTGACACCACAATGGAAAATTCTGGCAGGTCTGCGCTACGACAGTTTGCGCCAGAATCGCGATGACCGCACTTCAAAGAATCTGGATCAATCTCGCCAGGATAATAATTTCGCGCCCCGACTTGGCTTTGTCTATCACGCCAGCGATGCGTTAAGCTTTTACGCCAGCAATAGCACCTCGTTCCAGCCACTGGCCGACACCTTTACGATACGTACCAACACCGACAAGCTAGAGCCAACGAAAACGACGAATAACGAGGTAGGCTTAAAGCTCGACATCGATGCCAAAGCAAGTCTGACACTCGCCGTATTCGACATGCGCCAGAATAACGTACAGGTACAGGATCCTCTGAATAAAAATGCTTCTCTGCCTGTCGGCAAACAAGGCACGAAAGGTGTAGAACTGCAGTACACAGGCGAGATCGCCAAAGGCTGGGACATACTCGCCGGTTATGCCTACATGCGCGGTGAGATTCTCGAATCCACAGAACTCACCAGTGCCGGCACACCGTTCAAAGGCAATACCTCAGCACTTACGCCGAAACATAGCGCCAACCTGTGGCTGAAATATACAATCAATCCGGCATGGTATGTTGCCGGTGGCGGACGTGCAGAATCGGCACGTTATGCGTCGCCGGATAATCTCGTTACCTTACCTGGCTACACCGTTATTAACCTGGCAACCGGTTATCAGGCCGGAAAACTGGAATTCAATGTCAGCCTGCGTAATCTGTTCAATCGCCGTTATTTTGTCGCCGCTCACAGCGGCGCGAATGACTACAATATGCCGGGTGAAAGCCGGGGTCTGTATATGACGACACGCTACCGCTTTTAACAAGCACACGCGTTGAAATAATCTCCCCCAATCAAACGCACCGCAACCTTGCGGTGCTTTTTTATTTATTACATAGCCATGTCGTATAAAAAAATTTTCCGGCGTCTGCACTTATGCTTTGCACTGACGGCTGGCCTCTTCTTTGTGCTGTTGGGACTAACCGGCAGCGTACTCAGCTGGCGGCATGAAATTGATCAGTGGCTCAACCCCGGCTTACTGACTGTATCGGCAAACACTCAGAAAGCACCGCTCGCACAACGTCCTGACGACCTGCAACGTTTGCTGGCAAAACTTTCGGAAACACAAGCATCCGCACCGAGCCGTATCGAATTGCCGGAAGATAACCAACATGCGATGGTCGTCTGGTATAAATTAAGCGCTGACAAAGAAAAAGGAGTATCTCGTCAACTCATGCTGAATCCTGATACCGGCGCTATTCTGGGTGAGCGATATTGGGGTAAGAGCGGCTTCAGCCGTGAGCAAATCGTGCCAACAATTTTTCATTTACATCATTATTTGCTGGCAGGTGAAACCGGGAAATTCATTTTATCGATCGCAGCCATCATCATCGTTATGCTGAGTTTATCGGGCATTCTGCTCTGGTGGCCCAAAGCACGCTGGCAAGCGCTGCGACAAGCATTAACCACAGGTAAATTCGTCAGTTGGCGCGCACTGAATTTCCGGCTGCACCGGGCGGCAGGGTTTTACTTTGCACCAGTGTTTCTTACTCTTGCAATAACAGGAATCTACTTCAACTTTCCCCAATGGATAACGCCGCTGATCGCGCAGATCATGCCCATCTCGACGCAAGTCAAAAAAACTGAGCAGACATCTGCAGAAAACCGAGCACTACCACTTCGCCAAATTTTATCGGTCGCACAACAACAATTCCCCGAAGCGAAAATGACCCGTCTGACTTTTCCGGCAAAATCCACAAACGTGCTGGAAGTGCGGATGCGTCAACCCAACGAAGTCAGAAAAGGGGCGGGGTCTACCCGCATCGCTATCGACATGCGCGATGCCAGCATATTACAAATCACAGATCCGGAGCGACTACAAGGCGGGAACTTAGTATTGAACTGGTTTTTCCCCTTACATACAGGAGAAGCATTTGGAATTGCGGGCAGAATTTTTATCAGTCTTACCGGAATAATGCCGCTGCTGTTTATGCTCAGCGGAATATGGTTGTGGCTACGTCGTCGCAGCTAAGTCTGAACGATACAGGTGAAAACCACATACAAACAATAACCGAACCATTAGTAAACAACCGCCTTTGCCCTGCATCAGATGACATCTGGTACCGCATCTTTTGCAGAGCAAAGAGCAGAAAAACATTAGACGAGTTAGGTGATCCAAACAATTTTACTTTTCAAAGCAGAAGAGTATTAATTGTCGTGGTTAAAAAGACGGCAAATCCTGCAAGCGGATGCCATCCCCCCCATTTGCGTCGCCGCATAGCCCGCGCATACCATCTTCGTACAGCACACCGGTCACTTTCTCGCCCAACACGATGCCATGATCGCCATGGAATTTCGTCACCACCTCATCGCCATTGGCAATGGTATCCCAGACCACACCGACATCAACCTCCTGTGGATCATCCACGATCGCCGGTGGCATCACCTGCCCGCCTTTACTTCGTCCCCAGCGTACTTTTTCAATACGCTTGCCACTGTCATCAAACCTGACTGCTTCAATAAAGAATAATGCCATGATGAATCTCCCTGACGATGAATCAAAAAACGGAAGTCAATTCGATATTTCAGAAGGGTCGTCCGCAGCATACTCTGCTGCAGGCATACCGTTTACGATATGCAGGTGGAATAGTAGCAAATAAAAACGCGGTTTCAACTCTCGTTATCAGTCTCAATAACAAAGCGGCTCGCAAAGGAAAAAGCCTTTGAGAGCCGCATAAGAATTGGGTCTTTGCTATTGATCCGTGTTTACTCTGTATCGAATTTTTATCCGCTCACAAGGTAGCAAGCCGTCGCTTTAACCCAGCTTCGCCGCATGTTCGCGGGTCGCGTGGAACGTGACGCCAGGCCAGCGTTCTTGTGTGAGTTTCAGATTCACACCGGAAGTCGCCAGATACGCCATGTTACCTGCCGCATCAAACGCGATGTTTGCGCCAGCAGATGAGCGTTCAAAATCGGCCAGCATTTTTTTGTCGTCACAAGTAATCCAGCGCGCGCTGCTGATGCTGGTGCCTTCAAACACAGCATCCACGCCGTATTCATTTTTAAGACGGCTAGCGACAACTTCAAACTGCAAGACACCCACCGCGCCCAGCACCAGATCACTGCTGACGACCGGCTTGAATACCTGTACCGCGCCTTCTTCACCAAGTTGCTGTAAACCTTTTTGTAGCTGCTTGATTTTCAGCGGATTCAGAATACGCGCCGTGCGGAAAAAATCCGGTGCGAAGTAAGGAATGCCGGTAAATTGCAGCAGTTCGCCTTCCGAAAAACTGTCACCGATCTGCATATTGCCGTGATTCGGTAAGCCAATGATATCGCCCGCATACGCCTCTTCCACTTGTTCACGCGAGGATGCCATGAAGGTCACGACCGACGACACTTTAATCTCACGGTTCAGGCGCAAATGCTTGAGCTTCATACCGCGCTCGAAGCGGCCGGAACACACGCGCAAAAATGCAATACGGTCACGATGTGCCGGATCCATATTTGCCTGAATCTTGAACACAAAACCAGAAAACGCCTGCTCGGTCGGCTCGACAGAACGCACGGTGGCATCACGTTCGCGTGGCGGCGGCGCCCAGTCCAGCAAGGCATTCAGAATTTCACGCACACCGAAGTTATTAATCGCGGAACCAAAGAACACCGGCGTCTGCACACCGGCCAGGAAATCTTCCAGACTGAACGGATGCGATGCGCCATGCACCAGTTCCACTTCCATTTTCAGTTGTTCGATTTCCAGCGGGAACATCTCCGCCAAACGTGGATTATCGATGCCTTTGATCACTTCAAATTCCTGATCGGCACGCTCGCTGCCCGGCGTGAACAACAGAATTTCATCACGCAGAATATGGTACACACCGCGGAAGGTTTTTCCCATGCCGATAGGCCAGGTGACCGGCGAACATTGAATCTTTAAAACGGATTCCAGCTCATCCAGCAATTCCAGCGGATCGCGGGTTTCACGGTCCATCTTGTTGACGAAACTAATGATAGGCGTATTGCGCATGCGGCAAACGTTCAGCAGTTTGATCGTTTGTTCTTCCACACCTTTCGCCGCATCAATCACCATCAGCGCAGAATCGACTGCCGTCAACACGCGATAGGTATCTTCAGAAAAATCCTGGTGACCCGGCGTATCGAGCAGATTCACGACGTGATCGCGGTATTCAAACTGCATGACGGACGAAGCAACCGAAATACCACGTTGCTTTTCGATTTCCATCCAGTCCGAAGTCGCATGACGACCGCTCTTACGTGCCTTGACGGTACCGGCCAGCTGAATCGCGCCGGAAAACATCAACAGTTTTTCTGTCAGCGTCGTTTTACCCGCATCCGGATGTGAAATAATGCCGAAAGTGCGACGACGCTTAACTTCGCGGCTGATCAGATCTTTTGACGCAGCATGGCCTTGCGTTGTGTCCGCCGCTGATGCCGATGCGGATTCTGGGATGTCGTCTGTGGATTCGTGGTTGGTAGTCATTGCAGATGCCGCAAAAATGGAAGAAAAACACGCAAGTTTAGCTGGTATTGAGAATGAAGTCGAATACGCATCCGCTTTGCAGATCAGAATCGCCTTATATTTGCCAGACTTATACCAGCACAGCTGCGGTAGCCATTCTGCAACTCATGGCCGGAACCATAAGCCGGGTCGATGTAAAGGCATTTTTTCCGGACTCAGAAACGGATTACGCAAGGTGATGATAGTACGGGACTTCAAATTTGCATTTTTAATCGCATCCTGATTGGCCCGCTGAAAAATTTTTTCAAAAGTGCCGTTTTTAATCAGCTCTTCCAACCCGCGTTGTATGTCCTGCGCCATTTTTGGCTCACGTGGACTGACAAAAAAATACAAGGCGGATGGGTAATACAAAACGATGTGCTTATCAATCACCAGGTCGAGAAAAGGCCGCTGATCAAGCTCATTCTGAATTTCAAAAACAGCGCGTGGAAAATAATCAAAACGTCCGGCCTTCAGCATCGTAAATAAAGGGTCATAAGAAGCAGATGTTTTGACCAGCAACCCATTATTTCTCAGAATCGCGACATCGGGCCAGTCCATTTCCTGCCCGGCGCTAAAAGCACTCAGATCTTTCAATGTTCTTACTTCACGAAAAATCTCTGCATCCGCCGCTCTGACCAGCGCCAGACGCCATCCCAGCAAACCTTTGTCGATAGGAATGCGGATAGGGATCAGTTGTGCTTCTCTCTGATCCGTGCTCATCGTCCACAGAATATCAACGACTCCATTTGGCGAAGTCAGTTCATAAATAGCCCGGGCCTGCTGCATCGCAACCTCACTCGCCTGCAACTGATACGGCTGGCCACTCGCCTTCACAGCATGCCGGAGAATTTCCAACACATAGTCTGCATGCGGGTCGGCATTGAGTGAGACCAGAGGGTAGCGGATCAGCGCTGTTTTTTTTGCCGCATCTGCCGCACTGGCAAGCGGTATCGCCAGAAGCAGGTTCAGGATCAGTAGCACTATCGTAGATATCCATGACAACAGAAATAAACAACGTTGTTTCATGCTTGTCTGCTTTCTTTAGCAAAAAACCAGGAACAGCAATTATTTTTTAACAGCGGACACAGTAAGGCTGCCTGCTATCTGCACCACAGAGATGTTGCTCCAGTGTAGTCGGGCGATGCTGACTTGTGTCAATCATCAATGCAAAGGCTGGTAGATATTTTGATATTTTTTATTGCCCACATCAGGGGTAAAACAGCATTCCCAGTACAACAGAAAAACAAGAAAAGAAAGTTCACGCAGCAAACAACAGCCGTGATCTGAATAAAATTTTTGCAGTTTGCTATACCCTCGTCATCTTTGTGTACTACCATTGATGCTATTTTCCCAACCCTATCTGAACCTCTATGAAAAAGATATTCATTTCAGCCATGATGTTATGCGCGACCAGCCTGCCGCAACTCAGTTTTGCCTGGGGTGCCGATGGTCACCAGACGGTCGGGGCGATTGCTGATCAATTACTGAGCGGTACCAAGGCCGGTGCCCAGGTCAAAGCTCTGCTCGGTGACAACACGCTGGAAAAAATGGCGGTATGGGGCGACTGCGTTAAAGGCATTTCGCCTGAAAAGGATTATGCGTACACCTCAGCCGGACGCTATCCGGAATGCGCACCGTTTGAAAATCCTGCCGGCATCGCCGCAATGGCCGATTATGTCCGTCGCAACAATACGAATTGCAACCCGGCTTTTGATGAAGAAAACTGCCATAAGCAATATCACTATGCCGATGTCGCTCTGCAGCACGATCATTACAAGACCGGCTATGTCGGCACCAGTGATCATGATGTCGTGAATGCGATTCGTGCCGCTGCGCTGGTCTTGCAGGGAAAACCGCAGCCTAAGCCATTTGCATTTAAAGATAAGCAGGAAGCACTGGCCTTACTGACGCACTATGTTGGCGACATTCATCAACCGCTGCACGTAGGTTCGGTATTTCTGAACGCGGAAGGCAAGATCGTTAATCCGGATGAAGGCGAGTACGACCGTGGCAGCAATACCGTCGGCGGCAATGCTTTGCAGTGCCCTTGCGGCAATCTGCATTCTTTATGGGATGATTTGCCGCAGCAATTTAAACGCGGCCGCATGAATGAAGCATTAACCAAAAAAGCGCGCACGCTGAACGTGGCAAAAGCACCGCTGGAACAATTACCTGCCTTGTGGGCAGATGATGCCGTCAGTGACGCTAAAAAATTATTTGCAGGAACACAGTTCAGCAAAAGCACCCCGAATCAGCGCGGCAACAGCTGGTCGATCGCGCTGCCGCTGGAATATGAAAAAACCATGGTCAGTATGAAAGAAGATGCCTTAGTGCGTGCAGGTGCACATCTGGCGCAGATCTTACAAACTGTCTGGCCAGAATAATCACTCCGCTACCAAAGGACTACTATGAGTTTCTCTCCATTTCGCTGGATAGGCCAGGGCTTCCGATATCTGTGGCGCGCGCTGGATTTCAGCCGCCGGGTTTTGTTGAATTTACTGCTACTGGTATTTTTCATCGCGCTGCTGATCGGTATTTTTTCCGGTGGAGTCAAAAAGCTGGAAGATAAGACCGCGCTGATTCTGGATTTCAAAGGGGCGCTGGTTGAACAACACTCGGGCAATGCCCGCGAAGCTTTGCTCGCTGAAGCACAGGGTAACGCTAAAAAGAGTACGCAATTGCGCGACATACTGAGCGTGCTCGACAACGCCGCCAAGGACGACAAGATACACAGCGCCGTTCTGCTGCTTGACGATATGGGTGGCGCAGGCTTGCCGATGTTGCGTGAAGTCGCAGCGGCGATTGACCGCTTCAAAGCGTCCGGCAAGCCCGTGATTGCATGGGGTTCAAATTTCGATCAGCGTCAGTATTTTCTGGCAGCACATGCGAATCAGGTTTATCTGCACCCTATGGGTTCAGTGATGATGACGGGCTTCGGCCGCTATCGTAACTACTACCGCGATGCGCTCGACAAAGTCGGTGTGACGGTGAATTTACTCAAGGTCGGTACCTACAAAAGCTTTGCCGAGCCTTACATTGCGAACGAGCCATCGCCAGCCGCAATGGAAGCCGATACTTTCCTCTACAACGCGATGTGGAAAACCTATACCGACAATGTAGAGAAAGCGCGCAAACTGCCTGCCGGCAGCATCATGCAAGGCATTAATGAACTGCCTGAACAAATGAAGGCCGCTGGCGACGACAGCGCCAAACTGGCGTTAAATCTGAAGCTTGTCGATGGTTTGAAAACCCGCGACGAATTGCGTGATCTGATGCTGAAAAACGGTGCCAGAGACGAACAAGGTAAAACATTCCGTCAGATTGCCTTTGATGATTATCTCGCTCGTCAGAAACCACAGTTATTCGGTAACGCGGTTGGCGTTGTGGTGGCTTCCGGTGAAATCAGCGAAGGAAATGCGACCGCGGGTTCTATCGGTGGTTTGTCGACATCGAAACTGATCCGCAAAGCGCGGGAAGATGACAGTATCAAAGCCATCGTCTTGCGTGTTGATTCGCCTGGCGGCAGTGCTTTCGGTTCCGAATTAATCCGTCGTGAACTGGAGCTGACGCGCAAGGCAGGCAAGCCTGTCGTGGTTTCCATGGGTAACGTTGCGGCATCAGGCGGTTACTGGATTTCCATGGCGGCCGACGAAGTGATCGCTGATGAAGCGACTGTCACTGGTTCTATCGGCGTGTTTGCGATTCTGCCGACCGCAGAAAAAGCGCTGGATAAACTCGGCGTACATACCGGCGGTACTACGACCACTTGGCTGGGCGACGGTTTTAATCCTTTGCGTCCGCTGAATCCGAAATTCGGTGAACTGGTACAGAGCAGTATCAATCACATTTACTCGGAATTTACCGGTAAAGCCGCAGCCGCCCGTAAAACGACTCCAGAGAAAATCGATGCTGTCGCGCAGGGACGTGTCTGGACTGGTGCGCAGGCAAAAGAACGCAATCTGGTTGATACCGTTGGCAGCTATTCCGACGCCTTAAAATCGGCTGCGAATCGCGCAAAACTCGGCAGCGATTTCCGCGTCAGTTATGTAGAACCGGAAATGTCGAAAGTTGACCGTATTTTTGATTTGCTCGGCTCACAAACGGCCAAAGTACTGCAACAGCAATTCAAGGTCGCACTGGTACCGACCGGCGTACCGCCGGCAGCAGCATTGCAAATGGCATCCGAACTGAGCTGGCTCGCCGACATTAATAAAGACGGCAAAGGCTATACGGCACTGACGCATTGTCTGTGTACGAATCCTTAATCTAAGGCTAAGGCTAAGCGACAGAGCATATAAAAAAGGGAGCAATCGCTCCCTTTTTTTATGTCGCTTTACATCGCCGTTTTATGCGGCAACGCGTTTCTTCGCCTCTTCATCGTAGAGCTCTTTTTTCGACAATTTTCCGACCGGCGTTTTCGGTAATTCCGGGCGAATTTCCATCGCCTGCGGCATTTCATGTTTGCCGAGTTTGTCTTTCAAAAACTCTTTCAACACATCGAAACTAAACGGCGTCTGTCCTGTTTTGAGTTTGATAAACGCTTTCGCCGCCTGACCACGATATTCATCAGGAATACCGATCACACTGACTTCGGCCACTGCCGGATGCTGGTAAATAGCTTCCTCGATATTGCGCGGATAGACATTGTAGCCGCCCGATAAAATCATATCTTTGGTGCGGTCCACGATGTAGATGAAACCGTCTTCATCCATATAGCCGACGTCGCCGGTGCGGAAATAACCGTCGGCGGTAAACGCATCGCGGGTCGCTTCCGGTTTATTCCAATAGCCTTTCATGACGTTCGCACCGGCAACGCAGATTTCGCCGCGCTCACCTCTCGCCACAAACGTGCGCGGGTCATCGATGCTGGCAAATTTAAAGCGTATGCCCGGTGTCGGCAAACCGCAGGAACCTGCTTTACGCACACCGGAAACAGGCGTGAAAGTGCCAGTCGGTGAGGTCTCAGTCATGCCCCAGCCTTCCAACAAAGTGCAGCCGGTAATACTCTGGAACTGCTGCAACACCTCGGCAGGTAAAGGGGCGCCTCCGGAATTACAGAATTTGAGCGAACGCAGATCGAAGTCTTTGATCTGCGGATAATGAATGATGGCGGTGTACATCGTCGGCACACCAGGAAATACCGTAATTTTTTTGGCTGCCAGATCCTTGACCACGGCTTCCACATCAAAGCGGGTATGCAGCACAATTTCTGCCCCGAGGCGGATACCGAACAACATATCCACCGTCAGCGCATAAATGTGGAACAGCGGTAACACCGCCAGCAAACGCTCTTTGCCTTCTTCTAACAAGCGTGGCTCGGTCTGCGTGGTTTCAACGATCTGGCTGCAGGCAGCAGTCAGATTCGCATGCGTCAGCATCGCGCCTTTCGCCAACCCGGTGGTGCCGCCGGTGTATTGCAACACCGCGATCGTCTTGACAGGATCGGTCGCAGCCACCGGTGTGTACTGGCCATCATTCGCCAGCAAATCAGCAAACAGCACATGTTGCGCATCCTGCGGAATCGTGCACAACTGTGCGGCTTTATCGAGATTAGCGCGGACTGCATCGGGATACGGTGTCATTTCAGCGATGTTGCCGATGATGAGTTTTTGCAGACGTGTATGCGTCAGCATTTTCGCCATCTGCGGATACAGCATGCTCATGTCCAGCGTGACCAGCATATCGGTATGGCTGTCTTCGATTTTATGCTCCAGCACTTTTTCGGCGTCCAGCGGCGAGTAATTCACGACCGTGCCGCCAGCCTGCAAAATCGCAAAAAAACTGATCACATAATGCGGCGTATTCGGCAAAAACAAACCGACGTGCACGCCTGGCTTAATGCCGAGCTGCTGAAATCCTTTGGTCGCCTGATCGACCAGTGTCTGCAATTCACGGTAGCTGGTTTTCTTGCCCATGAATTCCAGTGCGGGTAAATCCGGCCAGCGGGCGACTGCATCATGCAGCAGTTGCGGCACGCTGCTGAGTGTTAATGCGGCATCCCAGTGTACGCCCGCAGGGTAAGAATTGATCCAAGGTGTGTCGCTCATTTTTGTCTCCTGAATAATGGTTTTTTTGGAAAATTAAGCACAACAGATCGCCAGAAGCATGAAAAATACTCCCGGGGAGTATTTTTTAAACCCCTTTATTTATGCTGAGAATAAGCTGTTTTTTAAAGATACTCCCCTAAATTCATAAAAATACGGTTTGAATACAGTTTCAATACAAATAGGCTACCGATAGATACCGGATTTTTGCAGGCGACGCTATGAACGACAAAAGACCGGAAAAACCGGTCTGTGTCACTGTCGCAGAAGTAACGACAAATACAACGACAAATACAACGACAAATGCAACGATCAATGCAGGAAAAAATTCCGCCGCCGCTGTGATCAAACCGCCACAGAGACAGCGGAATATTGTCACTTTGCCGGCATATATTTTTTCAATTCCATTTTGCCGATCTGGTTACGATGTACTTCGTCCGGGCCATCGGCAAGGCGCAAGGTACGCGCCTGCGCATACGCATACGCCACGCCGAAATCGTCCGACACACCGCCACCGCCATGCGCCTGTATCGCCCAGTCGATCACCTGACAAGCCATATTCGGCGCTGCAACTTTAATCATCGCGATTTCTTTGGCTGCGGCTTTATTGCCAACAGTATCCATCATCTGTGCCGCATTCAGCACCAGAAACCGTGCCTGATCAATCAGGATGCGGGCATTGGCGATGCGTTCCAGCGTCACGCCCTGCTCGGCCACCCGCTTACCAAAAGCAACCCGGCTCAGCGAACGTTTGCACATGTCTTCCAACGCGCGCTCTGCCAGACCGATCAGGCGCATGCAGTGATGTATGCGGCCAGGGCCAAGACGTCCTTGTGCGATCTCAAAGCCACGGCCTTCACCTAGCAACATATTCGATGCCGGTACGCGCACATTTTCAAACAAGACTTCGCCATGACCATGCGGTGCGTCGTCATAACCGAACACCGGCAAGGCGCGCAATATCGTCACGCCCGGCGTATCGCGCGGCACGATGATCATGGATTGCTGCTTGTGCCGGTTTTCATTCTGCGGATCGCTTTTACCCATGAAAATAAACACTTTGCAGCGCGGATCATTGGCGCCGGAAGACCACCATTTGCGACCGTTAATCACGTACTCGTCGCCATCGCGCACGATAGAAGATTCGATATTAGTCGCATCGGATGAAGCAACACCTGGCTCGGTCATTGCGAAGCAAGAACGGATTTCGCCATTTAATAGTGGCGTCAGCCATTGCTGCTGTTGCGCGGGTGTGCCGTAACGCGCCAGCACTTCCATATTGCCGGTATCGGGTGCTGAGCAGTTAAACACTTCTGCTGACCACAAGGAACGTCCCATGATTTCGCACAATGGTGCGTATTCCAGATTCGTCAGACCCGCGCCCTGATCGGATTCCGGCAGAAACAGATTCCATAAACCAGCAGCGCGGGCTTTGGCTTTGAGTTGTTCGACGATTTTCGTCGGTATCCACGCGTCCCCCGCCTGACGGTTCGCGGCGATTTCACCAAAAAATACTTTTTCATTCGGATAGATGTGCTCGTCCATAAACGCGATCAGACGTGCTTGCAACTCTTTGACTTTAGGGCTGTACTGGAAATCCATGATGATCCTCTGATATAAAGAAAATCTGCGATGCCTGAAGCATCCGATTTGATTAACTGATGACTTCAGCTGACTAAGTAACCGCCATCGACATTGATGCAGGCACCTGTCGTATAGCTTGACGCGTTGGAAGCGAGATACAACACGGTTCCCGCCATTTCATCCGGTTCGGCAATGCGTTTCATCGGAATCCGGGTCAGGGCTTTTTCCAGAATCGCCGGATTGTGGAATAAAGCGGAAGCAAATTTAGTATCGGTCGCACCCGGCAGCAATGCGTTCACACGCACGCCCATCGGTGCGCATTCCTGCGCGAAGGATTTGGTCATCGCAATCACCGCTGCTTTGGTGATCGAATAAATGCCCTGCATCGCGCCCGGAATAACGCCATTCACAGAGGCGACGTTGATGATGCTGCCGCCGCCATTTTTTGCCATCAGCTTCGCGCCCGCGCTGCACATAAAGAAATAGCCGCGGATATTCACATCCACTGTTTTTTGAAATGCACCGACATCGGTTTCTGTGATGTGGCCGAAATGCGGATTGGTCGCCGCATTGTTCACCAGAATATCGAGCCGTCCATGCGCCGCAGTAATGTCAGCAAACAAGGCATCGATCTGCGCCATTTCACCGATATGACAGGCGCGTGCCTCTGCCGTGCCGCCAGCAGCCGCAATCGCCGCCACGACGGCCTCACAGGCTTCCGCTTTGCGACTGGACACAATCACATGCGCGCCGCGTCCCGCCAATGTCTTTGCAATCGACTCGCCGATACCTCGGCTGGCACCAGTGACCAGTGCGACTTTGCCACTCAGATCAAACATGTCTGTCATTCTTTACTCCTAAACGTAGGTAATGCTTTTCGGGTTATTCAAGACTTCGAGATGAGAAAAATTATTCAGATAAGCGAGCGCCAGACGCACCGGGCGCTCTGGCGTGGCGGTTTGTACGTGCAGCCGGGTTACGGCGCTGTTGACCAGCGACCAGTTGAGTTCGGCAAAACGGGGATCGGGAAAGCCCAGCACGTGCTGGCAAATGGCAGAAATCGTGCCGCCGGAAGTGAAAATCGCAATGTTTTTGGCGCCATCATCCAAGGCCAGTTGCCGTTGCAAGGCCTGCACACAACGCGTTTGAAACGCTTGCCAGGTTTCGCTGTAATCGGCATCGTGTTGCCCGGAAACCCAGCGTGCGACGGCTTGCGAAAAAATATCCTGAAACGCCTGTTTGCCGTTCGGCGTATTCATCAGAAAATGTTTGACTGCGGCCGGATCATCGAACTCCGGCACATGACGCGCCAGCACTTCATGGTGGTTGTATTCATTAAAATCAGCATCGGTGTGCCATGCTGAGGTGTCGGTCTGGCTCGCCTCTTGCGATTGCAACGTGGATATACAGGCGAGTGCCGTTTGCTGATGACGTTGCATGCCGCCGGTAACGATGCGGCCGATGTTCAACTCACGCTGCGCCCACCAGCGTCCCAGATGTTGCGCCTGTTGCTGCCCAAGATCAGAAAGCTGATCGTAGTTCTGACTGCCAAACGATGCCTGTCCGTGACGTACCAGGTAAATCTGTGCCATTGTTTCCTCGTTGTGCCAACTATCTGAGCACTGAGTGTAAGGTGACGGATATAATTGATCAAATGAATAGTTATTATCAAACACTATTAATATCATGCATATATCCAGAGTTGATCTGAATCTGTTTACCGTTTTTGAAGCGATTTACAGCGAGGGCAGCGTAACTCGCGCCAGCCAGCAACTGCATCTGACCCAGCCCGCGATCAGCCATGCGCTGAATCGTCTGCGGCAGATGTTTGATGACCCGCTGTTTGTGCGGCAAGGACAAACCATGGTCTCGACGCCACTGGCGCGCAGCATCATCGAACCGGTGCGACAGGCCTTGCGCGGCTTAGAGATGACACTGACCGACAATGGCAATTTCGATCCGGCGCAAGCGGTGAAGCTGTTCAATCTGGCTTTACGCGATGTGCTTGAATCGACGGTTTTACCGCCGCTACTGGAACGCATTACACAGCAGGCACCTGAAATCAATCTGGCCGCAATCCAGGTCGAACGACGTGAGCTGGTTAGTGAGCTGGCAGCAGGCACATTAGATCTGGCAATCGATATGCTGCTGCCCTTGCCGAATGAAATCCGGCGGCAGCAAATTTCACGCGACACGACCGTCGTGCTGGCGCGCCATGATCATCCGCTCATCAAAGGTAAGCTGGATCTGGATACCTATTTGCAGGCGGAACATATCCTCGCCAGCTCGCGTCGCAAAGGAATGGGGCTGGAAGATTTCGAGCTCAGTCGCTTAGGATTGCAAAGAAGAATACGGCTGCGCTGTCAGCATTATTTTGCTGCTTGCCGGGTTGTCAGTCAGACCGATTTATTACTGACCATGCCAGAGGGTTACGCGCGTATTGCGAATCAGCAATTTGGCAATCAGATTCTGCCATTGCCAGTCAGCATGCCGTCGTGGGATGTCTATCTGTACTGGCATCAGAATGTGGAACATGATCCCGCCAACCGCTGGTTACGCGAGCAGGTGATTCAGTCGGTATCGGGGAAATGAGATATGTTTTTGTGCTTTACGTACTGATTTTCGTGATCCGGCAAAACATAAAACAGATGCCGACGCACCGTAAACAATCTGCGATGAGTCGGCAACAGCAAAGTGCAGCTTATCTAGCTTAAGGATATCAATTTGAAGATGCTGACATTAAAATCCAGACGCACTTTTAAACACACTACCACCCTGTGCGGTGACAACGGAATTTGTCGTATCAAAGTAAATCAGTATGCCTCTGATGCCATTGTCATACGACATCCAGGAGTTGAGCGTATAAGTCGCCCCCCGCTTGGTTGAGCCCGGCAGGTAAGTACAACCTAAGGTCTGGTTAACTTGCGCCATCGTCATACCAACGGTAATACGATTGTATCTGTCGAGATTGAGGTTCGCAGACGTGCAGGTTGCTGAAACCGTACCCGGTTGCTGTGGCGTAAAACCAAAACGCACCAATGGCATGACCGTCCCATTTGGCAATTGCAAAGTGGCAGTCGTCGTGCTGGTAAAGTTAATCACTACAGAGCCGACAGCATCATTGGTCACCACCGCACTTTTGTACTGCCCATTTAAAGTCTGACCGCCACCGTACGAAATCCACTTACCCTGATATAAAGTGTCAGACGTCATCGGGGCTGGACCTGAGACGTACCAGACTGGCGTACCGGCATTGTCATACATAAATCCAGCCATAAACATGGAGCCATTTTGCACTTCAATCGCAAAACCGCGGCCACCTTCTGCTGGGTTCCACCACCAGCCATTTTCCGGCGGAGTAGCGCCAGCTAAACCCGCGCTCAAGAGCAGTGGCGCGATCACTGCGACTTTCAGCATTTTCATTACACGACTCAGCATATAGTTACTTTCATTAAATGACTTGATCAAATCCTTGCAGGGCTGATGCAATACGGACATGCGATTGCCAAGAGTCACCTGAAAGAAACCACTACATTTTATCTAGTTATATTTTTATACATAATTGATACTTTGTAACCAATAATTACAAGGAAACAATGTTATGACGCAGACAGAGAGTGAAAGCTCGGCGGAAGCGGTATCGTCCGGTAACAAAATCCTGAATGCCATCAAAATACAAAGAGGCTCAGGACAATGACGAACTGCGAGAAACGAGAAAATAAAAATTGGAAAGGAATGAAGAGCAAGACAGCAAAGAAAACTTTGCACCTTAAAAGAGTCACAACAGAGTAGGACTACTGAGCAGTGTCGTACGCAATGCCGATCACACAAGCACCACGTTCACGATGCCACGGACAATGGCAGGGAAAAACAGAAGAAAAAAAGACGACGCGGTGGCGTCGCAGATCGATGTATAGCACTGATAACTTATTTGCCGGCTTGCGGCTCATCAGGTAACAAACAGGCATCGATGATTTGCAAATCATTGTCTTTCGCAAAATTCACCACGAAATGATATGCCAACGGTTCAATATCACGAATCGCTTCGTTCACCACAACAGAACGCACGCCATTTAAAAGAATCGGGCGCACATAAGGTGAGTATTGCAGATGCGAATGCCGTCCACCGTCCGGGCTGAAACAGGACATGGCGCCGCAAAGACGCTCCGCCCAATCGCTGGGGCGAAATTGTTTTCCATCGCTGGTGATTCCCTGGATGAAAAACTCGCGTACGGGCTTATGATGAGTTTTTTTTGAATCGGCCATGTGCTCGGCTCGCTATGAAGCAAAATAAAAAAGCATCAATGCCATTATGTGACACTAAGCTTTCAAAATACATGAGTATTATATCTTATAGAAGACTTGGATCGAAACCTGAGCGTCAGATAAATATCCAAACAGGCCAACCATGATCACGTCACCTCTCAATATAGTGCATTTTCAGCGATGTAAACTTTACAAATAGATACAGTCACGTCGTCAGGGTGTAACGTTTTATTAGCACCGCGGCCATTTATTGTAAAAAGCAACCAGATTCCGGGCATATTCTTTTTGCGTATCGGCATTAACAAGGCTGCAACACCGTCTGAAATAAAAGGACAACAGACCCTCATTAAATCCAGACTTCATGCTAAACAGGAAAACAAAAACATGTCAGAAATTTGGTGTCGCACTTAAAAACGACGTCAGAACGACAGAAAGTGTGCAGGTGCGTGGCTAGGCTTGGATCAGGCAAGAGGCGGCGCGTACTTCGCCGGGAATTAATGAATATACTGCCGCATCAACACTATTTCCGTTCAGACGCAGACGGTTGCGCGCCAGACACTCAAGTTGCGCGCCGACCTTGTCGGCAACACGACGGCTCGCCAGATTAGCGATGGCAATCACCAATTCAACTCTGAGCAGTCGTAATTCAGTAAAAGCGTATTGGGTAAGAAAAGATGCTACCGTTGTGGCAATGCCCTGCCCTTGCCAGCGAGGCGCTACCCAGTAACTGAGATTACCGCGCTGGTGGATGCGGTCTATCATATTGACGCCTGCCGCGCCTAACAGTTGGCCGGACTCTTTATCGAACACACCAAATTCATAGCCAGTCTGAAATGCCCGCTCTTGCGCGCAGACTGCGAACCATTCCAACGCTTGCTCTTCTGTGTATTGACGGTCACACCATCCCATCCATGGATCTGCATTGATCGCAGATTCTCGTGCAATGGCGGCAAATGCGGCCGCATCATTTTTTTCCAATGCACGTAAGAAGATATCAGGCATGTTTCATTGTTTCATCCGTCGCGAGCAGATGTGACCACAAAATGGCAATCAGACCCAGACTGAAAACGACAATAATGCCAGCAGCAACATCCACAGCAACAACGCACGCCAGACCAGACCGACGACGCTTTGCAGCGCACGTGGCGTTGCTTCGCTTCCGGGTTGACTTTCCAGCTCGAGGCTGTCAACGTCCACTGCCGTTGCATCTGCTTGCAACACCATCGCTTTTTCTTCGGGCTCACCTAATCGCAAACCCAGCGCACCACCGCCTGCGGACAAAATAATACCAACCGCCTCATCCGACCAGCGATCAGCATAATTGCGCCAAGAATATACCGCGTCTTCGAAATTGCCGACAATGGCAAATGCGACGGCAGTCAAACGAGCTGGAACCCAGTCTATCCAATAGAATACTTTTGCAGCATAAACACCGAACTCTTCATTTTTCATATGCTCAGGCTCTGTCCAGGCATGAGCAAGATATTCGGCAACCCGGTACATCACAGCACAAGCCGGCCCGACAGGCATCAGAAACCAGAAAAACACCCCGAATACATTACGGTGCGTGGCGATGAGTGAACGCTCAACAGCAAGGCGAGAAATCTCCGATACATCAAGCTCACTGGTATCGCGGTGTATCCAATCTGACAGATGACGTCTGGCAGCATCCTCGTCACCCGCGCTGAGGGCCAGTTGTATTGAGGTAAAGTAATGGCTGTAACGACGGAATCCCAGCGTCAGATAAACAATCACCACATTCCATGCAAATGCGGCAAACGGGCTCAGGCGCAGACAAAGCCAGTAGATCAATGCGGTCGGAATTGTCAGCGAGCCAACCACAATCCACCAGCCCAGTCGGCCATGGGCAACCTTACCAGCATTGAACGAGGCTTCAATTTTATTTGCCAGCGCCTGTATCTGTGCATAGATAGGATTATCTGCACGCAAGGGTTTGAGTTGCTCAAAAAGGAGGGCAAACAAAATAGAAATAAATGTCATGATAGGCTGAACTAGATTCGCAGTCAGGCGACTGTCTTAGAAGAATTTACCGGTGCGGCAAGTGTAAACCGATTTCCCCAGATTATGAAGCTTTGTTCCTCTGAGAAATGCGTTCTCGTCATGCTCGTAGAAAATGAAACAGATTACGCAACATGCCAGCAGTCGCCCCCCAGATAAATCTGTCCTGATAAGGCATCGCATAAAACATTCTGCTCCCGCTTCCATCCGGCATTTGAAATACACGTCGCTGATGGTGACGCGCATTCATCAGAAATGCCAGCGGCACCTCAAATACTGAAGCAACTTCACCGGGATCAGTGACCGTGTCAAAAGGTGGCTTGACTAAAGAAACGATGGGGCTTACCTGGTAACCTGTGCCAGTTTTATAGTCGGGTAAAGCACCCAGAATATCAATATGGGAACGCGGCAATCCAACTTCCTCTTCAGTTTCACGCAAAGCGGTTTCAGCAGCACTGCCATCAGCGATTTCAAAACGCCCGCCCGGAAAACTGATCTGCCCCGCATGATGCTGTAAATGCGCGGCACGTTCGGTCAATAACAACGTCAGTTCTTTTTCACGCATCACGATGGGGATCAGTACTGATGCCGGACGAAATATCCGTCCTGCCGCCATCAACTCTTCGTTATTGGATTCCGGTGTCCATATCGGAGGACTGGAAAAACGTTGCCGCAACCACTCTGGTGTCAGCCTATCCGCGTCGATCGCAGCCTCATCCGCAATCGAGTGAATCGGTAAATGCTCGGGAGTCAAAATCAATTTAGTCACGGAAATAAACTCTTATTCGCTTAGATCTTATTTTTCAATACAACATAAAAAAAAGGGACGCCGAAGGCATCCCTTTTTTTGTTACGGCATAAACAGATATTACTCTGCTTTCGCTGCTGCAACTTTACGTGCTGGCAATTTCTCTTTAATACGAGCAGATTTGCCTGAACGTTCACGCAGGTAGTACAACTTAGCGCGACGTACGTCACCGCGACGTTTGACTTCGATAGAAGCGATCAGTGGAGAATACAACTGGAATGTACGCTCAACGCCTTCACCGGAAGAAATTTTACGAACGATGAAGTTGGAATTCAAACCACGGTTACGGCGGGAAATAACAACACCCTCGTAAGCCTGTGTACGTTTACGTGTACCTTCAACAACGTTAACGCTGACAACAACAGTATCGCCTGGCGCAAAGTCAGGAATACTTTTACCGAGACGAGCAATTTCTTCTTGCTCTAATTTTTGGATCAGATCCATTTTTATACTCCGATAACCATCTTGCCGACGCTGCAGACATAGTCTGACTTCTGCCCGGTAGAGGATGGGGTTTAACATGCGAACCCAATAGGAACGCTCTTTTACATCCTTGCATACACAAGGAATCTTACAAACTACTCAAAAATTTCTCATCCGCCCGACTGAGCAAACCTGCTTGACGCGCGGCTAAAATCAAATCAGGACGTTTCAAGGCACTTGCTTCAAGCGCTCGCTGGCGTCGCCATTTTTCAATTTCAGCATGATTACCGCTCATCAACACAGCCGGTACAGTTTGCTGCTCAAATATCTCAGGTCTGGTGTAGTGCGGACAATCCAGCAAACCATTTACAAAACTATCCTGCACGGCAGAATCATCATCGTGCAAAACGCCGGGAATCTGGCGAATCACGGCATCCATTAACGCCATGGCTGGTAATTCACCACCGGACAACACGAAATCGCCGAGGCTGATCTCTTCATCAACATACGTATCGAGCAAACGCTGATCAACAGCCTCGTAACGACCGCACAGCAAGATCAGTCCTGACAACTCAGATATCTGCATCACGCGTTTATGCGTCAGACGCTGTCCCTGCGGTGACAGATAAATAACCTTCGGAGCAGGTTTTGCCAGTGCGGCCTGACGCGCTTTAGCTGCGTCAATCGCCGACTGCAAAGGCTTAGCCAGCATGACCATACCCGGGCCACCACCATACGGACGATCATCTACAGTACGGTGACGGTCAGTTGTAAAATCACGCGGATTCCACAGCTTTAACTCGCACTTGTGCTGATCAAACGCCCGTCGCGTGACGCCCGATTGTGTAATGGCGCCAAACATTTCGGGAAACAGCGTGATGACATCAAACTGCATGCAAATGCCTTCTGATTGCATCGTATTAATAATCTGTACCCCAATCAACCTGAATTTTGCGAGCAGCCTGATCGACCTCTTTGACAAAATTATCGACAAAAGGGATCAACTTTTCATGCTTTTGCAATTCAGATTCCGGCACATCGGCAGCAGCAACCCGTAGGATAGGGTGAGCACCATTATCCATCAGATCACGAACCACGCCGAGACTTTCACCCTGCAAATTCTCGACCGCCAAGCCCATCAAATCCTGCCAGTAAAACTCTCCCTCAGACAAAGCTGGGAAGTGTTTACGTGATATTTTGATGGTCGCACCTTTCAGTGCCTCAGCAGCATTCCTGTCTGGAACGCCCACCAGTCTTGCAACTACATCTTCGCCATGAATTTTTGCTTCAAGGCGATTAACGTCGTGTAAATCTGGTTTATCTATCCACCAGGTTTTAGCAGACAACATGGCATCAGCATCTGGCGAATAAGGACGAATCTTTACCCACCCATGAATACCAAATGCTCCCGAGATATAGCCCACCAGGACCAGATCTTCAGGAACATGAACTTCAACTGACATTGAGAGCAAACTATTAAGCTGCTGCTTTGCCAGACTGAGCTACCAGACGAGCAACTGCCGGAGACAATTGTGCGCCAACGCCTTGCCAGTAAGCCAGACGATCAGCAGCAACACGTACTGTTTCTGCATTGCCAGTTGCTACTGGATTGTAAAAACCGATACGCTCGATAAAGCGGCCATCGCGACGATTACGGGAATCAGTTGCAACGATATTGTAAAAAGGACGCTTTTTTGCGCCACCACGAGCTAAACGAATAACGACCATAATATTTCCAAAAAAATTGTTCTAAACGCGGAAAAAGCTGTAGATTATAGCCCGTCCAAAACAAAACAAGCAAGGACTATCAGAGATATGTGCCATAAACGTGTTGATTAGGATACCAGTCACAGCGTCAGCTACAATCATTCATCTCACAAAATTTAAGAAAAACCTGATGATAGCTGCACACAAGAACAAAACCTTCACTACGTTACTGGCAGCACTGGCTGGCAGCGTTGGTGCGCACAGATTTTATTTGTTTGGCAAAAGCGATTATTGGGGATGGGCTCATCTTATCAGCTTACCCATTTCATTCCTGATCAGTCATTTGTACTTCGGCTCACAACCGCTACTGACTTACAGCCTGTTTATTTTGTCATTCTTAATTGCTTTACTCGAAGCACTGGTGACAGGACTGACACCCGATGAAAAATGGGATGCCAGACATAACCCGAATTCAACAAAAACTAGCGCATCATCCTGGCCGCTGGCACTAATACTGGTCTTAACCACAGGCATCGGCGCTATCGCTCTGATAGGTGTCATTGCCCGTGCATTTGATCTGCTATATACAGGTGGAGCCTACGGCTAAGTCAGATCAGCAATAAAAAAAGGACTCAAAAATGAGTCCTTTTTTTGGGTTCTGCGTCAGATGAAATCAGAACTGATCTTCATTCAAGGCGAGCACTCCGGCACTACCATCAACGATAGCAGAACGCAGTCCTTGTGCTGCAGACAGGATATGGTCAGCGAAGAATCTGGCAGTAGCGATTTTTGCCTGATAAAAAGCCGCGTCACCGGACTCTGATTGCAGCTTCTGCTGTGCGATCAATGCGGCACGCGCCATCTGCCAGCCACCCAGCACGATACCGGCCAGCTTCAGGTACGGCACACTGCCCGCAAATACGCCTTTGATGTCTTGCTTGAAATTGGCAACAACATAAGCAACGACATCCTCCAGCGCAGCAGAGCCAGCCGCCAATTGCTTTTGAATCGCCAACAACTCAGGCTGATTGGTAGCAGCTAATGCAACTTCCGTTTCACGAATACGAGCAATTAACGCCTTCACTGTCGCACCGCCATCACGTGCCGTTTTACGGCCAACCAGATCGTTGGCTTGAATTGCCGTCGTACCTTCGTAAATCGTGAGGATTTTTGCATCACGGTAATGCTGTGCCGCACCGGTTTCCTCAATAAAGCCCATGCCGCCATGCACCTGCACACCTGTTGATGTCACATCCAGCGACATTTCAGTGGACCAGCCCTTGACGATAGGAACCAGATATTCATACACAGCCTGATTGGCTTTGCGAGTCGCTTCGTCTGCATGGTGATGCGCAATATCACTCAACCCAGCCGCCACATACGCCAACGCACGCGCACCTTCGGTCTGTGCACGCATAGACATCAGCATACGACGCACGTCAGGATGATTGATAATCGCTACTGGACCAGCGGAGCCAGCCAGATCACGCGATTGGACGCGGTCTTTGGCGTACTGCACCGCTTTTTGATACGCACGCTCTGCCACACCGATACCTTGCATGCCCACACCGAAACGTGCCGCATTCATCATGATGAACATGTATTCCAGGCCGCGGTTTTCTTCGCCGACCAGCGTACCAATCGCACCGCCATGGTCGCCGAATTGCAACACTGCCGTCGGGCTGGCTTTAATACCCAGCTTATGCTCGATCGAGACACAGTGTGCGTCATTGCGAGCACCCAGACTACCATCCGCATTGACCAGGAATTTCGGTACGATAAACAGGGAAATACCTTTCACACCTTCCGGTGCATCCGGCGTGCGAGCCAGCACCAGATGGACGATATTTTCTGCCATATCGTGCTCACCATAAGTGATGAAAATTTTGGTGCCAAAAATCTTGTATGTGCCATCGCCTTGAGGAACAGCACGGCTGCGAACCATCGCCAGATCTGAACCCGCCTGCGGCTCAGTCAGGTTCATGGTGCCAGTCCATTTACCTGAAATCAGATTTTCCAGATAAATTGCTTTTTGCTGATCACTACCCGCAGTCAGCAGTGCTTCAATCGCGCCGTCAGTCAACAATGGGCACAGTGCAAACGAAATGCTGGCCGAGTTCAGCATTTCTATGCATGGAGTAGCGACCAGCTTAGGCAAGCCTTGACCACCAAATTCCTGCGGATGTTGCACGCCCTGCCAACCTGCTTCGCCGAACATCTTGAATGCTTCTTTAAAACCTTTAGTGGTAAAAACCTGTCCGTCCTGCCAGTAACTCGGCGCTTTGTCGCCTTCCCAATTCAGCGGTGCAACGACCTCGCCAGCGAATTTTGCATTCTCTTCCAGTACCGCTTCTACAGTTTCAGATGTGGCATCTTCACAACCGGGTAAAGCATTCACTTCCGACAAGCCCGCAAGTTCGTTCATCGCGAACAGCATGTCTTTCACAGGTGCGACATAAGTCATAACATTTCCTAAAGATAGAAAAGAAAAAAGGACAGAATCAGCAATGTGTCACAACAACAAAAACACTGCTGTCAATGGCGCGACAAACCACTCATTCTGTCCAGTCTGGGCCGGTTAAAAAATTAACGGCCCGCGAATTCATTAAAATCAACCTAATTCAGCAACCAGTTGTGGCACGATTTCAAACAGATCGCCAACGATACCGTAATCAGCGACAGAGAAAATCGGTGCTTCCGGATCTTTGTTGATTGCGACAATCGTCTTGGAATCTTTCATACCCGCCAGATGCTGGATCGCGCCAGAGATACCAACGGCGATATACAGTTGAGGCGCAACGATCTTACCGGTCTGACCAACCTGCCAGTCGTTAGGGACGAAGCCCGCGTCGACCGCAGCGCGGGATGCACCCATCGCTGCGCCGAGTTTGTCTGCCAATGGTTCCAGCACTTTGAATGCATCCGCAGAACCCATACCGCGACCACCGGAAACGATGATTTTCGCAGCGGTCAGTTCAGGACGATCAGACTTGGCAACTTCACGCGAAACAAAAACTGATTTACCAGAATCAGCAACTGCCGAGATAGTCTCAACAGCCGCTGAACCTCCCGTTGCTGCTGCAGCGTCAAAGCCGGTTGTGCGGACAGTAATCACTTTCACAGCATCGGTGGATTGCACGGTCGCGATTGCATTACCTGCATAAATCGGGCGCTCAAATGTGTCAGGAGCATCGACTTTGGTAATTTCAGAAATCTGAGAAACGTCCAGTTTAGCGGCGACGCGTGGCAGGATATTTTTGCCGTAAGCAGTTGCCGGAGCCAGAATATGACTGTAACCAGCAGCAACAGCCAACACCTGCTCAGCGACGTTCTCCGCCAGGCCATCAGCAAAATGTGCCGCGTCAGCGTGCAAAACCTTGCTGACGCCAGCGATTTTCGCTGCTTCTGCAGCTGCAGTACCGGCATTCGAGCCAGCAACCAGTACATGAACATTACCGCCGCATTGAGTCGCGGCAGTAACGGTATTCAAAGTGCTGCCCTTGAGGCCAGCATTGTCGTGTTCAGCGATGACGAGTGTAGTCATGATGTTTTCCACTTAATAAATCACCAGAATGCACTCTGGTGAAAAAATTTTTAAATAAGATGCGATAAAGCAAACTGTCGGTGAATCAGCTGTAAATCAGCGAATCAACCAATCACTTTTGCTTCGTTTTTCAGTTTGGAAACCAGTGTCGCTACGTCAGGAACAATAATGCCTGCGCTGCGTTTAGCTGGTTCAACCACTTTCAGCGTCTTGACGCGGGACGCAACATCGACACCCAGATCAGCTGGTTTGACGTTATCCAACTGTTTTTTCTTCGCTTTCATAATGTTAGGCAAAGTCACATAACGTGGCTCATTCAGGCGCAAGTCAGTTGTCACGATCGCTGGCAAGGTCAGGGCGACAGTTTCCAAGCCACCATCCACTTCGCGAGTGACTGTTGCCTTACCGTCTGCAACAGTTACTTTTGATGCGAAAGTTGCCTGTGGCCAGCCCAGCAAAGCTGCCAGCATCTGACCTGTCTGATTACAGTCATCATCAATGGCTTGCTTACCCAGAATGATTAATTGTGGCTGCTCTTTGTCGGCCAGCGCCTTGAGCAGTTTTGCCACTGCCAGTGGCTGCAGCTCGGCATCAGTTTCGACCAGAATGCCACGATCCGCACCGATTGCCATTGCTGTACGCAATGTTTCCTGGCATTGTGCAACGCCGCAGGACACGGCAATAATCTCAGTAACAGCACCAGCTTCTTTCAGGCGCGTTGCTTCTTCGACGGCAATTTCATCGAATGGGTTCATCGACATTTTGACGTTGGCAATATCAACGCCTGTGCCATCAGATTTGACACGTACTTTGACGTTGTAATCGACTACTCGTTTGACTGGTACCAGGACTTTCATAGTTCTGCCTTTTTGTGAGCTAATTGGAAATACAGATGTACTTACTTCTATCGGATTTATTGCTAATTAATGCTAAGTCATGCTGAACAATCAGGTTAACCAAATCGCTGCGCCGACTTTTTGCGCGACACGTACTTTTAAAGCTGATTTAATGCTGATTGACGTATACGTAAAGTAAATCCGTTTGATTATAAATCGAAATGAGAAGATTTCGCACAATTTAGCACGATCGTTCCTTTTTTGTTTGTATTGATACTAGAGCAGAGTATCTAATCAACACCTTTCGTGACTTTTTATGCGCGTACACCTCACAATTTTTTTTAATTGGGCAGTCAGGTTGCCTTGTTATCGCTGATGCACTATTTAAAATGAAAATAAGCAGTCACTTTAAAAAATTGAAGAAGTTCAGAATATAAAAAAACCCGCAAAATTTGCGGGTTTTTTTGAAATTTGAGATTTATTTGCGCTTAATAAAATACTCAAATTCGTTACTACTTTCCTGATGCGACAATAACTCATTTCCTGTTTGTTTTGAAAATGCTTTGAAGTCACGAACAGATCCAGGATCAGTTGCAAGCACGTGCAAGACCTCACCGGTAATCATTTCAGCAAGTGCCTTTTTTGTCTTCAAAATAGGCAAAGGACAATTCAGTCCGCGAGCGTCAAGTTCTTTATTGAATTGCATGATTTTTCCTGTAGCAGCAAACGATATAGCTCATTTGCAAAACATTTGACGCACCAATTCTACCGGAATTTTCATTGGCATGGTGCGATGCAGCACACTAACAACATTTACCCTGTTTATTTACTCAAGTTATGCACCAAAATATGGCAAATTGCTTTTTTAAATTTGTTCTATTTTCAAAAAAACATCTTGGCAAAAACGAGGTGAAGAAGAAAATCAGGTGATATCAACGTTAACTAAAATATTAGAATCCAATAGCTAACTTAATGTTTCATCATAGGTGAAATTCAGATATTTTTTAGAAAATAATCTGGTGTAGCAGCGTCCATATCGTTACTGCTATTTACCGTTATTGATAAACGAAAGTAAGCGTCGGGCTCACGCATTGAAAATAAAAAAACCGGCACACATGCCGGCTTTTTTTATTGACTAAAATCTACTTTTACATCTGTAGCAATAACTGTAGCGATCTCGACGATCAACCCAGCTTGGCGCCGATCCAATCTGCCACACCTGCGAGCGCATTTGACAAGCCTGAAGGATCAGTACCACCGGCTTGCGCCATGTCTGGGCGGCCACCACCTTTGCCGCCAACTTGCTGCGCCACAAAGTTAACCAAATCACCGGCTTTCACTTTAGATGTGCTATCTGCTGTCACACCAGCAATCAGGCTGACCTTACCATCGTTCACAGCGGCCAATACAATCGCAGCAGTTTTCAATTTATCTTTTAGCTTGTCCATAGTTTCACGCAAAGCTGTGACGTCGGCACCTTCCAGTGTCGCTGCCAACACTTTGATACCTTTAACATCAACCGCTTTACCGACCAGATCATCGCCCTGACTCGATGCCATTTTGGATTTCAGCGTCGCCAGTTCTTTTTCCAAAGCTTTGACGTGATCTTGTACTTGTCCGATCCGCTGCGTCAATTCTTCTGGCTGTGCTTTCAAGGCTGCAGCCGCTTCATTGATACGGCTGTTCAGATTCTGTACCAGCGCTAGCGCAACTTCACCTGTCACTGCCTCGACACGGCGAATACCGGCCGCCACACCACTCTCTGCAACGATCTTGAACAGGCCGATATCACCGGTACGGGAAACATGCGTACCACCGCACAACTCGCGGGAAGAACCGATATCCAGCACGCGGACTTCATCGCCATATTTTTCGCCGAACAATGCCATCGCACCATGTTTGACGGCATCGTCATAACCCATCACTTGCGCCCGGGTGGCAGCATTCGCCAGAATTTCACGATTAACAATGGACTCTACCTGACGGATTTCATCAGCAGTCATCGAGCCGTTGTGACTGAAGTCAAAACGGGTTTTTTCCACATCAACCAAAGAACCTTTTTGCGCGACATGGCTACCCAACACTTCACGCAATGCCTTGTGCATCAGATGCGTGGCTGAGTGATTGCGCATGGTTTGCGCACGAATTTCCGCATTCACTTCAGCCTTGACGTTTTGTACGATCGTCAGGCTACCTGATTTCAATACACCGTGATGACCGAACACATCAGCCTGAATTTTTTGAGTATCTGCAACTTCAAATACCGCGCCATCCAAGCCCATCAATACACCTGAGTCACCGCACTGACCGCCGGATTCAGCATAGAAAGGGGTCGTGTCAAGCACAACGATCGCTTGTTGACCTGCCTTGATTTCATTAACGGCACTGCCATCAACATACAACGCCACAACCTTCGCTTCGTGTTGCAACTGATCGTAGCCGACGAACTTGGTCTTATCGCCGCTGTATTCAATGGCAGTCGCCATTTTGAATTTACCGGCAGCGCGCGCAGTCTGTCTTTGTCTTTCCATCGCGGCATTAAAACCAGCCTCATCCAGCACGACATTACGCTCACGACAGATATCTGCGGTCAGATCGAGTGG
Source organism: Undibacterium sp. FT79W (assembly GCF_014284215.1). NCBI lineage: Bacteria > Pseudomonadati > Pseudomonadota > Betaproteobacteria > Burkholderiales > Oxalobacteraceae > Undibacterium > Undibacterium sp. FT79W. The sequence continues at coordinate 461,554 of NZ_JACOGB010000001.1, read as the reverse complement.
GAAACCATACGTGTCATACAAGGTGAACGCAGTTTCACCATCGAGGTTTTTACCGTCTTTGACGAGTGCTGCTTCCAGAATTTTCATACCGTGTTCCAGCGTCTCGCCGAAACGTTCTTCTTCGGTCTTCAAGACTTGGGCAACGCGGTCAGCAACCTCGGCCAGCTCGGGATAAGCACCACCCATTTCCTTGACCAGATCAGCCACCAGCTTGTAGAAGAAAGGCTGGCTTTGACCCAATTTATGGCCATGACGCAAAGCGCGGCGGGTAATACGGCGCAGCACATAGCCACGGCCTTCATTACCAGGAATGATGCCATCAACAATCAGGAAACCAGCGCAACGGATATGATCTGCAATCACGCGCAGGGAATTGTTTTCCAGATCGGTACAACCAGTTTCACGCGCAGCCGCCTTGATCAGGTTTTGAAAAGTATCGATTTCATAGTTTGAGTGTACGTGCTGCAACACCGCGGACAAACGTTCCAGACCCATGCCCGTATCCACGCATGGTTTAGGCAATGGATGCAGAACACCGGCTTCATCTTTGTTGAACTGCATGAACACCAGATTCCAGATTTCGATGAAACGATCACCGTCTTCGTCAGGAGAACCCGGAGGGCCACCCCAGATTTCAGGGCCATGGTCATAGAAAATTTCGGTACACGGGCCGCAAGGACCAGTATCCGCCATCTGCCAGAAGTTATCAGATGCGTAGCGCGCACCTTTGTTGTCGCCGATACGAATGATGCGCTCTACCGGCACACCAATCTCGTTTTTCCAAATTTCATAGGCTTCATCGTCTTCCTGATAAACAGTGACGGTCAGCTTGTCTTTTGGCAGTCCATAAACAGAAGTCAGCAATTCCCACGCATAGTGAATTGCATCTTTTTTGAAATAATCGCCGAAAGAGAAATTACCCAGCATTTCAAAGAAAGTATGGTGACGCGCCGTATAGCCAACGTTTTCCAGATCATTGTGCTTACCACCCGCACGAACACTGCGTTGCGCCGTTGTGGCACGCGTATAACTACGCTTGTCTTGCCCCAGAAACACGTCTTTAAATTGCACCATTCCAGAATTGGTGAACAATAAAGTCGGGTCATTGCCGGGAATCAGGCTGGATGAACGCACACGGGTGTGGCCTTTAGATTCGAAAAAACTGAGGAATTTATCGCGGATTTCTGACGAGTTCATAGAGAGATAGGCCAAAGCTGAAAATGAGTTAACTTCTGATTATACGGTATAAATTCTGCCTTATAACAGGAGTCAGCGCTGTGAAATCCGAAGATTCGTCAATAAAATAGCGATCGGTGATTGCCATTGCGCCAGCACACAAAACGACTAAAGCTGTTCGCAGACTTTAAAAGAAAAAACCGTCAACGCTGAATGCATTGACGGTTTTTTCTGATAAGGATGATCTTACTGACTGGTTTCAACTTTTCTGGCGTTATGTTTTTTTGTATAAATACGTTTGCTGGCAACATTTTCCTGATGTTCAAGCTTTGCGCGTTCCTGTTTGGTCACAACACCATCAGCCGCGGCAGCCTCTTTGTTTGCTTCAATCTTCGCTTCGCGTTTTTCCAGATTTGCGCTTTCTTTCGCAGTCAATTCGCCATTGCTGATGCCTTTGGCGATCCGTTCCTGCTGACGTGCCTGACGTTTATCGATATTCGGTGTTGCAGTCTGCGCAAACACTGGCGCAACAAAAGCAGTGGCAAGAATGAATGCCGTCATCTGTATCGTTTTCATGTTGTACCTTTCAATGTAGAAGCATGTTTCCGGGGAGTGAAATCAATGGGTTGTTCCCATAGACTCCACAACGAAGCGCAAACCTTCAGCGATGACAAGTATTTGTATAGTCATGTAACAAGCGGTAAGCAGACATGAATCTCAGAATCCGGCAGGTATCAGATCAATCCTGTCAGTACAGAATCCATCAACGCCCCAACGTAAAATTTCCACTGCGCGCTCGGCACTGTTGACGGTATAGCAAAATAATCCGTATCCAGCATCTTTCACATTTTTTGCCAGCGATGGACTCAGATACTTGTGATTCGTGTGTAGGGATACAGCACCTACTTCCTGCAATTTCGATTTCCAATCCGATGCAATCTCATCCATCAGCAAACCACGTGGAATAGTGGGAGCGGCACGTTTGGCGGCCATCAGGGCAACAAAAGAAAACGAGGAAAACAAAGGTAGGTGCTTTACATCGCTCACAGCTACATCTGCAAATAGTTCAGAACTCCGGGCGGCAACGATATGCCCGGTTTCCTCTTCAAAGCCCGGGGCTGGCTTGATTTCCACGTTCATCCAGATGTCATGCTGACGGCAGAAACGGACGACATCAGAATACAGCGGCACCGGTTCCCCTTTGTAGCAGGAGCTAAACCACGCGCCTGCATCCATTTTTTGCAAATCAGCAGCAAGCGTATCCGCCACATGCCCGCGACCGATGATGGTGCGGCCAAATTCAGGGTCGTGCATCAGCACAGGAACGCCATCCTTTGATAACATGACATCAAATTCCACCGCAGTGAACCCGTGCACCGCTCCACACTTCATTGCCGCCAGCGTGTTCTCGGGCGCAAGTACACCGCCACCCCGGTGCGCAAGAACTTTGGGATACGGCCACATATTAATCTCCAGAAAAATATTGCAGACAAAAGGATAATCCAGGATGACAGCGACGTCGCTACAAAAAAAAGCACTAGGTCATATACGCATTCTTGATCTGACGCGTGTGCTGGCTGGCCCCTGGTGTGCGCAGAATTTCGCCGACCTGGGAGCCGAAGTCATTAAGGTCGAACGTCCAGGGAATGGCGATGATACGCGTTCCTGGGGCCCTCCTTATCTGCGTGATCAGAATGGCGACAACACAACAGAAGCGGCCTACTATCTCGCCGCCAACCGTGGAAAACAGGCCATCACAGTGGATATTTCCACCCCTGAAGGTCAGGAAATTATCAGAAAACTGGCGGCACAATCCGACGTAGTTCTAGAAAACTACAAAGTCGGCCAGTTAAAAAAATATGGGCTTGATTACGCATCCCTCAAAGAAATCAAACCGGATCTGATTTACTGTTCGATTACCGGCTTCGGTCAGGACGGCCCCTACGCTCATCGCGCTGGCTATGATTTTATCGTTCAGGGCATGGGCGGCTTTATGTCACTGACAGGGGAACGTGACGATCTGCCCGGCGGCGGCCCACAAAAAGCCGGCGTTGCAATTGCCGATCTGATGACCGGCATGTACGCCACTATCGCGGTGATGGCAGCACTGACACATCGTGACCGCACCGGTGAAGGTCAGTACATCGATATGGCTTTGCTTGATGTGCAGGTCGCCATGCTGGCAAACATGAATACGAATTATCTGGCCAGCGGCAAACCGCCGGTACGCTGGGGCAATGCCCATCCCAACATCGTGCCCTATCAGACATTCGCTACGTCCGATGGGCATATTATTGTCGCAGCCGGCAATGACGGCCAATACAAAAAATTTGTCGCGGCCGGTGGCGAAGAACAGCTTGCGACCGATGAGCGCTTCTGCACGAATCCGGCGCGCGTGGCAAACCGTGAGGTATTGATTCCATTGCTGGCGGAGATGGTGAAACGCAAATCCAGACAAGAGTGGATAGCGCTGCTGGAGGACGCCGGTGTTCCGTGTGGACCGATTAACCGGCTGGACGATGTGTTTAATGACCCTCAGGTAAAGGCGCGCGGTATGCAGATTACCTTGCCGCATCCAAGCGCCGGCAGCGTGAAGTTAGTTGGTAGCCCAATGAAACTATCGGCCACGCCACCGGATTATCAGTCGCCGCCGCCATTGCTAGGGCAACACACGGATCAGATTTTAAAATCCGTGCTTGGATATGACGATGAACAATTGAGTCTACTCAGGCAGCGCGGCATTATCTGAAGCAGATGCTCTGACATGAGGCGAGAATCCGTGCGGTATTTCGCGCCGGATAAAGTGGGCTTGACGACAGATTCTGTACTCTCCATCGCAATCAGATGTCCGACGCCGCTTGTGCGCGCTAACATCAACTCCGGACAAAATATTGCATCAGATACTCAGCGCAAAAATGACAACGCCATCAATTCCTAAGTCAAAGAACAGCAAATCACCTGACCAGAAGCCTTGCGCAGAAACGCAGCTACAGAAATTTCTGCAGGATCTGCCACGGCTACTGCTCATCAACGCCATCTGCACGCTGATCGTCACTTATGTGATGCGGACACACAGTCCCTTGCTGCAAAGTTGGGTATTTTCCAATTGCATAGGATTCAGTTGCTATGCGCTGGTACGAATCATCCAGCATTTATTCTGGCGTACACGTAAACCACAGCCATTCTTTTTTTTCCTGGTCTGCTTGCTTATTACCCCACTGGGATTTGTCGCAGGATCAACGCTTGCTGCCGCTATTTTTTCCTATCCGCTGCTGAGTATTTTTTCAATGCAATGGGCATACTTCAGCAGTTTCATCGGGCTGACCATGGTCATCAGTCTGATTTCGGTCTGGTCGTTCTGGAATAAAGCAAAAATATCAGAACTGGCCGCGGAAGCGGAGGCAGAAAAAGCGAAATCTTCCGCGATAGAGCGACAGGCCTTGCAAGCGCAACTGCAAATGCTGCAGGCTCAAATAGAACCGCATATGCTGTTTAACACACTGGCTAATCTGCAAGGACTGATCGCACTTGACCCACCACGCGCGCAACATATGCTGTCGCAGTTGATTGTGTATCTGCGCAATACACTGAGTGCTTCCAGAGCAGAAAAAACCACCTTACAACAGGAATTTTCTCTGATCGAAGCCTATCTGGAGCTGCTCGCGATACGTATGGGAAAACGTCTGACTTATACCTTATCTCTGCCAGCAGAGTTGCGGGAACAAACCATCCCACCCATGCTTTTACAACCGCTGGTAGAAAACGCGATCAAACATGGGCTGGAGCCAAAAATCAACGGCGGAAACATTCATGTTGCAGCAGAAAATGATGCGCATTTTCTATATCTGACCGTTAAGGATACCGGTCTTGGATTATCTGCGCCTCATGCAGCGTCGCCAGAAACACATCACGCCGGGCTCGGGCTTGGCAATATCAATCTCCGTGAACGCCTACAGGCACTCTTTGGCCCATCAGCCGCATTCACATTGGAAGCAAATCAGCCGGAAGGCGCGATTGCACGGATTTCTATCCCTTTTATCCCACATACGTCATCATGAATATACGCGCCCTGATTGCTGAAGATGAAGTCATACTTTCACTCACCCTGCAAAAAATGCTGGAAAAACTCTGGCCGGAATTAGTATTGTGCAGCGTAGTGGAAAATGGCGTTGAAGCCGTGCGGGAAGCCTTGCATCAAGCACCGGACATTCTATTTCTCGATATTAAAATGCCAGGTAAAACCGGCTTGGAAGTCGCACAGGAACTGGCTGAAGAATGGCCGGAAAACCGCGCGTTCCCTTTGATCGTCTATGTGACCGCTTACGACGAATTTGCGATTCAGGCATTTGAACATTCGGCGTCAGATTATGTACTCAAGCCAGTCAGTGAAGAGCGTCTCAGTAAAACAGTACAGCGCCTGCAGAAGCGTCTGACTGACCAGTCGCAAAGCGGTACGGAACTCGAACGCGTGCTGGGACAATTACGCAGCTTAATGCCAGATCACATGACCGCCAGTGACTCTGCTGTGCACAAACCTTTGCATATGATACGTGCCGCCGTTGGTAATCAGATCCGCATGATTCCGGTCGAAGACGTTTTATATTTTGAAGCGACAGACAAATACATTAACGTTGTCACCAAAGAACATTCATCACTGATCCGCAGCAGCTTGCGCGAATTATTGCCGCAAATCGATTCCGATGTGTTTTGGCAGATCCATCGCAGCACCGTGGTTAACAGTAAAAAAATTCTCGCCGCCCACAAAGATGAAAGCGGAAAAATGACGCTGAAATTGAGGGATAGCGATGATAAGCTGACTGTCAGCAGAGTTTATTCACATTTATTCCGGCAAATGTAATCGCCATCGCAATGCTTCAACTTTGCCTAATTCCCTAACGCACATGACAAATCAACTCACTCAACTACGCTGGCAATTATCAGCTTTTTCAGAATTCAACCCAGAGCAGTTACACAAGGTGTATCAGGCCAGGTGCGCCGTATTTATCGTTGAACAAAATTGCCCGTATCAGGATATTGACGGCAAAGATCCGCAATCCCATCATCTTGTAGCCTGGGATGACAACGGTGACATTGCCGCGTATTTACGCATAGTTCCTCCCGGCGTCAGCTATGCAGAACCATCGCTGGGTCGTGTTCTGAGTACGCAGGCATGGCGCCGGACGGGTGTAGGAAAAGAATTGATTGCGAACGGCATCAAGGCACTGCGCCAGCTTTATCCAGCTGCCTCTGTGCGTATCGGTGCGCAAGCCTATCTTGAGAAATTTTATGCCAGCTTCGGCTTTCAGACAGTTTCCGATATCTACCTCGAAGACGAGATTCCGCACCTGATCATGTTGCTGCCAGCAAGCGACCAGTGAATTCAACTATAATTGAGATAAATCAATGACTTACTGAAAATGAGTGAATTCTTCTATTATGCCGGTCGCACAGTTATCCCCAGAAACACCTTACGTCAATATCTCTGCTTACAAATTTATCACCTTCAACGACACCGCTGAAAAGCGGCAGGCGTTTATTGATAAATGCCAGGAACTCAATCTCAAGGGCACCATTCTGCTGACGCCGGAAGGCATCAATATGTTCCTCGCAGGGCTGCGCCATGAGATCGACGCTTACATGGACTGGTTGCATAGTGATCCAAGATTCGCCGACATCGTTGCCAAAGAAAGTTACTCTGATCGTCAGCCGTTTACCAAATTGCTGGTCAAGCTGAAAGCAGAAATCATTACCATGCGCATGCCGCTGATCAAGCCCGAAGAAGGCCGCGCGCCCTCAGTCGATGCGCAAACTCTGAAACGCTGGCTGGATCAGGGCCATGACGATAACGGCAAGCCGGTCGTGATGGTCGATACCCGTAATGATTTTGAAGTCGATGTAGGCAGTTTTGATAATACGATCGATTATCGCATCACCAAGTTCACGGAATTCCCGGAAGTCATCGCTGCCAATCGTGACGTGTTGAATGACAAAACCGTTGTGACCTTCTGCACTGGTGGTATCCGTTGCGAGAAAGCGGCAATTCACATGCAAAACGTTGGCTTTGAAAGCGTGTATCAGCTGGAAGGCGGCATTCTCAAGTATTTCGAAGAAGTCGGTGGCGATCATTATCACGGCGATTGCTTTGTGTTTGACTATCGTACCGCACTGAATCCGCAGTTAGAGGCTACAGATACCAAGCAATGCTTTGCCTGCCGTGCCGTCGTCACACCGCGTGAACAACTGTCGCCGTGGTACGTCCCCGGTAAATCCTGCCCTCACTGCAAAAAAGAATCAGCGCAGACCCAAGCTTGATAATTCCGTTTTTCTTCATAAAAACTCATTTGACGCAAGTCCGTTAAATGAGTTTTTTTCATTCCGGGTCTGAACTTCCGGCGTCACACCATGTCACAATCGCGCTACATTCTTTTCATCTATCCACAATACAAACGAGACTAATCCATGAAACGTTTTTTACTGAGTACTCTCGCCCTTAGCCTGTTGTCTAACGCCGTTTACGCCGCCGAACCAGCCGCTGCACCAACAACTGCCGTCGCATTTACACTCGGTTCCGGGATCATTCCGCGTAATTTTGAACCAACGACTCGTGGCCAGGATAATTTTTTCAGACATGCGCAAGGTGGCTGGTTAAGAGCCAATGAAATCCCAGCCGACAAATCAGACTGGGGTTCCTTCATGGAAGCCCGTGAAAACGTACAGCGACAATTGCACGCGCTGATCAGCGATGTCGCTAAGGACGATAAAAATCCTGCCGGCACAGAAAAACAGAAAATTGCTGATCTTTTCAACAGCTTCATGAATGAAGAAAAGTTGGAAACGCTGGGTGCAGCGGCACTGAAATCTGAACTCGACACCATTGCAGCAGTGAAAAATAAAGAGGGGCTTGCCGTACTTTTTGCTCAGCTCCAGAAAATCGGTGTCACTACCCCGTTCCGGGTGCGTGTTGAACAAGACAGCAAGCAATCCAGTCAATACATCGTCGATATCGCACAATCAGGATTAGGCTTACCGAATCGCGATTATTATCTGAAAACCGACGACAAGAAAATGAGCGATATCCGCGCTGCTTATCTGACGCATGTGGAAAAAATACTGACACTGGCAGGCGATAAAGATGCTGCAGTAAATGCGAAGCAGGTACTGGCGATAGAAACGGAACTCGCCAAAGCACAATGGACGAATGTGGAAAACCGCGATCCACTCAAGACCTATAACAAAATGACCGTATCAAAACTCGATACGCTTGCGCCGGGCTATCAGTGGAAATCCTATTTCCAAACTAACGGTATCGCCGGAAAAGCGGATCAGGTTCTGGTACAGCAACCAAGTTATCTGAGCGGATTCAGCCATGCACTGAAAAATTTTCCTTTATCTGCCTGGAAAAGTTATGCCGAATGGCAACTGCTGAGTGCCTACAGCCCCTACTTGTCCAGCGCATTTGCGAATGAAAATTTTGCCTTCCGTGGCACCACGCTGGCCGGAATCAAAGTCAACCGCACACGCGAACAACGCGCGGTTGCATTGACAGATCAGATGCTGGGCGAAGCCGTTGGCAAGCTGTACGTTGAAAAATATTTCGCCCCTGAAACCAAAGTCCGCACGGAAAAGATGGTGAAATATTTTCTGGCAGCATTCAAAGATAGCATAGAGTCTCTGGATTGGATGAGCGCCGAAACAAAAAAACAGGCACAGATAAAACTCTCAAAAATCAGCGTGAAGATTGGCTATCCTGAGAAGTGGAAAGATTACTCTGCAATACAAATCAGTAAAGATGATCTGGCTGGTAATCTGAAACGTATCCGCAGCGCCGATTTCGAGAAAAACGTGAAGCGACTGGGAACCCCGGTTGATCGCAGCGAATGGCATATGACACCACAAACCGTGAATGCCTATTACAGCCCAGAAATGAATGAAATCGTGTTCCCGGCAGCGCGTTTGCAAGCACCGTTGTTTAACGTCGAGGCAGAAGATGCGGTTAACTATGGCGCGCTCGGTATTTCAATTGGTCATGAAATCAGTCATGCCTTTGACGATGCCGGATCACAATACGATGGTGACGGCAACTTGCGTGATTGGTGGAGCAAAGAAGACCGTGAAAAATTCAACCGCAAAACCAAGGTTCTGGTTGAACAATACAATGGCTACAGCCCGGTTCCGGGTCATTTCCTGAATGGCGAACTGACGCTGGGTGAAAACATTGCGGATAACGTCGGTATCGTGATGGCCTTAAAAGCTTACCGTCTGTCGCTGGAAGGGAAACCATCTCCAATTCTCGATGGCTGGTCGGGTGAGCAACGCCTGTTCCTCGGCCTTGCGCAAGCACGTCGCAGCAAATCCCGCGAACAACGTGCCCTTGCCCTGATCAAGACTGACCCGCATTCTCCGGGTGAATTCCGCGTCAATGGCAGCCTCAGAAATAACACAACATTCTATGACGCATTTAACGTGAAACCGGGTGACGGCATGTACCTGCCGGAAAACAAGCGCGTCAGCATCTGGTAACTGAATCTGGCAACTGATCTGGTAACTGAGAAGCAAAAAAAGTCCGCTGTTGCAGCGGACTTTTTCATATACGATCAAACAAAAATGAGCGATTAACTAAATTTTTTCGCCACTTCAGCAATACGCTGACCAAACAGTTTCGCTGTTTCCAGATCACCTGGCAATGGACCTTCTTCCGGTGAAGAGTCTGATGGAGATTGCGTCATCAGACCGCTGAAACTGCCGACATAATTAACATCGTTGCGTTGCGCCGCTTTACTGTTCGATGGCATCAGACCAGTACCGACCCAGATCATAGAATGCTGCTGTGAGAACGTGAACAGATATTGCAGCGTGCTTAGTTTGTCGCCATTCATCGTTGCGGAGTTCGTGAAACCCGCTGCAATCTTGTTCTTCCATTGCTGGTGATACCAAGGCTTGGATGACGCATCGGCAAACTTCTTGAATTGCCACGAAACGGTGCCCATGTATGTCGGCGAGCCAAACACTATCGCATCTGCTGCAGCCAGGCTGGCCCATTGTGCTTCGGTGATATTGCCTTCGGCATCAATCAGTATCAATTCTGCTGCCGCGCCATTGGCGGCAACACCCGCCTGCACCGCTTCAGCTGCTTTGGTGGTGTGTCCGTAACCTGAGTGATAAACAATCGCTACTTTTTTCATGTCATATTCCTTTTGGTTCATTAGGTTCATTAAAAATCATCCGCATCCATGACAACCGATGAATTTCGTCAACAATCTTTTATTCCGATGTTCAAACCATCATCAGCACATGGCCGATCAGCATCAAGCAAGCACGCACAAAGCCAGCCCGGACAAATCTGTCTTATTCAAAATAATTGATGCCGCACCTGCACTATATACATGCAGGCCAGGCAAGATAAGGGTAAAATTTTCTACACATCATTCAAATTAATTGAATAAAATGAATCTGACGCTGGAAGCCTTGCAAATTCTCGATGCCATCGCTCGCAAAGGCAGCTTTGCCGCAGCTGCAGCGGCGCTGGATAAAGTGCCGTCGGCAATTACTTACAGCATACGCAAACTCGAAGAAGATCTGGATGTCTTGCTGTACGACCGGCGGGGACACAGAGCAAAACTGACCAGCGCTGGCGAAGAGTTGTTAACTCAGGGCAGAAACTTATTGCATGCGGCACAGGATCTTGAAAATCGCGTCAAACGCGCAGCGAGCGGCTGGGAAGCAGACTTTCATATTGTGATCGATGGCATCATCCGCTTTGAAGATCTGATCCCCTTAATTAAAGAATTTGAACAACAAGGCTGCGGCACCCGCATCCGTATTTCACAGGAAATTTTATCCGGCGTCTGGGAAAGTCTCATCACCGGGCGCGCCGATCTGGCCATCGGTGCCGCATACGATGGCCCCGATGCCATCCGCATGCAGGGAGAGTTTCAGACCCGCTCACTTGGCAACATTGATTGGGTGTTTGCGGTTGCACCCGAGCACCCTTTAGCCAACGCGACGGAGCCACTCAGCCATGCAGTAATCTTGGAGCACCGCGCCGTTGCGGTTGGCGATACCAGCCTGACACTGCCATCAATGACAGCGGGTTTATTGAGTGGGCAGGACACACTGACAGTGCCGTCAATACAAGCCAAACTGTCCGCGCAACTGGCAGGCTTGGGCTGCGGGCACTTACCCCGAAGAATTGCTCAACCTTATTTGCAGTCGGGCATGCTGATTGAAAAGAAAACCAGCGCCAATCGCCTGCTGGGTAACAACCGCATCGTATGGCGCAGTACAAATAAAGGCAAAGCCCTGCAATGGTTTTTACAAAAACTGAATGACCCGATAGTGCAGAAAATGTTAATGGGTAACTGACGTTGCGCTGAGCCATAGTACAAAATGAATTAGACCGGACATGTCTGCTACGACTGATTACATCGGGCGTTTTGCGCCCTCCCCGACAGGCCCGCTGCACATGGGATCACTGGTCGCCGCCATGGCGAGTTACCTCGACGCTAAAGCGCATCAGGGCACATGGCTGTTACGTATAGAAGATCTGGATTTCGACAGAAATGTCGCCGGTGCAGATCAGCAGATTCTGCAATCACTGCAACGTTGCGGTATGCAATGGGATGGCGAAGTCGTCTGGCAAAGCCCGCGTCAGGATTTGTATGAGGCGGCATTACGACAGTTGGGCGACTATGTTTATCCCTGTGCCTGTTCACGCAAGGAAATCGCTGACTCACGCCTGCGTCTCGGCGATACCGCCAGTCAGATCTATCCGGGCACATGCAGACATGGCATCGCCGCAGGAAAAACGGCGCGCGCATGGCGTCTGCGTGTGCCTGAACAGGAACAAGGCATCATCTGTTTTGAAGATCGTTTATGCGGTTCGCAAAGTCAGAACCTGGCAACGGAAGTCGGCGATTTCGTTTTAAAGCGCGCCGATGGTTACTGGGCGTATCAGCTCGCCGTTGTCGTTGATGATGCGGCGCAAGGAATCAATCATATTGTGCGCGGTGCCGATCTGATCGACTCCACTGCGCGTCAGATATATTTGCAAGGCTTACTTGGTTTGCCGACACCCAGTTACCTGCACGTTGCCGTGGTCACCAATGCCAACGGTGAAAAATTATCGAAACAAACCGGCGCACTGGCATTTGATCGCGGCGATAATGACTTATTACATGAAGCGTTACTGCCCGCCGCGCGTTTTCTGGGCTTGCAGATCAGTCCTGCAAGCAATCTGCATGAATTCTGGCAGCAGGCAACGATGCTTTGGGCAAAAAAACTGCATATCGCATAGATCAGCACTGTATTTTGCGCCCCCTTAATCACCCATATCCACCTCTGTTGACTCATCCACCATGCCCACATTAAGCATCCTGCAACGCAGTCTGATCGCCATCGTTCTGTTCATCATCGCTCTTGTTTTCAGTATTCCGTGGGGTTTGTATTATCTTGGTCTGAAAGATATCGACGGTAAGCCAGACTTACCGGCACACATGATCTCCGGTGACATGCAGCAAAAAATCTGGGCCGAGTCCGGCTATGAGGGGCAGCCTGAATCAGTCGCATTAAATCCAGTATCGTATATTTTGTCGGCAGCGGGACAAGACGCGCCACCACCGGTGACTTTGTTTGCGTGGCGTGTCGCTTCCTCGTATCAACGCCAGCATCATGCACACGAGGGTGTCATGTGGCAGCAGTTATCCGGCGGCGCGCTGACAATATGGCTGAGCAGACACTGGACGATAGAGCAGTTACTCTCCAAGGTGGCCGAGCTCGAAGAAAAAAAACGTCAGACCAGCAAAGCTGACTGACGTTTTGGGAAGCGCATTGATCCTGTTCTGCATGATCAAAACATGGATTCACGACCAAGCTTGCGCATATCAGTGTCCGGCGTGCCCCTTGGGTTTCACGACCTGCACCTCGATTTCTTTTTCCGCAGATGCTGGCGCGTGATGATGATGGTGCATACCGGCATGATCGGCAGCAGCAGGTCTGACTGGTTCACCTAATCCCGCGGCATCCCCCTGGTATTCATACGCAGCAGTTCCTTTCGGATGCACATACCAACCCGGATCTTTGTAATCACCCGGCTTCTGATCCTTACGTACTTTCAGAACGCTGAACATGCCGCCCATTTCTACTCCGCCAAACGGACCCTCGCCTGTCATCATCGGCAGGGTATTTTCCGGTAAAGGCATTTCCATCATGCCCATATCCGCCATACCTTTATCGCCCATCGTCATATATGCCGGGATCAAGCGACTGATCTTATCGGCAACATCTTTATGATCAACGCCTATCATGCTCGGCACACTATGTCCCATCGCATTCATCGTGTGATGGCTTTTATGGCAGTGTAATGCCCAGTCACCCTCTTCATCCGCAATAAATTCGATCTGACGCATTTGCCCGACGCCGATATCGGTCGTCACTTCCGGCCAGCGCGCAGTTTTGGGAATCGCACCACCGTCGGTACCGGTGACCGTGAACTCATGTCCGTGAAGATGAATCGGATGATTCGTCATTGTCAGATTACCGACACGGATTCTGACTCTGTCATTTTTGCGGACGTTCAGGGTATCGATGCCGGGAAAGACACGACTATTCCACGACCACAAATTAAATTCCGTCATGGTCATGATGTTGGGTCGCGATGCACCCGGTTCAACGTCATAGGCATTGAGCAAAAAAACGAAATCTCTGTCCACATCTGCAATCAGTGGATGTTTATTTTTGGGATGTGTGATCCACGAACCCATCATACCCATTGCCATCTGCGTCATTTCATCCGCATGCGGGTGATACATGAATGTGCCCGGACGACGGGCGACAAATTCATACACAAAGGTTTTACCTGGTTGAATCGCGGGTTGTGTCAAGCCGCTGACGCCATCCATGCCATTCGGTACACGTTGCCCATGCCAATGCACACTGGTGTGTTCCGGCAAGCGGTTGGTGACAAAAATGCGGACACGATCGCCTTCCACCACCTCTATCGTCGGACCCGGGCTCTGACCGTTATAACCCCATAAATGTGCTTTCATTCCGGGTGCCATTTCCCGCACGACAGGCTCAGCGACCAGATGAAATTCCTTCACCCCATTTTTCATCCGCCACGGCAGCGTCCAGCCATTCAAAGTGACAACAGGATTATATGGACGTCCATTGCCTGGCACTAAAGGCAGCATGGTATCCGGGCTGGTTTGTGTCGTAATTTCTGGCAATGCGGCTAACGCGACTTTACTCACAGCGCTGGCTGCCAGTGCGCCACCGGCGATGCCGGCAAATTTGAAAAAATTTCTTCTTGAGTTCATTTTTATTCCTTCTCAACCCCGTTATCAGTGCGCAGCGGCTGATTCATTGATGTTGTTAGTGCCAGTCACGCTGATACGTTCAGGCCGCCCGATCAGCGATGCCTGCAAAGCGGCATCTGCGAGCCAGAATTGCTGTTCAGCGTTAATCGCCGCCATCACACTGCTGATCTGCTCGCGGCTATCTGCCAACAGATCAAAAACACTGATGAACATGCCGTTGTAGCGGAGTTGATTTTCCTGAGAAATGCGTTTGCGCAAAGGAAGAATTTCATGTTGATAGTGATGTGCAATATCGTAACTGGTGCGATACGCCGAATAACTTTCACGCAACTCAGAGGCCGCGTTACGCACAATATTTTCGAGACGATAACTGGCTGCCAGCGTCGCTGCATTCATCGCATCACGTTGCAATTGTCCGCTGTCAAACACAGGCAGACGCACGCCTATTTCCACGCCTCGTTTTACATCGCTGGTTTTACTTACGTTATCAAAAATCGTATTACGCTTCACCGTAAGTTCGATATCCGTCAAGCTGGTCGCCAGCGTCAAACCTTGCTGCTTTGCGACGGTATCCAGTAAGGCTTGCGCCATACGGACATCGAGGCGATTCTCAGTCGCAACTGCCGCGATTTTTTCAGCTGGATAAACGGCTGCCGGCAAATCGGGCAGACGCTCGGGCAAACGCAAACGTGCCAGCTGATCGCTTGTCAGCCCCAGCAAGCGCACTAATCCCTCGCGTGCCGCCGTATTGCTGTGGCGCGCTGCAGCCAGTTGTGCGACAGCATCCGCATAGAAAGCGCGCTGTCTGGCGGCTTGCAACTGATTGAAATTACCGGCGCTGCGCATACGTTGCGCCAGCTCTGCACTGGCCTCTGCTGCATCACTGACTTGTATCGCATAACTCAGGATTTGCTGCGCAGCGACTGCCTTTACCCACGCTGCCCGCACCTGCGTGATCCGATCAATCACCTCACTGCTGAATTGCCATTGCGCCGCCTCTATTTTGCTTTGTGCGATGGAGCTTCGGCGCGGTAAGGTCAGTACGTCAAGCAAGCCAACACTGATCGTGCGCGCAATTTCAAGTTCATCGACAAAACGGCTACGCTCGATACTGAAGAGCGGGTTAGCAATTCGCCCTTGCTGTGCGGCGTTCGCCCCGCTTGCCCAGTATTGCGCAAGCATGGCCTGGAATGCCGGGCTATTCGTCAGTGCAATCTGCACTGCATCGTTTTGTGAAATCGGTTCTTGAAGCAAACGATCCGCAGTCGCTTGCAAACGGGATTTTTGTTCGGAATTGAACGCTGGTTTCAGCGACGATTGTGTGAACGCAGAAAACTGCTGATTGATTTGATCAACAGATTGTTCCGGTTCAAAACTGGTGCAGCCAACCAGCAACATTGCTGACACGAATGGAAGTACAACACCAAAAGAACTTGGTAAAGGTGGCGACATGTCGTCCTCGTTAAAAAGTCAAATCTGACCTGATACTCTCAGGCATAGTTGAACTCAGTATTGTCGTGCCTAAAACATGAAGTCTGGCAGCAATCAACTGAGTTACAAAAACAATTTAAACGGGAAAATGTTTAGGCGGACGTTCCAGCGCACGCGCAGGAGCCGATGAAAATGAGTGAAAATCAAGCGGATACACCGTGATCGTGCCGGGTGAACAGCATTGATCCGCTTGCTGCAGTAGTAAGGCGATGCCAATGCAGCAAGGTGACGCCCCTTTGCAATGATTCTGGGTATCGGGCTTCACTAAGTGTGTATCCTGCGCAGATACCTGCTGGCTTTGCTTCATCGTATCGCAATGCTCAGGACGACTCACAGTATCGTTTGTCTCTGCACCTGATGCCGTTTGCGTACTATTTCCATGCACAAATGCCCACATGCCAGTGGCTGCAAAGCCTTGCAAAGGCAGCAGCACCAGCATCAGACAAATCAACAGAAAACGCCAGGAACCAGATTTCATGAATGAGAACTTACCATAATTCAGTCTGCGCGACCACCAACGACATCAAAGTGACTCCACATCTCGCGTCACACGGCTGCTCACCGGCTGCACCTGATTGCGCCCCAGCGATTTTGAAAAATAGAGCCATTGATCAGCACGTTGAACCAGTGTCTCCAGCGTGTCATCTGCCAATCTTTCGGCAACACCGAAACTTGCGGTGATATTCAGATACTGCCCATCCGGCAAAGGCACCTTCAGATCCCGTTCGACGTTCAGGCGCATTCTCTCGGCGACCTCAATGGCAGCCGGAAGCGAAGTCTCAGGCAAGACAATCAGAAATTCTTCGCCACCATACCGTACCAGCCAGTCGATTTCCGCGCGCAACTCTCTTTGCAAGGACTCCACGAAAACGATCAGCACATCATCACCGACAGCATGGCCATATTGATCATTCACCGACTTGAAAAAATCGATGTCGCAAAACACCACAGCCAAATCCCGCTCGTAGCGTATCGCTCTGTGCATTTCGCCGGGCATGCGTTCGTTGAAAAACAAACGGTTATAACAGCCGGTCAGAACATCCGTCACCGATAGTTTTTTTAATCTGTCCATCGCCTGTTGTAGCTGGGTAGTCCGCTCTGACACCAGGGCATCCTGATTTTCTATGTGTTTCTGCAAACGATCCTGCATAGTGCGGAAACCATCCACAACCAGATCAATTTCATTGTAGACGTGCCGCGGCCCGAGCTCTAAATCAAGGCGCGTAGCTATTTTATTTGCCTGAAGATTTTTGACGAAATCGGCCAATTGACGCATAGGACGTTCAAGATCGCGTCGTAAGATTGCGAAGACAGCAGCAAAAATAAATGCCGTAAGTAAGAGTACTTCAGCGAGGACAATAAAAAAGCTGCGCATCACCTCATGACGTAATACGCTGCGATCAACAACTAATTCCATCGTTCCGACACGCGGACCAATACCGTCCGGCGACGGAATATCAAACATCAGATGTTCATCTGAAATTGATTGCCCACCATTCCCACCGACAAACTGTTGTCCAGTGCTGGCCTTGATAACAACGTAAGCAATATTCGTGTTTTTCGTCAGCAAAGAAATCTGTTTGTGTATTGCCTGTAATTCGATGTCCCAAATCGCCAGAGATAACAAGGGGATATGCGTGTTGGCAACGTCCCTGATGGTCATATCAAAGTTACGCTCTATCGCTCTGTAATTCAGATAGGCTTGCAAACTGCTGAACAGCAAAATACACAGAATGACCCATTTAAACACCCGCCGGAACAGCAGGCTTGCAATAGGTTGTGACAATCGGAGTTTCATTGATGTTTTTCGACCTGCGTTAATATCTGCCGGAAATTAAAGTCGTATTTTTTTAACTTCGGATTCAGCACTTTACTAAATTTTTTAAAATCAACCTGGCTAAAATCGAGTCTGCCAAAATGACGCTGAAATCTGCGCGCATCATCCTTGCTAAAAAGAATAAACATAGAGCGATCCAGTTCCAGCCCTTCATCTTTGAAATCTTTACCATGATGATAGTCATACAGCATTACAAGACCAAAGGCACCAGCGATAAAATGCCCGCCAGCCAGAGCAGTCAGACTACCCGATTCCAGCGCAGCCAATGCCTCAGATGAAGTATTGACAGCACTGAAGTAAGCATCCTTGCCTGGTTGCTCGCCTTTATTTTTCCAGCTGTCCATCGCACCGAATGCCATCAGATCGCTTCCTGCCCAGATCAGCCTTGCCTGGGGGTGGCGTTGAAAAAGCCACTCACTTTGTTCCTGCGCTTTGGCGCGACTCCACTCTGCATACACTTCCTGATCAACCACCACATCTTTTGCTTCGGCGACCGCTCGGCGCATACCTTCATTGCGTTTAAGTGAAGCCGGCGTAGAACGATCTCCGGCAATCGCCAGCATGTGCAGACGACCATCTGATCCCTGCATGTGATGTTGCTGACCGTGTAGAATCAGCGCCCGCGCTGTCAGATAACCGGCCTCTTCTGCGCGTGGCTCAAGTGAACCCAGCCATCCCGGAAAGTGTAGTCGCGGAACTGTGGCAAGCAGACGCTCACTTTGTTCGCGCAAACCGCTGAATGCCAGGAAAGTCTTGATATTGGCTGCATCCAGAATGCGGATGACTTCAAATCCCACGGCATGATCATTCGACAGAATGACATAGTCAGGCCGGTCTTTCACCTCACGGGCTGCCAGCTGTTTTGCCTGCGTCAAAGTATTAAGGTGATTACGGTTGGCGTACAGCACTTCCAGCCTGACATCCAGATCTTTCGCTGCGGCCAACATACTATTACTTGCCGTCAGCCAGTAGATTTCATCCGGCTTCCCGGGATTCAGAAATGTAACCGACATCGCAGCGGCGTCACAGCAAAGGAAATATCCCAGACTGAGACTAAAAATGATCACGCTGCGAAGCCAACACATATCTTCTCCCGAAATAAAACCTAGTCAATGCCTATCGGCACAAAAGCGGGCGATCATCATGCTTCCAAACCTCTATTGCACAATGCTTTGCTGTGCAGGCACCGTTGCATAGAAAAGCAAAGTCTGCAGCCTCTTTTGTCCGTTGTGCATCACAGATAATTGAACACAACACAAAAATTTCATAGGCGATCATTTGCGAACATACCGACCTTTCACCTCGGGTCAGATTGCAAACCAATTCTGCCTAAGTGCGTCATGTTGAAATCGCCCGGATATTTAAGACCATAGCCCAACGCCCGGTCAAAACCTATGTGTGTGCACCAAATCACACCCGCACAAGAGAACACTGGTGACGCGAACAAGAACCCGGCGACGAGGCAAACAATAGCGCCGGCATAAGAATGCGCCGCGTTGTAAGCGACGGCACCAACACGTGATCCGAACGCATATCCAAGCAGAGAAAGATCGGGTGCAAGAAAGAATAGTGCGAAACATCCCCAGCCAAAATCAGGTGCTGGATAAAAAAAGATGGCGGCAGCGAGCACGCATATCCCTTCCAGCCGCAGAATCCAGCGCACTGCGCCAGTTGTTTCACCCGCCATGTCACTCCCCTGACCTGTTCATCTGAAGAAGCTATGTCAACTGCACGCGAACGCGCCGCAAGTCTTAGCTTCAGCATTATTCAAAGCGATTCAAAAACCGGACGATATGCCCGGTTGCCGGAACTTTCCTCGTCACCGTATTCACCGCTGGTGAAAGCGGCGGTGCAAGTTCTCTGGATTATTATGTGGAAGCATCTGGCCGGTGCCGAGTTGTTGATCCGGTGATCGATAAACTGACGATGGCGGTGGAATGCTGAAGTTGACTGCTGAAAGCTGAGATTATAAAACACTTCCGCGGCTCCAAGCGGAGTAGTCCGAGCAACATCGACGTTATGCATGCCAACGACGTGCCTGAAAATGATCGATTGCGGACTATCGACGGTGGAATGTTTCTTCCGCTGACATCAATGAATTTTCACTGGAGACGAACAGATCAATGGGATGTTTTCCGCAGCGATGGGTCTGGAAATGTAATACCCCTGCAAATAGTGGCATCCCATTTTCTGCAGCATACTGATTTGCTGTTCTGTCTCGACCCCTTCGGCAACCAGTTCCAGATCCAGATTGTGTCCCATCGCAATAATGGTGGAAACCAGGCTTTGGTGTCGCGCACTGCTTTCCAGCGCCATCACGAATGAACGATCGATTTTCAGCGTATTCAAATGAAACTGTGTCAGATAACTCAGCGACGAATATCCGGTGCCAAAGTCATCCAACGACAATCGTACCCCCATCGCGCGGAGATGATTTAAGGTCGTTCTCACATGAGCACCATCGTCGATCAGCACACGCTCGGTCAGTTCCAGTTCAAGCTGCGCCGGATTTAACTGATTTATTTGCAGCGCGCGCTCCACATAGATAATGAATCGTGTGTCGAGCAACTGACTCGCCGATACATTGACACACATGGTCAGATGCACGCCACTGCCCTGCCATTCCGCCAGCTGCCGACATGCCTGATTGAGTACCCAGGTGCCGATTTCGACTATGATGCCGCTTTCCTCTGCAATCGGAATGAAATGATCCGGCGAAACATTATTAAGTGTGCGGCTGTTCCAACGGAGTAAAGCTTCCACCTTATCAATTCTGCCCGTTTTCGCATTCGCGACCGGTTGAAATAAAAGATAGAGTTCATCGGAAGAAATAGCACTGCGCAACGCGGTATCGATGACAGCCTCCCGCGCGTGAGAGATCATGCTGGAAGAAAAAAAGCGCAGTTGATTCCGTCCCGCTTTTTTTCCGTCATACATCGCGATATAGGCGTGCTGAATAACGGAGTCGGTATCGGTACCATGTTCAGGAATACATGTAACACCAATACTTGCCGAGAACTGTATGTTTTGCTGCAACAAAGGTATTCCGCTGGTCAGTATCTGAAACAGATCGTCGCCACAGATTGCTGCTGTTTGTGCTGCGGAACCGGGCTCCAGACCATACATCGCAATTGCAAACTCGTCGCCGCCGAAACGGGCGGCCAGGCTGTTATCTGGTAACGCCCGCTGTAATCGCCCCCCGATTTCCCGCAGCAACTGTTCACCGGCGAGGTGCCCGAAGGAATCATTGATTCGTTTAAACCTGTCGATGTCCACCAGCAACACAGCGCACTCTTGCCCCTTTTCCTGCGATTGTGCAATCACCCGCGCCAGCTCCTGGGAAAAGCCATGACGATTGAAGAGTCCAGTCAGATCATCGTAGTGCGCAGCCTTGTGCAGTATTGCCTCTTTTTGTTTGCGCTCGCTGATATCCATCATCTGCACCATGCAGTAAGGACGCCCACGCTCATAGTAGGGCGAGGAAATCAGCTCTAAGGGCACCTGCCCCTTGTCTGGCAACAAAACAACAATATTCTCGACCAAAGGATAATTACCGGCCGCAGCGGCGAATCGTTTGAAATAGCTCTTGACCGCATGAGCATCCAGCCCGTTCACGTGGTTCACCACATGCGAGCCGGCCATGCCTTTCGTTGAGGAATATCCAAGCAAACGCGCGCCGCGTTCGTTAATGACATGAATGATGCCATCCATGTTCAGAATCAACAGGCCATTACTCAGACAATCAATGGTACTTGCGTAACGCTCACGTATTTTTTCGAGTACCGCATAAATCAGACAAAGGGTTGACGATGTTTTGACGATTAATCCAAACATGAACCAGACGTCCAAACGGTCGGGGATCAGGTTCAGCACAGTGAGCAAATTGTAGCCACCGCGAATGATTAAAATCATCCCCAAAAGACGAAAGTGACGCTGCATGTACAACACACGGATGCCGGACCACAAAATCACGGTGCCAAGCAACATCTTCGTTGTTGCCTCTCTCATGGCTGGTACGTTGAAAAAAAACAGCGTGAGAAGAAGACAAAAAAGTGCAGATGCAGCCGCGATAGGCACGACATGTTTACGGCGCAGATTGCCGATGAAATATTCGGTGCCTGCCCAGAATCCGCTGATACTGATGGTCAGCAAACCGGCAGAAAGCAAAGGATTCAGCTGTTGCGGCAATTGCTGAAATGCCAGCCCACTGCCACAGGTAATGCCAGCCTGACCTGCGGCCCAGAATAGCGCATGCCAGTCATCGCGCTCATGTAGCCACGGCAGAATCATGGTGATGATCAGAATGACATCGACCACCAGTGAAAAAATAATAAATGTCTGAGTATCCACGTCTCTCTGTGCATTTCATTGTAGTAAGCAGCAATTGACAGAACGTAAAACCGGTCTTGTTACCACAAGAAATATCCGAACTGTGTTTGATCAGAAAATGAGCTTTCTGAATTTTCCCGGCGCATGTTCGTGCATTGAAGGCTCTTGCCCTCATATTGTCAGAAGTCAACCGGAAAATGAAGCTGGCGAGCGGAAAAGCCTGATATTAAAAACTGCCTTAGTTTCAAAGCGTGCGTATTTTAAAGCGTGCGTATACTAGACAATTAATTTCCACGTGGCAACATTTCACGATTCGCATGACTCTTCCTGACGCCGCCTTTGACGCGTTTTCATGCACATGCCTATCCACATTCCAGACGCTGGTTGCAGCCAAAACTACGGCATACACCGATAGCGCCAGCCCATCATACACTGACAGATCACGCCGCGCCCTCTAAGGCAGTTTTTATCGTTCGCGAACGCAACAACACCCGACGCGATCACACCAGCCGCGACACAGCAAGCCTGTATGGGCAAACAGCATGGTAAAGAAAAAGCGAAAATCCGCATACTCCCCCCTGTTTTTGGCAAAACACCCCAAATCTCAGCAGAAACATTGGGCTTGTATACATACTCCGGGGAGTATATTTTCCGGTTTTTTAGGGCATGGAACACGCCTGAGACTGCCTGACACCGCCGGGCACAAAAATACATCGCGCCCATCTGCTTAAAGTGGTCAGTACGTGAAGAAGGGGAAATCAAAACATGGAATAAGTTTGCCGCGATGATGCCCCTGCCCTAATCGCCTATCAGACAGTTTGCGAGAGCTTGCCGGGCTTGTTATGTGGACGTTGAAAATGAGAACCAGCCAAAAGCGTCGCTAAGCCTCTGATTTTTAAAATAAAACTGCTTTTTCAACATTCTTCCTTGAAAAAACCTGACCTCGTCCATACAATTAGCACTCCACACAAGAGAGTGCTAACAATGTTAAAATCGACTGGTTTCAGCATTGCAGGCAACTTAGCCGCTGTTAGCGTGGTGGCTCTTGTGCAGCACATGTATGTGTGAAGTAAGGGGCTTGAAAGTGGCGAACACTGACACCATCTACGGCGCACATTTTTGTTTGTTTGCTGATGGGACTTATGCAAAATCAGGTGATGTTTCAATGTCATTCTGTCTGAATTTGTGATGAGCCCCGTTTTACTTCGGTAGTTTTACTTTTGTAATTATTTTAGGAGTTAATATGAATCTTCGTCCCCTGCACGATCGCATTATCGTCAAACGTCTGGATCAAGAAACAAAAACTGCATCCGGTATCGTTCTGCCAGACGCAGCAGCTGAAAAACCAGATCAAGGTGAAGTATTGGCCGTTGGCGCTGGCAAGCAGTTGGATAACGGTTCGATCCGCGCACTGGAAGTGAAAGTCGGCGACCGCGTTTTGTTCGGCAAATACTCTGGCCAGGCTGTCAAAGTTGACGGCAACGAAGTGCTGGTCATGCGTGAAGAAGATATCTTCGCGATCGTACAGAAGTAATTCTTTCCCTGTAGCACTATAGAAATCCACAAGATTCTGGAGAAAATAACATGGCAGCTAAACAAGTAATTTTTGGCGATGACGCACGTGCGAAAATCGTTAACGGCGTAAATATTCTGGCAAATGCAGTAAAAGTCACTCTGGGCCCTAAAGGCCGTAACGTTGTTCTGGAACGCTCTTTCGGCGCGCCTACAGTAACTAAAGACGGCGTTTCTGTTGCGAAAGAAATCGAACTGAAAGACAAGCTGGAAAACATGGGCGCGCAGCTCGTGAAAGAAGTGGCTTCCCGCACTTCCGACAACGCTGGTGACGGCACAACAACAGCGACAGTTCTGGCACAAGCCATCGTTCGCGAAGGTTTCAAATACGTTGCAGCGGGCTTCAACCCAACAGACTTGAAACGCGGTATCGACAAAGCAGTAACCGCTTTGGTTGCTGAAGTCAAAACACTGTCCCGCCCAACGACAACGAATAAAGAAATCGCTCAGGTTGGTTCTATCTCTGCAAACTCTGACGCTGACATCGGCGACATCATTGCCAACGCAATGGACAAAGTGGGCAAAGAAGGCGTGATCACTGTTGAAGATGGCAAATCCCTCAACAACGAACTCGACATCGTTGAAGGTATGCAGTTTGACCGTGGCTACCTGTCACCATACTTCATCAATAACCCAGAAAAACAATCCGTTATTCTGGAAAACCCATTCATCCTGTTGTTCGACAAAAAAATCTCGAACATCCGTGATCTGCTCCCGGTATTGGAACAAGTGGCTAAATCTGGCCGCCCACTGCTGATCATCGCTGAAGATGTTGATGGCGAAGCACTGGCAACTCTGGTGGTTAACAACATCCGTGGCATCCTGAAAACAGCGGCTGTAAAAGCGCCTGGCTTCGGTGATCGTCGTAAAGCGATGTTGGAAGATATCGCTATCCTGACTGGTGGTAACGTGATCGCTGAAGAAGTCGGTCTGACACTGGAAAAAGCAACGCTGACAGATCTGGGTCAGGCTAAACGTGTAGAAATCGGTAAAGAAAACACGACAGTGATTGACGGCGCTGGTCAGGCTATCGCTATCGAAGCACGCGTAAAACAAATCCGCGCGCAAATCGAAGAAGCAACTTCTGACTACGACCGTGAAAAACTGCAAGAACGCGTTGCCAAACTGGCAGGCGGCGTTGCTGTGATCAAAGTCGGTGCTGCAACTGAAGTTGAAATGAAAGAGAAAAAAGCGCGCGTTGAAGATGCTCTGCACGCAACTCGTGCTGCAGTAGAAGAAGGCGTCGTTCCTGGCGGCGGCGTTGCTCTGTTGCGCGCTCGTGCAGCAGCTGGCGTGATCAAAGGCGACAATGCAGATCAAGAAGCTGGTATCAAGCTGGTGTTGAAAGCAATCGAAGCACCATTGCGTGAAATCGTTGCAAATGCTGGTGGCGAACCATCTGTTGTGGTCAACGCGATCATCAACGGCACAGGCAACTACGGTTTCAATGCTGCTAATGACACTTACGGCGACATGATTGAAATGGGTATTCTGGATCCAGCAAAAGTAACACGCTCTGCATTGCAAAATGCAGCGTCTGTTGCCGGCCTGATCCTGACTACTGACGCTCTGGTTGCTGAACTGGCTGAAGACAAACCAGCTGGTGGCATGGGCGACATGGGTGGTATGGGCGGCATGGGTGGTATGGGCGGCATGATGTAATACCGCTTGCTGCTCAGTTTGAGCTGCATACTAAAAAGCTCTGCAATTATTTTGCAGAGCTTTTTTTATTTCAGCGTGCAGCATATTTGTAGGGAAAATAAATAACCAGAATTTCCTTCTTCGTTGCGAATGTCAATTCTGCTTTCAGTACTACTTTCATTCCCTCTTCCTTTCACTCGTCTCCCCCGCCAACATCCTGCTGCTGATACCTCTGGCATCCGCTCTGCTGCGTTACGTCAAAAATCACCGTGAAGGCAATCTACGTTCAACGATATTTGTCGTCACACATCTTGACAGCAAGATTGATGACTCAGATACTGCGGCATCTGAAAAATTATTTTCATTATTTCGACATCAGCGTTGATAAAACTGGCAAATACCTATGCCCGCCATCTGCACGCTGATGCGGTTGGTATCCTATTTCATCCCGGAGACATAATGGCGCTGCAACAATTATCTGAAGAGCAGGTACGCACCTGGACCCGAGCTCAGAAAGACGAGTGGTGGTTCAAGAATATTTATCGTGGCGATATGCCACAGCTGACATTTCGTTCAGCACTGACTGGTTTTTTATTAGGTGGCATTCTGGCCGCGACAGCGCTGTATATCGCCGCTAAATCCGGTGTGAATATCGGCGTTGGCCTGACTTCCGTGATCCTGGCCTTTGCCCTGTTCCGGATTTTGTCCAAAACCGGTATCGCCAAAGACTTTACCGTTCTCGAAAATAACTGCGCTCAATCGATTGCCACTGCCGCAGGTTATATGACCATGCCGATGGTGGCCCCGATTACCGCGTACATGCTGGTGACCGGCAAAATCATTCCGTGGTGGCACATGATGATCTGGATGGTGGTCTGCTCTGTGCTTGGTGTGCTCGTTGCGTTTCCATTGAAACGCCGCTTCATTAACGAAGATCAGTTGCCGTTTCCAGAAGGCCGCGCCTGCGGTGTGGTGCTCGACACTTTGTATTCCGGTGATGGCAAAGAAGGCATGCGCCAGGCCAAACTGCTGGGCCTGACGACGCTGTTTGCTGGCGCCTATCAGTTCCTGATCAGCGATGGCTGGATGCGACTGCTGCAATTCAAACTGCTGCAAATGGATAAATGGGCTGGTATGAAAGAAGCCTGGCATCTGCAGGAAAGGTTTGACGAATACTATTACATGGCAGCGGTGAAATTTGATTTATGGGTGCCAAAAATCCTGGGAATCGATTTCCGCACACTGGGTTTGCGCTTTACCGTCGATGCGGCGATGTTTGGCGTCGGTGGTCTGATGGGTATCCGGGTTGCCAGCAGTTTGTTGTTCGGCAGCTTGCTGAATTTTGCTTTACTTGGCCCCTTGATGATACAAAAAGGCGATATCGTCGCGCGTATCGCTCCCAGTGGTAAAGCCGTACCGATTTCCCGCGTCGAAATTCTGAATCAATGGGGTCTGTGGTGGGCGGTATCGATCATGGTCGTCGGTTCTATCGTCACGCTGGCAGCGAAGCCTGAGATTTTTACCAGCTTATTTAAATCTTTCGGTAAAAAGAAAGAGATCAGCAGCAACAACGATTTGCTGAAAAATATCGAATTGCCGCTGATGATTTCCTATGTCGGCATTCCTGCTTTCAGTATGCTCGGCGCGTGGCTGAATTTCAGCTTTTTCGGCGTGCCTATGGTATTGACGTTCGCGGCCTTACCATTAGTTCTTCTGCTGTCTGTGATTTGTGCGAACTCGATGGCACTGACATCCTGGACACCAACCGGCGCGCTCTCAAAAATCACCCAGATCACGATGGGTGCGATCGACAGAGTCAACCCAGCCAGCAACATGATCCCTGCCGGGATGACCGCCGAAGTAGCATCGAATGCTTCTAATCTGTTATCCGACATTACACCGGGTTACATGCTGGGTGCAAAACCTCGCCAACAGGCGATTGGTCACATCATCGGGATTATTTCTGGCGCACTCGCTTGTGTGCCAATTTACTACCTGCTGTTCTTACCTGCAGATGCTCAAGGTGTGCGCGACACGGCAAGCATCGTCAGCGACCAGTTTTCGCATCCATCCGCGATGCAGTGGAAAGGCATGGCCGAACTGATTGCCAAAGGCATCAGCAGTTTGCCGACGTCAGCCGTCATCGCAATGGTGATTGCCGCCATTGCTGCGGTGGTCATCGAAGGCGCTAAAATCATCACCAAGGGTAAAGTTCCATTGTCAGCAGTAGCGATTGGTCTTGGTGTTGTATTACCACCGGATGCCTGTCTGGCGATGTGGATAGGTGCTGCCGTATTCTGGTGGATGGGGCGCAAGCATACCGAGAAAGGTACGACTGGTCATCAATTCTGGGTCGAAGGCTGCGAGCCTATCTGTGCCGGCCTGATTTCAGGTGCGGCATTGATGGGGATCGGTAATGCGATCATCAATGTGCTGATGTAATAACTGAAGTATTGATATATTAAAAAAGCCCCGCACGATGCGGGGCTTTTTTTATCTGAGGTTTGCCGGAATACTGCCGAGCTGCTGATCAACGAAACCATCAAATGCCTGCAGCAAACATTGATATTTGTCTTCGTCGTTTTCCAGACGCATCAGCGCATAAGCACAGGCCTCCAGACTCGATAATTGATCTGCTTTGTGCGCTTTACGTATCCGGTAATGCGATGCAGGCATCTGCTCCAGACTCAGGCGTGGCAAGGCTTGCAGTAAGGGATTCAGATACAACATTTTGCGACTTTTACGCCAGGTCGCATCGATAATCACCAACCGGAGTCCTTGTATTTGCTCACTTTCCTGATATTTTTCGGCCACAGGCAAGGCCAGATCTGTGGCTTCGATGAGAGACGTATCAGGATAGAGCAACACAGGCCGAATTTGCGCCACAGGCCGCGTATCATTTGAGACATCCATCGCCGCATCTGCAGCTACATCGGCAAGCACATCAGCGGGTGCATACAAGGCCTGCATCAAAGTTTGGGCGGTAAAAACCTCGCCCGTCAGAACACGTGAATGCTGCAGACACAAATCCAGCAGACGTACGCTGCCTTTCGCATTATTCACTTCCAGAGGATGCTGCAGTATCAATACCTCTACCCTGTTATTCACAGGTACTATCCAGTTGCAGATACAAGCAGATTGCGGACGGAGGCAGCGCCGACAAATCGCACGTTTAGCTGATGCCGGGGAAATCGCAGAAAAATTCATGCAATAAGACTGTTCATGTCAATGCGCTACAGACTGAACTGATTGATGCCAGATATCGCTCAAAGTAAATCATGCAGCGCTTCCGCCAGATACGGATACTGAAATTCGTAGCCCAACTCAGCAACGTGCATGGGCTGCACGCGTTGCCCGCCGGTCAGTAACTCGGCCATGTCGCCCATCGCCAGTTTCAACAGAAATGCCGGCGCAACAAACAGCGCGGGGCGGTGTAAAGCAGCGGCCAGGGTCTGGGTGAATTCGCGGTTCGTTACCGGATGCGGTGCCACCATATTGTAGGGCCCAGCTGCATTTTTATCGTCCAGTAAATAGCGCACGATGGCCACGTAATCCTGCACATGAATCCAGCTCATCCATTGTTTGCCATCAGCAATGCGCGCGCCCAGAGCGAGACTGAATGGCAGATGCATTTTCTTCAGTATGCCACCGGCAGCGTCCAGCACCAGTCCTGTACGTAAGATGCAAACACGAATTCCCATGTCTGCTGCCCTGTTTGCAGCCGCTTCCCAGTCGGCACACAGATGAGCGCCGAAATCTTTAGCCACAGCGGCCTGCTCACTGAACAACTGATCACCGCCATTTCCATAAATGCCCACCGCAGAACCACTCAGAAAAACTTCAGGCTTGAAATTGGCGGCAGAAATTTTTTGCAGCAGCTTTTCAGTCAGGGCGATCCGGCTGTCACGTAAAACTTTTTGCCGGGCGGAGGTCCAGCGTTTATCGACGATAGGTTCGCCAGCAAGATTAATGATGGCATCAAACTCGGTATCGACATGATATTCATCCAGCGATTGCATCGCATGGACGGCATTACCACACAAAGATCTGACCGTTTCGGGATGGCGGCTGAACACAGTCAGCACATGTCCGTGATCAAGTAAGGACGAGCATAAACGGCGGCCGATTAACCCGGTACCACCTGTGATCAGAATACGCATATCAGCCTCGTTAAATATTTTTTCATCAGAAGACCTTGCATCACTTTCCCATCACCGTTCTCAGTTCACAGCGCTGAACAATCAGCGCCGAACGGCATAATTGCAAACAGCAATGGCGGTGATGAAACAAAAGTGCGTCAAAGAATCAGCTTCGTCGGCGATCAGCGCAACTCTTCGAGTATGCGCAAACCATCATCAAAATTCCATACACGACGCACTTCTATCACGTCATATTGTGCAGCGATATTCGGTGGAAATGCAGCGTACTTGGCGTTGATACGAACAATATTGCGCACTGCCTGATCCAGATCAGCTCGCCCGCTTGATCGGTGTATCGTAATTTCCTCAACACTGCCGTCGCTGCGGATCGCCACCGTGACGACAGGATCGCCGCGCGCTTTATCGCGTGATGTCTGAGAAAAATTCAGATTCCCGTTTCTCTCGATTTTTTGCTTCCAGCTATCGATGTACATACGCAGTTGGATATCTTTTTCCGCACTGCCTAACACACTGCGACGGCGTGGCCGTTCTTCAGTGTCGGCACGCGGCAATGGCGGCGTGCCACGCAACAAATCTAAGCCACGCGCCTGTTCGCGCGAACGGTTCGCCAGATCGCTGCTGAGTAAGCTTTGCGGCAAAACAAAAGCAGCAGTCTTGTCGCCACTTCCCGCAGCATTGCTGGCAGTTGATCCTGCAGAATTACTGTGGCTACCGGACGCGCTGGTCTTGCCAACGGCACTATTGCCATCCGCCTTGCCAGCGGTGAGCGGATGATCATTGGCATTCGCCAGCTTATTCGTACCGGCAGATTTTGCTGCGGCGATGGCAGCCTGTTCGCGCTCACGTTGCTGCGCCAGCACCTGTTCAGCCTGTTGGCGAGCGGACTCGGCACGCTGTTTTTCAAGACGCTCTTGTTGCGCTTTTTGTTGAGCCTCTTGCACTTGTTGCTGCACTTGTTGCTGTGCCCGTTGTTCTGCCAGTTTTTCCATTTTCTGGCGTTCCAGCAATTCCTCATTTTTTGCCTGAGCAATTTGCATTTCCATCTGCTGTTGTTTGCGCAATGCCTCTTCGCGTTGCCGCTTCAATTCTTCCTCGCGCTCCTCTGCCTGCTGACGCGCAGTGAGCATGGCTGTCTGGCGCTCTTTGCGTTGTTGTTCGCGCTGAACAAGCTCAGTCTGCATTTGCTGCTTCAGGCTGTCATCGACAAGTTTCATATTATCGATACGTTGTAACGCGGTTGCCGCCAGGGCACTGGCATTGGCTTTGCTGGCTTCTTGCAAAATACGTTGCTGTTGCTGCTCGGCTTCATGCTGTTGCTGTGTTTCTTGCTGTTTCAGTGCCAACGCAGCGTCAGCCTCCTTGCGCACTGCTTCAGCTATTTGCTTGCGGCTGGCGTCTTCCATCTGCTTCACACTTTGCTGCGTGGATGCAGGTGCTGCAATTTTTTCTTGCAACAATTCTTTCGTCGCCTGCAGTATTTTTTGTTCGCGCCGTTCACGCTGCTGCGCATCCGGCTCAAAGCGACTGACCGCGACCGACGGCAGATCAGTCAGCTCTTCAACTGACTGGCTTACGGGGTCAGGAAACATTCTCTGCTCTTCATTCTGCGTAAGCTCTTTTTTGCTTTCTTCCGGATCACGAACCGCGACGCTGAAAGTGTCGTTTCTGAAATTATTCTGAGTAATAATGTCAGGCACATCCACCGCGACAACCCGTGGCGGGCGTGACATAGCAACAGGTATCCGGGTCACAGATTTTTTCGCTTTCGCGGCTTTGGTGCGCGTTTTTTTCTCCGGTGCAGCGACGCTGGCAACAGCAATCGACGGTGCCAACAACTGTATGCCCTGCGTCGCCGTTGATTTCGGCGCGCCAGCCATTGCCGGGGCGGGCGGGGAAGCAAGCGGAGCCGCAGAGACTGCGGGCTCCGTTGATGGCGAAACGGTGTTCGTTTCAGCTTTTAGGGTTGCACTTGCAACAGGGTCAGAACTGGTCACCCCAGCAGGTGAGGCTGTCGTGGCTGCCGCAGGAACAACATCCGCAATTTGTATGCTGAGTTCAGGTGTTTCTGCACGGCGTTTATCCCAGGGTACTTCGAGACCCGGTAAGCCGACACCCGGTAAGCCAAACTGCAACGACAGGATGAATGCATGCACCAACAAAGAAATCAACAAGCCGCCAGTCAGGCGTTTTTTAATCTCATCAGGCAATTGATGTTCAGTTTTGGCTGGAAACAGATTCATGCAGCAGATAGTGGAAAATTCGGCTAAATTGCAAGTTAATCAAAAACTGGGAACTGGCGATGTTGTCTTATGATGCGCTCGTCGCCAAGCCTCATTATCGCATGCTCGGCAATCCATATTGTTGCAGATTCTGACCTGAGAATTGCAGGCGTTTGCCGGAAAAAAATTAACGTCCCGGATAAAACAAACGTCAGGCATTTATACTATGGCACCATACCATCACTGATATCCGCACGCAGAAAGAAACGCATGTTGAAAAAAATCTCCATCATTGATTCACACACCGGTGGCGAACCCACCCGCATTATCGTCGGTGGCGGCCCCGACTTAGGCAGCGGTTCACTCGCTGAACGTCTGCAAGTTTTTCGCGACAAGTTTGACCACTATCGCAGCGCCACCGCCTGCGAACCGCGTGGCTCAGATGTCGTCGTCGGCGGACTGGCGTGCACACCTGCAGATCCGTCTTGTGTGGCGGGAATTATTTTCTTTAATAATGTCGGCTATCTCGGCATGTGCGGTCATGGCATGATCGGTTTTGTCGCAACTCTCTCCCACCAGGGAAAGATCAAGGCCGGACAACATCGCGTAGAAACGCCGGTAGGTATCGTGAATGTTGAGTTACATGACGATCACAGCGTTACCGTCCACAATGTTCCCGCTTATCGCTACAAAAGCGCTGTCAGCGTAGATGTGCCGGGGATAGGCAAAGTCTGCGGCGATATCGCGTGGGGTGGCAACTGGTTCTTCCTGATCAATCAGCATGGGCAAGAATTGTATCTGTCGAACGTTGAGCGCCTGACCGACTATGCATGGCGCGTGAGACAAGCATTGGAAGCCAGCCAGATTACTGGCGAGAACAATGCGCTCATCGATCATATTGAATTGTTCGGCGCCGCGACCAAAGCGAATAATCACAGCCAGAACTTTGTGCTCTGCCCAGGCAAAGCCTATGACCGTTCGCCTTGCGGCACCGGCACCAGCGCCAAGCTGGCTTGCCTCGCGGCAGACAATAAACTGGCTCCGGGCGAAGTGTGGCGTCAGGAGAGTATTATCGGCAGCGTCTTCGAAGCGTCGTATCAGTTGCCAGCCTCGCCTGAGCGTCAGGCAAGCGGACAGATATTGCCGAGCTTACGTGGAATGGCCTTTGTCAACATGGAGGCAGACATACTGCTGAATGAGGAAGATCCGTTTGTCTGGGGCATACGCTGATACGCGTGATCATTGCATTCAAAGCACGCTGACAGAGGGCTACAGAAATATTATTTTATTTCTCAAAATCAATAAAGTGACATAATTGGGCACATCTGTAAATTATCGAATTAATCGTTTTTATGACTGAAGACTACAAAAAGAAACCTTACCTGACGCCGAATGAAGTCGCGCAATGGATGATGGTGTCGCCAATTACTGTGCGTAGCTGGGCACAAAGAGGTTTATTGCAGGCCGAAGTCACGCCGGGTGGACATCGTCGTTTTCGTCTGGAAGAAGTCGAACGCTTTGCCCGCCAGTGGAATCCCGCCGGAAACAAGGGGCCACAGCGAATTCTGATCGTCGATGACAATAAGGCTTTTGCTGGCTTCCTGATGGAATTACTTGGTGAAGGCGAACAGCCTATGGTGGTCGAAGCCGCCTACGATGGCTTTGATGCAGGCCGTAAAGTGCATACTTTTTCCCCGGATATTGTCTTGCTCGACCTGATGATGCCGGGCATCAAAGGTACCGAAGTCTGCCGTCAGATCAAGGAAATACCGGGGCAAGCCAATGTCAGAATTATCGCCATGAGCGGATATCTGAGCCCGGAAAACGAAGCGGAGCTTCTCTCCGTCGGTGTCGAATGCTGCTTTTCAAAACCTATCGATACTGCACGTTTGTTTCAGGTCATAGGCTTCAACATCTGACCATGTCAGAATAGGCTTCATACATCGATACAGTCGCCATCGATGATCTTCTTTCTGCTTCGCTTGAATTATTCTTACGGTCATGCCGACGATGAATAAAACTGATGCCACGATGAACGTTGAATGGACGCTGAATGAATGACATCATGCTCATCTCTGGAGTCGACGCAAAGCGCCAGCTGTTAAACCGGCAGCTATATCTGGTCGCGGTCTTTGCCTCCTTATTTTTGCTGGCGATGTTTTTGCCTCTGACGGATATTCATATTCCGCACCAGTATTATCTTCCTCTGCATACCTTGCTGGAATTTGCGGCCATTCTGTTTGCGTTTTTGATTTTTGCGGCAGTCTGGCACACACCGGAAAAAGAAGTCTCTACTTCCCTGCTGCTGATCGCCGTCACTTTACTCGCCGCTGGCTGGCTCGATTTTGCGCATGTCATGTCCTACAAAGGAATGCCTGATCTGATCACGCCATCCTCGCCACAAAAGTCGATTGCTTTCTGGCTTTTTGCGCGAATACTGTTTGCTGGCATTATTTTGTTCATCAGCTTTTTTCCCAATCTGCATCCGCCCGGACGGCGCTTCAGATATACCGTGTTGGTCGCATTCAGCGTCATTAACCTGGGGATTTTGTGGCTGGTCTTTTTTCAGGAAAACAGCCTGATCATTACATACAATGAAAACACCGGATTAAGCCAGTTCAAGATCGTCACTGAATGGCTGATCACCGCAGCACTGTCCGTCGCCGCCTTCCGTTACTATCGTCTCGCACGCGCATCTGGTCAGGAATTTTCAACACTGATGTTCGCGGCAATTGCCATCTCGGCGATGAGTGAATTTTTTTTTGCAGACTACGTCGTCATCAGTGACACATCGAATGTCATCGGACATTTTTACAAGGTCGTCAGTTATGCGCTGATTTACCGCGCGATGTTTGTAGTGATTGTGCGCAAGCCATATCAGACGCTGGCGATGCATGCGGAAACAGTACAAAAAATCAATGAAACCTTGCGTTCAC
This sequence comes from Undibacterium sp. FT79W, assembly GCF_014284215.1. Taxonomy (NCBI): domain Bacteria; kingdom Pseudomonadati; phylum Pseudomonadota; class Betaproteobacteria; order Burkholderiales; family Oxalobacteraceae; genus Undibacterium; species Undibacterium sp. FT79W. The sequence goes on along the minus strand of NZ_JACOGB010000001.1, from coordinate 426,880 downwards.
AGGCAATGGCACTGGAATCCTCCGCAACGCCGATTTTTCTTACCGACGAAAATGGCTTACTGCGCTGGAGAAATCCGGCGTCACGCGCCATTCTTCCCCCGGATGCATCGGAAGTCGCTGGGCAGGCCTGTTTATTTTCAGCACCGATCACACCAGACCCCAGGATCGCAGCAGAATTAAGAAAAACCGTAGAAGCGGGGCGTATCTGGCGCGGCGCGATCACCATTACCCGAAGTAACGGCGAAAGCTTCATCATCAATCGCACCGTCACGCCGCTGCTGAACGACAATGGGATCATTGAGGGTTATGTTTCGGTTGGTGAAAATGTGACAGAAAGCACGAAAGCTTTATTGCGGCACAAGCGCGTGCTCGATACCGCGATTGATGGCTTCGTCATCGTTGATACCAAAGGAGATCTGCTGGAAGTCAATGAAGCCTACGTAAAAATGTCCGGCTATTCCATGGAGGAATTGCTGACGATGAGCATCAGTCAGTTACATGTTATGCAGAGTGCTGAAAACGCCCAAAATCATCTGCAAAAAATCAGGACACAATATCGCGATCAGTTTGAAACACATCATCGCCATAAAGACGGTCATATTTTCCGTGTTGAAGTTTCCGTAACTTACGATCCGGAATCCAGGCATTTCTTTATTTTCACGCGCGACATCTCTGAAAGAGAGAAGGCGGAATGCGTCAAGCAGGAACTGGAACGGCAATTGCAGCAGTCGCAAAAGATGCAGGCGCTGGGGCAATTGACGGGCGGCATTGCGCATGATTTCAATAATATTCTGGCCGCTATTCTTGGCTATTCCAATCTGGCGCTGGAACGCTTCGTGCCGGATAAACAAAGCAAACTGGCGATCTATCTGAAAGAAGTCATCACGGCCAGCGAACGCGCGCGGGATCTGATCGCCAAAATGCTGACCTTCACCCGCACCCAGGCCAGCACAGGCGTGAACCTGATTTCTCCCGCCTCAGTAATACAGGAAGTGGTGGCAATGATGTTGCCGTCGCTACCTTCCAGCATACAGTTACAAAGCCATATCGAAGATGATCTGTGCATCCGTATGGATGCAGGAGAATTAAGCCAGATCCTGTTGAATCTCGTCATCAATGCGCGCGATGCGATTGATACCCATGGCGTGATTGACATTCATCTGCATCAGACAGAGTTACACGGGGAAATATGCGCCATCAGTCAGCAAAGGTTATCCGGTAAATACCTGGCGATCGATGTCTCTGACAATGGCGGCGGCATCTCTCCCGAAAATATGTCGCGCTTATTCGATCCCTTTTTTACGACAAAGGAAGTGGGCAAAGGAACCGGGCTGGGTTTGTCTATGGTACAGGGCATACTGCGGCGCTCGGACGCCCATATTTTGGTGGAGTCCGGTGCTAACCTCGGAAGCCGCTTCCGGCTTCTGTTTTCCATCGTTCCGGCGTCAGAATGCAAATCGCCAGCCGCAAAAAATTCCAGTGCAGTCGGTGTCACCGGAACCGGACAACGCATCTGGGTCGTGGATGACGAACCCGCCGTCGGCGGATTTCTGCGGGAATTGCTCGAAGGTGCCGGTTATCAGGTGGAACTATTTACCGATCCGTACAAGGTGATGAATGCACTTGCCAACGAAGAGATTGCCATCGACTTACTGATCACCGATCAGACGATGCCAGGCATCACTGGCGTGACCCTGGCCCGCTACCTGCACAGCATGCAACCCGATTTACCAGTGATACTGTGCACTGGATACAGTGATGGCTTAGACCGCGATGAAGCCCTTCGCAAAGGAATAAGGCATTACTTCACCAAGCCGGTTGCCACCGCAGCACTACTGACAACCATTGCCGATATTTTCGACATCAACAACAAAAAACCTTGATGTAAAACAATACACACTTTGCAATCGCAGATTCTCCCGCAAACAACAAATCGATAAATTCGATTGACTCGATATAATCAAAAGCCTTAGCATTGCTATCTGGAAATAAATTCTGTGCTGTTAGCGTGCTAGCAGCACGATTCTGATCCGATATTTTCCTCAACATATCTGCCAGCAGGACACCACTCTCCTCACAGGTGAGCAACATGCTTTGCCGCATGACCGCTGAATCAGATGAAAAGAGAAATATCTTTCACTGAATGCGAAGGATAGTGATGCAACTGACCGACAACATCAACGCCACCCAGAACCCCGTCGCCGGACTGGGCTCGCTGGAATTTCTGGCATTCACGCTGGGTAAAGAAGAGTACGGCATCGATATTCAGCGGGTGCAGGAAATTCGCGGCTACGAGGCGGTGACACGGATTGCCAATGCGCCGGACTTTATCAAAGGCGTGATCAATCTGCGCGGTGTGATAGTGCCCATCATCGATATGCGCATCAAATTTAATCTGGACAATCCGGCCTACGATGAATTCACCGTTGTCATTATTCTTCACGTCTGCCAGCGTGTGATAGGCATGGTCGTCGACAGTGTTTCCGACGTCATCAATCTGGTGCAAGAACAAGTCAAGCCAGCCCCCGATATCGGCGCGCTCAATACCGGCCATTTAATTGGCGTCGGCACATTAGATGACCGCATGCTGATTCTGATCGACATAGACAAACTCATTTCCAGCGGTGACATGGGTTTAATAGAACAGCTCTCTGAATAAGCTTCGTCATCGGATGAAGACAGTCGAGCCCGTATCAACTCACTCACCAGAAGAGAATACAAATGAACATGAATATGAAAGTCGGCACAAGATTAGGCATAGGTTTTGGTATCGTCGTGATGCTGTTGATCGGTATGACCTTGTTTGGCGTTAATCGCATGAGTTCTCTCAACGACGGCACCAGTCTGCTGGTCAACGACCGTTACCCTAAAGTGGTACTTGCCAATGAAATACTTGATGGAATTAATTTCAATGCACTTGCGATGCGAAATTTACTGATCACTGAAGATCCTGAAAAAATTAAAGCAGCGCTCAGCGAAATTAAATCTAACGTTACCCGTGTCGGCGAAAAAATTGCCCAACTCGACAAAACGATTTCAACTGAAAAGGGCAAGCAGGTTTTCAATGAGGTGAAAGAAGCTCGTAGTAAATATGTAGTGACTCAAAACGAATATCTGAAATTAATCGGCGAAGGAAAAAAACAGGAAGCGGGTGAATATCTGTTGTCGTCTGTCGTACAGGCGCAGACTGCATATTTTTCTCAGGTACAAAACCTGATCGCGCTGATTGGCACCATCATGGTCAAAAGTGGTGAAGATGCAGAGAAAAATTATCAGAACAGCAGAAATATGCTGTCGGGCATCGCAATCATCGCGATCCTGCTGGCTTGCGGTTTCGCTTACTGGACCACCCGCAGCATTACCCGGCCATTGAATCAGGCGGTGCAGATCGCCCGCACGATTGCCGATGGGGACCTCACCAGCAAGATTCAAGTCGAATCCAGCGATGAAACAGGGCAGTTGTTGCAGGCGCTGAAAGACATGAATAGCAGCCTGGTCAGAATCGTGGCGCAGGTCAGAACAGGAACCGACACTATCGCTTCTGCTTCAACACAGATTGCTGCCGGTAATCTCGATCTGTCATCGCGCACCGAGGAACAGGCCAGTTCATTAGAAGAAACCGCTGCATCGATGGAAGAGCTGACCAGTACCGTCAAGCAGAATGCCGATAATGCGCGTCAGGCGAATCAACTCGCAGCAGAAGCGTCTGATGTGGCGATGAAAGGCGGCGATGTGGTCTCTGAAGTCGTCAGCACCATGTCATCCATCAATAATTCGTCGAAAAAAATCGTTGATATCATCAGCGTCATTGATGGCATCGCATTCCAGACGAATATTCTGGCGCTCAATGCCGCTGTCGAAGCTGCGCGTGCCGGCGAACAAGGCCGTGGCTTCGCCGTCGTTGCCAGCGAAGTGCGCAATCTGGCGCAGCGCAGTGCGGCTGCCGCGAAAGAAATTACGGTGCTGATCGGTGACTCCGTCGATCAGGTGTCGGCAGGTACGCTGCTGGTCAATAAAGCCGGCACCACGATGAGCGAGGTCGTCAACAGCGTTCGCCGCGTCACCGACATCATGGCGGAAATTACCGCAGCGAGCCATGAACAAAGCACAGGCATAGAACAGGTCAATCAGGCCATCGCACAGATGGATGAAGTGACACAACAAAATGCGGCGCTGGTTGAAGAAGCGGCTGCAGCGGCGGCCAGTCTCGAAGATCAGGCAGCGAATCTGTCGGAATTAGTTGATGTATTCCGGATAGACAGCACACAGATTGTGGCAAACGCAGCTAGCGCAGCCAGCACGGCGGCATCGCACACGCAAAAAGCCACTGCAGTAGTCCGGCGTCCTATGAAGCAGAATCCGGCAAAACGTCTGACTAATACTTAACTATCCTGGCCGGAGCTCGCACTTCACAAGATGCTCCGCAACTGATCATAACGGAACTCCGGAGAAACGCAGCATGACAGCGCCCTCTCCGGTTCAATCGTATTGCATGAAGAAATAAACTATACGAGGTGAATGTGATGGCCGGACAGAACAGAAGCTGATCATGATAGCCAGACTGCTCAAGAAAATACCTGTCGCTGATACGACATCATCAGCGCCAGCATCACTGCCCTCGCACGCCATCAACAAACCGGAAAATACAAGGCCAGGCAGTTTGCTGCAACCGTATGCAGACAGTATCGTCGCCAGCCTGAATGTGGGGCTCATCATTATCGATGAAGCTCTGCAGGTGTTGAGCGTGAATGATGGCGTCTGTAAAATCCTCGGACTTGATCATGCCAATCAGATGGCAGGCCAGCATTTGCGCACACTATTACCGGCTCTTGAATCTCCACAGGTGTTACATCCGTTTCTGTCGGGTAAAACAGGAAAACGCTATCTGAGTATTCCTCACGAAAAAAGCCAGTTGCGCATCACCCTCACGGATATCGTCGGCGACCATGCGCAACAACACTCACTGATCACAGTCGAAGACATCACCGAAGAGCATCGCTTGCGCGAAGAGACTCTGGCCAATGCCGCCCACCACCGCAATCAGGCATCGTTGCTCGATAAAGCCAGCGACGCGATTATTGTGATTGGTATCAACCATCATATTTCGTATTGGAATAAGGCGGCAGAAAAGCTATATGGCTGGACGTGCAACGAAGCGCTTGGTAATTCCCCGGAAAATTTATTGTGGGATGATGAAGCAGCGTTTAATGAAGTAACGCGTCTAACGATAGAAGACGGTGAATGGCGCGGTGAAATTTCACAGCGACACAAAGATGGCACACCATTCGTTGTGGAGAGCCAGCGCACGCTGGTCAGGGATGAAAACAAGCGGCCCAAATCGATTCTTATTATTAATACCGATATCACCGAGCGTAAAGCGACTGAAGAAAAAATCCGTCATCTGGCTTTATACGACAGCCTGACCAGACTGCCAAACCGCACGCTGTTCATGGACAGGCTGAGGCAAGCGATCAGCAATGCCAGCCGTTATCAACGACGATTGGCGATCCTGTTCCTGGACCTGAACCGCTTTAAAGAAATTAATGATACGCAAGGCCACGATGTCGGCGATCAGGTATTGATACAAGTCGCACAGCGTTTTGAAGCAACGCTACGCGGCGAAAAGACACTGGCGCGGCTGGGCGGAGATGAATTCATCATCGTCACCGAAGTTGAAGATCAGGTTGCCGCAGCGATGATAGCCGAGCGTCTGCAACAGACGCTGGCGACCCCGCTGCACCTCGGCAATGATCATTTTTCCGTCGGGGTCAGCATAGGTTTATCGTTTTATCCTGAAGACAGCGACAATGCCGATGACCTGATGAAGTGCGCCGACATCGCCATGTATAAAGCGAAAACGACAGGCGCAGGTTATATCGCTTATCAGGCGAAAATGAGTGCCGACCTGAATGAGCAGATGCACATTGCCAGAAATCTGAATCAGGCAATGAACGCGGATAAATTAGAGTTGTATTACCAACCCAAAATCAATCTGAAGACCGGCGAGATTGACGGCGCGGAAGCCTTGTTGCGCTGGAACGATGCAGAGCGCGGCTGGATCAGCCCGGCGCAATTTATTCCGATTGCAGAAGCGCGCGGCATGATGGCGCAGTTAGGCTTATGGGTGCTCGAACGAGCCTGTCGTCAGATTTGTGCGTGGCGAACGGCGGGCTACCATTTTCATGGCCGATTGGCGATCAATCTGTCAGCCCAGCAACTCAGCGACCCGGAACTGGCCGACAAAATCCTGCAAACCGTGCGGAACGCAGGCCTCAGTCCGGCATGCATAGAGCTGGAACTGACAGAAAGCAGCCTGATGCATAACGTAGCGCAGTCTATCGATATCATGAAATCGCTGAAGATAATGGGATTTTCTTTGTCGATCGATGATTTTGGCACTGGCTATTCTTCTCTTTCCTATTTAAAATGTTTCCCTGTGGACACATTAAAAATTGATATCTCTTTTATTCGTGACATGCTCAATGAGCATCATGACCATACCATTGTTACCACCATCATTGGTATGGCGCGCAACCTCGGTCTCAAAGCGATCGCCGAAGGAGTAGAAACTCCGGAGCAGGCAACAAGCTTGCTCGAGCTCGATTGCGATCACGCACAGGGATATTACTTTGGTCGCCCTGAACCTGCGCCAATATTTGCCTCACGTTGGCTGCGATGTTCAATGGACATCGCGTGAACTAAAAAAAAACGGCCGGGCTTAGTATCCGGCTATCCGTCTCCCCTTTACATGCAGAATAAAATACTATGCGTCTTAACACGCCTGTCACCAATCACGAGTACATACTCAGCGACACTGAAACCATTGTCTCCACTACCGATCTGCAAGGCAACATCACCTACGCCAACCCCTATTTCGTTCAGGTCAGCGGTTATACCGAAGATGAATTAATCGGTCAGCCGCAAAATATTCTGCGCCATCCGGATATGCCAGCCGAAGCATTTGCCGATTTATGGGCCACCATCAAAAGCGGGCAGCCTTGGACCGGCATGGTCAAAAACCGTTGCAAGAACGGTGATTTTTACTGGGTGCTGGCAAATGTTACGCCTGTCGTCGAAGATGGTCGTCCGGTCGGCTACATGTCGGTGCGGACGAAACCGGGACGTGAACTGGTGCAGCAAACCGCGGCCTTGTATAAAGAAATCAAAGCGGGTAATCCACGTAAAGTTAAAATCAGTCGCGGCAGTGTCAAACTGACCGGCATCGCTGGTGTATGGAATGCATTGCGCTATCTGTCACTGCAACAACGCGCCAACTGGAATCTTGGCTTTCTGATTCTGCTGATGAGTGCCATGCTGGTACAGAATCTGTTTTTTAATTCTGAGCCCTCGGGCTGGCTGACAGCCTTGTCCGCGATTGGCATTGTCACCGCGTTCAATTTCTGGCACGCCTTGCATCGCGCCGTGATCGTGCCTTTGCATCAGGCGCTGAAAGCCAGTCAGATCATGGCGGGCGGCGATCTGACGCAGGAGATAGACAGCCACGGCAAAGACGATATGGGTCAATTGCTGCGCGCCTTGCGCCAGTTAAATATCAATCTGTATTCGATTGTCGGTGATGTGCGCCGCAGCTCAGATCAAACCCGCATCGCCACCAGCGAAATCGCCGCCGGCAATATGGATTTATCGGAACGTACCGAATCGCAAGCTGCGGCACTGGAAGAGACTGCTTCCAGCATGAATCAACTGGCCGCGACCGTCGATCACAATACGGCGCATGCAGTACAGGCGAACCAGATGGCAGGCGATGCCTCTCAGGTCGCTGACAAAGGCGGCGCCATCGTGTCACAGGTTGTCTCGACGATGAATGACATTAATACGTCTTCCAAAAAAGTGGTCGATATCATCAGCCTGATTGAGGGTATCGCATTCCAGACAAATATTCTGGCGCTCAATGCGGCCGTTGAAGCGGCGCGCGCAGGCGAACAAGGGCGTGGCTTTGCCGTGGTTGCCACCGAAGTACGGCATCTGGCACAACGCAGTGCGAACGCCGCAAAAGAAATCAAAGATCTGATTCAGCTCTCTGCCGAAAAAATTGATGCGGGAACGTCATTGGCCGGAGCCGCCGGCGACACCATGCGCGACATCATCAGCTCAGTACAAAATGTCCGCAATGTCATGGGTGAAATTGCCTCGGCATCACGCGAACAGAGTGCCGGTATCGCCAAGGTGAATGCCGCCGTCCGTCACATGGATGATGTGACCATACAAAATGCCGCACTGGTCGAAGAAGCTGCTGCTGCCGCCAACAGTCTGCAGGAGCAAACCATCAAAGTCGTACAGGCTCTGGCGGTGTTTAAGCTGGATAAAAAAATACGCCGCTGACACTTGCGGACGCGGCGTAGTCTGAATGGTCTGCCATCGTTACTGCTAACGATGGCGTGGCTTACTCTTGCTCGTCAGCTTCCGGCTCCATGCCGGTTTGCACACTCTTGCCCTGTCCCAGCAAGACTGGCGGCACATAGGTCGCCAGCAGATGCTCACGGCTGGCGGGCGTTTCCAGACTGATACGGCCCAAAGCGCCGCTGCGGTAATCGAGCAGCAAGGTATGCGAGGCTTTTTCAAAATCCCAGTCACCGCCCTTGAGTTTGTAGCCGCGTTTTTGTGCGATGCCTTCAATCACAGCCACCGCATCCATGCCTTCGAGATTGAAACCATAGCGGGTCACTAATGACTTCGGATAGTGAATCAGCAATTGCTCGGCAAGGAAAGTCGCGATCTCTTCTTCGATCAGCGCATTGATACCGATCGCATGGCTGGCTGCCAGCATCAGGCCGTCGGTAGGATGTTCTATCTTCGGCCACAACATACCCGGCGTATCGGTCAGGATCATGTTTTTACCGAGATACAGGCGTTGCTGCGTCTTGGTCACCGCAGGTTCATCACCGACATTGGCGACGCGTTTTTTCAGCAAGGCATTCATCAGCGTCGATTTACCAACGTTAGGAATGCCCATGATCATCATGCGCAAAGGCTTGGTCGGCACGCCACGATGCGGCGCGAGCTTCAGCGCAAAACCGGGTACCTTGGCGACGTCCGCCGGTTTTTTGCAGCTCATCGCGACCGCAAACACGTCTTTCTGGGCGTTGTAGTAGTCCAGCCAGAATTTAGTGGCATTCGGATCAGCCAGATCGGCTTTGTTTAAAATTTTCAGGCAAGGGCGTTGGCGGAAAACGCGCAGTTGCTCCACCATAGGATTACAACTCGCCTGCGGAATGCGGGCATCCAGCACTTCTATCACCAGATCGGTGTTTTCCATGGTTTCCGCCGCCTTCTTGCGGGCAGCGTTCATGTGGCCGGGGAACCATTGTATCGACATGCGTATTCTTCTTATCAGCAAAAACAAAGCGATATTGTACGGAACTCTGCCCTGCTCCACGCAGAATCTGCGCAGAAGTTTGTGTTTTACCCCAGAAATAGGCATAAATCGGGGGGTATATGCGATTTTTGCCTTAATCTCTAAGTAAATAAAGGGCTTTAAAATATACTCCCCCCAGTATTTTTTGGCCTTAGGCGACCGGAATAACGCTATTCTGAGCCGCTGAGCGCAACCGGTACGCTGATCGCTGTTATGTGGCAATGATGCGGCAATGCGCTGGCGGTTTTTCGTTTATATTGTGATATTGCCGATGCAATATCCGGCTGAACCTGTCTTCTCCACATCGCCAGGAAAAATGATGCCGTCCACCACCACTCTGCTGACACGCATACTTAAACACCTTGCGGCTTTAATGTACGCCGCACTGCTATCCACCAATATCTATGCCGAGACCATGATGAAAGAGCCTGCGAATTCCAGCGATCGCCAGCTGACAGAAAAAATCATCCGCAATTTATCGCCCTGCTTTCAGACTGTCGGTGTGACGCAGGCAGCGGCTCATGCGTTTCCTCAAAGCGCCGCCTTGCCGCCGGACAGCGAACTCATCGTGGTGACTGCGATGCCGACGACCGGCCCGAGAATTTCAGACAGCTATCATTACACGCTGGCCTTGCACCAGTCGCGCCAGCAGGTATTTATCAAACAGGTTGGTGGTATCGGCGGCCTGCAAAAAGTATTCGGCCCGATACCGGTTGATCGTCTGTGCCAACAGGAAGACAGCGGCGAAAAGTAAATGTCTGCGTCTTTTTCTGTGCTCTTGTAACATAAGCGCACTCTGCATCTGGCGGAAAAACTGTCAGCAGCGCTGTCGCCGCAATACCCTGAAAACAAATGCTGTGATGATCTGACTTCGTTGCCAGAACATCGCCCGAATTTTGGATTTTTTATGCCCTCAACGTCACCAAGCAAGCCATCCGGTTTACCCAGACTACCGGCACGTTATGCCGGCATCGTCATGCCCTTCTTTTTGTCTGTCATCATGACCTGCATCGTCTCTGCCATCAGCACTTTGCGCAGCGTCGGTCTGGCAAATAATTTCGTCGCGATGTGGATGGGTTCATGGGGAATTTCATGGCTGGTTGCCTTTCCCGTCTTGCTGCTGATTCTGCCCGTGGTCAGAAAAATGACGGCGATGGTGGTCGCGCCACATCCTTGATGCAGAGGCGCGCTGGCTATAAATTTGCCGGGAAATATCGTTGAGTTCAACGCATAATTCAACTCATCAAATAGCGAAATAAAAAACGCCCGTGTCTGAATCACACGGGCGTTTTTGTCTCAATCTCATCGGCTGGCATCGTGACGATGCGCAGCCGTGTTGTTTTACTTCGCTGTAATCGTGACTGGCACCGATGCCTGTGCCGTTTTCCCTGCTGAATCCGTCACCACCACTTTCAGGGTGTAGCTGCCGGTGACTGGCGATGGCCAGCTGGCCGTGATCGCCAGACTGCTGTTCATGGAAAAGCTCATACCCAAAGGCACGCCGGAAATCGATATCGATACCCAGCTGACGCCCGGATCAGAAATACTGATCTGCCCTGTCAGTGCTTTACCTGCCACACCCTTCATCGCCGGAGCCGTAATCACAGGACCACTGACTACCGCTGCCGATACAACAATGGTGTATACCGCCTGACCGCTGAGTCCGGTTTTGCTGTCCTTGGCGATTGCAGTCACGTTATACGTGCCGACCACTGGCGCTGTCCAGCTGACGACACCGCTGGTGCTGACCGCCATGCCTGCCGGTGCGCCACTGAGGCTATACGTCACAGGGTTAGCAGCAGTCAGCACGACAGAGAATGACAATGGTGTGCCTGCTTTCGCGCTGATCGTGCCACCTGTTACCACCGGTGCCTTCGCCGCAGCAATCGTGATGTTGTAAACCGCTTTGCCACTCAGCGCTGTTTTGCTGTCGGTTGCAGTGACCGTCACCGCATACGTTCCCGCGACAGGTGTCGTCCATGTCACGACGCCAGTGCTGGCAATCGTCATACCCGACGGTGCACCGCTCAGCGCATACGTCAGCGGATTTGTCGCTGTTGCCGAAACAGTGAAAGTCAATGCTGTACCAACCTGCCCGCTGATCGCAGCGCCAGTCACCACCGGTGCAGTCGGTGCGATTGCAGTTCCTGTCAGCGTGCTGATCAGATTACCGATGTTCGGCGTCCCCAGTCCCGTCAGTTGATCGTAACCCGTCTTCGCATAGCAGCTGGCACAGGTTCCGTCTGAACCTTTGGTAATGTCAGCAAACGTGCTGGCATACGTTCCCGGCACGGTAGAAATCTGACCATACAACAGGCTGTGTGGCTGACCCAGCGGGGCTTTTGCCAGTTGCGCGCGGGTCGCATTTGTCACCGCGACGATACCCGCCCATTGCGGTGTCGATAAGCTGGTGCCACCGGCGCTGATCCAGTTGACGGTCGTGCTGCCAGGATTGATGACAGCCACATACTGACCAGTCGATGGATCCGCATTGAACGCTACGTCGGCGACAGTGCGACGGGCAAGCGTGCCCATGCCGGGAACGCTGCTGTTCTGATAAGCCGGCAAAGCCGTGTAGGCGCTGGTGCCGCCACCGGTACCAGCCCAACCGCTTTCAACTCGCGAGCCGCTGCCGGAATACGTCAGCGAAGTGCCGCCAACCGCCACCACATACGGCGAAACCGACGGCCAGCTGACGGCAGCACCGGAATCACCGGTCGCTGCCAGATAAGTCATTTTTGCCGCGCTGAAAGCAGCATCGACCGATGCCGTCCAGTTACCTTCTGCCGCGCCGAAACTCATCGACACCACGCCCGGCCCCATCGCATTCGCCAATTTGACCGCACCAAGCAAACTGTTCAGCGAAGCATCGGCGGCTTCGATCAGAACGATGCGCGCCAGCGGTGCGGTTGCATGCGCCCACTGCACATCGAGTGTGATCTCAGTCGCCCAGCCAGAGTTGTATGCCGGAGCAGTGCCTGTCAGAGTGCCGCTTGCGGTGTTGTAGGCAACCACTAATTCACAAGCGTTGGTCGCCGGTGCTGCCAACGGCAAGGTGCTGGTGGCCGCCAGGTTTTTCGCAGTACAACCAGGCAAACCGAATTTTTGATTGAATGCAGCCAGTTCGGCGGCAACATTCGGATCGTGATACGCATCAACGATATAGATCGTCTGACCTGCGCCAAGTTGCGCGGCCTGCGCTGCTGTCAACCCGGTCATGCTTGCAGGCAATGCGGCAAGACCGTATGCGGCGCGGATTTGCGCCGGCGTATAAGTCGACACAACGCTGGACGTGGCTTGCGGTTGTATCACGCTGTTGCCCGGTAAGGAGCGCACACGTGCCCCCTGCGCGCCCTGTTGCGCCTGCACTTCCTGCATCGCAGTCACGGTCAGGCCGCGATCCGATAATTGCTGAAACTCCTCTGGTATCGCCTGTTGACGCGGCCCCATCAGTGCAGACGCGCTGCTGTTAAAGGCATCGATATCGGTTGGCGTATCGAGCAACACAGGGGCAACGTGAAATGTCGGTTGTGCAATCTGCGCCGCTGCCGTTTCCGGCAATTGGGCAACATCCGCACTGAGTGTCGTGGTCGCCGTCGCAATCGCGGCAGGTGCCTGATTCAGCGACGCATTATCAGAATTACTGCCAGAATTACTGCCACAGGCACTCAGCAAGGCAAGCAGACTGGCAGTAAGAATCCGGGGGACAGGTTTGATGACGGGACGGGTGACAGGCATGGGCTCAGCTCTCTGTTGTTGGCGAGGGCCACGCGAAATACCTGATGACATCACAGGATAGTCAGCAACCCCGCTACCGTGGCGCGTCAGCGCTGTAGGCCGGAGGCTTTGCGTCTCTGCCTTTCGACAGATTTGCCCTCAGAATCGTCGCACCGCAAATGCGATACGAATACATACGAAATAATGTAAACGATGCTGAGTGTAAGGAGTATGCAGGCGGAATAACAGCGTACAAATGTTAAAGAAGTTTGAAACGATATCGTCATTGACATCATTTTGTCGCCAACCTGCAACGAAACCAATTTGCAGATAACAGCACGGGCACAACGCCATTCAGAAAGACATCGGCGTGTTGTGTCAGCCGCTGAAAAGCGGTCCGAAAAATTGTCTGCGAAAAGAAAAAAGGGGGAGTATCTGCTGTTTTCGCTCAATTGTCCTTACAAACAAAGGGCTTTGCAGAATACTCCCCCCAGTATTTAAAGAGGCAAAACAGCAGAAAAACGATGGCTTACCGTCATTTATTCAAGATCAGCAAGAACTTTCAAATGCGCAGTCACGCTGCGGGCCAGCGCCGATAAGTTGTAGCCGCCCTCCAGACAACTGACGATGCGGCCTTTGGAATACTCTTTCGCGACCGCCATCACCTGTCTGGTGAGCCAGGCGAAATCGGCTTCGGTCAGCCCCAGTTGCCCCATGTCGTCTTCGCGGTGTGCATCAAACCCGGCCGAGATAAAAATCATTTCTGGCTGAAACGCGCGCAAGGCTGGCAACCATTTTTCCGTGACCAGCGTGCGGATCACGTCGCCATAGCTGTGGGCCGGCACCGGTATGTTGACCATATTGCTGGCCGGTTCGCTGTCGCCGGAATAAGGATAAAAAGGATGTTGAAAAAAACTCACCATCAGCACTTGCGGGTCATCACGGAAAATATCTTCGGTACCATTGCCGTGATGCACATCGAAATCAACGATGGCGACACGCTGCAAGCCGCGCACATCGAGTGCGTGACGGGCAGCGATGGCGACGTTGTTAAACATGCAGAATCCCATGGATTCTTTGCGGCTGGCGTGGTGTCCCGGTGGCCGTACCGCGCAAAAAGCATTTTCGATTTCGGCATCGATCACCGCATCGGTTGCGGCGATCGCCGCCCCTGCCGCGCGCAGACAGGCGCGCCAGGTGTAGCTATTTAAAGCAGTGTCGGCATCGAGTGGAAAGTGATCGTATTCGGAATGTTCGGACGGACAATTTTCGCGTATCCGGTAAATCGCGTCCGCTGTGTGCACCCGTGCCAGGTCGCTTTCTTCTGCCGACGGTGCATCGCGGTGATCCAGCAAGGTGCTGATGCGGCTGGCGATCAGTTGGTCTTCTATCGCCTGCAAACGTTCTGGTGATTCCGGATGCCATGATCCCATTTCATGGCGTTTGCAATCTGCATGGGTGTAATACGCGGTTGTCATGTCTCGGATTTTTGTAGATTTAGCTATCAGTTTCACCTTATTTAGCTGCTTTTGCAAATGCGCCAGTCCGGCCAGTGCAGGGATTACAACAAGCCGGTTTAATTCGGCTACACTGTGCGCTGATTTTTACGCGAGGAAATACATGTTTTCCCAATTGCATAAAGTTGCAAAACAAGTCAATAACGTCATTATCGGTAAAGAGCTGCAAATCCGTCAGGCGCTGGCCTGTTTGCTCGCTGGTGGTCATTTGTTAATCGAAGATTTGCCCGGCGTTGGTAAAACCACACTCGCGCACGCTCTCGCGATTTCGCTGGGTCTGAAATTTAACCGTCTGCAATTCACCAGCGATTTACTACCCGCCGATGTCATTGGTGTGTCGATTTTTGACCGCGAAAAAAATCAATTTATTTTTCACCCCGGCCCGGTATTCACTCAGGTCTTGCTGGCTGACGAAATTAATCGTGCCACACCAAAAACACAGTCTTCCCTGCTCGAAGCGATGGAAGAGCATCAGGTGTCCGCCGAAGGCCAGACACGCAAACTGCCCTCCCCATTTTTTGTGATCGCAACGCAAAATCCGGCGCATCAGGTCGGCACCTTTCCTTTGCCGGAATCACAGCTGGACCGTTTTCTGATGTGCCTGTCACTCGGCTACCCGGATGCGGCGGCAGAACGTGCGCTGTTATTGGGTGAAGACCGTCGCGCTTTGCTGTCAAAGCTGCCAGCGTTGATGCAGGCCAGCGAGTTATTGCAGGCGCAGCAGCAGCTCAAACAAATACACACCTCGCCTTCGTTGGTTGATTATGTGCAGGCGCTGGCACAGGCAACCCGTCAGGGCGATGTCTTCGCCGAAGGTATGAGTCCGCGCGCATCGCTCGCTTTGTTACAGGCGGCGCGCGCCTGGGCGGCACTTGAGGGGCGTGATCACGTACTGCCGGAAGACGTGCAGGCCATCATGATTCCGGTGATTGCTCATCGCCTGCGCCCGCTTAAATCAGTCAATGGTAAAGCCAGCGCCAGCGCAGATTTACTGGCGCAAGTGATCAAGCGCGTTGCCGTCTGATGTCCACTGAACCGGGAACCGGATGCAATGCTGACCGCTTTATCTGAACGCTGGAAAGCCCGCCTGCACAAGATCATTTTTCTTGAGCATCAACCTGAGAGTGGTGAAGTTTTTCTGAAACAACGCCGCGTCTTCACGTTGCCAAGCAAGGCAGGCTGGATGTTTTTGCTGATGCTGCTGATCTTGTTTATTTCCGCCACCAATTACAATCTCAGTCTGGGTTTTGCATTGACGTTTGTGCTCGGCAGCGTCGCGCTGGTGAATGTTTTCTTTTGCTTTAGAAATCTCGCCTACCTGCATCTCGATACCGGCCCGGCGCAAGCCGTGTTTGCTGGCGAAGAAACGCACTTCACCATTTTTCTGATCAATCGGCGCAAATATCAGCGCTACGCGATCTGGGTCGGCTTCAACGAAAAAAATGCACCGGAAAAAGCGGTGGATATTGCCCCGGACAGCCGAACCAGCATACACCTGAACTATCCGACGCGCAGCCGTGGCTGGCAGGCAATTCCGCGGGTGCGCCTGCAAACCTGGTTCCCACTTGGCTTGTTACGCGCCTGGAGCACCTGGCTGCCAGACGCACGGGCGCTGGTGTATCCGGAGCCGGAAGAACACGCGCCGCCGCTACCGACTTCTGGCGCACCATCGAATGAACTCGAAGGCCAGAGTGGCAACGAGGATTTCTCAGGCGTGCGGGCGTATCAGCCGGGCGACGCACTCAAACATCTGGCGTGGAAACAAATCGCCCGCGTCGATCCTGCGCTCGGCGGGCAACTGGTGACCAAACAATTTACCGGTGGTGCTGGCAACGATATTCTGCTGGATTTTTCTGCCCTGCCAAGAACGATGAATCTGGAACTCAAACTCTCGCGCATGACCCGATGGGTGCTGGAAGCAGATCAGGCCGGGTTGCAGTACGGTTTTAAGCTCGGGCAGGAAGATTACGCCCCGGCACAAGGACCGGCACATCGCGATGCGTGCCTGCGCGCCTTAGCGCTTTACGAATTGTGATCGGATGACTATGCGCCGGCCTTTTTCCCTGCCCGTTTTCAGTCGCGATAAAGCAGATACGCTGCTGTTAATCGTTGCCTGTCTGTGTGTGCTGCTGCCGCATTTTTCGCATCTGGGAATATGGGTCAGTGTCAGTTGCGTTGGGCTGCTGATGTGGCGTGGCTGGCTGACGCTGACAGGTCGCCGCCTGCCACCGGGATGGATACTGATTCCGGTGTCGGCGCTGATGATGCTGGGCGTCTATCTGAATCATAAAACCTTCTTTGGACGTGAGGCTGGCGTCACCATGCTGGTGCTGCTGCTGACCTGTAAATTATTAGAGATGCATGCAAAGCGGGATCTGTTTGTCGTACTGTTTCTCGGATTTTTTTTATTGCTGACCAGCTTTTTTTATCAGCAAACCATCGCGGCAGCATTCATGACACTAGTCTCAGTGAGTCTGCTGCTCACAGCACAATTGTCGTTCCACTACACAGGTCTTTTCCCATCCCTGAAACAACGCTTGAAATTAGGCTTCGGCATGATGGCACTGGCAATTCCGCTGACCTTGTGTGCGTTCTTTCTTTTCCCCAGAATACAAGGCCCGCTCTGGGGTTTGCCGGGTGATGCGCATAGCGGACGCTCAGGTCTGTCGGAAACGATGTCACCGGGCGGCATCAGTGATCTGGTGTTGTCAGAAGAGATTGCGTTCAGGGTGAAATTTTCGCAGCCGGTACCGAATAAATCACTGCTGTACTGGCGCGGGATTGTAATGACGGAATTCGATGGCAAAACCTGGTCGCCAGCCCGCTTTTTACAAAAAAATAGCGGCGATATTGCGCAGTACGCTGGAACACCGATCACGCAGGAAATTATCCTGGAACCACAGAGCCAGCGTTGGTTGTTTGCTCTCGATTTACCAGCGGCAGCACCGCAGACAGATGGCAACACTATCGCCACGATCAACCGGCAAATGGAACTGCGCAGCAATGACATCATCAGCCAGCGTCTGCGTTATCAGGTGACGTCTTATCCGCAATATCGTTACCTCGTCGAAAACAATCTGAGAGATTTACACCGGGCATTGGAAATACCAGTCGGTTACAACCCGCGTAGCGCTGCCTTTGCGGACACGCTAAGGCGTCAATACAGCGATGACAGCGCTCTGATCAATGCGGTTTTACAGTACTTTCGCAAGGAAGCGTTTACTTACACGCTAGAACCACCTCTGCTCGGCATCAATAGTATTGACGATTTCTTGTTCAAGAGCAGAGCCGGGTTTTGCGAACATTATGCAAGTGCATTTGTTAATCTGATGCGGCTGGCCGGTATTCCGGCAAGAATCGTGACGGGTTATCAGGGTGGCACACTAAATGAAGTTGATGGCTATTTTGAAGTCCGGCAATCCGATGCCCATGCATGGACAGAAGTATGGCTCGAAGGTCAGGGCTGGGTCCGCGTCGACCCGACTGCCGCCGTCGCGCCGGAGCGGGTGATGCAAAATCTGAATCAGGCGATTCCCAAACGCGGCTTTGCAGGGCTGATGAATTTTGCCTTGTCCGGCAATTCATGGAGCCAATCTATGCGCATGCGCCTCGACGCCATCAATAACTCTTGGAATCAGTGGGTACTCAATTACAACCAGCAAACGCAGAAAAACTTTCTCAGTTCCTTCGGTTTTAAAGACATAGACTGGTCGAGCATCAGTTTGCTGTTTTTTATCGCGGGCAGTCTCATTATCGGCGCAATTGCCCTGCCGTTGATGCTGAACAGACCTTCGATCCCGGCAATGGATAGAGTATACTTGGCGTTCTGCAAAAAAATGGCAAAGAAAACACCGCCCCGCGCAGTGGATGAAGGGCCATATGCATATCTGCAAAGATTGAAAAAAACATTGCCAGCAAAAGATATTCCCCCGGTGGAAAAATTCCTGCGCACCTATATCAATGCGAAATATGGACAAACCACCGCTCCGGAAAGCCAGCGTATACGCCAACTGAAAATCCTGTTAGCAGCCTGTCGCTAATTTACTGAACACGCACTTGACATCGACCATTGTGAAATCTATTCAATACCTCGTCCGCAGTTGCTTCTGTGCTGCGATCATCAGCAGCATCGCTCTGCCCGCATTAAGCGCGACAACTTCAGCAAACAAAACGTCTGCGAAGCGTAACGCTGCGGCGACGCCTGCGACACCAGTGATGCAAGAAAATGTTCGCTTCAATGAATGGAAAGAAGTCTCTGCATTCATTACGGAAATGGTGGATAAACATCAGTTTGATAAAGCGCAGTTACAAACCGTATTTGAACAAGTGCGCTACGTTGAAAGCGCAAGGCAACTGATGAGACCCGCTCCGGCAGGGAAACCTAAAAACTGGAAAGCCTATCGCGCCCGTTTTGTGGAACCCTACAGGATCGAGGCTGGCGTCGCATTCTGGAATAAATATGCAGATGCGCTGGAGCGCGCACGGCAGCAATACGGTGTACCACCGGAGATCATCGTCGGCCTGATCGGTGTGGAAACCATTTTTGGAAAAAACACCGGAAAATTCCGGGTCATGGATGCGCTGACAACGCTGGCCTTTGACTATCCTGACACGCCAACGAGAGATGCCCGCATGCAGTTCTTCCGCAATGAGCTGGAAAACATGCTGCTGATGGCAAGAGAATCTGGCGTCGATCCCTTTGCATTTAAAGGCTCTTACGCAGGTGCGATAGGCTGGCCGCAATTCATGCCAGGCAGCATACGTAAATTTGCTGTCGATTTTGACGGCGATGGCAGCATCAATCTGACCGATTCCCCCATCGATGCTATCGGCAGCGTTGCTCACTACCTGGCGATGCATGGCTGGAAAAGAAATCTCCCAGTCACCTTCCCGGCTACCCTGATTTCAAGCGAAACAAACCCAGCGTTATTACAGACAGCGCTGAGCCAGGGATTACGTGCCAGCTATTCTCTGGCGGAATTAAAAACCTTTATCAGCACGGCAAGCAGTGATGCACCGAGCAACATACAGTATGGCGTTATCGACCTGCAAAATGGTGACGAAGCCACCGAATACTGGCTGGCAACCGATAATTTCTTCGCGATTACGCAATATAACCGCAGTTATTTTTATGCCATGTCGGTGTTTGATCTGGGGCGAATCATTAGTGCGGCAAAAGAAAAATAGGTATATGTCAGCTTGAACAAAACTTTTTAACAATATGTTTCGTTTTCACCAATTGATTTAAGGTACTTTTTACCCAATACTATATTCGTAAGTAATTGCTAGCATGCAAAAGACGGAAATAACCATCCATTGCGTGCTTTTTTAAAAACAAGCGTTGCGATTAATTGTAAATTAATCTACAGTGATATTGTCTTATTAATACTAATGCATGTTTGATGCTAAGTGTGAATAGGGATTTAACAATGGTTTGCTATTCTTGCTAAAAGCAAATTCTATTTTAAAGTTACAATGTTACCGTTTGATTAATTCTCATTGAAGCAATTAAATCCAGCATCAATAGACTAGACAGCGAGGTAATTATGGCAAATTTAACCCAGCTTGAATCAGATGAGATCGACTACGATCCCAACAATCTTTTAGATACTCTGATCAAGCAATTGCATTTGAAAAATGACGCAGCACTCTCAAGAGCGTTAGAAGTTGCACCACCGGTCATCAGCAAAATCAGACATCGTCGTCTGCCTGTAGGCGCTTCGTTGTTGATCCGCATGCATGAAATCAGCGATATCAGCATCAAAGAATTACGCGAACTGATGGGTGACCGTCGTGCGAAATTCCGCATCAGCGACAAGCAATTCAAGCCAAAAGACGCAGCTTAAATGCTTTCCGGGCAATCCCCGGCGACAGATAAAGCAAAATACCGAAACTACTTGTGAGAGTAATTTCGGTATTTTTTTTGGGGTGTGACAAAATTAACTGAGCGTATCTGCACCCAGACTTGCCGGAGACTCAGGCCGGGAAGACACCAGTCGATAAATAACGATCGCCGCGATCACATACGATAAACACGATCGTTGCGTTTTCTACTGTCTCCGCAATTCTCAGTGCAATTTCACAGGCACCCGCCGCTGAAATACCGCAAAAAATTCCCTCTTCCGCAGCGAGTCTGCGCGCCATGTGCTCGGCATCCCCCTGGCTTACTGATTCCACCTGGTCAACTTTGGCTTTATCGAAAATTTTAGGCATGTACGCTTCCGGCCATTTGCGAATACCGGGGATTTGCGAACCCTCTTCTGGTTGTGCGCCAATAATCTGAATCTGCGAATTTTGCTGTTTCAGATAAGCAGAAACTCCCATGAT
The DNA here is from genome assembly GCF_014284215.1 of Undibacterium sp. FT79W. Lineage (NCBI taxonomy): Bacteria > Pseudomonadati > Pseudomonadota > Betaproteobacteria > Burkholderiales > Oxalobacteraceae > Undibacterium > Undibacterium sp. FT79W. The sequence continues at coordinate 405,943 of NZ_JACOGB010000001.1, read as the reverse complement.
CGTTCCGGTCGTCCCCATTGCGCTGACAAAATGAGTGACTTTTCCCTTTGTATCCCGCCAGATTTCCGGTCCGGTACCTTCAACATGCGCAAGAGGATTATCCGGATTCGCGAACTGATCCAGAATCAAACCCTTGCCTTCTTTTTGCATTTGTTCGGCCAGATCCCGCGCATACTCCATGCCGCCGGTTTTTGGTGTCAGTATGATCTCGGCACCGTATGCAGCCATACTCTGACGACGCTCGATACTCAGATTTTCCGGCATCAGTAAAATCATTTTGTAACCACGCATGGCGGCTACCATCGCCAGTGCAATACCAGTATTGCCACTGGTCGCCTCAATCAGGGTGTCACCAGGTTTCAGTTGGCCCCGCTCTTCAGCGCGCCTGATCATCATTAATGCGGGTCTGTCTTTGACTGAGCCAGCTGGATTATTACCTTCCAGTTTGCCTAATATAATGTTGTTGCGACGCCGATTTTCCTCACCCGGTATTCTTTGTAAACGTACTAAAGGGGTGTTACCAATCGTGTCTTCAATAGTCAGGTAAGACATAGTTATCAATAGTCGTGAAACACAGGCTTATTCTAAACGCACTTGAATTCTGACGCATGGCGCTTATTGCGGCGTGTCAGACCACAAAACAGCGCTATCTCACTGTTTTCACAGGTAAATATCGCAGCTGACAGCATTCAGAAACAGATATATTCCTTATACATAATTCGCATAAGCTAATAAAAAAGCCTCCGATGATTCAAAATCGGAGGCTTTTACGTAAAACACAGGCGACGACGGTGAAGATCGAGATCTGAAAATAAGACTATTTAATCAGATTATTTTGCTTTGCCTTCTTTTGCACTGGCGGCCGCTTTCTCAGTAGCATCCGCTTTTTCTGCTTTCGCTGCTTTTTTCTCTGCTTTTGATGCTTTTACTGGTTTTTCCGGTGTTTTTTCTGTCGCCTTATCATCGGCTTTTGTTGCTTTTGCAGGTGCATCCGCAGGCTTAGCATCCGCTTTAGGTTCTTTTGCTGCTTTTGCAGGTTTGCTTGCTGACTTGTCTGCAGCAGCTGGTTTAGCTGGTGCGCCTGGCTTTGCCTGTCCATTCACGGTCAGCCCAGCTTCGGACAGCTTGGTAGAATTTTTATCGCCAATTCCCTTCACACGTGCTTCGAAATCAGCCCAGTCTTTGAAACTGCCATTTTTTGTGCGCTCTTCGATAATCGCCTTGGATTTGGCAGGACCTATGCCTTTAATTCCATCCAGAGCAGCCTGATCGCCTTTATTGACATCAACGTCGGCAAACGCAAAACCCATGGTGGCAACCATTGCAGCCACTGCCAATAATAATTTCTTGAACATATGAAGACTCCCCAAAAAGTGATGAACTTTAATGATCATGTTTCATTTTCTAAAATGCCAGAAAACGAAACATGATTATTAACGGTAAAAGCACATAAGGGTTGACTTATTTTCACCAGATTGAGAGAAAACTACACCTCTGAGAATAATTCTTCTTTTGTCACGGTCGCAGTACCCAGTTTGCCAACCACTATTCCACCAGCCCTGTTAGCGATCACTACGGCATCCTGCATACGCATACCATTCGCCATCATCACTGCCATCGTCGCGATGACGGTATCTCCTGCACCGGAAACATCAAAGACTTCGCGAGCCATTGCAGGCACATGCGTGACATCTTCTTCGGTAAATAGGGTCATTCCCTCTTCAGAACGCGTCAATAACAAACCTTGCAAATCTAATTTACGCCGTAAATTTTGTGCTTTTTCAGTCAGTTCAGCCTCGTTCGCCCATTCGCCGATAATCAGTTTCAGTTCTGATTTATTCGGCGTTAATAATGTTGCTCCTGCATAGCGGGCGAAATCACTGCCTTTAGGATCCACCAGAACAGGCTTACCAGCATCCTTTGCGGCTTGTATCATCGCCTTCACATTCATCAGACCGCCTTTGGCATAATCGGAAAAAATGACGACGTCATACGCACTCAGCAAGGCATTGAAACGATTCAGTTTGTCTCTGAGAACAATTTCTGTCGGCTTTTCCTCAAAATCAATACGTATCAGTTGTTGCTGGCGACCGATCACACGTAACTTGATGATCGTTGATATCTGCTTATCGCGGCTGAGGTAACTGGAAATACCGGCTTTTTTCAACAGATTTTCAATACTGTTGCCCGCCTCATCATCACCGATGATGCCCATCAGTCCTGCGTTCACGCCAAGAGCAACTGCATTTAAAGCCACATTTGCAGCGCCACCAAGACGTTCTTCACGACGCTCGACGCGAACGATGGGCACCGGAGCTTCGGGAGATATCCGGTTCACCTCACCAAACCAGTAACGATCAAGCATGACATCGCCAGCGATCAGAATTTGCTTTTTCACTTGCTCATTCATCAAAAACAACCTCACTTACGCGTGAGTACGGAACGGCCAATGCCGTGGTATTCAATACCAAGTTCTGTCATCACCGCGGGTTCAAACAGATTTCGGCCATCAAAAATCACTGCCTGTTTCAAACGCTGCTTAACCTGATCAAAATCAGGGCTGCGGAAAGCCTTCCATTCCGTAACGATCGCCAACGCGTCTGCGTCATTCAGCGCATCCATAGGGTTTTCAGCGTAACGGATCGATGCGAGTAATTCCGGTGCGTCATAAAAATCGAGTTCAAACACGCGTTTAGCTTCATCCATAGAGACAGGATCGTAGACAGCCACCGTCGCGCCATTGCGCAGCAATTCACCGATTAACACGCGCGATGAGGCAGCACGCATATCATCCGTGTTTGGCTTAAATGCGAGACCCCAGATTGCAAAATGTTTACCGACAATCTGATTGTCAAAGCGCTGCATGATCTTGGCACCAAGAATTTGCTTCTGGCGCGCATTCACTTCTTCAACCGCCTGCAAAATCAACAGGTTCAGACCATAGTCCTGCGCAGTACGTTCCAGTGCCTGTACGTCTTTTGGAAAGCAAGATCCGCCATAACCACAGCCCGCATATAAAAAACTATGGCCGATACGGGGGTCAGAGCCTATCCCGTGGCGTACGGCTTCGATATCAGCACCAACATGATCAGCCAGATTGGCGAGTTCATTCATAAACGAAATACGCGTCGCCAGCATCGCATTTGCTGCATATTTCGTGAATTCGGCGGAACGAACATCCATCCAGTAAGTGCGTTCGCGATTGCGATTAAATGGTGTGTACAACTTTTTCATCATATCGCGCGCTTTTTCACCCTGAGGTGTCGCGTCGCAACCAATCACAATACGATCTGGACGCATAAAATCCTCAACTGCGGCTCCTTCTTTCAGGAACTCAGGATTGGACACAACCGAAAAAGTTGCAGTTGCTGCGCGCGCAGCCAACTCCTCTTGCACAGCAACGCTGACGCGATCAGCGGTACCAACAGGAACGGTCGATTTATCGACGATGACTTTAAAGCCGGTCATGTATTTACCGATATTACGTGCCGCTGCCAGCACATATTGCAAATCAGCGGAGCCGTCTTCATCGGGAGGTGTGCCGACCGCAATAAACTGGATATCGCCATGTGCCACGCTTGCCTCGACATCAGTCGAAAAACGGATGCGACCGGCGGCGCGGTTCCGCGCTACCACTTCTTCCAGTCCGGGTTCATGGATAGGAATTTCCCCATTGTTCAGGATGTCGATTTTGCGCTGATCAACATCAAGACAAAATACATCGTTTCCCAATTCCGCGAGACAGGCACCCGTCACGAGGCCAACATAACCAGTACCAATAATAGTAATTTTCATTTTGCGATCTCAGTCCCAAATAAATAGTGCCGTATTCCTGCGAGAGCCATCGTTCCTTGATACGAACAAGATGCCGTATGCAGAGGAATACAATTAATTCATTACATTTAACTCTTCTGTACGTCGCGGCGGATAAGTCTCCCAGCGACTGCAACCTGGACAATGCCAGTAAAACTGCCTCGTCTTAAAGCCACAATGAGAACACTGATAGCGTGACAATTTCTGCGCATAACCATGTACCAGATTTTTGACCAGCGACAGTTCTGGCCGGAACTCCGGAGAAACCTCAATCAAACGGGCGTCCAGTAATTTTTCCAGCCCGAGCAAAGTTGGTGTTCTGCGTAATTCATCACTAACCAGTTGATTTGCTGCCGCTACCGTATCAAGCTCTATCGTCGCTTTAAAGACCACCTCGAGCAGATCCACAGACGGTGCTTCTTCGAGATAATTTTTCAACAGATTCAGGCCTTCCTGCGGGCGCTCCAGCTTACGATATGCATCCATCAGGCGTTGCGCAACCAGCGCCACGTGCGGCACACTTTGCTGCTCAACACGCAACCAGGCAGTAACAGCTTTTTCTGTTTCACCGATTGACTGATAGACGTCGCCCATCAATATCACGGCACGGACACTCAAACGGTCTATCGCCAGCGCTTTTTCTAATACGGCAAGCGCTGCCTCAGTATTGCAGCGCGCCAGCTCATCCTGCGCAATTTCACAATAAAACTGCGCGATCTCTTTTTGTCTGCCACCGGCACCTGCTTCTTGCAACGCGTATGCTGCGTCTATCGCACGTGCCCATTCTTTTTCGCGCTGATAAATTTCGAGCAAAGCACGGCGAGCCTGTACTTCAAAAGGTCCGGAAACAAGCTGATTAAATGTTTCCTCAGCACGATCTAATAAGCCTGCTTTTAAGTAATCCTGCCCCAGCTCGAACATTGCCTGCGTCTTTTGATCGGAAGGCAAATCAGGGCGCTGGACGAGATTTTGATGCACACGAATTGCGCGCTCGGTTTCACCACGGCGGCGAAATAAATTTCCCAACGCAAAATGCAATTCAACAGCTTCAGGATCAAGACGAACAATATCGATAAATGCATCAATTGCTTTATCTGGCTGTTCGTTGAGTAAAAAATTAAGCCCCTTAAAATAGCCACGCGGCAGGCTGCGCGACTCGGAGAGCAACTGGCGGATATCGATCCGGGCAGCCAGCCAGCCAAGAGTAAAAAACAAGGGGATGCCAAGCAACCACCAAATTTCAAATTCCATTTTTCTTATTTTCTGTAATGTTTTTCAAGATAGTAAGTATCTGCCTGAATAATGTCAGCGAGAGACCAGCTTCGTTCCTCTCTGCATTCACATTTCAGGGTAAAGCAGGCACGTGAAGACTAATCGTTCCGGACACTATCTGGTTGTGGTGCCTGCATACTTGCCTGCTCGGCAAGCAGACGCTCTTTCTCAATTTCCGCCAGCGTTTTCTTGTGACGAGAGAGATCACGACGGTGTCTGAACACCATAGGAACCATCGCCAGAGCGCCCAACACGGCACCCGCTACGAAAAAAACCAACAGCATAATCACCAAAGGTGCTGATTGTTGATAACCGAAGAAATACTGAAGCGTGACGATCTGATCATTCTTTAAGGCAAAGCCAAAAAAGATGACGAAAAGTATCGCAGCAAGCAATCTGGAAATATATTTCATGGTTACATCCTAATGAGTAAAAGCGGCATTAACGAACGCTGTTGCTTTACTGTGTCTGCAAAGCGACCATTGTACTGAAAAAAAACGGCATACCGGAAAAACCGATATACCGTTTTTTAATTTGCATCAATCGCGAGGCCCGATGACCCGTCTAGTCATCGTGTATCGGCTGCCCAACCATGGCATCGACACGTTCGCGCAATTCTTTACCCGGTTTGAAATGCGGTACCCGTTTTTCAGGCACCATCACTTTGTCACCAGATTTAGGATTACGACCTATCCGTGGTGGACGACTGTTCAGAGAAAAACTGCCAAAACCCCTGATCTCTATCCGCTGCCCTGTTGCCAGAGCATCGGTCATTGCATCTAAGATGGTTTTGACAGCGACATCCACATCTTTTGCAACCAGTTGTGGATATCGCTCCGCCAGACGAGCTATCAGCTCCGACTTCGTCATATTTATAAAACCTTATGACTGAGATTGAGCTTAGTTTTTGTTGTCGAGTTTAGCTTTCAACAACGCGCCCAGGCTGGTAGTACCGGAAGCTGCATTGGAATCTACAGCAGTAGACATTTTTTGCATTGCTTCTTGTGTTTCAGCGCTGTCTTTTGCTTTGATAGACAACTGGATACCACGTGCTTTACGGTCGATGTTCAACACCAACGCTTCAACACTGTCGCCGACTTTCAGATGTGTACCAGCATCTTCCACGCGATCGCGGGAGATTTCGGATGCACGCAGGTAGCCTTCAACGTCGTCAGCCAGTTGGATCACTGCGCCTTTTGGCTCAACAGATTTCACTGTACCAGTAACGATTGCGCCTTTGTCGTTCATTGCGCAGTAGTTATTGAATGGGTCGCCTTCGAGTTGTTTAACACCCAGGGAAACGCGCTCACGCTCAACGTCGATCGCCAGAACGATGGCTTCCAGTTCGTCACCTTTCTTGAAGCGACGTACTGCTTCTTCGCCTGTTTCGTTCCAGGACAGATCAGACAAATGTACCAGACCATCGATGTTGCCAGACAAACCGATAAATACGCCGAAATCAGTGATGGACTTGATCGCGCCGCGAACTTTGTCACCTTTCTTGTGGTTGATCGCGAAATCATCCCAAGGATTAGCTTTGCACTGTTTCATGCCCAGGCTGATACGACGACGTTCTTCGTCGATTTCCAGAACCATAACTTCAACTTCGTCGCCCAATTGAACAACTTTGTTTGGTGCAACGTTTTTGTTAGTCCAGTCCATTTCGGAAACGTGAACCAGTCCTTCGATACCTTGTTCGACTTCAACGAACGCACCGTAGTCGGTCAGGTTAGTTACTTTACCGAACAGACGTGTGTTCGCTGGGTAACGACGGGACAAGCCTGTCCATGGGTCGTCGCCCAATTGTTTTACGCCCAGGGACACACGGTTTTTCTCTTGGTCGAATTTCAATACTTTTGCAGTGATTTCCTGACCAACTGTCAACACCTCGGAAGGGTGACGTACACGACGCCATGCCAGATCAGTGATGTGCAACAAGCCATCGATGCCACCCAGATCAACGAACGCGCCGTAGTCAGTGATATTTTTAACGATACCAGTAACCACTGTGCCTTCTTTCAGGGTTTCCATCAGTTTTTGACGCTCTTCGCCCATAGACGCTTCAACAACAGCGCGGCGGGACAGCACAACGTTGTTACGCTTGCGGTCGAGCTTGATGACTTTGAATTCCATGGTTTTGCCTTCGTAAGGAGTTGTATCCTTCACTGGGCGTGTATCAACCAAAGAACCTGGCAAGAAAGCGCGGATGCCGTTCGTCAGAACAGTCAGACCACCTTTAACTTTGCCGTTAACTGTACCAGTAACGATCTCGCCAGACTCCAGCGCTTTTTCGAGCGCGAGCCAGGATGCCAGACGTTTTGCTTTGTCACGGGACAGGATAGTGTCGCCGAAACCGTTTTCCAGCGAATCAATCGCTACGGAAACGAAATCGCCGATATTAACTTCCAGGTCGCCCTGGTCGTTTTTGAATTCTTCAACAGGGATGAAGGCTTCAGACTTCAAGCCTGCGTTCACGATCACGAAGTTGTGGTCGATACGAACGACTTCAGCAGAAATCACTTCACCGGAACGCATATCCTGACGTGACAGGGACTCTTCGAACAAAGCTGCGAAGCTGTCTGCACCGGTTGCGAAATCTTGGGACATGAATACAGTAGACATAATATTTTTGAGTTAGCCGGAACAGAACAAAGGCGCTGTTTACCGGGTTAGGTTGAACAACCCTTCAATAAACTTGCTTTATCAAAGGGACTTACTCGCACATTCAGCAATCAAACAGTCTTACTATTGAGACGACTTGCTTTCCTGTGCTTCTGCATACCATTCCAGCACCTGATTCACCGCTTGTTCAGCAGTAATTTCTGAGGTATCCAGAATAATTGCACCTGATGCAGGTTTGAGTGGAGCGGCTGCGCGGGTACTGTCTCTCGCATCACGTTCCATCAAATCTTTTACCAAGTCTTCCATATTAGCAGAAATTCCCTTTTCAATCAATTGCTTATATCGACGACTCGCGCGCGCCTCGGCACTTGCTGTCAGGAAAATTTTGAGACTGGCATCGGGGAAAATCACGCTGCCCATGTCGCGCCCGTCCGCCACCAGGCCGGGAGTATTGCGGAACGACAATTGCAAGTCCACCAAAGCTTTGCGGACTTCCGGCAACACGGCAATGCGTGATGCGGCAACGCCTATCGCTTCGGCGCGCACATCGTCAGTCACATCGTCGTCTTCCAGCATGACGTGGCCGTGAACGAAACGACAGGGCAAGGCGCGTGCCAATGCAGCAATGCTGGTTTCATCGTCAAGCGAGACATTTTTGCGTTGCGCCATCAGGGCAGTTAAACGGTACAACGCGCCAGAATCGAGATAATGAAAACCCAGATGTTTGGCAACGCGATGGGCGACGGTTCCTTTACCGGAAGCAGTCGGCCCATCAATCGTAATTACGGCATACTTATTTGTCATTTTGGGGGAGTATCCTTCAATTTTGCTCTATTGTCGGCATAAACAAAGGCCGTTTTTATATACTGGGGGGAGTATTAAAACAGCTCCTGATGGTTGATTTTGGCAAAAACCTCAAAATAATCAGGGAAAGTCTTGGCGACGCAATGCGGTTCGTTAATCCGCATCGCTGCGCCGCGCCGCGCCTTGCCATCCAGACTGGCAAGCGAAAAGCACATCGCCATACGGTGATCATCATAGGTATCGATGGTCGCGGGCAAGATCTGCGCCGGTGGCGTGACGCGCATGCAATCCGCGCCCTCTTCCACGGTTGCGCCGAGTTTCCTTAATTCTGTCGCCATCGCCGACAGACGATCCGTCTCTTTGACGCGCCAGCTCGCAATATTGCGCAGCGTTGTAGTGCCATTTGCATACAAGGCCGCCATTGCGATCGTCATCGCGGCGTCAGGAATATGATTAAAATCCATGTCTATCGCCTGCAATGCGCCATTCGACGTGGCTTCTATCCAGTTATCGCCACGGGTGATGGTTGCCCCCATTTTTTCCAGCGCCTCAGCAAAGCGGACATCGCCCTGTATGCTGTCGCGGCCGACGCCTTCCACCCGCACCGGCCCGCCTGCAATGGCGCCAGCGGCCAGAAAGTAGGAAGCAGACGAAGCGTCCCCCTCAACATGCACCACGCCCGGCGACACATAATGCTGCCCGCGTTTGATGGTGAACGCCTGCCAGCCATCGCGTTCGACGGCAACACCAAAACGCTGCATCAGATTCAACGTGATTTCAATATACGGCTTGGAAATTAATTCACCAACGACATCAATCACGATGTCATGCTCTTTCGCCATTAATGGCGCCGCCATCAGCAAGGCCGTCAGAAACTGGCTGGAGACATTGCCTTTGACTTGTAAACGCTGCGCATGAATATGACCACGACGAATGTGTAAAGGCGGATAGCCAGGATTGCCGGTGTACTCAACCTGCGCTCCGGCGGCATTCAGGGCATCGACCAGATCGCCAATCGGCCGCTCATGCATACGCGCGACGCCATGCACGGTGTAATCACCACCCAGCACAGCCAGCGTCGCGACCAATGGGCGAATCGCAGTGCCCGCATTTCCCATGAACAGATCGGCCTGATGGCGGGGAAGCTGACCGTTAACACCGCGGACCGTGTAGTTCTGGCTGTCACCTTCTTGCTCCCAATGCACGCCCAGTTGCTGCAAGGCGTTCAGCATCACCAGCGTATCGTCGGACGCCAGTAAATCTTTGATTTCCGTCGTCCCCTGCGCCAGTGCTGCGAGCAACAAGGTGCGATTGGAAATACTCTTGGAGCCGGGCAAGCGCACCGTGCCCTGCACCTGCATTATTGGCTGCAAATCAATGTATGGCGGATAGTGTTTGCTTTGTTGCGTCATAGTGATGAACTTATTCGGAAAGCATCCGGAACCTGATCCGGAATGCAGATAATTTATTTTCGACAAAGACAGGATTGATGTAAAACCGCCCCAGCGGCGTTATGACTCCTCGCCGTACTATTCGTACTGTCTTCGTCGCCATGTCTTGCCGGGACAACCTTTCATCGATCCTAAAAGAATAACAGACGAATGACAGATGAACCCCGATCAGTGGCAATCTGAACAGATCAGAATTCGTCCGTCGTCATCCGGGATGAAGCCGAGAACATTACCGATGTTAATCGCCACCTTCACGCTGCTGCTTTTCTGCGGCTTCAATCGCGGAAATCCAGTTGTGACGGGCGCGTTGTGCGTTTGCATAAATGCCTTCGATACCCGCTGCATCAGCATTGACTAAATGCTGGCGCAACACCGCCAGACGCGCGGTGTACGAATCCAGTTCCTGCAACATCGCGTGCCGGTTTGCCAGCGTGATGTCGCGCCACATTTCCGGCGAAGAACCGGCAATCCGGGTGAAATCACGAAAGCCGCTCGCCGCATATTGAAACAGGGTATCGGCATGTTCTTTACGCGCGATATCGTCCACCAATGCATAAGCAAGCAGGTGCGGCAAATGACTGACTGCTGCAAACACCGCATCATGCCCGGCCGGATCAAGATAATGAATAATCGCGCCGCATTGTTGCCATGCCCAGGCAACGCGCGCCACATCCGCATCGCTGTTTTCCGGCAGGCGTGTGATCACCGCTTTTTTACCGACATACAAATCAACGAGTGCCGCTTCTGGCCCATTCAACTCGCGACCTGCAATCGGATGCGCAGGGACAAACTGGCGCAACTTTGCGCCCAGCGCTTCTTTTGCGGCATCAACGACATCGGATTTGGTACTGCCAGCGTCGGTAACAATCGTTGTTGGCGATAAATACGGCTGTATGGAATCCAGAATTGCTTTGGTTTGCGCGACCGGCGCAGCAATCAACACCAGATCAGCATCCTTGACTGCAGCTTCGGGCGAAGTCGCAATGCTGTCGATAATACCGAGCTGCAATGCTCGTTCCAGCGAAGCCTGACTACGCCCGGCGCCAATGATATGCTGCACAGCGCCAGCTTTTTTCAATGCCAGCGCAAATGAGCCACCGATCAGGCCAACACCAAAAATCGCAACACGCTTAAAAAAATTCGGGACCTTATCCATCACGATCTCACAACGTACAAGGATAAGAACCCAGGACTTTGAAGAACGCTGCTTTTGCATCAAGCTCAGCCATCGCCGCTGCAACTCTTTCATCCATGACGTGTCCTTCGACATCGACATAGAAGTAATATTCCCAGTTACCGGTGCGGGCGGGACGCGATTCAAAACGGGTCATCGAAACGCCGTGTTTGGATAAGGGTGCCAGCAAATCATAAACAGCACCGGCTTTATTCGGCGTCGCCAGCACAATCGAGGTCTGGTCTTTACCGCTCGGTGTGGTATGCAGACGGCCAATCACCGCAAAGCGCGTACGGTTATGCGGATCATCCTGAATGTGTGCGCTGACAATGCCGAGGTTATATTGGGTACCAGCGATTTCACTGGCGATCGCAGCAACGGTGTAATCACCACTGGCCATGCGCGCGGCTTCAGCATTCGATGCCACAGCCTGCCGTTCGATATGCGGATAATGCTGATTCAGCCAGGCTTGGCATTGCGCCAATGCCTGCGAGTGGGCGCAGATGCGGCTCACGCCTTCCATGTTGCCGGATTTGCTCATCAGACTGTGCTGCACCGGAATCGCCAGTTCGCCACTGATCGCCAGACTGGTTTGCAGCAATAAATCGAGTGTGCGATTGATCGCGCCTTCGGAAGAGTTTTCAATCGGTACGACGCCGAAATCTGCCGTGCCCGCTTCCGTCGCGCGGAAAACCTCGTCAATTGAAACGCAAGGCAAAGCCTGAATCGCGTGGCCAAACTGCTTGTACACGGCTTGTTCGCTGAAAGTGCCGACCGGCCCGAGAAATGCCACCACCACGCGTCGTTCCAATGCGCGGCAGGCGGACATGATTTCGCGGAAAATCAACTGGATATCTTCGTTCAGCAAAGGACCGGGATTACGCTCAGCGACCCCGCGCAATACCTGCGCCTCGCGCTCAGGGCGAAACACCGGTGCATTGGTTTCGGCTTTGACGTGACCGACTTCTTCAGCCACACGGGCACGCTGATTCAGCAAGTCGAGAATCTGGGCATCGATCGTATCAATCTTAATGCGCAGGGGAAGTAATTTGTTGTCGCTCATAACTAACCTAAAAACCGTTTTTGTACACTGTGACAGCGGCGCACGACAGTGAATAGTCGCGCCTGCCGCTATGTATTATTTGATTCCTCACCAGGCTTTTGATCTGGTGCGACAGCGCCACGGTTTCCAGGTGATGGGTTATGCCATGTTCAGAAAGGGCTGCCGCTTGAGGAGAAGACTACACGCTATTACTTTTACACTCAGGAATGCGCGCTGGCAAACTCGTGCATGAAACCAACCAGTGCCTGCACACCGGCGAGAGGCATCGCGTTGTAAATCGAAGCACGCATACCACCAACCGATTTATGCCCCTTCAATTGCAACAAACCCTGCGCTTTTGCAGCAGTCAGAAATTCAGCATTCAAGGATTCGTCTTTCAGAAAAAACGGTACGTTCATACGTGAACGACATTCTTTCGCCACACGATTTTCATAAAAATCAGTGGAATCAAGGTAGTCATACAACAACGTTGCCTTCGCAATGTTTTGCGCTTCCATCGCTGCCACGCCACCCTGGCGCTTCAACCACTGAAACACCAGACCTGCAATATAGATCGCATAGGTTGGTGGCGTGTTGTACATGGAGCCGTTGTCGGCAACAATTTTCCAGTCAAAGGCGGATGGGCATACAGGCAAAGCATGTCCGAGCAAATCTTCGCGCACGATCACCAGCGTCAGGCCAGCCGGGCCAATATTCTTTTGCGCGCCGCCAAAAATCACACCATAGGCAGACACATCAATCACGCGCGACAAAATATGCGAAGACATATCCGCCACAATGGGTGCACCATCGGTCTGTTCCGCTACATCTGGCACGAAATGATATTCAACACCGTCTATCGTTTCATTGGTGCAGAGATGTACATAGGCCGCGTCTTTCGACAACTGCCAGCTTTCTCTTGCCGGAACTGCCGTAAAACCATTGCTGGCAGCGGATGCCGCCACATTCACTGTGGCGTATTTTTGCGCTTCTTTAATTGACTTACCGCTCCATGAGCCAGTATGAATGAAATCTACCGGCGCATCGGGACGACGCCCCATCAGGTTCATGGGAACGATGGCATTTTCACCGAGACCACCACCTTGTAAAAACAAGATTTTGTAATTGTCCGGAATCGCCAGCAAATCACGTAAATCACGCTGGGCGGCATCCATGACGGACATGAATTCTGCGCCGCGATGACTCATCTCCATGACCGACATACCGCTGCCATGCCAATCCAGCATTTCTGCAGCAGCCTGCTGTAAAACCTCTTTAGGCAAAACTGCCGGGCCCGCCGAAAAATTGTAGATGGTGGTCATGGTTTTACTCCGCTACATCGCCAGTCGCGTCATCAGCGGCATTAGTGTCGCCATCGACAGACGTTGCGCCTGATTCAGTTTCATCCTGATCAGCATCCGTTTCAACGATACGCTGCAAGCCGGACAAGGTAGTTCCATCCTCAACCGCGATCAGTGTGACGCCTTGTGTTGCGCGTCCCATTTCACGAATCTCAGAGACACGGGTCCTGATCAAAACGCCACCGGTCGTGATCAGCATGATTTCATCGGTCGTTTCAACCAGAGTCGCAGCAACAACTTTGCCGTTACGCTCAGAAGTCTGAATCGCAATCATGCCTTTGGTACCGCGACCATGACGGGTATATTCAGTAATCGGTGTACGTTTGCCAAAGCCATTTTCTGTTGCAGTCAATACCGATTGCTGCTCGTTTTCCGCCACCAGCAAGGCGATGACTTGTTGCGTTTCATCGAGATTCATGCCGCGCACACCACGTGCAGTACGCCCCATAGGACGCACATCATTTTCATCGAAACGTACAGCCTTACCCGCATCGGAGAACAACATCACATCATGCTTGCCGTCGGTCAGCGCCGCACCGATCAGGAAGTCGCCGTCATCCAGATCCACCGCGATAATGCCGGCTTTACGTGGATTACTGAAATCGGCCAGCGGTGTTTTCTTCACAGTGCCAAGGCTGGTTGCCATGAAAATATAACGGTCTTCAGGGAAGCTGCGGTTGTCACCCGACAAAGGCAGAATGACAGTGATTTTTTCGCCATCCTGCAACGGGAACATATTCACGATAGGCTTGCCGCGTGAACTACGCGAACCTTGCGGCACTTCCCATACTTTGAGCCAGTAGAGACGGCCACGGTTACTGAAGCACAGGATGTAATCGTGGGTATTGGCGACAAATAATTGCTCAATCCAGTCATCATCTTTCGTTGCAGTCGCTTGCTTGCCACGGCCGCCACGTTTCTGCGCACGGTATTCAGACAAGGGTTGCGATTTCATGTAGCCGGTGTGCGACAAGGTCACCACCATATCAACCGGCGTGATCAGATCTTCGGTTTCAAGGTCGGTCGCGTTGTGTGTAATTTCAGAACGGCGAACGTCTTTATTTCCTTCGCCATACTCATTTCTGGCGAGTGTCAGTTCATCCGTAATAATCGTTGTGACACGTTCAGGCTTAGACAGAATATCGAGCAAATCGGCGATTTCAGCCATCACGTCTTTGTATTCGTTGACGATCTTATCCTGCTCCAGGCCAGTCAGACGTTGCAAACGCATTTGCAAAATTTCCTGCGCCTGATCATCGGATAATTTGTACAGGCCATCCGGCTGAATACCGTAATGCTTAGGCAAACTCTCCGGACGGAAAGCGTCAATACCACCAGGATTATCAGCAGCAGTGCGCGTCAGCATCTCACGTACCATGGAGCTATCCCAGGCGCGCGTCATCAATTCCTGTTTCGCCAGTGGAGGTGTCGGCGCCGCTTTGATGATAGCGATGAAGTCGTCGATATTCGCCAATGCTACTGCCAGGCCTTCGAGCACATGACCGCGTTCGCGCGCTTTGCGCAACTCAAACACGGTACGACGCGTAACAACTTCGCGGCGATGTGACAGGAAGCACGACAACATCTCTTTCAGGTTCAGCAGCTTAGGCTGGCCATTGACCAGCGCCACCATATTCATACCGAAAGTGTCCTGCAATTGTGTCTGCTTATACAGATTATTCAGCACAACATCCGGCACTTCACCACGTTTGAGCTCAATCACCACGCGCATACCGGATTTATCAGATTCGTCGCGGATATCTGAAATGCCGTCGAGCTTTTTATCGCGCACTAATTCTGCAATACGCTCAAGCAAAGATTTTTTATTGACCTGATACGGCAGCTCATCAATGATCAGCGCGGTACGATTCTCTTTGCCAAATTCCTCAAAATGCGTTTTCGCACGCATCACGACACGACCGCGACCAGTGCGGTAACCGTCACGCACACCGGAAACACCATAGATAATGCCGCCGGTAGGGAAATCCGGTGCAGGGATAATCTCTATCAGCTCATCTATCGTGCAATCATCATTCCGCAATAAGTGCAGGGCACCATTGATAATTTCAGTGATGTTGTGCGGCGGAATATTGGTCGCCATACCGACCGCGATACCAGAGGCACCGTTGATCAGTAAGTTAGGAATACGGGTAGGCAAAACCGACGGTTCTTTTTCTTTACCGTCATAGTTCGGTACGAAATCGACCGTTTCTTTTTCGATATCCGCCAGGATTTCGTTAGCAATTTTATCTAAGCGACATTCGGTGTAACGCATCGCAGCGGCACTGTCGCCATCAATGGAACCGAAGTTACCCTGACCATCGACCAGCGTGTAGCGCAAGGAAAAATCCTGCGCCATACGTACCAATGTGTCATAAATAGAAGCATCGCCGTGCGGATGGTATTTACCCATGACCTCACCGACAACGCGCGCGCATTTGACGAATGGACGGTTATAGACATTGTTCATCTCATGCATCGCGAATAAAACGCGTCGATGCACAGGCTTCAAGCCATCACGCACATCCGGCAAGGCTCGACCAACAATCACGCTCATCGCGTAATCGAGGTAGCTCTTGCGCATTTCTTCTTCAAGGGAAATCGGGAGTGTTTCTTTTGCGAATTGATCCATTGGCATGCCGGCAAATTAGAGCTTGGTTAAATGATAACATCACGAAAAACAGTCGCTGCTAATCGTAGTGCCGTAATGCACCATGTCAGCAAAACATCGCTTTCACAGAAGCAATACGAAAGTCAATGGCACGTTTTTTCGAATGTTTAGCTCTTGATTTTACCATGCTCAACAGGCCAAACGTCACAAAATAGCAAAACACAAATACCCCCAAGCAATTGCGGAGCCTAAGCTCTGGCGTCAGATCGTGTCCGAGAAAATATTCCCATGAGATTAAGGATTCATTACCAATAAACAACCTGACAGCAACACAAGGCAAATTACTTGAATAATTTTCGCCATCTCGACTATCAATAAGAAGTCAACAAACTGACTCTGACAATCGAAAACACCCCAAAATCGATAAATTCAATAAGTGCGTTCATCAAAGCAAGTTATTTTTTTGCAATTTCTTAAGTGGATTTCACCTGAAAACCGCTGTGCAATTGTTGCCCATGCACGACATATTTAACGAAGTGTTACTTTAGCGATTTAACAAGTCATGCCGGATTGACGTTATCTATGGCAAAATATTGATTAATAACAGCGTTGTTCGTTTGACGAAATAGTAATGTCATCAAGCGCGTGGTATCATCAGGTTTTAAGCAGTAATTTGCGCAGTTTATCTGCGATAATTAAATCTCAGTCGAGAGGATAAATATGAAAATTCTAGTTAAGCTCGTTATCGCAGCGTCCGCAGTTGCTTCCTTTTCTGCATCCGCACAACAAGACATCAAAGCGAACACACCACACAGTGCTTATGTACAAGATGGTCGTGGCGTCATTGTTCGTGATGCATTCGGTCTGTGCTGGCGTACTGGCTACTGGACACCTGCTGATGCAGTGCCAGGTTGCGACGCTCCATTGGTAAAAGAAGCTGCTCCAGCTCCTGTTGCTGCTCCTGCTCCTGTTGCGGCTCCTGCACCAGCTCCTGTTGTTGCTCCTGTTGCTCCAACATCTGAAAAAGTGACTTTCGCTGCCAGCGCATTGTTTGACTTCGACAAATCAGTATTGAAAGCTGAAGGTAAAACTCAGCTCGACGATATGGTTTCTAAATTGAAATCGATCAATCTGGAAGTTGTTATCGCTGTTGGTCATACTGACTCCGTTGGTACAGATGCATACAACCAAAAACTGTCTATCCGCCGCGCAGAAGCAGTTAAAGCTTACTTGGTAAGCAAAGGTATCGAAGCTAACCGTGTTTACACTGAAGGCAAAGGCGAAAAACAACCAGTTGCTGATAACAAAACAGCAGAAGGCCGCGCTAAAAACCGCCGCGTAGAAATCGAAGTTGTTGGTACACGTAACAAATAATTAAACTCCGTTTTAATTATGTAAAAACCCCGCTTCGGCGGGGTTTTTTACTTTTTGTTTCTCGTACCAAATCTGCATTTACCCCGCAAAAATACGCCATAAGAATAGATTAAATAGAACCTCAATACCCCTGCAACAAACACAGCTACCGAAGAAGATCCTGAAACTGTACTTGTCTTGATCTGACTAAGTGCGGTAAATATCCGGATCGCCTACAATACGCCATTAATCTATCCCCTCTCAACACAGAAATATCCGCACACATCATGCCGACACTAAATGCAGATCCAGCAGAAATTCAGAAATTCAGTGACCTCGCTCATCGCTGGTGGGATCCAAGTTCAGAGTTCCGCCCTTTACATGAAATTAACCCGCTGCGTCTGGAATGGATTAATCAACGGGTTCCGCTATCAGGTAAAAATGTCATTGATGTCGGCTGTGGTGGCGGCATACTCGCCGAATCGATGGCAAAAAAGGGAGCCATTGTTACTGGCATCGATCTTTCAGAAAAAGCACTGAAAGTGGCCGACTTGCACGGTTTAGAATCAGGCGTCAGCGTACGTTATAAAAATATCCCCGCCGAAGAGATGGCCGAAGCGGAAGCTGGTCAGTACGACGTTGTCACTTGCATGGAAATGCTGGAACACGTCCCTGATCCATCATCCATCATTCGGGCCTGCACAAAACTATTGAAACCAGGTGGGCATGTCTTTTTCTCCACCTTGAACCGTAATGTCAAATCGTATCTGTTCGCAATTCTTGGTGCTGAGTACGTTTTGCAATTATTGCCAAAAGGTACGCACGACTATGCAAAATTCATCACTCCGGCAGAACTTTCGCAAGATGTTCGCAATGCGGGTCTTGAATTAAATGCCATGAAAGGTTTGAGCTACAATCCGCTGACAAAAATCTATTCATTGAATAACGATACCAGCGTCAACTACATGATTGCCTGCACCAAGCCAGCCTAAATCTGATCATGTACAAACGGACACCGAGTTCCGTTTGTACGTTTACCAATTCGCCTATGCACAATCCTCAAGCAATTTTATTCGATCTCGATGGTACCTTAGCCGATACCGCGCCAGATCTGGCTGCTGCCATTAATGCTATGCGCGTACGCCGTAGCTTAGCTCCCGTACATTATCTCAGCCTAAGACCATTTGCTTCTGCCGGCGCCCGTGGCTTACTGGCAGCGGGTTTTAATATCACGCCTGAAGATGCGAATTATGAATCGATGCGCATTGAATTTTTGAATCAATATGAATGTGCAATGGCGGTACACAGCCGCTTATTTGAACATGTCACGACGCTGCTGCATGGGTTGAACGCCCTGAGCCTGACATGGGGCATAGTGACAAATAAAGCGACGCGTTTTACCAAACCGTTGATCTCTTTGCTTGACCTTCAGGAAGCCCGCTGCGTGATTTCCGGGGATACGACGCCTCATGCGAAACCACATCCGGCTCCCTTACTGGAAGGTGCAAGACGACTAGGCATACGCTCAGAACATTGCTGGTACATCGGTGATGATTTGCGGGATATTCAGGCTGCTGAAGCCGCTGGTATGACCAGTATCGCCGCTGCCTGGGGATATTGTGGTGCCACCGAGCCGAAGCAATGGAAAGCAGATGCCATCATCGACAGTCCGCTCGAATTACTGGAATTAATCAGAGCTAAACATTTACAAGTCATCCCCTCTTGAATTTTTCGTGCGACACCGCATATAGGTTATACTAGCAAAGCTTTGGGGTCGACCTGGTTTCGACAGGGGTTGCAAAGCAGCGCAGGGCATACCGAGGCCAGACTACCTCGTAAATACAATCTGAACTATATAACTGCAAACGATAACTCGTACGCATTAGCAGCTTAATTGCTTGCTAACTCTACACCGCCTCTTCCCTAGGGCGGGCTGGCAACAGCAGTAGAGTCATTCATAGGGAATCGTCCTGAATCGGGTTACTTGGCTCGGGATTAAATCAAAGGTAACTCGTCCAGCCGCAGCGTGTGCGTCCGCGTCGTCTGGATTAAATTAAATGGCAGCACTAAGTATGTAGAACTGTCTGTAGAGTGCTTCTGGACGCGGGTTCGATTCCCGCCGACTCCACCAGAATACTGCAAATGCATCACAAAGTTTGACTAAAACCCGCCCTTCCTCATAGGAGAGCGGGTTTTTTATTGCCCATTGTTAACCAGTAACTGCAATGCTGATATGCAGTAACTAACGCAGTAAACCTGATTCTGCGGTTACTGTTTATAAAAGTTACTGCACCAGGGGGGGTAATGGCGAAAGAGCTTCTATCAGATACAACACTCAGATCGCCAAAAGAAAGTGACACTACCTACAACGGCAAAAAGCAGCTTCACGATGGTAGAGGTCTTTATCTCTTGCTAGGCATCGAGGCGCGGGGCGTGCATGGCGTTTTGACTCCACCTCTGCGCTTAAATGCAATTCATTCGAGTTGATTCGTAAAAACTTCCATCAAGAATAAATTTCAATGTGTCAATCCGGCAGCTTAAAATCAAAATTAGCATATGCCCAGCCTCGCTGGGGAACTCCATTCAAAGTCGCTGGCTTGAATTTACACAATTTCGCATTATCTAGAGCCGAAAAGTCTAGCAAAGGGTAGCCTGAAGAAATTCGATTTAAAGCATGTGCAACGGTACCGTCAGGCTCAATAAGAAACATTAACCCTACAGTACCAATCTCGCCATTTCTGAGCGACATTCTAGGATATCCAGGAGAAATGCAGCTTTCGAAATTTATTCGTGATACGACATATGCAGAAGCTTCATTATCGTCAAGATTCTTCTGCTGTGCAGCGATTAATTTAACTTCTGCCTCGATGGATAGGCAGGGATTCGCCAATCGTTTTACAGATTTCATTAACTTGTCAGTACCACCAAGATTTCTGTACATAACACTAAGGAATCCAAAGTTTTCGGCTAAATAATCAAGATCTTTCTTGGCCAAATTTAATTGACTGACATCATAATTGGCAGAAGCCTTAGATAGTGTCGTCTCACGGTCGATTAATAGCTGATACTTTGCGTAAGTTTGATTCATATAATCAACCAACTCCGTAAGTTTACTTAGCTGGTAAGGAATTGTTTTTTGGCATTCGTTCAACAAATTCAGCTGCATTACCAAATTTTCTGCCAATTGCATTTTCGAAATTTGGGTTGTTTTTTCAACTTTATCTACCAAGGGTGTTTCTGCAGACACCATTTGGGTATTTATTAAAATACACAAAAATAAGATATTTCTAAATTTCATAAATGATAGCCGTGGTTCAATTGTTATAGCGAGCAGACAACCTTCATGACAGATTTTTATTCTGATTTTGAGGAATTTAAATATAACTTATATTTATAATATCATAACTTATTTAAGTGATTTTATTTGCAACATTAAGATTTGAATTTTATAAACTCAAAATCGTCGTTCAATTTTAGGATAACAATGAACTTACCTATGAGCATGACAGAGATTTTTTTAATCGCGATATTGCTCATTTTCAGCCTTCCATATTTAATCTGGCGTCTTGGCAAAACAGATTACTTTGCACCGCTGGTCGTCATACAAATCATCGCCGGCATACTGATGGGGCCGGGTGTCCTTGGTCGGATTTTTCCCGACTATTATCAATTCGTTTTTAACGCACAAATCATTCAGTCGCTGAACGGAATCGCGTGGTGGGCTGTGATGATTTTTGTCATGATCGCCGGTATCGAACTCGATCTGAAGAAAGTCTGGGAACACAGACGGGAAAGCTTCGTTACCGGCAGTCTGGCACTCGGTATGCCACTCTTATTTGGCAGCATTGCAGCCATCTGCTTACTTAAGTTTGACGGTTGGCAAGGCGCAAATGCACATTCATGGCAATTTGTTCTGGGTATCGGAATGGCTTGCGCGGTGACTGCGCTACCGATACTAATTCTGCTCATGGAAAAGTTAACGATTTTGCGACAAGCAATCGGTCAGCGCATCTTGCGTTACGCCAGTCTGGACGATATTGCGATCTGGGCTGTCCTCGCGATTATTCTTATGGACTGGACGCGCGTCGGCCGCCAACTGGGGTTTCTGTTTCTGTTTGCCTTGGCCACGATCGGCTTCCGCAAATTGATGGTGAAGCTATCTGAACGTGATCGCTGGTATGTCAGCCTGATCTGGCTTGCCGCTTGTAGTTTTGCCGCGGATTGGGCAGGTTTGCATTTTATGGTCGGCGCATTTCTTTCCGGTGCGGTCATGGATGCACACTGGTTTGACCAAAGTAAGATGGATCTGTTGCGTGAGCATGTGTTACTGACCATCATGCCAGTATTTTTCCTGAGTACGGGTCTACGCACCAATTGGGATCTTGGCGGAACAGCGGTCTTCATTGCGGCAGCATTGTTATTGCTGGCATCGGTTGGCGGTAAATTAGCCGGTATTCACCTTGCGGGAAAAATACTCCACTGGGAAAAAGGAGAGGCTTCCATTATTGGCTGGCTGCTGCAAACCAAAGCACTGATCATGATTATCTTCGCCAACATCCTGCTGGATAAACACATCATCACCAATGAAACATTTACCGCGCTGTTACTGATGGCGATAGGCAGTACGATGCTGACTGTGCCCATGGTGCACCCGAAGCTAAAACAATTTAAATCAGTGATCTTTAAAGAGTAAAGTGATCGTCGCCTGGCAGGCATCGGTCAAAAAAAATAGCCGCTCAGAGGCGGCTTAAAGAGGGGATATTGAAGCGTTAAAACGACCCGGTTGGGACGAGACGTTTTTCATTTTTTATAATCTCTGAAACTTCATTAACAGCGACGAACAACCTGCATACGACG
Source organism: Undibacterium sp. FT79W (assembly GCF_014284215.1). Classification (NCBI taxonomy): domain Bacteria; kingdom Pseudomonadati; phylum Pseudomonadota; class Betaproteobacteria; order Burkholderiales; family Oxalobacteraceae; genus Undibacterium; species Undibacterium sp. FT79W. The sequence goes on along the minus strand of NZ_JACOGB010000001.1, from coordinate 383,583 downwards.
CTTTATTCAATCGGTTGCACCGCTCTCCTTTTGATGAAAAGGTGCCAGCCAGCAGACAATAAACGAAGGAATCGTCGCCAGCATTACAAAAACAAAGTAGCTCTTGTATCCAAGCATTTGCTGTAAATGACCGCTGATCACACCGGTAAACATCATGCAAAGTCCCATCAGGCCAGTGCCGAATGCGTAGTGCGTTGTGGTGTATTTTCCTGGTGCTAATTGCTGCATCAGATAAATCATGAAGCCGACAGAGCCAAAGCCAAAAAAGAATTTCTCTATCGCGACACCTGCAGTAACGACCAGTAAGCTCTCTGGTTGATAAATACTCATGAGCAGGAAAGTCACGTTCGGGATATTCACGGCACAACACAACAGGAACAAGGTCGGCTGCAAACCGCGACGCGCTACAAACCAGCCACCTAACAACGATCCAAGTAATACAGCGAGTAAGCCATACGTTCCGTAGATGATGCCAAGCAGCTCGTTACTGAGCCCTAGCCCGCCTTTGGCGACAGGATCAACCATGAAAAAAGGCCCGATTTTCTCCAGAAAACCTATGCTGAGGCGAAATAAAAAAGCGAAGGCAATCATCAGCCAGACATCTTTTTTCTGAAAGAAACTGACGAAAGAATCTTTCAAAATATCCATTGCCGCAGAAAAATTGGTGGGAGTATTTTCAGCCCGTGCGCCATCCGGCATCATCCGCCAGTGCCACAGCGCCATCAACACCGTGATCGCAGCAACGATGAAGAAAATCACACGCCAGGCATCCACCCAATCGGCACCAAAAACCGCAGGATCATGATGAAAATATTCTGCATGCAATTTGCCACTGAGATACACCAGGCCACCGGATGCAATAATAGGACCAAGATTCCAACTGAGGCTCTGCACGCCGCAATATAAAGACTGGGCTTTGCTATCGAGAGAAGTGACGTATACGCCGTCAGCGGCAATATCCTGGGTCGCGCCAAGAAACGAGATGACCCAGAATAAACCCATCAGCAACACCATATAGTTCGGTAATGCCATCGCCAGTGCAACCGCCAGAAAGCCAAAAAATATCGCGATTTCAGTCAGAATCACAAAAGCCTTTTTGGTACGGTACATCTCGACGAATGAGGCGAACAGCGGCTTGATGGTGTATGCGAGAATCAGGTAACTCGCATATTCAGCCGCTCTGCCATTATCCATGCCCATGTTTTTGAACATGATGGCAGTAACGCTGGTCAGCGTCATGTAGGTCAGTGCCATCGTGAAATAGGTCGTTGGCACCCACAGTAAAGGGGATTTTTTTAACTTTGTCTCTAGCATGTCTGCTTTCTCATTTTATTCACTTGTCACCAATTTCATCTGATACCGTGCGGTAGCTCTGTCGGACAACCGTTTGGAACGAAAAATTGCTGCAGTTTTCTTATATTTTAAAAAGGAAATTCAATTTTATGAAAACCTTTTCATAAACAGAATAACATAATTTTTTATTTTTAAAACCATTTTTAGCACGCTGCATCATTCAAGTTTTTTAAGGGCTGACAACAGCACGAAATAATCACGGTTCTCCTTGTACAGACGAAAAACCGTTCTAACGTCCCGCATCACGGCCATTTCATCGATATTCTGACCGCAAATCTTGCATATCCGCATGTTTGAAGCCCGTTTCTGAGCAGATGCTAAATTGAACATCTTTTCAACAATGGGTCGTACAGATCCCTGTTTCAACTCAAATACCTTACTTTCTTCGTTCAAAGACCTGTCGCCAGAGCGCGCACCGCGATCAATATCATTTTGCGAAAAATTTATTTGACTTGAAATCGTTTTCAATTACAATCACCCGACGGTAAATACACCGCATATCGATACATTTTTCCGGTTTTACGATGAAAAACGCATGTAGGTTTTACGTTTCACCCATGCAAACAAGCAAAAGAAAACGTTTTCAAATAACCGATTTATCTACACACTTATATGACAAACGCCCATCCAATGAATCACTTTCCCCATGACTTTGAATGGGGCGTGGCGACCAGTGCTTACCAGATTGAAGGCGCAGCAGCAGAAGATGGTCGCGGCCCATCAATCTGGGACACGTTTTCTCATACTCCCGGAAAAATTATTGACGGCAGCAATGGCGACATCGCCTGTGATCACTACCATCGCTATCCCGAAGATGTGGACATCATCGCCTCACTCGGGGTGAAAGCCTATCGATTCTCGGTCTCATGGTCTCGTGTGCAGCCCTTGGGTTATGGCGCATGGAATGAAAAGGGCTTTGAGTTCTATTCCAATTTATTAGATAAGCTGGCCGAAAAAAACATCACACCTCATCTGACTTTGTATCACTGGGATTTACCACAAGCGTTGCAAGATCAGGGTGGCTGGCTGAATCGCGATACGACCGCTCATTTTGCCGACTATGCAGCAGAAATCGCCCGTCGCTTTGGTAACAGAGTCGCTTCAATTGCCACACATAATGAACCGTGGTGTACCGCAAATCTGGGTTTTGGCAATGCGCAATTTGCGCCGGGCGTTGCGGATAAAGCGCTCTCTATACAGGTGTCCCACCACTTATTACTGTCACATGGTTTGGCGATAAAAGCCATGCGTCGCGTGGCTAGCTCTGCAAAACTAGGCATCGTGCTGAATCAATGGCCAGCCATGCCGGCGACCGATTCTGCACGCGATGTAGCGGAGGCAGAATGGGAATACGCACGCTCAGTGCAATGGTTCATGGATCCGATATTTAAAGGTCGCTATCCGCAAAAAGCGCTGGATCGCATGGACATGTCGCAATTTCATACCGAAGCAGAGGATATGAATATCATTCACCAGCCTATCGATTTTCTGGGAGTAAATTACTACACACGGGAATTTATCAGCACCGATTCTCCACCAAAAAAGCCACAAGCGGCGATGGGTGTCACGGATATGGGCTGGGAGATTTACCCATTGGGGCTGACGGACATACTGCTGCGCCATAAGAATGATTATACGAATTTGCCACCGATCTATATCACTGAAAATGGTATGGCAGTCGCGGACAAACTCATCGATGGCGAGATCGATGATCAGCCTCGCATTGCCTATGTTCATGCGCATCTGGATGCAATCCATGCAGCAATAGAACAAGGTGTTAACGTCAAAGGCTATTTTTATTGGAGTCTGCTGGATAATTTCGAGTGGAATTCCGGTTACGCGAAACGCTTCGGGCTGGTCTATGTCGATTACGCGACACAGCAACGCACCCTCAAAGCCAGCGCCCACTGGTATCGGAATTTTGTGAGTCAACAGTTGCAGAAAACTGAGTAAGCTTACCTGAGCGAGCACTCCAGTCGCAGCAAATTACTCACTGCAACGATGCTGACTTTTAGCATCAGATACCGCCCCGGAAAATTGGTATCTGATGCTTTTTTTTACGCTGAACATCTGCGCTGCACTGAATTCAGATGCACTGCCTTTTTTCTCTGCCGTTATAAAACCGTTACGGCAACATACGCAACATGCGAATGCCTGCAGCAACGCCGATGAGCAAGACAGACAATGCCAGCAAGGCAATCGACAAGCTGATCCCTTGTGCGACGAAACCGATAAAGGCTGGCCCCATTAATATGCCGGCATAGCCCATACTTGAAACGGCCGGTACAGCAACGCTCTCAGGCATGACGCTCTGTTTGCCTGCAAGAGAAAACATCACCGGAACGATATTCGCACAACCTATTCCCAGCAAGGCATAACCCAGCAAAGCAAACTCCCACGATGGCAACGCTGTGGCGCAGATCAGGCCTGCCGCTGCGAGTAAAGCGCCAGCCACCACCGTAAACCTGGCTCCCAGAAATTGAACCAGACGATCACCGGTCAGGCGCCCTACCGTCATCGTCGCCGCGAACGCTGCGTACCCAAGTCCGGCATGCGCTGGCGACATCTCGCGGACATCGGTCAGAAATACGGCGCTCCAGTCCAGCACTGCCCCCTCTGTTAAAAATAAAATAAAGCAGACAACACCGATATAAAACACGACGCCTTTCGGCAATCCGAAGGCAGCACCGCTTTTCCTTCCGCCATACGGCAAGCAATGCCTGACGCTGATGCTCAACAACACCGCCATCACTGCCACAACGGCCACGGTCACGTTGAACAAAGACCAGCCCAGACTCAACAAAGCACTGACACTGCCCGCCCCAATCAGGCCGCCAAGACTGAATAAACCGTGAAAGCCTGACATCAGTGGGCGACTGCTGCCACGTTCCAGTATCGTCGCCTGAATATTCACCGCACAATCGAGGGCACCGACACCCGTGCCGAAAATAAACAAGATCAATCCCAAGCCGATGGCGGATGACATCTGCGTCAGCAAAGGCAAGGCAGCACACATCACCAGTGTCGCGAATAGCAGCACCTTGCGACAGCCTATGCGTGATGTCAGTGCACCCGCGACTGGCATCGTCAGAATAGAACCCGCGCCCAGGCACAGCAATAACAGGCCCAGATATCCTTCATGAATCGCCAGACGCTCTTTCACAAAAGGCACCATCGGTGCCTAGGCAGAAGTGCCGAAGCCTGCGATAAAAAATGCGATGCGGGTTGATTTTTCTGCTAAGGATGAAGCTGGGAAAGACGATGGGGTTGGTGATGTTATCTGCGAAGTCATCTGCGAAATTATCTTTGCTATGGCGAGCTTACTTTGAAGCCTGGCCGGGTTTCATTTGTGATCCCAGCGATGGGGTATTACGTGCGGCAACCAGTTCCCGTCAGAAAAAACGCCGTTCAATACGTAAAAGAGCGCTATTTTTACATAAATAAAAAAAGAAAACCTCGCCAGTACTTGCGAGGTTTTCCCAGATTTTCACTGATCAGAAATCAATCAGAAATCAAGCCCGACATTGATGCCATAAGTACGTGGTGGCAGATACTGCGCCATCCATGGGCCAAAGCCATTCAATGCACTGGTCTTGACGTTGCCGTCGCCAGCATTGCGAACAAACGCATCGACATACCACGCAGTTTTGCCAGAAGCGGCGTAGCGCAATCCCAGATCGGTGCGAGTGTAAGCATTTTGCTTGTCGCCCTCACCCAGATTAAACACGCTGAGCCAGCTGCTGGTTTCATAATGCAGGCTGATGCGTGGTGTCAGAGTGCCATGGCTCAGATTAAATGTGTGCTGATACATGACCTGCGCTGAAAACGTTGGTGCATGCGGCATGGTGTTGTTGCTGACGTCCAGACAGTTGCTGATGCCTGGCACTTTACACACTGGCAAAGAGTAGTCGTTAGAACCACCGATCAGATTACCCAGTTTTGCCTTGGTGATTGCCAGCGAAATCTGCAGCTTATCTTCTTTCGTCAGCTTGGCTGCCAATTCAGATTCGAAACCGTAAATCTTCGCCCCTTCTGCATTGCTGGTTGCCAGGCCATGCGAACCATCCGGATTCGTGATCGGTGCGCTGAACTGGAAGTCTTTGAAATCCTGATAGTAGAGCGCGTTATTCCATTTTACGCTGCCACCCAGGAACGAACTCTTACTACCGAATTCATAGCTGGTCAGTGTCTCAGGGCCGTAAGGTTTGCCGCCGTCTTGCAGGCCACCAGATTTATAGCCAGTCGAAACGCTGCCATAAATCATGTGATCCTGATTGACATCGTAAGCGGCGCGCAATAAGCCAGTGACTTTGTTGCTGCTGTAATTACCGTCGTTCAGAGAGCTGACAGCGAAGTTACTATTAGGATCACGTGGATCCACATTCGGTGTGATCGCTGCCTGTGTCAGCGCAGCATTGCCAGTCCAGCCATAACCACGCCCGCCAATGTTTGCACGCTTATCAGAGGTGTAACGCAATCCGCCAGTCAGATGCAACGCATCGGAAACATTCCATGTTGCCTGACCAAATGCCGCAGAAGATTCCACGGTTTCTTTTGGTTGGATGAAAGAACCTTGCCAGCTGACCGTACCCTGTTGCGTACCATTCATGATAGGAATGTCGAAGCGCATATCGTTCGTTTCTGAACCATAGTACAAGCCAAGCTGCCAATCGATATCGCGTTTGCCGACCGATTGCAGATTCAGTTCGTGGCTGTAATTGGTATAGTTGGACGACACCGTGTTATTCGCCTGATACACGCCATTAGTTGTGAAGCTGGTCGGTACTTTCGCGCCGCCATCCTGATCGAATTTCGACGAGCCGCTGAATTTCGAATAGCCACCGACATAGACCACATTCATAGAATCATTCAGCGCATATTCGATACGGCCGCGCACCGCGTCGGTATCACGTTTCAGCGCCGGTGCAGTGTCGATCAACGCTGACCACAATGAGTAACCTGCGCGTGGCGTTTGCAACAGATTCATGGATGGTGTACCGCGATCCATAAACTTCTCATAGGAAGCATCGATTTTCAGCGCTGGCGTCGGTTTCCACAATACGCTGATCCGCGCTGCACTCTGATCCTGCGCGCCATATTTAGCGCCATCTTGTACAAACAGATTAGGATCGATGGGTTTGAAATCGGCTAACTTGCCGCCACCCGCCAGAAACGCGGCCTGCTGGCTTGCCAGCGGAATATTTGGCACACCTTGATAATCGACATAGCCATCATGCTTTTCATTCACGAAAGCAAAGCGTAACGCCATGGTGTCGCTGACCGGCACGTTGAACGCGCCACGCACACCTGTGCGTTTGTAGCTACCCAGACCGCCTTCAAAAGTCCCGGAAGACTGACCGATAACCGGTTTTGCTGTTTGCATATTGACCGCACCAACTGTCGCATTCCGTCCCCACAACGTACCTTGTGGGCCGCGCAACACTTCAATACCTTCCAGATCAAACAACAAAGAAGTTGCGCCTTCCGGACGTGGTGAATACACGCCGTTGACGAAGGATGCGACTTCAGGATCTGCATACTCTGTCTTTGCGCTGTCGTTACCGACGCCACGCAAAGTCATCGTAATCACACCATGGTCACCCTGCGAGGTTGCCTGAAAGCCAGGCACCAGATTGACCACGTCCTGAATCGTCTGTACGTGCGCATCATCCAGCGCTGCCGCACCGATGGCAGTAATTGCCACTGGCGTGCGCTGCAAGGATGTGGCGCGCTTGGTGCCTGTCACGATCACTTCAGAAATTGCCGTACTGTCGCTGGCTGCCTTTTTCTCTGCAGCGCTTGGCGTTTGTTCTTGCGCCTGTGCCGAGCCTATGCTCGCTATCAGGGTAAGGATCGCCAGTTGGATAGGACTGCCCACGGGCATCGGGGCTTGATGGATGCGGTTTTTCATATGTCTCCTGATATTAATGTTTGTCGCGATGAACTCGTCGATCGATGTAATTTATCCGGCCGTGATTTCTAGTTAAGCTGAATTAATTTGAAATCGTTTTCATAATACCTATCGTTTTAAATCCGTGTCAAATCAAAAATGGTAACGTTTTCAAAAATACCGTAAAATCAATTCAGTATGACGTTATTACAACAATAATGCGCAGCAGTGCGTGAATAAATTTACAGGAGACAAGGATGAAACCAATCAAAAATGTCCTCATCGTCGGCGGTGGCACAGCAGGCTGGCTCACTGCAGCATTTCTCGCACGCACGCTGGGTAGTCAGGCACAGAACGGCATACAGATCACACTGATCGAATCCAGGGAAATCGGCATCATTGGTGTCGGCGAAGGTAGTTTTCCCTCGATACGCGGCACGCTTGCCGCCATCGGTATCGATGAAGCGCGTTTTGTGCGCGAATGCAATGCGACGTTCAAGCAAGGTGTCAAATTCGTAGACTGGGTACGCCCGCACGGAACGCCCGGACACGATCATTATTTTCATCCGTTTAATAGTCCGAGTCAGCGCCCCGGCGGACCTGAATTATTAAGCTACTGGTTGCAAGGCGCTGCCGGCAGCGACATTCCATTTGCGCAGGCGGTCAGTATGCAAAAACGGGTTGCCGATGCCTTCCGCGCACCTAAGCGTTTCAGCGATGAAGATTTCCTCGGCCCGATGAATTACGCCTATCATTTTGACGCTGGCAGTTTTGCCCGTTTGCTCGGTGAACACGCTCGTTCACTTGGCGTCAGACATGTGCTGGCAACCGTCAAGAATACCGAGCTCGATGCTGATGGCGCGATCGCCGCCATTGTCACCACCGATGCCCAGCGCCTGAGCGCGGATCTGTATATTGACTGCACCGGTTTCAGCGCCAACCTGATCGGTGAAGCGCTGGGCTCCCCGTTTCGCTCACTCAGCGACGTGCTATTTGTTGACCGCGCGCTTGCGATGCAGATTCCGTATGCAACGGAAACCACACCTATTCCGTCCTACACCATTTCCACTGCGCATGAAGCGGGTTGGACCTGGGATATCGGCCTGCAACAAAGACGTGGCACCGGTTATGTTTTTTCCAGCCGCCACACCAGCGAAGAGCGGGCAGAACACATCCTGCGCAATTATTTAGGGGCGGCATCCGACAATCTGGAGCCGCGCCTGTTAAAGCTGAATGTCGGTTATCGCGAAACACAATGGATAAAAAATTGCGTTGCGGTTGGTTTGTCCGGTGGCTTTCTGGAGCCACTGGAATCGTCCGGTGTCGGACTGATAGAAACCGCCGCTTATCTGATCGGCTATCTGTTTCCGTTTAACGGCGATCTCGCGCCGGTGGCAAAGACGTTTAACGCACATATGAAAGCGCGTTACGAACGCATCATCGATTTTATCAAGATGCATTATTGTCTGACCCAACGCCAGGATCACGCTTTCTGGCATGACAACGCTGCCGCAGCATCGATACCGGAAAGCCTGCAGGAAAAACTGGCGATGTGGAAATGCCGCCCCCCCGGCCGAATGGACTTCATCACCGATCTTGAAATGTATCCGCCTTCGAGCTGGCAATATGTCTTGTACGGCATGGAATTTCAGACGCAGATGTACGCCAACCCCGTGTCGCATCCGCGCTTTGAAGAAGCACGCAGGGAATTTCATACCATCGCCCAAATGGCGGAACGGGCATTGGGCAACCTGCCAGACCATCGCATGCTGGTTGAACATTTGTGCAACAAGAATACGATGGCAACGCCGCATAGCAAAGTCGCCTGAAACCACATTGACAGTACCCGCAGAAAACTTCACTATCTGCGGCGCATTTCAGATGATAATGTGGCTGATCAAGGCTGTTTCTGGCGTGAAGTCAGACCAGCCGGTACCGTGTTAACCGGCTTGCGATCATCATTAAGCTTGTCGTTTCACTTGTTGTTTCAGCTTATCGTTTCAGTTGTCGTTTTTTTAGGATGGAGAAATCAGTAGTGCCTGAGAATGAAACTAGCAGCAATCCCGTTACCCTGCTCGATGTTGCACGCGAAGCTGGCGTCTCGCCAAGCACGGTATCACGCATTTTAAATGGCACCGCAACGGTTTCTGCCGTAAAACGTAAAGCGGTCGAAGATGCGATCAAGAAAATGGGCTTTGAACCCAACCCTCTCGCACAAAGTTTGAAAAGCGGCCGCTCCATGACCGTCGGCATTGTGGTGCAGGATATTTCCAGCCCGTTTTTCTCTGAAATTCTGCGCGGGGTTGATGATGGTCTGAACAGCACAGGCTATGCCTCTGTGATCGTCAGCGGACACTGGAACGCGAGTGAAGAAGCGGCACGCATCAAATTGCTGCTGGCGCGTAAAGTCGATGGCCTGATCCTGTTATCCGGCCGCATCGAAGACAAAGCCGTGCTGCAATTTGCCACCCAACGCCCCATCGTTGCGACCGGGCGTTCCCTGAAAAGCCCGACGGCCATTGGTTTTAAACTCGATAACCAGAACGGTGCCTATCAGGCAGTACGCCATCTGATTGAACTGGGTCATCGTCGCATCGCTTTTGTGACCGGCCCCTCGAATAATACCGATGCGAATGAACGTCTTACCGGCTACAAACAAGCGCTGGAAAGTGCAGATATTCCATTTGAACCGGGTCTCGTGGTCGAAGGCGATTTCCATGAAGCCAGCGGTCTGATGGCCGTCAATCGCTTGTTTGATACGCAACAACAATTCAGCGCAATTTTCGCCGGTAACGATCTGATCGCTTACGGTGTACGCCTGAGTCTGTACCGCAAAGGCATACGCGTACCGGAAGACATTTCCTTAATCGGTTTCGATGATTTACCCGGCTCGCTCTACACCACGCCACCGCTGACAACGATACGCCAGCCTTTGTACGATATGGGTCTGATCGCCACCACCGCCCTGCTCGGTCTGATCGGCGGCAAACCAGTCGATGTCGAACTGCCACCGGTGGAACTCATCGTACGCGAAACGACACGCCGTTTTCGTTAACAACAGCACGCCATTCATCCGTTCATTAGTTTAAAAACACCGCACGACGCACTCCGTCGTCATGCGGTGTTTTTATACGCTAAGCACTTCCGTTTTTTTCAATGCAATCATGCGGCGGATTTCCGGTACGCAGGAGCCGCAACTGGTGCCGCAACGCAGGCGGCTTTGCAGGCCAGCCAAGACATCTGTGGGAGTCGTGGCGGACTGTGTTAACTCGCCATTCAGAGCATCTTCAATCTGGCTTTCAGCGACATTCAGACAAGTGCAGATCACTTTGCCTTTGGCCTGAAAACCTTGTGGCGTATTCGCGCCTGGCATCAGCAGCAAACGTCCCAGTTTTGCCACCGGCTCCTGCTCCATCAGATAAGGCTTCAGCCAGCTTTCGGCAGAGACATCGCCTGTCAATGCGACGGCCTGCAACTGTCCGTCACGAATCGCAATATGTCGCCCGGTGCCGCGCCGCTGATCGTCATAACGCAGCACGGCAGCGCCAGCGATGCCGAATAATTTTTCGATTTCCTGTACCAGTTCAGCAGTAGGCGCGACATCATCGGCCGCACGAAACAGCAAGCCGCTTTTTTCACGCCCGAAAGGCACGCAACTCGCATACGCAAATTGCCGCAGATACGGGCGCAAGGCCTGTTGCAAGGCAAAGACCTGCGCCTGCTCCATCCAGCCAAACACCACAAAGCGCCACGGCAATTCGGCTTTGATAATTTTCACTGCGGCATGTTTGAGTTCCGGCTGGCGCGACACAGGATCTGTCGCTGGCGACATCAGGGCATTCACACCATACGCCACATGTTGTCCGTGGCCGCGACCGGAAATAAATTCCTCACCCCAATGCATGCCGATAAAGGTCTGCCCGGCGCGCAGATCATCGCTCTCGCTGACGGCAAAAATCTGCGTGCCGCGACGATTGCTGACATGCACCAGATCGCCGTTTTTCAAGAAGCGCCGCTGCATATCCTGCGGATGCATATGGATCACGGGTTCAGCGGCATGTGCAAATAGTTGTGGCACAGTGCCAGTGCGGCTCATGCCATGCCACTGATCACGCAGCCGCCCTGTCGTCAACGCAAACGGATGGCGTGGGTCCACTTTATCGGCAGTCGCCTGATACACGGTATTCACAAAACGCGCGCGGCCATTCGGCGTCGCGAAAATATGATCTTCATACAGTCTTGCTTTACCGACGCTGGCACCTTGCGGATATGGCCACTGCTGCGGCCCCTTTTCTTCTAATAATGCATACGATAAGCCCGTGATATCGAGGTCGCGGCCACGCGTGCTGTCGCGGTGTTCATTCCAGATTTGTTCCGGCGTTTCATAAGCAAAATCCGGCTTGCTTTTATCCAGCAACAGCGCCAGTTTTTGCGCAAAAAAAGTCGCAATCTGCCAGTCGTGTTTTGTTTCTGCCGGTGCCGCGAGTGCCGCATTCACACGCGAAATACGTCGTTCCGAATTCGTCACCGTGCCGGATTTTTCACCCCAGCTGGTCGCCGGTAACAAGACATCGGCATAAGGCACCGTCGCCGTCGTTGTATAGGCTTCCTGCACGATCACCATGTCAGCTTTTTGCAGCGCTTCACGAATCAGATTTTGCTCGGGCATGGATTGCGCGGGATTGGTACAGACGATCCAGAGCAGGCGGATCTGCCCTGCCCGCACAGCTTCAAATAATTCAACGGCCGTTTTCCCCGGCGTTGCCGGCACCTCATCCACACCCCAGTATTGCGCGACCTCGGCACGGTCAGCGGCATTGCTCAGATCGCGATGCGCCGACATCAGATTCGCCATACCGCCGACTTCACGCCCGCCCATCGCATTCGGTTGTCCGGTCAGCGAAAACGGCCCGGCACCTGGTTTGCCTATCTGACGCGTTGCCAGATGCAAATTGATCAGCGCGGCATTTTTTGCAGTGCCGGATGAGGACTGATTCAAGCCCTGACAATACAAAGACAAGGATGCTGCCGAGCCGCCAAACCAGCGTGCCGCCTGCAGCAAATCGGCTTCCTTGATGCCACAGGTTTGCGCGACCATCGCCGGAGTGTAATCGCGCACGGTTTGCCGCAGCTCGGCAAAGCCTTCGGTATGCGCTGCGATAAACGCGGTATCGGTCAATTCTTCCCACAAACACAGATGCAACATGCCGTTGAACAGCGCCACATCGGTGCCCGGTAAAATCGCCAGATGCAGATCGGCGTCACGCGCGGTATCGGTGCGGCGCGGATCAGCAACGATAACTTTAAGCTGCGGATTATTTTTGCGTGCTTCCTCGATGCGGCGGTACAAAACCGGATGCGCAAAAGCCGTGTTAGAACCGGCGATAAAAATCACTTCAGCGTGATCGATATCTTCGTAACTGCACGGCGGCGCGTCGGCACCCAGCGTCTGCTTGTACCCGGCAACGGCGCTCGACATACACAGGCGTGAATTGCTGTCGATATTATTCGTGCCGATCAAGCCTTTGGCGAGTTTATTGAAGACGTAATAATCTTCCGTCAGCAGTTGTCCCGAGATATAAAAGCCGACGCTGTCCGGCCCATGCTCGCGTATCGTCGCGGCGAATTTTTCTGCCATCAGATTCAGCGTGCTGTCCCAGTCGCTGCGCACGCGGGGTAAATTTTTTTGTGTGCGGATTTCAGGATACAGCGCCCGCACTTGCTGTTGAATCACAGGCTGTGCCGACAAGTGCAAAGTGCTGCCCTTGCTGCATAATTTTCCTGCATTCGCCGGATGTTCGGGGTCGCCGCGAACACCGGTGATCTGCACGCCATCGGTCGCAATCAGCACACCGCAGCCGACGCCACAATAGCAACAGGTCGATTTTATTTCCGTCATGCTTGCCCCTTGCTGCCTGCACTCTATAAATATACTCCCCCGGAGTATTTTTCAACGCCCTTTATTTATAAGGACATTAAGCATAAATATTAAAAAATAGGGGGGAGTATCTGTATTTCTTTATTCTGGCGCTGCCGTGCGCAACTCTTCGGCATCCAGAAATACCTGCTCATTTTCGACTTTCAGACGAAAGCGCTGGGTGCAACCTTCATCCGGCGATACCGCACAGCCGGTCGGCAATTCGATATTCCAGTTATGCAAAGGGCAGGCAACCCGCTCCCCGAAAACAATCCCTTGCGACAAAGGGCCGCCTTTATGCGGGCAACGATCCAGCAAGGCAAAAATCTTGTTTTCACTATTTCTGAAAATCGCCACATCCGGTTTGATCTGGCGTTCAACCACACGTGCACCAAGCACAGGAATATCCTCAACCCGGCACACCATTTTCCATTGTTCTGACATGCTGTTTCCTTTAATTTTTTTGCTGGCAGCGACGAAAAAATCACACCGTCAATGCGGTGAACTGGCGCGTATCGACTTGCGCTTTTTCAGGTGCATGCCACGGATCGCTCTCGCCTTCCAGAGAAAACAACAAGCGCTGGTACAGTTCCTGACGACGCTCTTCATCTTCCAGAATGATCTTCTTCACGTAGTCGAGACCGACCCGTGCCAGATAATGCACGGTGCGTTCCAGATACCAGCCTTCCTCGCGATACAGCTGCAAAAACGCGCCGGTGTATTCCATCACTTCTTCATGCGTTTTCAGCTTCACAAAGAATTGCGCAACCTCGGTTTTGATACCGCCATTGCCGCCGACATACACTTCCCAACCAGAATCGACGCCGATCACGCCAACGTCTTTAATCCCCGCCTCTGCACAGTTACGCGGGCAGCCGGACACCGCCAGCTTGACCTTATGCGGCGCATACATGCGTGCCAGTTCGCGTTCCAGTTGTTGTCCCATGAGGGTGGAATTCTGCGTGCCGAAGCGACACCATTCACTGCCGACGCAGGTTTTCACTGTGCGCAAACCTTTGGCATACGCCAGGCCACACGGCATACCAAGATCGCTCCACACCGCCGGTAAATCCTGTTTTTTCACACCGAGTAAATCTATCCGCTGACCGCCGGTGACTTTCACTGTCGGGATCTGATATTTATCGACCACGTCGGCGATCCGGCGCAATTCGGACGCATTGGTTTCGCCGCCCCACATGCGCGGAATCACAGAGTAAGTGCCGTCTTTCTGAATATTCGCATGCGAGCGTTCATTGATGAATCGTGATTGCGGATCATCAATCGCTTCGCGCGGCCAGGTGGAAATCAGGTAGTAATTCAGCGCCGGACGGCAGCTCGCACAACCATTCGGCGTGCGCCAGTTCATGAATTGCTGTACCGCTGCCACCGTCAGTAAATGCTGCTCTTTAATCGTTTGCCGAACCACAGCGTGCGAATGATCGGTGCAACTGCACATCGCCTTGGCTTTCGGCGTTGATGAATAATCGCCGCCCGCCGTGAACATAATGATCTGCTCGACCAGCCCGGTGCACGAACCACAGGAAGCCGAGGCTTTCGTGTGTTTGCGCACATCTTCCAGCGTGAATAAACCTTTTTCTTTGATCGCCTTGACGATAGTGCCTTTGCACACGCCATTGCAGCCGCAGACCTCGGCGCTGTCCGGCATCGCTGCGGCTTTGGTATGACCTTCGTGGCCGACATCGCCGGTATTCGATTCGCCAAACATCAGCGTGTCGCGAATCTCTGCGATATTTTTTCCTTCGCGCAGCAGTTTGAAATACCAGCTGCCATCCACCGTATCGCCATACAAACAAGCGCCGATCAGTTTGTCATCTTTGAGTACCAGCTTTTTGTAAACGCCGCCTATCGGGTCGGATAAAATGATTTCTTCGGTATCGTTGCCGCCCATGAATTCACCGGCAGAAAACAGATCAATGCCGGTGACTTTAAGTTTGGTGGATGTCACCGATCCCTGATAACGACCGATGCCGAAATTCGCCAGATGATTCGCGCACACCTTGGCCATTTCAAACAAAGGGGCAACCAGACCATACACCGTGCCACGATGATTCACGCATTCGCCGACGGCATAGATACGCGGGTCATAGGTTTGCATGGTGTCGTTGACGATGATGCCGCGATTGCAGTACAAGCCTGCGGATTCGGCCAGCGCCGTATTCGGACGTATACCCACCGCCATCACGATCAGTTGCGCCGGAATTTCCAACCCGTCGGTAAAACGTATCGCCTTGACCTGACCTTGTTCATCGCCGAGTATGGCTTCGGTATTTTTTTCGAGTAAAAAATTCAGGCCACGGTCTTCGAGTGACTTTTGCAGCATCTTGCCTGCCACCGGGTCGAGCTGCCTTTCCATCAGCCAGCCCGGCAAATGCACAACCGAGACCTGCATGCCGCGCATTTTCAGGCCATTCGCCGCTTCCAGTCCGAGCAATCCACCGCCGATCACCACTGCATGCGTATGCTGCTCGGCAGCAGCAATCATCGCATTCGTGTCATGGATATCGCGATAGGCGATCACGCCTTGCAAATCTTTGCCTGGCACTGGCAACATAAACGGCGTGGAGCCGGTTGCCAGCAAGAGTCTGTCGTATTCGGTCTGCGTGCCGTCTTCCGCAATCACCAGCCGTTTCACACGATCGATACGAACGATTTTTTTCCCCAGATGCAGCGTGATATGGTTTTCCTCATACCAATCCACATCATTGAGCATAATGTCTTTGATGGTCTGCTCACCAGCCAGTACCGGCGACAATAAAATCCGGTTGTAATTGGCGTAAGGTTCGGCACCGAAGACCGTGACGTCATACAGATCGGGGGCGATCTTCAGCAATTCTTCGAGCGTGCGTACACCCGCCATGCCATTCCCGACCATCACCAGTTTGAGCTTTTTCATTGTATGTCCCTGTTCTGTTTTGATTGCCGGGCTTACGCCACATCTTTGGCAGGATGCGACTGGCGGTGATACAAAAATTCCAGCACTTCACTGCGATACGCGGCATATTGCGGATTCTGTGACAGCGCCACACGATCACGCGGACGTGGCAGATCGACATGCAGAATTTCGCCTATCGTTGCCGCCGGGCCATTGGTCAGCATGACGATGCGATCCGACAGCAGCACCGCTTCGTCCACATCGTGCGTCACCATCACAACCGTAGATTCGGTTTTGGCGACGATCTTCAGCAATTCATCCTGCAAGTGTGCGCGGGTCAGCGCATCAAGCGCGCCGAAAGGTTCATCCATCAGCAAGACTTTCGGCTCGATGGCGAGCGCACGGGCGATGCCGACGCGTTGTTTCATGCCGCCGGAAATTTCATTCGGACGTTTTTTTTCCGCATGCGTCAGCCCCACCAGTGACAAGGCATGCATGGTGCGCTTGATCAGCTTGGTCTTATTTTCAGACGCGCCGAATACACGTTCGACCGCCAGATAAATATTTTCAAAGCACGTCAGCCACGGCAGCAGCGAATGATTCTGAAACACCACGCCGCGCTCCGGTGATGGCCCGGCAATCTCACGGTGCGCACACAACAAGGTGCCGGAGCTGGCTTTGGTCAGACCGGCAATCAGATTCAGCAAGGTCGATTTGCCGCAACCGGAGTGACCAATCAGGGTCACAAACTCACCTTTAGCGACGTTCAGATTAATCTCGCGCAACGCATGAAAGCTGCCTTTGCGCGTATCGAAACGCATCTCGACCTGATTGATTTCTATGTACTTCTGATCGGTTTCGCGCATTTTATTGCCTGCGGCATTGCTCATCGTTTCCATGTTCATGCTCCCGTATCTTCGTAGGTGAATGCGCGTGCCGCAGCAACCAGTATCTGTTCGAGTATCAGACCAACCAGGCCGATGACGATGATGGCAATAATGATGTGCGGTACGTTCAGGTTATTCCATTCATCCCAGACCCAGAAGCCGATACCGACGCCGCCGGTCAGCATTTCTGCTGCCACGATCACCAGCCATGCAGTGCCGATCGCGAGCCGCACACCGGTCAGCATGTAAGGCAAGACACTCGGCAACAAAATGCGGGTAACGATTTTCCATTCCGACAGATTCAGTACCCGCGCTACATTCATATAATCCTGCGGCACACGTTGCACACCGATCGCGGTGTTGATCACCATAGGCCAGATCGAGCAAATGAAAATCGACCAGATCGCTGCCGGATGCGCCGACTTGAATACCAGCAAACCGATAGGCAACCAAGCCAGCGGCGAGACGGGTTTCAGCAGGCTGATGACAGGATTAAACATGCCGGATAAAAACGGAAAACGCCCGATCAGAAAACCCAGCGGAATACCGACAATCGCTGCCAGCCCGAAGCCCACCGCGACGCGTTTCAGCGAGGCATAAATATTCCAGCCTATGCCCTGATCATTCGGCCCGTTTTGATAAAACGGATCAGAAAAAACTTTGATCGCTTCCTGCAAAGTCACCCACGGCGAAGGAAAAGAAGAATCTTTCACCGCGATAATCGACCAGATCAACATCATCAGTGCGATGCCAAACAAAGGTGGCAATACTTTGAGTAACAAAGGCCGGAATGAACGCTGCACCTGCTTTACCGGCGCTACAACTGTGTTTGCGACTGTGCCTGCGGTTACCGCTGCTACCGTTGTTGTGGCTGTTACCGCTGTTACTGCGCTTGCTGAAGTGACGCTGCTGATCTCAGCGGTAGTCAGTTTTTCTGTGGAACCGATTGCATCATGAACTAAGGTCGTCATACTTTCCTCCCGAAACCGCGTGTCAGGCTTTGATTTTGAACGAGGCGGCATACGCTGCAGGATTCTTACCATCCCACACCGTGCCATCCATCAGCTTGCTGCTGCGCATCACGTCTTTAGGCACATTCACCTTTGCCATCGCCGCCGCGTCTTTGTAGATATCAATCCGGTTCACTGCTTTTGCCACCGCCAGATAATCCGGATCGGCCTTCAGCAAGCCCCAGCGTTTATGCTGGGTCATGAACCACATGCCGTCTGACAGATACGGGAAATTCACCGCACCATCATTAAAGAATTTCATGTAATTCGGGTCGTCCCAGGTTTTACCCAGACCATTCTGATAGCGCCCTAAAATGCGCTGATTAATCACATCGACCGAGGTGTTCACATACGATTTGTCGGCGATCGTTTCTGCCATTTTGGTTTTGTTCGATAAGGACGCATCGATCCAGCGGCTTGCTTCCAGTATCGCCGCCGTCATCGCGCGCGCTGTGTTCGGATATTTTTTGGTGAATTCATCGGTGGTGCCGAGCACTTTTTCCGGATGGTCTTTCCAGATATCCTGCGTAGTTGCCGCCGTAATGCCGATGCCATCGGCAATCGCGCGGTGATTCCACGGTTCGCCGACACAATAACCATCCATATTGCCGACCCGCATATTCGCCACCATCTGCGGCGGCGGTACGGTAATGACCTTGGCATCTTTCAAGGGATGAATGCCATTGGCTGCCATCCAGTAATACAGCCACATCGCATGCGTACCGGTAGGGAAAGTCTGGGCAAACGTGTATTCACGTTTTTCGCGTGCCATCAGTTTGGCCAGACCAGCGCCATCCACCGCACCCTGATCCGCGAGCTTTTTCGACAAAGTGATCGCCTGACCATTGTTATTCAGCGTCATCAGCACCGACATATCTTTTTTCGCACCGCCTATGCCCATCTGCACGCCATACAGCAAACCGTATAAAACATGCGCCGCATCCAGCTCGCCATTGACCAGCTTATCGCGCACACTCGCCCAGGATGATTCCTTGGTCGGCACGATCTTGATGCCATACTTTTTATCAAAGCCCAGCACCGATGCCATCACCACGGAAGCGCAATCCGTGAGCGGAATAAAGCCTATGCGCACTTCTGTTTTTTCTGGTTTATCCGAGCCCGCCGCCCAGACACCGCCGGTCGATAAGCCCATCATGCTGGCTCCCGCAAACACGCCCGCGCTTTGCAACAAGCTGCGACGCGGCAAATTAATCGTTGCTTCATCATGGTGGGCTTCCTGATTCTGAGGTTGTTGCGGCTTAGTCATGTGCACTCCAGCGAATAAAAATTAATCCCAAAAAACAAAAAAGGTGCCTGCCATCCGTTTTTAAAAAACAGATGGAAAGACACCTTTGTCTGAACGACACCGCCGCCGTTAGCGGTGAACGCTGTATTCCCGGCAATTTCGTTCGCCGGTTGATTGGTCCTGCATTTTACTGACGCCATCGTTGGCGCTTGAATTTGTATGAGCAATTGCTGTGCCAGCAAGCGCCCAGAGTGAAATACGGTGAAAAAGCGAGGTTGCCAGCAACGCCCAACGCACTTTAGTTGTGCGGCGCACCAAAGCAGAACATCCTTGCGGCGCTATCCCAATAAATCCGAGGCATCCAGCAGACGCTGGGCAAGATCAACCAGTTTCATGTTTTTTTCCATCGCCTGCTTACGCAAACGCTGGTAAGCATCGTTCTCGGATAAATGATGGCGCTCCATCAGATAACCTTTGGCACGCTCTATGGTTTTACGCTCCGCCAGCCGCGCCTTGGTATCGGATAATTCCGTGCGCAGCTTCTGATCCGCATGAAACCTTGCCATCGCCACGTCGAGCACCGGCTTCACGCGCTCCGTCTGCAAACCCGCCACCACATACGCCGACACGCCCGCTTCCATCGCCGCCGCCAGTTGCGAAGGATTGCCGTCTTCGGTAAATAAAACGATAGGACGCGGCGCATCGCGCGTCGCAAACACCATGTGTTCCAGCACATCGCGGGCGTCGGATTCGGCATCGATGATAATCATGTCCGGCTGCAACTGCGCAATGCGCTCTATCATGTAAATATCACCCGGGATCGAGGCAATAATGTTGTAGCCCGCCTGCAGCAAACCTATCCGCAGCGCCCGCGACCGCGCCTGCTGAGCCTCCAGCGCCGCGCGTGCATCCGCATCCGGCTGATGCGCGTCATCCTGCAAATTCACAGTATTGACGACCACGATCTTCAGGCTGCTGTGTTCTGGCAAGGGATCAGGCTTGGAAAATGGCATGGTCAGCGGAGTGATTCAAAAGAAAAGACAAAAACAGGAAGCTGGCATGCAAGAAGCGAACCAGACCAGAGATCAATATCTGGTTCGCCAATTTATGTTGATCGCAGGCATGCATTAAAATGGCTTCGCTGCGCCAGATGCCGCCCCAAATAGCCCATAAATAGCCGATGATCTGTGACGCTTCATTTTCGACATCACTTTCCAACACTCCTTTTTTTTTGCACACGACCATTGCCATGTCCCTGACCTCTCCGTTGCTCGCTGCTATTCCCGGTATTCAATATGGTTTCGGCACGGCGCGCCATCTGGTGCCCAGCGCACTCAGCCCCTATTGGCATCACGTGCCGGAGAAAACGCAGGTGCATGGAACGCAGATCGTCGAGATCACCACCGGACAACAAATGTGCGGCGGTGCCGACGGCTTTTATACCCGCCAGCCGGGCATCCCCGTCACCGTGATTACCGCCGATTGTGTTCCCGTGCTGTTTGCACGACGCGATGGCAAAGCGATTGCCGCTGTGCATGCGGGCTGGCGCGGTCTGCGTTATGGTGTGATTGGCGCGCTGTGGCAACGACTGCGCGCCGAAGGGGAAGACCCGGCAGACTGGGTTGCCGCCATCGGTTCGCATATCAACGCCTGCTGTTTTGAAGTCAGCGCTGAACTCGCGCAGGAATTTGTCAGCGCGTTTGCAGACCATCCGGCCGAGCTCATCACGCCGTCGTACCGGCATCTGGATCTGAATGCGATTGCCGTCATCGAATTACAAAAAGCTGGTTTGCAGCATATCGACAAAGGCCATTCCTGCACGCTGTGCAGCAGCCACACCGATGGCAAATTCCTGTATCGCAGCTACCGCCGCGGCGACCGCAATTCCCATCAGCATTCGGGGCTGGTGATACTCCCGGCATCCTAACGCAATACAATCGGTCGTACGGCAAGTTTACAGGATGAGCTAGGCTCCGGTGAAAAGGAGCCCGGTTTGCTGTTACTGCCCTCCTCTTTTGATGCGACTGACCAGGCGTTCTGCGATCACCTTACCTTCCTTGAGCACATCATCGCTCAGATTGGCATCGTCAAATTTTGCTTTCGCTTCCCCACCGACCGACACGGAAATTATTTCGGCTGTCCGCAAATATGGTCGTACCATTTCTCCGACAACCGGATCTTTCGAAGCGATTTCAAGCGCATATCGGCTTGCACGTTGCGTATCAGCCGATATATCAAAAGTTGCAGCCTTATGGTAAGCGATATTGGTAAGCGATTTAATATCACCAGCCTGTGCGTCTTGCACCACACTTTGCAGCACGTCCGGTCGGCGCACACCTTGATTAAAACTCTCCACTGCCGCACCCGCTATTTTCTGTTCTATTGCCACATCCAGCACACGTAATCGCCATTGATCCCGATCCCCGGCTATGGTTTGACAATCAGCATTTATCCTTTGATATTTTTGAGTGCGTTCAACCGTTGCAGCACGAATCCCAGGATCTTCCAATGGCGAGGAATATGCTGGATCGAGCATCAGAGTCGCGACCTTGCATTCCCACAGCTTCGCAGCGACATCCATAGCCAGTTGTCCATCATGACTGTCGAGTACGCGGTGAATCTGACTATCGAGTGTGCCGGAGTACTTGTTCCAGTCTAAGTGTCGACCAGTTCCAGGGAGTGGAGCTTGCGGTTTATTTCGACTTTCATCTTCTGCCGTGGTAGTTCTGGTATTGGTCGAAAGAGATTCTGTATTTCCGAAAGTAGCGGCAGACCGAGTATCAGGTATTTGCGTAGTCACCGATACGTCTTCCGACTGCCTAGTGAAAAAAAGAAGCGCACTGCTCGCCAATAAGATCGCCAATATGGCTAAGCAAGCTCGTTGGATAGTGATCATTCTTCTTTCTTTGAATTAGATACGTTGCGATATCGTGGTCAGTTGAACGGATAAGCAAAGCTCCGGTGAAAAGGAGCCTTGCTTGATGTTACTGCCCTCCTCTTTTGATGCGACTAACCAGGCGTTCTGCGATCGCATTGGCTTCCTTGCGCATATCGTCGCTCAGATTGGCATCATCAAATTTTGGTTTCACCTCCCCGCCGAGTGACACAGAGGATACTTCAGCTGTACGTCGATATTTACCCACCATTTTCCCCACATCAGGGTCTTCCGACGCGACTACCAGCGCATAGCGGATCGCACGCTGCTTATCAGGAGATATATCAAAATCGGTAGTCTTATGAGAAGCCACATTAACCAACGACGCGATGTCCCCAACCTGAGCGTCTTGCACAACGGCCTGAAGTACTTCCGGTCTGCGCACACCGAGATTAAAACTTTCTACCGCAGCGCCAGCGACCCTCTTTTCTATCGCCACTTCCAGCAATCGCAAACGCCATTGATCCGGGTCTCCGGCAATAGTTTGACAGTCAGCATTAATTCTTTGATCATTTTGAATGCGTTTAAGTCTTGCTGCCTGAACTGCGACATCTTGCGATGGAGGTTGTTGCGGGAAATCAGTTGAATTCAGCATGCGAGCGACGAATGGACACTCCCATAACTTTTCAGCAACATCCATAGCCATTTCACCGTTATGACTTTCTAGTGCACGATGGATTTGGCTATCCAGTGTGCCGGGATACTTGTTCCAGTCTAAGTGCCTGCCAACTTCTGGAAGTGGGGCTTGCTGTTGTTTTTTACTTTCACCTTCAGTGCTGATGGTTTTAACGGCGATCGAAGGAAATGCAGTATTTCCGGAAATAACAGCTGACCCAGTATCGTGCATTTGTTTAATCACCGCCACATCGTCCGTCTGTCGGGTGAAAAAAAGAAGCGCACTGCTCGCCAATATGATCGCCAATATGACTAAGTATGGTCGTCGGATAATCATCGCTAGTCTTTCTGTGCTTTTGCAGAACAAAAATCATACTTTAGGTTGATACCCCACTTCGCATTGTCGAATGCTCTGCCGCTTGTAGATGCACAGTCCATTCCTACCCCGCCAATTGTTATAGTGCCATTCTCATATCGCAAATCTAATGTTGCCGACAATTCCAGCCACTGCTGATACAACATGCCCGGCCAACTGCTATTTTTTGACGCGCAAACGCCCATACTTTGCGTATACTTGAGGCGCGCATCGGTCAGGTCATCATTTTTCTGAGCATCACACTTTGCTTGTTCTGCGGCCTTTTGTTGAGCTGTCCGCTTCGCTGGCGCTTCCGAACGACCGCCGTCACTACCGCCGCCGCCATCGCCACCAATGCCGCCACCGCCATTTGACGGCGAGAGATCGGGCATCCCATCCCACCCGCATGCAGCAGATTGGTGACCGTCAGAGCAGTCTGTCTGATCGGAGATAACCACCGTGCCTCCAACATTTGCCCATGCGCCTGGTGCGTATTGAATGACGAAAACAAACAGCGCTGACGATACCATTGCAGGAATGCGGCTACTTAGCGGCATCATTTTTTTATGCAAAATAGACATATTTTTTAAAATAAGTTAATCAATAAAAGTGACCATTTGATATTTACAATTACCAAAAACACATTTTTATTGTTGCACAAAATCAATTAAATTTAAGTTTTTCGTGGCAATAGTTGCAATTTTGACTCACTTTAGAAATTAATTTGACTTATTGAGTTATCTGTTAGCCAATTCTGACTAGCGAGGAAAAATTGGGTTATTGATCAATATCGACTTCTCTAAGATGAGTACTTGGCCTGACCGTATCTACTTCCAGCGTTTGTGCTGAGTACGTGCTGAGTAATATCCATGACTTTATCAACGTACGTCACGAAAAGCAGTCTGGCTCCCCCCATGCGGCTCACAGGAAATAAAGGAAGTATCTTCGGGAAAACATGCAGTTGCCATCTGACGCTGAACGCGATTGCGGTCATCGAATTACAAAAAGCTGGCTTGCAGCATATCGATAAAGGCCATTCCTGCACGCTGTGCAGCAGCCACACCGATGGCAAATTTCTGTATCGCAGCTACCGTCGCGGCGACCGCAATTCCCATCAGCATTCGGGTCTGGTGATACTCCCGTAATCAGCATTTTCAGGGGAGTATCTGCGTTTTTCGCCTTATTGTCAGCGTAAAACAAGGGGCTTTAAATATACTCCCCCTAGTATATTGAAGGCATCAAAACCCGTTTCGGCATACGTCATTGCTCACGAACGACCTAAGTCGTTCCGTCGTACGACCTCTTTTATTCACACTTTTTTGTTTATACCCGACTATCCAAACGCATCGTTCAGCGCGGCTTGCCATAAACGCGTTCTGCATTTTTCCAGGCGATCATTTGCGCTTGTTCATCTGGCAGTTGGCCGAGAATATGGCGCCAGCGACTGACGATGTGACCGTATTTATCCCAGCGAAAATCTTTGTGTGCATCGGTGGCAAACATAAAGCGTGTCGGAAAACGATCAAGCAAGGCGCGCCATTCAGGAAGAATCACGCCACAGTCATCAATCATCGCGCCGCCAAGTTGCGCAGATTTTTCTTCGCTGCTGAGGCTGCGCTGGTCTTTTTCCGTTTTCGACAAGCTGATAATAACGTTCTCATGCTGCGACAACACCGTTTCTACCTGCGCCGCCGAGCCAAAGCCAGCGTGCGGCCAGATGAATGTCAGTTGTGGAAATTTTCCGTATAAGGCATGAAACGCAGGCCAGTCGCGGTTCCAGTTATACACTTCCCAATGCGTCATCACCGGTGACTTCAATGCTTGCAGCTCCTGCATCAGTTGCAAGACATTCGGTTTATCAGCGGAAACGTAACGCTCCCCGCTGGTGGTTTGTTCACCATGAGATTTATCGCCATGCGCAAACATGATTTCGCCGACAAACTGATACGGCCCGTCCCGTAACCCGGACAAAGTCTGACGCAGATACATCGCTGACACATCGCCCCTCAAATCAAACCATTTGGGCGTACCGATAATAAATTTCTGCGGAAAATTTTTCTTCAGCGCCAGAACATCGGCATCGCCATTACTTTTATGAGTCAGACGCCCGAACAGTGCCATCCCCTGCACACCCGACTTGTCCATCTTCGCCAATACCTGATCGTACATTCCACGATCAATCTGCGCCATCGCATCAAACAAGACACCATGATATTTAGCAGATTTTTCTTCGGATTCACACATCGCCAGCGCAGAAACAGAAACACTGAGACCAGCGATCACAAGCACAATACGTTTGATCATGTTGAGGCAAGCTTTCAAAAAGGGTGGCAAGCGAACTTCAAAAGTAACTGTGATGTTCGCACAAAACACCCTCATCGTCGACGCTGACGCGTGTAGTCAGAACGGGGGAAACAGTATAAGAAATATGAGGCAGAGATTTTTCATAGGCGGCGAATTGAACGCTGAGCAATCAAAAAAAAGTCCTTGAAAAACGTGCCGTCGTCATGAAATGATGCCATTCACGGCGTTCAATTATCTCAGATCAGCACCGATTGCACTGGTCGCCGCATAGCCGATGCCGTTCTGGGGCCGTGGCCAAAGCGCACCACCAGATCAGGTCTGCGCGGCGCGATACCAAGAAAATTGGCAAACTGGGGGCGCAATGCAGACACCTCGACCGGCTGATTTAAAAATGCATTACGTATATCCAGCGCCGCAGATTGCAGCGCAAAGCGTTCATAACAGCGCCCCACCGCCAGCCAATCGGCAGGGCTGCTGCCATCGGCAACGAACACCGCAATCCCCGCAGAACTGCGCACCTGTTTCGCATATTTATCGTTCTCGCTTTTTGGCGTGAAAAACAAATCAAATAAAACGCCGCCCAGCGACGAAGGCAACGATGGATTGCCGGACAAAGCCGAGTACAGCCCATCGCCCATTTGCATCGCATCGTCCGCATTAAAACGCATCCATTTCTTCAGCTCTGCAATGAAAGCATGATCCTGCATCTGTGCGGTATTGCCCTGAACAACGTATTCCAACACATTCTCCATCGCCGTCCGTTGCGTCAGCAAGATCAGGCGCACACCGTTGCCACTGCCAGCGCGCTGCAATAAATCGAGTTCCTGTGTCGTCAAGGGTTTGCCATCGTAATCAGTACGGGTACTCTGACGCGCAGGAATAGCCTGAAACAGCGGAGACGCCAGCGCACGCGTCGGTTCCAGCGCTAAGCGCAGTGCGTTCCCCGCCGCTGCATCAACACTGCTGTGCGCCATCAGCCCATGCGCCAGTGCAGCCTGCGCCAGATTCTCTGCGGCACAACCAAGCGAGACGAAAAGATGATGATCATCCGGATCAACTGCCGGACATCGGCGCGAAAAATCCGGCAGTATCGAAATCGCGTTGTCGTCGATATGAAATTTCCAGCATTGCGTATTGTGACTCGACGGTGCCAGCGTCGCATAGCGCACCAGCTCACGCAAGAGCGCCGCTTTTTCATTCGGCATCGCCGCACTGTGCCGCCAAAGATCGCGACTCGCAACGTCGTAACGCCCCTCTGCTCCCGAAAAACACGATGTTAACGTCGTCAAACCGCCAACCGCAGCCAGCGTAGAAAGTGTAAATACCCGCCGGGAAATCATGGTTAATTCCTTAGTGAGATAGCTAAATGTTGAGGTTGCAGAAAATATCGCTGATGACGGCAAAAAAAATAAATTCAGGTCAAATCACATACAAATACTACTCATAAAAAACGGAAGGTTTATTGATGCTGATTTATAAATCCCGGATTGCTTTTTATTTTTCGTTGAACTGAAGTATATGTCGCCACCCGACGCAGGCGACAAACCGACACCGCGTTTATTCCGGATGAAATTACCGACGCGGCGTGCTAAGGTCTCACACCTCTGTCGCCTTCCTTTTTAAATACACCATGCCTGCCAGTGTTCTACGTCAGTTATTTTCCACCGTCACTTTATTGATCGCCGCACTGCTCGTCGTTGATGCAGTTTTTCTGATGTCCACCGGGCTGGTGAATTTCGGGGTGGTGCTGCCGCTGTGCATCGGTTGCGGGCTGATTGTCTTACGCTGGAAATGGCAGCAATTCGGGCGCTGGCGTTCGCAAAGAGTGTGGCGACAGAAAGTCTGGATGCTGGCGCAGTTGCTGGCTGGTGCGTGGTTGCTGAGCCTGATTCTGTTTTTCATTTTCTTACAACGCACCAATGATGCCGCCGGGCTGACCGACAAAAATACGGCGGCGGTCAAAGCCATCATGGTGTTGGGCTCGGGTTCATTGAAATGCAGTGCATCGCCAACGCTGGCGGCGCGGCTGGATCTGGGGCTGGAATGGGCGCGGCGTTTGCCTGCGGCGAAGGTACTGGTGACGGGTGGAAAAAACTGGACGCTGCCGTGTGCCGAAGCGCAGATCATGGGCGATTACCTGCGCGCGCATGGGCTGGTGGCCGGACGCATCATTCAGGAAGAACGCAGCACCACGACGTATGAAAATCTGTTGTTCAGCCAGCCTTTGCTGGAAAAAAATGCGGTGACACCGCACGATGAAATACTCATCGTCAGCAGTGATTTTCATGTGCTGCGGGCACGCATGATTGCGCGTCGGCTGGGTTGGTCGTCGGTGCAGACTGCCGGCGCAACGACGCCGCTTTACATACGTTATAACGATTGGCTACGCGAATACTTCTCATTCATCAAGGGCTTTTTACTCCGCATGTATTGATGCAGATCATAGCTTTGTACTGGTCATACCGCTGACGGGTCGGTTAGTATGAATCACCGCCGCATGATGCCGGGTTGACTGGATGCCATGCGCTATGCTTTCATTCCATTTCTTTTCCCCAACCCGCTGTGTTTTCACAGTGTTTCACCAGGTACAAAGAATATGCAAACTTCACGTTATCACCCACTCTCGGCAGCCTTACATTGGCTGATGTTCATTCTGATCGCCGTCGCGCTCGCAGCAATTCAGGTCAGGGAAGATATTCCGAAAGGCGAGCCTTTGCGCGACACGTTGAAGTCGGTACACATGCTGGCAGGGCAACTGGTGTTTTTATTTGTACTGGTTCGTCTGGCGCTGCGGTTCACCTTCAAAGCACCGGCCGCTTTACCGGGACCGCGTTGGCAAACCGGTAGTGCCCATCTGGTGCATCTGGTGCTGTATCTGATGATGCTGGGTTTGCCTTTGAGCGGCGTGCTGTTTTATCAGGCGGGCGGGCGCGATGTCAGTTTCTTCGGCATGATGTTGCCGCAACTGATCGCACCGAATCCTGAACTGAAAAGCAGCATCAAGGAAATCCATGAAACCGTGGGCGAAGCGATTTATTTTGTGGTCGGCTTCCACGTTCTGGCGGCATTGTGGCATCACTTCATCGTCAAAGATGGCACGATGCTGCGTATGCTGCCGTGGAAAAAGTGAAGCAGAACACAAACGGCATCAGATAAAAAATGCCATAAATATGTCGCGCCAAATGCCCGGCATAGAGTAAAAACAGGGGAGTATCTTCGGTTTTACCCTTATTCTCAGCGTAGAATAAGGGGTTTAAAATACACTCCCCGGTAGTATATTGAAGCAATAATCTGCAGTAACAACCGCCGCTGCCGGCGCCAACAATGCCGCAGACGATGTCGTTGGCGAGATGCTGGAATGCTCAGCGTCGTGCATCAACGCAGGCATCAATGTCCGGCAAAATCCGGCGACCTTCAGCCCGCTTTAGCGGCGTCGCCACTGGTATTAAAAAAACTCAAGGCACTCTGCATGACAACTCCTCAAACAAAAAAAATCACTGCACCACATGCTTGGTTCTGGCTCATTTTTTTCGGCCTGCTAGGCGCTTACGATTTGTACACCGCTTGGGAAACTCAGTCACTGCCGCAAACACTCACAGGTGTGGCCTTCATCATGTTTGCATTTTGCGCGTTCTCGTATCGCGGTACTTTCCAGTTTTCAACCCGTGCCGGCAATGCACCGCAAGAGAAACCTGGCCTCGTCTGGAAAGTCATATATTACAGCGCAATAATGCTGATAATGATTAGCTATGCCATGAAACAGGGCTGGCTGAAAGTCTGATGCTGAAAGTTAACAATGAAAAATATTCAAAGGATATATCTGCTGCTCATCGCGCTGTTGAGCGTCCTGTGGCTGCTCGCCGATACGGTGCTGAGCGACCCTTATAATTTCTTCGCCTTACGTACTTCTGTCATGAATTACACCGGCATTATCGGCATCGGTGTGATGAGTATAGGCATGCTGCTGGCGATACGACCGGCGATTGCGGAAAACCTGCTGGGCGGCCTGGATAAATCGTATCGCCTGCATAAATGGCTGGGCATCACGGCGTTAGTGATTGCCGTTATCCACTGGCTGTGGGCGAAAGGGCCGAAATGGATGGTCGGCTGGGGCTGGCTGACGCGGCCAGCGCGCAAACCGGCAGCCGAGCAAACCATGCCCTTGTTTCAGTTTTTTCAAAGCCAGCGTCACTTTGCTGAAGAGATCGGTGAATGGGCGTTTTACGCGATGGTGCTGTTAATAGCTCTGGCTCTGATTAAACGTTTTCCGTATCGCTATTTCTTTAAAACGCATCGCTTGCTGGCGATTGCATATCTGGTGCTGGTATTCCATTCCACGGTATTGATGAAGTACACCTACTGGGATCACCTGATCGCGCCGCTGATGGCAGTCCTGATGGCGGGTGGCACCATCGCTGCATTGATGTCGCTGTTCCGTAAAGTTGGCGCGCAACGGCAGGCAGTCGGTGCGATCGAAGAGATTCAGTATCACACCGATAATCGCGTCCTGAAAGTGGTGATCAATCTGAAAGACCGCTGGAGTGGCCACGCCGCCGGACAATTTGCGTTCCTGACGTTTAACCGCAGCGAAGGCCCGCATCCGTTCACAATTTCTTCAGCCTGGAATGATGATGGCAGGCTGACGTTTCTGATTAAAGGCATAGGCGATTACACCGCAAGCTTACCGGCAACATTGAAAACCGGTGATCTGGTCAAAGTGGAAGGCCCGTATGGACGCTTCGCCTTTGACGATAATAAATCGCGCCAGATCTGGGTTGCCGGTGGCATCGGCATCACCCCGTTCATCGCCCGTATGCAGTCACTGGCAGAGCAGGCCGACGCGCGTGAGATCGATTTGTTTTACAGCACGGCAGCACCGGATGAAGGCTTCATTGCGAAGGTGCAGGCCAGTGCCGACAAAGCTGGCGTGCGTTTGCATGTCTTACGTTCGGATGCCGATGGCAGACTGAACGCGGATCGCCTTTGCACAACGGTACCGGCATGGTCATCTGCCAGCGTCTGGTTCTGCGGGCCGAAAAATTTCGGCAAAGCGCTGCGCCAGGATTTGTTGGCGAAAGGTCTTTCTGCGAATGACTTTCATCAGGAATTATTCGACATGCGCTGATCCAGCAAAGGTATAAAAAAAGGCTGAACATGTTCAGCCTTTTTTTACGCTTTTTCGCTTAACGCATACCTTAATGCATACTGTAAAAACTAGTTTGCAGCAGGTCTGGTTTTGTGAAACACCATAGGGCTGTAGGGCACAGACGACGGTGGTGGCGATTGCAGGATGTGTTTTTTCATCGCGCCGATGATATGCATCTCGCAAGGCTTGCAATCAAATTTCAGGGTGTACTTTTCCTCGCCCGTCACCAGTGTCATCGGTTCGGCTTTAACCTGACCTTGAACGCCCTGCACGCCTTTCGCCTGTTTCGGGCACAGGTTGAAAGAAAACCGCAAACAATGTTTGGTGATCATCAGCGAAACATCGCCCGCTTCTTCATGTGCTTCATACGCGGCAGCGATCAGTTGTACGCCATGCTTTTTATAGAATGCCGTCGCCTTGCTGTTATACACATTCGCCAGATAACTGAGCGTGGTTTCAGGATAAGTAACTGGCGGCTCGACTGCCGGTGTGCGCGGCTGGCGTGGCCATGCCGCGACGCGCGCCGCCTCATGCGCAGCAACCGCATCGCGGCGCAAGGCATTGATTGCCGAGGAAGGGACAAACCACGGCTGGTGCAGGCGCAGATCAACGTTCGCCGCTTCAAACATGGTGTTGCCCAGTTTGGCGAGACTGTCGCGCAGCGATGCTTCGGCTTTATCGGCCTGCTGCGCCGGTTCCAGCGCCAGCGCTGTGTGCACTGATGAAGTGACACCATCTTCATCATGCGTGGTCAGCGTCAGGCCATCGCCTTCGTCGCTGAGCGTCAGCCAGACCGGCACGCGGCGCTCCGCCGATTTTTTGGTCAGTGCCTGTTCCCAGCGCTGATCGCGATTGCGATTGATCAGCATGCCGACTTTCAGGCCGATCAATTCGCTGACTTTTTCATTCGGAGAAATGCGCCAGACGTCGGCATTCTCATTCTTGCCCATGTGCTCGACGGTGTTCACCTGTATGCCCATGACTTCGCGTTTGTGCATGTAGTTCAAGCCATCGCCGTTCGCCATGGGCTCATTCGCTTCGATCTCAAACCAGGTCGTGCCTATCTTCGTCACGTAACCGAGATGCAGACCGACATATTTCGGCGAATCAAACGCGCCGATATTATCGAGGCGGCCGTTGGCAAAATAATCGGTGTGACCACGGTGGAAATTTTTATCAACATCCGGTGTAAAAGCGATCTGGCTATGGCCGCTGGAGGCGCGGGTAAATTCCGGGCGGCGTTCTAAAATTTCATCGAGCAGCATACGATAATGCGCCGTGATATTTTTGACGTAGCCCATGTCTTTGTAACGGCCTTCAATCTTCAGCGATTGCACACCCGCATCCAGCAACGCTTCCAGATTGCGGCTCTGGTCATTGTCTTTCATCGACAATAAATGTTTCTCATACGCCACCACCCTGCCCTCGCCATCGGTCAGGGTATAAGGCAAACGACAGGCTTGCGAACAATCGCCGCGATTGGCGCTGCGACCATTGTCGGCATGCGAGATATAACACTGGCCGGAAAAAGCGACGCACAAAGCGCCGTGTACAAAATATTCCAGCGGCGTTTTCACCTCGGCTTTGATCGCCTTGATCTGTTCTATCGTCAGTTCACGCGCCAGCACCAATTGCGAGAAACCGACATCACCGAGAAATTTTGCTTTCTCCACACCACGGATATCGCACTGGGTACTCGCGTGTAACTGTATCGGTGGAATGTCGAGTTCGAGTATGCCCATGTCCTGCACGATCAGCGCATCGACACCCGCTTCGTACAATTGATGGATTTGTTTGCGCGCCGGTTCGAGTTCGGATTCATGCAATATCGTATTCATGGTCACAAAAATACGTGCATGGTAGCGATGGGCAAATTGCACCAGCCCGGCGATATCACTGAGTTCATTACTTGCATTGTGGCGCGCACCAAACGACGGGCCGCCGATATACACCGCATCTGCGCCATGCAGGATCGCCTCGCGCCCGATATCAACATTCTTGGCGGGGGATAAAAGTTCAGTTTGATTAACGAGCAAGCTCATGGCGGTGACCGGTGACGAAAGAAGGGCGAAATTATAACGAAATCAAGGGCTTATGTCCTGAAGCAGCGTTTTTTACAGGAGCGAATAAGGAATTGGCATAGGTCAGAGCGAATCTGTCATAGCTTGCAAGCCGTCCGCAGACTGTTGCTGCCTGCTGCATTCCTCTACAATGCAGCATCGAAGAAAGAGGATCACCATGCTGAAACTGACGACGTGCTTGCTGGGAATATTATCTTCAACGCTGTATTCAACCAGCCTGCTGGCACAAACGGCGCTGCCGCTGAAAGTGGAAGACGCTTTCCGCAATTCGCCGGTTCCGTCTGCGGCGATGAGTGCGGTGGTGGTACCGCTTTCTTCTGCAACCGCCACGCCGGTGTTACAGCAAAATGCGGATGCCAGCTTCAGCCCGGCATCGACAATGAAGTTGCTGACGACCCTGATTGCCCTCGAAGAACTGGGGCCAACGTTTCGCTGGAAGACGCAATTTCTTGCCGATAAGCCGCTCAAAAAAGAGGTACTGAACGGCAATCTGTATTTGCGCGGTGGCGGCGACCCGAATCTGACCTGGGAAAAATTCAGCGTCATGCTGCGCGCTTTACGCACACAAGGCATACGCAAAATCAATGGCGATCTGATTCTGGATCGCAGTTATTTTCAACCTGAACGCCTCGATATCGGCGCGCCACCGTTTGATGAGCATCCCGACGCGTATTACAACGTGATTCCCGATGCCTTGCTGATACACAGTAATCTGCTCTCATTCGCCATCGAATCGACCACAGAAAAAATCGATACCCGTTTGCTGACGCCACTCGACAAAATCAAATTTTCCAATCATCTGCATTTCAATGAAAAATCCTGCGCCGAGTGGGAAAGCGAATGGAAATCGCCAGTTATTGAATTTCAGCGTAAAGATCAGATCGAGATCATGCTCAGCGGCGGTTTTCCACGTCGCTGCAAAATCACCACCCACCTGAATATCATCGAGCGTAATCAGTACATTGCGCACATGTTCCGCACGCTGTGGCAGGAAATGGGCGGCAGCTGGCAAGGACAGGTGCGCGACGGACTGGTACCGGCGAACGCCACGCTCTTGCATGAACGTGCATCGGAAACGCTGGCTGACACGCTGCGTATCGTGAACAAGCAATCCGATAATGCGATGGCAAAGATTTTATTTCTGACGCTGGGCGCAGAATCCCCCGACAAAATTAACGGCAACACCGTGCAAACCGCCGATGCCCGCGTCAGAAACTGGCTGGCAAAACAAGGTATCAATGATGCCGGACTGGTGCTGGAAAACGGCTCAGGCTTATCACGCACGGAGCGTATCAGCGCGAATCAGATGGCGGCGATTTTAGCGGTCGGTGCGCGCAGTTTATGGAACCCTGAATTCAGCTCCAGCATGCCGGTCGCAGCACTCGATGGCACCATGCGCAAACGCCTGAAAGGCAGCGCTGGCGAGCTGCGTGCCCGCATCAAAACCGGCACACTGAAAAACACCACGGCGATTGCCGGCTATGTGCGCGATATCCGTGATCAGCAGTGGATCGTTGTTGCCATGATTAACCATGACGACGCCGCAAAAGCCAGATCGGCACTCGATGAATTGCTGAACTGGGTTGCCGCTGGCCGCCCCTGAGACGCCAACGACTGCACGGATTTCAGCATCAACAATCAACAATCAACAATCAACACCGCCATAAAAAAGGCAGCGCCGGATTTCTCGCGGCGCCGCCTTTTTTTCTGCACACGCAGAATTACTCTTTGTAATACACGACCTGCGTTGTCGTTGCCAGTAATGCGCCGTCCGGCGTCCACAATTCAGCGATCTGATCGAAATAATTATTATAAAAACGATTCGCCCGCGCATAACCCAGCACAGGCTGCGTACCATGCGCAGTCAGCGTCGCTGCATCCGCATGAAAATACACGGTCAGTGAAACCGTTCCGGCTGGCACCGCTTGTTTGCGCTTGATAAAAATACGCGGAAAGAACGCATCGGCAATCGCTGTCAGCGAACAGAAATCCATCACCCGTGGCGGCTCATCACGTATCCATTGCTGTGTCACCGTGTCGCTGGCTGTTTCCTGCGCCGTCGCGTTCAGTCCAAGATGACCGCGCAGCGTGCGAACATCGTAGCGATTCACCCAAACCGGCAATCCGGTTGCAGGCATCGCCACGCCCTCACCAAGATTACTGAGATCGGGGAACTGCGCTTCAGTCGCCGACCAGGTTTCACGACGCGTCGCAAACAAGGCAGTAGCAGTCGCGGCGATCTGGTCGTTTTGCAGCAATTCCATACTCCAGTGCTGGGTCGAACGGTTGGTGCGGATCAGCTTGGGCACCAGATCAAAGGCGCCGTCGGCGACAGGTGCGGCGAAATTCACGGTCAGCGCCAGCGGCTCGCCCTGGCATTTTGGATGATCCATCACGGCGCGCAGCAAGGTCGCTGCTGTGACGCCGCCAAACGGGCCGACCATATTCGCGTATTTCGCAGAAGTCTGGCCACGATAATGATCGCCCTGTGGCGTCAGTTGTATTGCTTCGTCAAACGGGTGCATCGTATTTGCGGTCGTCATAGTCTCTCGTTTTGATTATTGTTGATTATCTTAATGGTGATTTTTATCAGAAGCCGCGCACCGGAAAGCTGGCGTCGCGCTGTATCCAGTTCTGCGGCGAATAATGCGTTGTGCCATCCGTGACATGCAAGGTGTAAGCGTGGCGCGATACCGGCGAGCGATTCGGTGCGCTGTAATGCGGCAGCAGCCCGTGAAAACAGACCAGACTGCCCGCTTTGACTTCGAGCGGCACGGCGGTGCTGTCATCCGGCCACGGTGTGGCATCGAGTTTTTCCACGCGCACCAGATCGCCTTCCCGCACAAAACGCTCGCGCATCGCCGTGCGATGGCCGCCCGGTTCGGCCCACAGGCAGCCGTTATCCAGCGTTGCGTCTTCAAGCGCAAACCAGAAAGTCGTGACACTGACCGGGTCGGTTTCAAAATACGTTGCATCCTGATGCCAGCGCACTTCGCCGCCTATGCCGGGCTGTTTAAAGATATACATCGACTGCCAGATTTGCGGCTGCTGCAAGCCCAGTTGCTGCGCCACCTGTGCCAGCGCCGGGCCGCGCGAAAAGGCGCTGAACACCGGGTCCAGATCGTGCATCGCATGGCCGATTTTATTAATCGACAGCGATTTATCCTGACGCAGATTGCCTTGCGCATCGAACGCTTCTTCTTCAAAAAAACAGCTGATGTTATTCGCTGAATTTAAGAAATAGTGATCGATATGTTGTTCCTGCTCTTTGGTCGTGAAGATGGAACGGGATTGCGCCGGGTCGAACGCATCGACAATCTGCGCCGCACGTTCCCGCAGCGCAGCGATCTCGGCTGCAGTTTTAAAATCCGGGACGATGACGTAGCCGTCTTGTGTAAATTGGGTGATTTGTTCCGTCGTTAACATCGTGATTTCCTGTATGAATTTCTTGTCTGAATCCATTGCTCAGTCGCCTATCTTAATAGAATTTCTATTCCGCTGACGGCAACACTTCTTTATCGCCATGCGTATGTGTTGTTGCAACGGCGACAAACATAGCGCGAAGATGATCATTTCACCATAGAAACATTAGGCGCTGACCGAAAAATGTTAGCATCGTCAACAATGAATAAAAAAGATGAATAAAGAAGACAAATAAAGAACACGTAAAACTACTCCGATCCGAACCAGCCCGGTCAACAACGAGACTCTCATGATTGCTTTCATCAAGCGCCGTATCAACATTGTCATCGATGCTGTCTGCGATAAGTATTTCCTGACCTGGTTTATTCCGTTGATGGTTATTGCCCTGTTCGTGGCAGGTCTGCTGTTTGAATTGGTCAGCTATGACAGAATTTTTAAGCTGGCGCATTTGTATTCAGCGCATTGTCGCGAGCTCAGCGACAAAGAGGCGTTTGCAATGCTGATGACGATCTTTATCGCTGCCGTCAGCTGCCTGACGACCATCGGCGAGTTAATGATCTTCGCCGATAAACGCCGCCGCGGTCTGCCGATAGAACATATCAGCCTGATTATCAGCGCATCGGCTGCTGTGATTTCGCTGGTGCTGATACTGGTGCTGTCGCAACAATGGTGCCGCTGAGATTAACCCCATCCTGTGCCTCACGCCCCAGCCTGTCTGCCACAATGCCCCATCTGGATTGCCGCCATACCGACCGCTACCGCTGAACGGTATTCCGGCAGCATCTCAGGGGCATCTCAGGGACATTTAGATACTCCCCGGGGTATGTAAAAACACCCTTTATTTTATTAAGACATTTCACTGGTTTTTCAAAAAACAGGGGGGAGTATGCATATACAGCGGATAAACGCTGGTTTGTGCAGGGCGAATGCAGTAGCATCACAGCTCTTTTCGTTTTCGCCGTTATCGACGCATGATCTCGCTTCAAGCCTCATCCTCTTTTTTCAAAAGCAGTCATCAGGACATCGTGCGCGCTTTGCTGGCAGGCGTGCTCATCGCTGTACTGAGCGCCTGCAGCTCGCCGCCCGTCAGCGTTAAAACCCCGCCAGCACCGTCAGCCATCATTGCCAACGCACCACCGCCTTCACTGCCCCTGAGTCGCGAAACGCCGCCGACACCGCGTGAATTCCGCGCCACCTGGGTTTCCACCGTCGCCAACATCGATTGGCCCAGCCGCCGCGACCTGAGCAGCGATAAACAAAAAGCCGAGATCATCACGATTCTCGACAATGCAGTACAGATGAAACTGAATGCCATCGTGCTGCAAGTCCGCCCAGCCGCTGATGCGATTTACCCATCGGCGATTGAGCCGTGGTCAGAATTTCTGACCGGCGAGCAAGGCCGCCCACCGTCACCGTATTACGATCCGCTGCAATTCTGGATAGAACAGGCGCATGAACGCGGGCTGGAACTGCACGCCTGGTTTAATCCTTACCGCGCCCGCACCGCGCAAGCAAAAACCGTCGCCGCAAAAAACCACATCAGCAAAACCGCGCCTGACGCCGTGAAACAGTATGGCGATCAGTTATGGATGGACCCGGCGGAACCCATCGCCATGCAGCAAACGCTGAATGTGATCAGCGATGTCGTGCGGCGCTACGATGTGGATGGTGTTCATATTGATGATTATTTTTATCCGTATCCGATCAAAGCCGCGAATGGCAGCGAAGTCGAATTCCCGGATGACAAAGCCTGGATCAAGTATTTGCAGAGCGGCGGCAATCTGATGCGCGCTGACTGGCGGCGCGCCAACGTCAACCATCTGGTGGAAGCGATTTACACCACCGTGCATCAGGAAAAAAGCTGGGTGAAATTTGGCATCAGCCCGTTCGGCATCGGCCGCCCTGATCGTTTACCAGCGGGCATCGCCGGTTTCAGTCAGTACGATAAACTGTATGCCGACGTAGAACTCTGGATGGCAAAAGGCTGGTTTGATTATCTGGCGCCGCAGTTGTATTGGCCCATCAATCAGACGCCGCAGGCATTCAAGGTGTTGCATGACTACTGGATAGCTCAGAACGTACAACGCCGTCAGATCTGGCCTGGCTTATATACCAGCCGCATTGATCACAGCGAGAAATCCTGGCCTGCCGAAGAAATTCTGAATCAGGTCGATGCTGTGCGTGAGCGCGGCGGTAACGGCCATATCCATTTCAGCGTCATCAGTCTGAACCAGAACCGCAAAGACATACGCAAGCGTCTGATGGCTGAGAAATACACCTCGCAGGCGCTGATCCCGGCGATGCCGTGGCTCAACAGCAGCAATATCACTGCGCCGCAGTTGCAATTATCCGATGACAGAAAAACGCTGCAAGTCGCGCTCGCCGATGTCGCCAACACGAAGTTGCTGGCGATCTGGAAACGCACCGATCAGCAATGGCTATTCTCAGTCCAACCTGCGACAAAACTGAGCATCGATACCAGCGCCGATCCCCAGGCTGGTGCAATCCGGCAAATTACCGTGATGGCGATCAGTCGCTCAGGACAGGAAAGTCAGCAAGCAAGCGTGCAGTTCCCCTGATACAGCAGCAAAAAAACAGCACGGAATGTGGTTTTTTTGAGCCTCAGACTGCTGTTTTTTTAAGCACATAAAAAATTAATTTTCAGCATCAAGCCCCCTCAATCAGCCTGTGCCATGCAGGCTGATTGAGCGGTATTTTGATCTATATCTTTTAGTTATTACCCGCGTAGAATTTTTCATTTGTCACCGGCAAAGTGAAAACCCTAGTCTGAATCTCAACGCGTATATCGTTATAACGATTTTGCCTGACACCATGAAACCAAATTGGTGCAAAAAGAAAAGAGCCTTGTTTCCGGATGTTGCAGCTAAAGGTATTTGTCATTCTGAACCCGTGACGATTGCCCCACATCCTGACCGCACATTGAACAGAATTATTTGAGGAGAGACCCGTGAAATTGAAAACCATTGCCCATTGCATCGCCATTATTGGCGTGACTGGCGTTTCTGCGACATCTGCGGTGGCGCAGGAAAAACCTGCCGATGTCACGCAACGTATCGAAATTACCGGTAGCAGCATCAAGCGTATCGCTGCCGAAGGTGCGTTACCCGTCGAAGTCATCACCCGCAAACAGCTCGAAGCCTCAGGCATCGTGACAGCCGAGCAGTTGATCTCAACACTCAATATCAATGGCAATGGTTCCGATAATCTGGCAAGTAACGCCGACGTTACCTCTGGTGCGCAGCGCGGCAATAACGGTGCCACGTCCGCCAACTTGCGTGGTCAGGGTTCCGATAGCACGCTGGTCTTGCTGAATGGCCGCCGTATCGCCACACACGGCATGAAAGGTTCCGCA
Source organism: Undibacterium sp. FT79W (assembly GCF_014284215.1). Classification (NCBI taxonomy): domain Bacteria; kingdom Pseudomonadati; phylum Pseudomonadota; class Betaproteobacteria; order Burkholderiales; family Oxalobacteraceae; genus Undibacterium; species Undibacterium sp. FT79W. Next base: position 344,155 of record NZ_JACOGB010000001.1, on the reverse strand, counting down.
GTCGATCTGAATTCGATTCCTATGGCGGCGGTTGAGCGTGTTGAAATTCTGAAAGACGGCGCATCCGCGACTTACGGTACCGATGCGATCGGCGGTGTGATTAACTTCATCCTGCGTAAAAACTACAACGGCATCGAAGCACAGGCATTCACTGATCTGACGCAACAAGGCGGCGCCGACATCCATCGTGTATCGATGGTCGGCGGCTTTGGTAATCTTGATACCGATGGCTACAACGTGCTGATTACCGGCACCCACAGCGAGAATCAGGCATTGCGCGGCGATCAGCGTTCGTTTGTGAATACCTTCCAGCCGAATCGTGGTTTGTCGGTCGATACACGCGGTACCCCGTTTGCGACCGTGTTTGCCACGTCGCTGGCCAACACCATCATGAGTAACAAGAGCAATACCGGGCCTATCCTGCCGGGCACAAACCAGGCGATGAATGCAGTCAACGTGCTGAATCTGCCGGGTGGCGCGGGTTGTAACTCCATCGACGGTATGGCTGCTTATGATTACAAAATCTGGGATGTCGCCTCATCCAAATATGCGTGCGCCTGGGATACCGGTCGCGCCGCCGTCTTGCAACAACCGGTGACCAACGATAATTTCGTTTCGCGTGCCACATTCAAAGTCGGTGAACATCAGGTGTTCGCTGAACTGGTCGGTTCCCGCGTCGATGTGTCGAAAAGCTTCTCTCCGAATCAGGTGTCGCCAGGCAGCAATTTCCCGGTCTCATCTTTCTATCCTAAGACCGGCGCTGCGTATGACATGGTATTCAATTCCATCGCTGCCGTTTTGCCTAGCATTAAATCCAACTACGGCGCGCCTATCGCTTATCGCTGGCGTTGTATGGAATGCGGCAACCGTGAAATCAGCACCCGCACCGATGCCGCCCGCCTGCAAATCGGCGCCGATGGTCAGATCGGTAACTGGGATTACCGCGTCGGTCTGTCACGTGCCTACAGCGAATCACAATCAACACTGGGCAACGGTTATAACTACACGGTCGCGCTGGCGAATGCACTCGGCACCGGCATCATTAATCCTTTCCTGTTGCCAGGCCAGAAGCAATCACAGGCCGCGCTGGATCTGATCGCCAGCACTTCAGCCAAAGGAGTGGTGCTGTACGGCGGTAAAACCACGTTGACGCAAGCTGATGCGGCAATCTCTGGTGAAATTTTCAAGCTCCCTGCCGGTGCGGTCATGGCAGCGGTTGGTACTGATCTGCGTAAAGAAGAATATACGTTTAACGGCGATGCACGCGCCGCCAATACCCGCCCTGCGATTCTGAATGCACCGTTTGATGATGCAAATGCCTTGCCTAAAGTCAGCCGCGATATCCGCGCGATCTATGCAGAGTTCCTGGTACCGGTCTTTAAAAACATGGAAGTCACGCTCGCTGGTCGTCAGGATCACTACACGGGTTTCGGCAATACCTTCAACCCGAAAGTCGCGTTCCGCTACACACCGGTCGAACAGGTATTGTTCCGTGGTTCGTATAACACCGGCTTCCGCGCACCTTCATTCAACCAATTGTTTAACGGCATTACCGAGTCGCCATACGCTGGTAAAGATCTGGTCGATCCAGCGACGTGCCCTGGCCTGAAAGCAGACAGCACTAAATCCGGCTGCGGCATCATCACACCAAATACCCTGACCGGCGGCAAAGCCAATCTGGGACCGGAAACCGCGAAACAAGCGACTGTCGGCGTGGTCTGGGCACCAAGTAAAAGTTTCAGCGCGAATATGGATTTGTGGGAAATCCGCAAGGAAAACACCATTACCTCGCTGGATTTAACCACCATGCTGCAAAACTACAATCTGTTCAGCGCACAGTTTATCCGTGACGCCAGCGGTGCGATTGTGCAGATCGACCAGCGCTGGGTGAATGCAGGTTCAAGTATCACCCGTGGTCTGGAAGTCGGTGCGAATGCGAATGGCAGCATCTGGAATGGCAAATGGACAGCGGCGATTGACGGCTCTTATCTGCTGGAGAAAAAATCCCGCCCAACTGCGAATGCACCTTATGGCGAAAGCGAAGTCGGTCGTTTCACCTTTACCGGTGATTTAGGTCTGCGTTGGAAGCACACTGCTTATGTGACCTACACAGAAGGCAACTGGACAACCATGTTCTCGCAAATCTTCCGCTCTGGTTATAAAGATCAGGTCTTGCCTGGCGTGCTCAATGGTCTGGTTTCCCCATCGGATTACAATCCTGATGTGAAAAGCTATTCCACCTTTAATCTGAGCGCGACATACAGCGGCATCAAAAACATGACGCTGACCGCAGGGATCAAAAACATCCTGAACACCGACCCACCATTTGCCATCACTTACGACAGCAACTCTGGCGCCGGCAGCTCATGGGAACCACGCGTCGCCGACCCACGCGGCCGCTCATTCACCTTGCTGGCGAATTACAAGTTCAAGTAATCACGGTTGTACTGACAAAAAAATCCCCAACATCGCTGTCGGGGATTTTTTTATTTAGGGTCAGAATGAATATCACGGTAAGCTGGAGAACAAGTGAGATGCGTTACAATGCAGATCACAGTCTCATTTATCATGTGGAGTATCACGATGCTGACAACTGAAATGAAGCGCCAGGCATTCCTGAAGCTGCGCACCGAAAACTACCGCGCCAGCTTGCGCCTGGAAGGGCTGGAGCCACGCCCAGTCAAGACCAATAAGTCGACGGCAAAACCAGTGGAGCTCAAAGCCAAGCATGTCCGATAAGTACGGAACGGGTCAGGATAAGCAATACTGCTATCCCAACTCCGCTGTCTTAATCAATAAGCTCGGCTTAAAAGACGCCGATAGCCTGGAAGCGGCTGAAATCGAGCACACTCAGGCGCGCATTGAACAGTTTGTGCCCGACTTCGACGATATTTCTATGTCGGCTCTGCGCGCAATCCACTTCCATATATTTCAAGATATCTACGACTGGGCCGGAAAATTACGTACCGTTGACATCAGCAAAGGTAGTACCCGATTCGCCAACGTCATCAGGATAGAACCTGAAGCGAATAAGCTCTTTGGGCTTCTGGCGCAAGAAGGCTATCTGATCGATTTGCCGCGCGAACAATTCCTTGCCCGTTTGGCTCACTACTACGGCGAACTTAATGTGATTCACCCATTCCGCGATGGCAATGGACGCGCCCAACGCTTGCTGTTTGAAACTATCAGCATCAATGCCGGCTATGCGTTACGCTGGGAACCGATTGGGCGGATTGAATGGGTCGAGGCCAACATTGAAGCCTATCATTGTCGCTTAGCGCCACTCAAAACCTTGTTGGATCGTGCACTGACACCCATTTGAGGCAAGCAATCACTATGCGCCTCGTGGCGAGATTTCAGTTCGTATGGCACGAGAATAGGACGTGTGCTGTTTGAATGAGGAAAATGGTGCGTATGACGCACTCTACGGAGTACGCATGCGACGCTTGCCAAGCAAACTCAATATTGAGATTGCTATTCAAGGAGTAAAAATTGAACAACACAAAAAAAGCGTTATCGGATAATGACTCTGAAAAAAGTAAGAATCCTGGCATAGATTGGTTGGCGATTTTCTTGTCTCTACTTAGCGTTTTTTTTGTTACGTTGTATGCTGGACATAGGTGGGCAAATCAAAGTTCTAGCGAGTTAACTGGGTTGGCATACCTTTTGGTTTTTAACGACGTTTTTCCAAAAATGATGTGTTTTTGTATTCCCTTAATATTTGGGTTTAATTTATTAAGAAATAGGAAAAGACGACGCTTTGGAATAATACTTTTGCTCTCGAGTTATGGCTCAATTATTTACTACGTTCTTACAAAAGAATTTATTTAAACAAATTTCAACCTATGTGTAAGCGTGCTGTAAACCTCCCCCAATCATTGCCAAGTGTTATTAGCGTTTTGAGATTAATGAAATAATCGATATTCAACGGTGTCATGCCGTTGAGTGAATCGGGTGGGAATTGCTTCTTGTTTCGCTGATCCACAATTCCGACCTGCTGTAACCTCCTGCAAGCAAGCGTAACCGATCCACGCGGCCGCTCATTCGCCTTGCTGGCGAATTACAAGTTCAAGTAATCACGGTTGTACTGACAAAAAAATCCCCGGCAGCGATGTCGGGGATTTTTTATCAGGGGCAGAAATACTTCACTTCGCATTCAGCAGCTTTGTCAGTTTGTCGATACCGACCGGCTCTTCTGCTTGCAAAGGAATAATCGCCCAGCGCTGGCTGTGTTGATCTGCGACCAGGCGGATTTGTTGCAATTCATTTTTTGCCCTTTGCTGCAACAAGCGCGATTGCGGCTGCGCCATCGCTAGGCTGTTGTTGATGACCCACGCCCATGGCTCAATACCGGCGCGGCGTAAGTCATTTTGCAGGCCAGCGGCTTCCAGCACCGGCGTGGTTTCTGCCAGTGTCACGATCACGATTTTCGTTTGTTGCGGGTCCTGCAATTGCATCATCGGTGTCGTGTAATGAACGCCGGTATGCGCCATCTGCCGTTCGATCTCACGATGATAGGCACCGGTGGTATCGAGCAGCAATAAGGTGTGGCCGGTCGGCGCGGTATCCATCACCACGAATTTTTTCCCGGCTTCGCGGATGACGCGTGAAAACGCCTGGAACACGGCGATCTCTTCGGTGCACGGCGAGCGTAAATCTTCTTCCAGCAAGGCTTTTCCCTGTGCATCAAGGTGCTTGCCTTTGCTCGCCATCACTTCCTGACGATAACGCGCCGTTTCGGCAACAGGATCAATCCGGCTGACGCTCAGATTCGGCAAGTTGCCTTCCAGTGTTTCGAGCAGGTGCGCTGCCGGGTCAGAGGTCGTCAGATGAACCGGAAAACCGCGTTGCGCGAGGGCGATGGCGATCGCCGCAGCAACCGTGGTTTTACCGACGCCGCCTTTGCCCATGGTCATGATCAGGCCATGCCCGCTGCCTGCCAGACCATCGACCAGCGTCGCCAGCGATGGCGCGTCAGTCAGGGCGAGCAATGTTTGCGTTGCGGATGAATCAGCGGCATTAGCACCATCAGCCGCGGCAGAGACCGTCAGCAAATGACGCAAAGAATCAAGCCCGACCAGATTGAATGCCCGCAACGGAATATGATCTGTCGGCAAGCCGCGTAATACTTCGGGCATGGTAGCCAATGCCGCCTGCTCGCGTTTCCAGACGGCGCGCGCCAGCGCATCGTGTAGTGTCTCTGCTTCCGGCAACACGCCATTGATGATCAGATATTGCTGATGAAAACCGATGGCTGCCAGCTCATCATGTGTGCGTGCGGCTTCCTTCAGGCTGGAATGCTGGGCACGTGCCACCAGCACCATGCGGGTACGTGCGGGGTCGGCTAAGGTTTGCACGGCTTCATGATATTTTTCGCGCTGCTTGCCCAGACCTGCCAGCGGCCCGAGGCAAGAGGCATCGCCTTTACCCTCTTCCAGAAAACCGGACCAGGCGCCGGGCAGTTGCAACATGCGTATTGTGTGCCCGGTCGGCGCGGTATCAAAAATGATGTGATCGTAATCGTGCAGCATCTGCGGATTGGTCAGCAGCCCGGTGAACTCATCAAATGCGGCGATTTCTGTGGTGCAGGCACCGGACAATTGTTCCTCCATCGCTTTGATCACCACCTCGGGCAAGGTGCCGCGCGCAGGTGTGACGATGCGGTCGCGGTACAGTTGTGCTGCCGCTTGCGGATCAATTTCCAGTGCAGACAAATTGGCAACCGACTCCACCGCTTTGATGCTGTTACCGATGCGGATGCCGAATACCTGACCGACATTCGATGCCGGGTCGGTGCTGACCAGCAGCACGCGTCGCCCCTGATCGGCAAGCCAGACGGCGGTGGAGCAGGCGACCGAGGTTTTGCCGACGCCGCCTTTACCGGTGAAGAATAAAAATTTCGGCGTATGGTCCAGAAAAAGCATATTCATTCCTTTTATAAAAACGGTGTAGGGCTGTCACCCGGCAACGACTCAGTTAAGCACGAATCAGGCCTTGGCGATGATCTTGTTGGCGGCGTTCAATGCATCCTGCTTGCGTTCACTGTAACGGCTGGTCAGATAATCACTGCGACCACGCAGCAGCAAGGTAAACTTAAATAATTCTTCCATCACATCCACCAGCCGGTCGTAATACGGCGATGGTTTCATGCGTCCGGCCTCATCAAATTCTTCATAGGCTTTCGGCACCGATGACTGATTCGGTATCGTGAACATGCGCATCCAGCGCCCCAACAAACGCAAGGTGTTGACGGTATTAAACGACTGCGAGCCGCCACACACCTGCATCACTGCCAGTGTACGCCCCTGGCTGGGGCGTATCGCGCCTTGTTCGAGAGGAATCCAGTCGATCTGATTTTTCAGCACCGCCGTGATTGCGCCATGACGTTCAGGGCTGCACCAGACCTGCCCTTCCGACCACAAACAGCTCTCGCGCAATTCCACCACCTTGGGATGCGTTTCCGGCACACTGCCAACCATCGGTAAATCATGCGGATTAAAAATTCTGACTTCCGCGCCCATGTGTTGCAGCAGGCGCGCCGCTTCCTCGACCAGCAAGCGGCTGAACGAGCGTTCGCGCAGCGAGCCATACATCAGCAATATCCGTGGCGGATGCTCAAAGCCTGCCACGGGTGCGAGTTTCGCGGCATCAGGAATATCCATGTGTGCCATCTTTACGTTCGGCAGATCGGGGGCTGAGTTATGGGCTGAGTTATCGATGATTTCTCCTGCCACATCAGTCATGCGTAACTCCTTTAGTTGATAGCGCCGGTGTCAGCTTAAACGTAATGCCAGCGCGGCCAGTGTCAGCAACAGCACCGGCAAGGTCAGAACGATACCCAGCCTGAAATAATAGCCCCAGGAAATCGTGATATTTTTGTTTGCCAGCACGTGTAACCACAACAATGTGGCGAGGCTGCCGATAGGCGTGATTTTTGGCCCGAGATCGCAGCCGATCACGTTCGCATAAATCATGGCTTCACGCACTGCATTGTTTGCCACGGCGGCATCAATCGATAAAGCGCCGATCAGCACGGTCGGCATATTGTTCATGATCGAAGACAGAAATGCGCTGAGTAATCCTGTTCCCAGTGCCGCACCCCAGACACCATGTTCGGCAAAATGATTGAGCACGCCGCTGAGTTGATTCGTCAATCCGGCATTGCGCAAGCCGTACACCACCAGATACATGCCCAGCGAAAAAATCACGATCTGCCACGGCGCATTTCGGACGACGTCACGGGTGTTGATCACCCCGGCGCGCGTAGCGACCGCCAGCAACACCGCCGCCCCCGCTGCTGCGACCACACTGACGGGAACACCGATGCCGTCCAGCCAGAAAAAACCGAGCAACAGCCAACCCAGCACCCACCAGCCCGCATTGAATGTGGCGCGGTCACGAATCGCCAGCGCAGGCTGGCGCAGTTGTTGCACCTCATAATCGGCGGGCAAATCGCGCCGGAAAAACAGCAGCAACACCGCTATCGTCGCCGCGACGGACACCAGATTCACCGGCAGCATCACCGATGAATAGGCGGCAAAGCCCAGCTTGAAATAATCAGCCGAAACGATGTTCACCAGATTCGATACCACCAGCGGCAGACTGCCGGTGTCGGCGATGAAGCCCGCCGCCATCACGAAGGCCAGCGTGGCTTTCGGTGAAAACCGTAATTCCAGCAACATCGCAATCACGATCGGCGTCAGGATCAGCGCCGCGCCATCATTCGCAAACAAAGCGGCGACCACGGCACCGAGTAACAACAGCAACACAAATAATTTGCGGCCGCTGCCACCGCCCCAGCGCGCCACATGCAATGCCGCCCATTCAAAGAAGCCCGCTTTATCCAGCAACAGACTGATGATGATGACAGCGATAAATGTGGCCGTTGCATTCCAGACGATATGCCACACCAGCGGAATATCCGATAACTGAATCACACCGGCCAGCAAGGCCAGCAACGCGCCGCCAGCAGCACTCCAGCCTATGCCCAGACCACGCGGCTGCCAGATGACAAAGGTCAGCGTCAGCAAAAAAATCAGGATAGCAATCAGCACGACATGCGCCCCATTTCAGAAATGAATTTGATGTACAGCGAGATCATCAGATGGACGCATCAGTTGAGCTGCTCTCTGATCGCTTTGAGTTCCTGATGAATGGTATTTTTTTCCAGGATGTGCGCAGGCAACGAGACGAAGCTATTGACGCAAGACATGATTTCGCGGAACACCTTATGGAACGCAGCGCGCTTTGCTTCATCGCTGCCAGTGACTGCGGCCGGATCTTCAAAACCCCAGTGCGTCGTCACCGGATGACCGGGCCAGACCGGGCAGACTTCACCAGCGGCGTTATCGCAAACGGTAATGATGAAATCCATCACTGGCGCATCGGCAGCAGCGAACTCTTCCCAGCTTTTGCTGCGTAAAGCAGTCAGTGGATACGCGGTCGTCTGAATCTGCTCTATCGCCAGCGGATTGACCGTACCGGTGGGAAAACTACCGGCAGAAAAACCTTTAAAACGCCCCTGCCCCATGGTCGTGATCAGGGCTTCCGCCATGACGCTGCGCGCAGAGTTGCCAGTGCAAAGGAACAGTACGTTGTATGTTTTTTCAGTCATTTTTCTCTCGATTCATTTCAGGGTGAGGGATTAGAGGATAAGTAAGTACTAAGAAAATTATGCGGTTTGCATCAGACTATGCTGCGCGTTACATTTCAGCTTTATCAGTAACCTTATCGGCAGCTTTATTCGTTAGCAGATTGCCCGCCTGCAGCGCGGGCAGACAAGCCTGACCATTGCAACAACTGTCACTCAGAAATGCCAGCAAATCATTCATGGCGCTGAAATTGGCGGCGTAAATGATAAAACGCCCATCCTGACGCGCCGAGATCAGATCGGCATTACTGAGTTCTTTGAGATGAAATGATAATGACGAAGCCGGAATCGCCAGCTCTTCTGCGATTTTGCTGGCTGCCAACCCTTCAGGGCCAACCCGCACCAACAGGCGAAACACCGCCAGCCGCGACTCTTGCGCCAATGCCGCTAATGCGCTGATTGCTTGTTTATTTTCCATGGGCAGACTCCGGCTAAGGCTCATTTCTATAATTCGACAATTATCGAATTATAGAAATGAAAGCGGAATTTTGGCAACAGAAATTTGTGATCCCTCATGTCCTGCGTGTGCAAAACCGACAGCCCAGTCAACACCTGTCCGTATCAGCCAACGCAGCCAATATCCGCCTTGAAAAAAAACCGTGAAAACAGCTCTCAAATAAGCATTTTTCGGGGAGTATCCGGCGATTTTGCCTTTATGTCCTTATAAATAAAGGGCTTTAAAAAATACTCCCCCCAGTATATTTATGCCCTCAGAGGCACGAAAATCGACGTTTTCAGCCTCTTTACAAACCGACTTCCTACCAGATGAATGCTCTTCGTCTGTGCTTATTTTTGCGGCAGCAAGTCCGCTTCGGTTTCAGCGACAAATACTTCCGCGCCTATACCCACCTTGTCGAACAATTCAACGATATCGGCAGAGCGCATGCGTATGCAACCGTAACTGGCCGGGTTGCCGAGCAGGCTTTCTTGCGGCGTGCCGTGGATGTAGATGTAGCGCTGATACGCATGCTGATTGCGCTCTTCGGTGCCGCGCAACCATAGTATGCGGGTCACCACCGGGTCGCGCCCCGGCGCGTCTATCGCAACGATTTCACCAGTCGGCACGCGATCTTTGAACGCGGTGCCGACCGGCATACCGGCGCCGAATTTTTCAGCGATTTCCATTTTGCCGCCGGGTGTCATGTAGCTATCGGGTAAATCGCCAATGCCACGCTTGGCGGTTGAAATGGTATAAGTGGCGATCACTTTGCCGTTATCGAATAAGCGCATTTTCTGTTCCGGCACAGAAACGACGATGCGGTGTTGCGTGTCTTTGGGTACGAATGCGGGATTCGACACAGACTGGCAGCCGGATAACAACATCAGCAAAGATAAGATAGCGATAAGGCGATTTTTCATGTGGCAGAGATTTCAGATGTGGTGTCAGGGCTCGCTGCAACGAGGCCAGATTGTGGCGCAGGGAACAGATAGCATCAATGGCAGAATAAGCACAGCCAGCGATGATGGCAAATGCTTGTTCACCAGCAGCGCATTACCTGCGGTTATGACTGCGCGATCAGCTTTCATTTGTGAGTGGCGCGACTCCTCTGTAAGTTCAATAGCATCGCGGAGAAATGATCATGTTGAACACCGAAACACCGAATGTCTTACATACCGAGCTCGATACCTATGCGACGGCAGATCTGGCCGCCGCATTGATCGATGATCAGTTCATCGCGGTGCAGGCAGTGCGCGCTGCTGCGCCACAAATTGCGGCAGCGATTGATGCGGCGCTGCCACGCATAGAAGCGGGCGGCCGTCTGGTGTATGTCGGTGCAGGCACATCGGGGCGGCTCGGTGTGCTCGATGGCGTCGAATTATTACCGACTTTTTCGTGGCCGAATGAACGGGCAATTTCGCTGATTGCCGGCGGCAAACAGGCGATGTTCGTCGCCGTCGAAGGTGCCGAGGATGATACCGAACAAGGCGCGATCGACATTCGTGAGCTGCATCTGAATCAGCATGATGTCGTGTTGCTGATCGCCGCCTCCGGTGCCACACCTTATGTGCTGGGCGCGTTGCAAGCGGCGCGTGCCAGTGGCGCATTAACGGTGGGTTTCGCGAATAATCCCGATGCGCCGGTGACGCGATGCGCAGACGTCGGCATCACACTCAACACCGGCAGTGAAATCATTTCAGGCAGCACACGCCTGAAAGCGGGCACCTCGCAAAAAATTGCGCTGAATACGTTTTCCAGCGCACTGATGGTGAAACTGCACAAGGTCTACGGCAATCTGATGGTGGATGTGAAACCGACCAATATCAAACTGCTGCGGCGTACGGTCAGCCTGACCATGCATGCGACTGGCAAGGATGAGCAGACTTGCCGCAAAGTGCTGGAAGAATGCGACTTCCACGTGAAAACAGCGATCGTGGCACTACAAAACAACATCAGCGTCGTTACGGCTGAAAAACTGCTGACCTTATATCAGGGCGATGTACGAAAAGCCCTGGAAGCTGTCGAATAAGCGCCTTCTGCGGTTACAATCGCAGGGTACAAACGAGTAACGGTAACAGGTAACACTCATGCGATTGCGTCACATAGAAGTTTTTCATGCGATTATGCAGGCCGGCACGATCAGCGGTGCCGCACAATTACTCAGCATTTCCCAGCCAGCCGCGACTAAAGTCTTGCAACATTGTGAATTGCAGCTTGGCCTGAAATTGTTCGAGCGCATCAAAGGAAAACTGCATCCGACACCGGAAGCGCACAAGTTATTTTCCGAAGTCGATAAACTGAACCGCGACCTGCAATCGGTACGCCGCCTCGCAAATAATCTGAAAAATCATCCGGATGAAGCCGTCAGACTGGCTTCAACTCCCACACTGTCTATCACGGTAGTGCCGGCAGCGCTGGCCGCCTGGCGCAAGAAATTTCCGCAAGTTCACTGCACTTTATCAACCCACCATACCAGCGATATGGTGAATGCCTTGCTGCTCGGCGACGTTGATTTCGCTTTATCTTTATATGACCCTTGCCATCCGAATCTGGCGTCCGAACCGCTGGTGCGCGGCAGTATGACGGCGATTGCGCCGATAGGCAGCTGGACAAAAAAACTCGACAACACGCCCTTGTCCGTCGCTGATTTGCCAAAAAATCTGATCGCACTGGATCTCGATGATCATCTGGTCAGCCGCGTCATGGATGCCTGCGAAGAACTCGGCATCAGCTTTACTTCTTACACCGAAGTCCAGACTTATGTGCTGGCGCGCACGCTGGTGGAGTTCGGCGCGGGTGCTGCTGTGATCGATCCATTTACGGCGGCCACAGCCAATCACGACAAAGTGCAGTGCCGCCCCTTGTTACCGAATGTGCCAGTGGATTTATATTTGCTGACAAAAAAATCGACACCACTGTCACGCTCCGCACGTGCGTTTGTCGAATGCGTACAGACAGCGGCTGCCGAATTTATTGCCAGAACCAGCAAGGAATAATTCAGCAATAGTTCAGCATTAGGACTTACGCAGAATTGTTCCAGCTAGGCTTACAGCCGAAGGTAACCTCCTTTGCAAAGGAGGTTCGTTGCGTCGGCAGACAACATGTTGTCTGAAACCCCGACTACACCGTGTCGCCGAAGACAGTGCTTTAGCACGGCTAGGCGACAACAACAACGCTGGGGCAGTTCTGCGTAAGTCCTTAACGTAATTGTGCGGCCAGCGCGGTCATGATTTGCTCTTGCCATATACTCAGGCTGGAATACTCGCCGGTATTTTTATCCGGGTCGGCACCGGTGCCGCCAATCAGATAAATCATGCCGTTGCGGGTCTGCGGATCGAATACAAAACCTGACTCCAGACCGTATGCAAATCCCAGATGGCCAACGCCGGTAAATCCATGTCCACCGGGCGTGACAGGTGGCGTCAGTCGATCGCCATGATGTGCGGCGCTGATATCAGTGAATACCTGAAACCCCAGTGCCCATGACTGAAACATGCCCTGATAATCATCGCCATTCTGCAGCGCTGCATCATAACGCCACTGAGGCTTTAACAAAGCCCGCACGCTGGCTGGCTGCAACAGACGCACACCGTCGAGCTCGCCCTCGCACATCAGCATCCGCATCAACCGGCTAAGGCCGCGCGCGCTGATACGCAAGCCACCCTGCGGGCTGAATAAGGTGGCATTCCAGCCTGGCTGATACGTGGTCAGATAAGTCCGCTTCGGCACCGCTTGCTGGTGATAATCATCGACCTGTGGCTGCCAAGCACCTGCTGTATCCCAGACATCGTTTTTCTGTTTGCGGTACAAGGTAGCCAGATTATTCAGTTCTGCCGGACTCAGATTTTCCGGATGAAAACTGCCGCTGATCTGCAGCGGTTGCAAAATCAATTCCTGCATCAGCACATCAAAACGTTTTCCTGATACGGATTCCATCACAGCACCGATCACACCCCAGTTCAGATTCACGTAACTGAAGTATTTTCCCGGTGCATAGTTTTTGTTGCTGGCATCCGGTCGGGCCCAGATCAATGCTGATACTGCGTTTTTTTCCGCCGCTTGCAAAACACTTTGCAGCGACGTATTCGCCGGAAAATTATAACCACCATCATCGCGCAACGACGAGGTATGACTCAGTAGCATGCGCAGGGTGATCGCGGCATCAGGATAGTAAGGATTTCTGAGGGTATAGCCGAGATAGCGGCTGACATCGGTATCGAGCGCGAGTTTGCCCTGTTCAACCAGACGCATTACGCCAAGCGCTGTCACCATTTTAGAGACAGACGCAATACGGAATAAGGTATCTGCATTCGCTGGCAAACCAGCGGCAGCAGTCGTCGGGATAAAGCGCTCGCCGAACTGCTGTTCATAGACGATCTCACCAGCGCGTATCGCGATCACGGACAAACTCGCCAATGGCCGTTGCGGCTGGCTGACGATGGTCTGTAATTGCTGATCGGTGGTCGTTTTCATTGATGCGCGTGTCATCGGAACTGCCATCTCTGCCATTTTTACGTCTGCCGTTTTTACTTCAGCAGGCGGGCTTGCTGCCTCTACGATACCAGCGAAAATTCCAGAAAAAAATAATGCCGCCGACAGACTTAGCGCCACGAAGGAAACGCGCTGTATCAACATATTCAATCTATCCGCAGATAGGTCTGGCGGACGACAGCAGGATCACCGAAATTGAAATGCCACCATTCGCTGTTAATGCCTCTGAAACCCGCATGAAACATGGCTTGCCTCAATATCTCGCGATTGCTGCGCTGCTGCGCGGTAATTTGTCCGGCAGCCAGCATTTTTTCTTCCAGTGCCGGATGTGATTTTTCCACCATCTCATCGAAGCCGCTGCCCATATCGATTTCTACGCCTTGCGGATCAATAACTGTCACATCGACCGCCATGCCAAACGAATGAATAGAGCCGCGCGCAGGGTCAGCCACATACATCTGTAAAGGTGTGCCATCCAGATGCGCCCACAACATTTCCTGTACGCGGTGCGGGCGCAAGGCATCCAGCACAATGATGCGATAACCCGGATGCTGCTCTGCGAGATAGTGCGCCGCCTGCTCCAGCGCTGCTGCGGCTTCTCTGTGCAACCATGCGCAATCGAGATCGCCATACAAGTCACGCCCGACGAAATTATCGGTGCCGACATAACGCAGATCAACAGTAATGCCATCAATCGCAGCAAGGCGACGGAAGTCAGGGTGATCAGCAATGAATTCACAACGCATGTACGACTTCTCCAGATAAATCAGAAAACAACCAGCACTCATTTCAGCTTGTCAGAATAGAGTTTGCTCTTGCTGTCTTCCAATGAAACTTTACTTGTCACGTATAACCGTAACTCATTATTTGATGCGCGATGTTGAACAGTGGCGCATACGCTTATTTTTATCGCTTCGCATTTTGCTTTGCATCCGGCGCGATATCGAGATAGCGCCAGTTCGTGAAATCCACAGGATGCCGCTGATAATGCTGCACCCAGGGCTGGCGGATATCCGCAGACAAGGGATGCACCCGTGGTATCCACGGGTTATATGCATGCATCAGCAATGCCATTTGACGATACAAAGCGCGCCGTTCAGGCGTGTCTGTCATCGTCAACGATTTTTCATACAACTGATTAAAAGCGGGCAAATTAAAACGTGCATAATTCGCCCGCCCGATATTTGCGCCGTACAGCAACTGGTAAAAATTCTCACCATCGGGAAAATCAGCAACCCAGTTTGCCTCTGTCATCTGCACCTGACCAAGACGCGATGCACGCAAAATTTCTGAATGTTTATCGGTTTTAAAACTGATGCGTATGCCGATCGCATCCATCGTCTTGCGCCAGACTTCATCCCGCAGACGCCCGGTGGTATTGGCCTGGCTGTGCATCACCAGATGCAAGGGCTGTCCGTCCGGTAAACGGCGATAGCCATCTGCACCGCGCTGATAGGAAAAATGATCAAGTAGAGCATTCGCCAGCGCAGTATCGTAAGGCACCGGGCTCTTGAAGCTGGCATCGTAGCCAAGCACGTTCGGCGGCAACGGTGACTGCGCCGGAATCGCCAGACCTTTTTCCATCAGACTGATATCTTCGCGGTTGTTATAACTCATCGCAATTGCGCGGCGTAAGGCAATCTTTTCCTGACTATATCCACCGATGACAGGATCTTCCATATTCATCCAGACATAATAAGTTTGCAGCGGAGAAAATAAGGACAGTTGCACACCTTGCTGTTGCAGATCGGGCTTCAGTTTGCCATCCTTCATGACCATGTCTGCCAATGGCGGTGGCACCTGTTCCAGCGTATCAAATTCACGGTTCAGGAAACCGAGCACGCGCGCCTGCTGCTCTTCGACGATCGCAATCGTGATGCGTGACACCAGGGGTAGCGTCCGGCCTTTCAAGTCCGCCGCGATCTGCTGTGATACCGCGTCTTTCCCAGCCTCGCCATCAAACACCACCTTGCGATAATCAGGATTCGCATTCAGCACCAGACGAAAACTGCGCTGCCATTCACCCAGCATAAACGGGCCGGTGCCGACAGGGTGATTGCCAGCCTGATTACCGTAGCTCTCTATCACTTCTCTGGCAACGGCAGAGGTCGCCGTGGTTGCCAGAATAAACAAAAAATTGTTGTCCGGCGCATTCAGCCGTATGCGTAAGGTGTAACGATCCAATGCCTGCAGACCGGGAATGGCGGAAGCGCTGTCGAATTTCCAGCCGGGTGCCGCTTGTACATTGCGCAGTTTTTCGTCGCCCAGCAACTTGCCTTCAAACATAAATAACCACGGCGATTTCAGCGCGGGATCGTATAAGCGCCGTATGCTGTACACATAATCGTCAGCGGTTAATTCGCGTACTTTGCCTTTAAACGCAGGGTCAGGTGTGAAATGGATGCCGGGTTGCAAATGCAGTGTATAAGTCTTGCCACCATCGCTGATCTCCGGCATCGCCTTGAGAGTATTCGGCTTCAATTTGACCGGACGCGCCAGATAATCGTAGCGCAGCATAGGTTCAAAAATATTCTCATTAATGCTGAGCGTCGCAATATCGGAAGCCACCGCCGGATCGAGAGCGCTTTCTGGCGTCGTCAGCAAAACATTCAAGGTTTTGCCTGTGCCTGCCTGAACAGCCTGAACACTCAAAGCAAATAGCGACAGCGCCAGCAAGGCACACAAACGATGCAGCCATGGCATTGCTTGCTTCATGCGTTTCCCTCTTGAATTCTGTCGCTGTAACGAGTGATATAAAACCATTCTTCGCCACAATGCGCACCGGCATCGGGGAATATCATACGACCGTCCATTTCTGCCCTGACCTCGCTGCCATCGTGGCGCAAGCCGATCAGATCGCCTTTTTTTACTTCGTCAAAACTGCGCCACTCGCGGACGAAATGATCGTCGTCGTGCAGCTTGTCGATCACATCATAGATACGCAGGGTTTCAATTTCTTTGACGGCAGCAGGTGCTGTTCCGGCAATGATGCCGAGATGGGTCAGGGTATTGATGATCGCGCGGTATGCAACTTCCGGTGCCTGCGGGTCGAGATGCTGACCGCATTCCAGCGTGACCGCATAGCCGCCGACGGAACGCATGTACTCTGTAGTACCGACACCGAACTGGGTATTCGCATTCGCCAGCATTCTGGCATCTGCATCCGGCCCCAGTCTTTGCTGACGGCGGACGACACCGCGCGCATACGTGCTCAGCCAACCATCCACCATGCGATGTACGCCCAGACACCGTGCCATCGCCAGCTCTGCTTCTGCGTGGCTGAAGGGTTCGATATCGCCATCGTTATTTTCCGGTCCGACCAGAACGAAAGCCTCGCCTTCGCCACGGAAAGAGTGCAGATCGAGCAAAACATCGTTTTCAGCCAATAACGGACACAGCCAGTTGGCGACGTGATCTTCAAATTCTGTCGGCGTACTGGTCGGCAACAAGCGGCGATTCAGATTACGGTCGCCCTGTCTTTCGCCGCGCTGATAAGCCAGTGGATTCGTCACCGGTACGAAAGTCACACAACCGGATATGATCTGAATGATGCCGGCGTCGATTTCAGCAATCACGCGTCGTATCGCCTGCGTGCCGCAAATCTCGTTGCCATGCACCGCACCGGTAATGATGATGCGCGGTCCGGCAAGCGTTGACTGATAGCGTTGGCTGTTAAAAAACAAATGTTGCGAACTCATACTTATACTCATTCCAGACAAAAACGACGCTGTATTTTTATTTATTACTTCTTGCCAAACTCGGGATCGACCGTAATCAAGGCGGTCACAATAAAGGTCGGGATCGCGGCGAGGCAAATCCATACAAAGAAATGCGCGTAGCCCAGCGTTGCCTGCAACCAGCCGCTGAACATACCGGGTAGCATCATGCTCATCGCCATGAAACCGGTGCAGATCGCATAATGCGCAGTCTTGTGTTCACCATCGGCGATCATGATCATGTACAGCACGTAAGCAGTGAAACCGAAGCCATATCCCATCTGCTCAATCGCCACGGCGGCACCAACCAGGTAAATATTTTGCGGTTGTACGAATGCCAGATACACATACACGATGTGCGGCACATTAATCGCCAGCGCCATCGGCCATAAACAACGCTTCAGACCATACAGTGAAATCAACGCACCGCCAGCGAGGCCGCCCAGCGTCAGTGCAATCATGCCACCAGTACCGTAGACGATGCCAACCGCCTGCGTTGACAAGCCCAGCCCGCCTTTATCAAGACCATCAAGTAAAAACGGCGGTGCCATTTTGACTAATTGCGCTTCGCCAAAGCGATACAACAACAGAAAAGCGATGGTCAGCAGAATATTTTTTTTCTTAATAAATTTGCCGAAAATCGTAAAAAACGTCGCGACGACCTGATTCGGATCACCTTGCGCGTGATCGCTGTCCGGTCTGGGCAAAGCCCATTTGTGATACAGCGACAGACTCACAAACATTGCCGCCAGCACGCCGAACACAACCATCCAGCCAAATGCCACATTACCGGTCAGATCTTTCAGCGTTCCGGCAAGATAGACCAACGCGCCCTGCCCCGTCAGCATCGACATCCGGAAAAACATGCTGCGTACACCGACAAACGCGGCCTGCTGATGCTGCTCCAGTGCCAGCATGTAAAAGCCATCACTGCTGATGTCATGCGTGGCGGCACCGAATGCCAGCAGCCAGAACACCAGCAAGGTCATCTGAAAAAAACTGCTCATCGGTATCGTGAATGCGACCAGCCCAAATAAGGCACCGATCACCAGTTCCAGCGTAATCACCCAGAAACGTTTGGTCTTAAACATGTCCACAAACGGCGACCATAAAGGCTTAATCACAAATGGCAGATACAACCAACTGGTGTAGAGGGCAATATCGGCATTGGAAATACCCATGTTCTTGTACATAATGACGGACAAGGTCATCACAACCACATAGGGAATGCCCTGACTGAAATACAATGATGGTATCCAGCGCCATGCACCGGTTGCCGGTGTTTGCTCAGTATCGTTGGCAGTTGTGACGTCTCTTGTCATCGTGTGAGTTTTTCCTGGTGAAATGCCAGAACTCATTTCATTAATAGAGATGAGTTCTACGAATACATCTTCCCAACAAAAACACCGGAAGACGATTGAATTTTTACGCTTTGCTCATAGAGTAAAGTTATACGCTGACGCTATCTTTTCATTTTCTGCGTGTCGCAAAAGCGACCTATGATAAACGAAGCAAACACTGATAGAGCATAGTCGTTAAAAAACTCTGATGTTTCGTAAAGAATTGGAGTGACAGCAAGGCAGCGGGTTTTATCCGAAAATATGACAGAACAGATCATCCCTATATGAACCCAGCAGATTTCGTTTTCCCCGGTATCAAAGACAACGCATCAGCGCTGGCTTTGGGGATAGATACGGGCGGAACGCAGACACGCTGGGCGCTGGCAACGGCCAATGAAGACATCATCGCCAGCGGCACCGCGGCAGGATTGACGGCTCTGCAACTGAAGACGCAGCAGGGAAAACAGGAATTCGCACAAGTGTTCTCCGACCTCGCTGCTGCTGCACGCAGCCACGGCAACTTACAAACAGTCAGAGTCGGCATTACCGGTTTCAGTGACGATATGCGTGTCGTCATTCTGGAGATGTTGTCCGGTATTCTGCAAATGCCGGAACCATGCATTCGCCTCGGTACTGACATCGAAATTGCGTATCTGGATAGTTTCAAGCCGGGAACAGGCTATCTGGTTTATGCGGGTACCGGTTCTATCGCCGCCTATATTGACGAGGCCGGACAATTTCATCGTGCAGGTGGGCGCGGCTATTTGCTTGACGATGGCGGCAGCGGCTTCTGGATCGCCCGCGAAGCAGTACGCCATATCTGGCGTGCAGAAGACGAATGCCCGGGAACATCGCGCAATTCGCTGCTTGCGCAAGAAATATTCAAAGCCATCGGCGGCGCTGATTGGGACAAATCCAAAGATTTCATGTATCACCACAGCCGCGGCGACATCGGTAAACTGGCGTTGGCTGTTGCAGCCTGCGCGAATACGGATGAAGTCGCAGCCGATATTTTAAAAAGAGCCGGACAAGAACTGGCGCGACTGGGAATGGCAATGTGCAAACGCTTCGGCAACAAGCCTGTGGTTCTCAGCGGACGGGTACTTGAACTTCATCCATTGATCGCAGCATCTTGTCGTACCCATTTACCTTCAGACATCAGCTTACGTACCAGTATTTGCCAGGCACATTTTTCGGCAGCCCGGCTCGCTGCCAGACAACTTACATTACTCTCATGAAAAAATTACTCTTACTCGGATTCCTCGCCGCCTTCCTCACCGGCTGCGCTACATCACGCATCGATTCCAGCATCTCGGCGAAAAGTCAGGAAGACCGCGTGCAATTTCTGATTCTGCATTACACCGCGATTGATGAGCCGACTTCACTCAAGGTATTGAGCCAGCAAGGTGTCAGCAGTCACTATCTGGTCGGCGATCAGATGCCGGTCAAAGTCTGGCAACTCGTTGATGAAAGTAAAATGTCGTATCACGCCGGACTCAGCGACTGGAAAGGTTATAGCCGCCTGAACGCCAGCTCTATCGGCATCGAAATTGTGAATCTGGGTTTCCGCGATGCGCCGGAAGGCCGCACCTACTTCCCGTTCCCACAGGCACAGATCGACCGTGTCATTGCGCTGGTGAAGGACATCGTTGCACGCCATCAGATACGTCCAGAATACATTCTTGGCCATTCCGATATCGCCCCACAACGTAAGTCTGATCCGGGCCCGCTGTTTCCGTGGAAACAATTAGCTGATGCAGGCCTGATTCCTTGGCCAGACGCAACACAAGTGGCCCAACGTATGCCGCTCTATGAAGCGCAATTACCAGATGTCAGCTGGTATCAGAAAAAACTGGCACAACATGGCTACAACACACCGCAAACCGGCGTGTTGGATGAAGCAACCAAAAATGTGCTGATCGCATTTCAAAGTAAATATCGTCAGGAAAAATTTGATGGCATCCCCGATGCTCAGACAGCGGCCATGCTCGATGTCCTGACGGCAAACACGAAGACACGATAAATGCTGGACGCACTGGGAATAAGCCCGGAGATACTGCAGCAGCGCGGCTTCGTTGCGGTATCTGAAGCGACGTCTCTGGTGCTTGCTGAGGTGGGAGAGGATGGGCGCGAGTATTGGCTGACACCCGCCGCCAATCAGGCCTGGCAAGCGATGAAAAATAGCGCGGCTGGTGACGGTATTGCCCTGCTGATGATTTCAGCCTTTCGCAGCGTCGCCCGTCAGACTGAAATCATCCAGGCCAAACTTGCGGCAGGGCAGGAAATTCATGACATCTTGCAAGTGTGTGCCCCGCCGGGATATAGCGAACATCACACTGGCCGGGCGATCGACATCGCCACGCCGGAAGATCCTGAACTGGAAATTTCATTTGACACCACAACAGCATTCCGGTGGTTGCAACAACATGCCCACGAATTTGGTTTTGACATGTCTTATCCGCCAGAAAACAGCAGCGGATATCAATACGAACCATGGCACTGGTGTTTTCAACGCTGAACCACGTCAGACCTGAGGCTGAAATCACAATATCGCAATATCGGTTTCGGTCTGAAAACAGGGGTGTTCGTCGCGGATAAAAACACTCTGTTCCCGCCAAATGACACTTTGTCGCAAACGGTTCGCCTTCCCTTATCGCATCAATTACAGTGACATCACTCTCACTCGATACGGAAAGGACATGGTATGAAACTCACTGCAAATATGGATGGTATCGTCATCGCCGCGATCGCGCTGGTCATGCTGAGCAATCTGATTCACCAGTTACTGGCCTGAGCATCATGCTGACCTTGCTGATCTGGATTATTTTATTTGTATTGTGCTGGCCGCTGGCAATCATGGCGCTGTTGCTGTATCCCTTATTCTGGCTGCTGTTACTGCCATTCAGAATACTCGGGATTGCCGTTGATGGCGTTTTCGAATTACTGCGTGCGATTGTGATGTTGCCAGCACGTTTGCTGGGTGGGCGCTGAACAAGCGCCGCGAGAATTAATGTACGCTGTTGAATAAGTCGTGCAACTCTTCAAAACGATCTTCAACTTCGTCGTTCGCCAGGCCAAGAAAATCGCAGGCTAATTGCCCGCCTTTGTCCCACTCAGCCCAGTTTTCCTGACCGTGGTAACGGTATATGCCATATTCCGACACCAGCGCCAGCGCCACCAAAGCCCGCACACGGTCGTTGGTCGCAGAATCCGTTAGCACGAGATAATCGTGGTGCAACAAAATTGCGTTCGACACTTCTTCCGGTAATCCCCAGGTCCGCGCCATCAAAGCGCCAATGGACGTATGACTGGTGCTGTGTCGCTTCTGTTCAATTGCTGTAAATTTTTCGTTGACGTCATTACCGGCTAACACCAGCGTTTCCTGATAATCAGGAAAACGTTCCAGCAACAATGGAATACCGATGTCACAGAATAAGCCGAATGTGTGTGCAATATCTGCTGAGCAAATGCGCATACGGCTCGCCAGATGTGCCATTGCCTGCGCCCGTTTAGACGAGAAATCCCAGAATTTAGCGAGCGGAATTTTTTCTGTCTGCACTGCCTGACGCGCAATAATTCCCGTCATCAGCAAACCGCATTGCTGTATGCCCAATAGTTTCACGGCATGCGCAACGGAAGTGGCCTTCAGGCGCAAGCCAAAAAAAGACGAATTGGTGACTTTGAGTAAAGATGCCGACAAGGACACATCATTCGAAATGATGGCTGCCAGCCGTCCCGGATCAGGCTCTTTGCTGGCTAACTCCGTCTGCAAATCCAATAGCATGCTCGGACGTGGCGGTATGCGTATGGTTTTGATCAGGGCGTCAACGGATTGATCGCTGGCGACGTGTGCAGTGCTTGGAGGAGTCATATCAAAACAGCAATTGAATAATATTGTGCAACGCCCATTTTAACGCATATTACCGCGTAGAAAGAACTGTATGGCGTGTGTTTTCAGGTTCAGGTTGGCACTGATTCACCTTATTTTTTCACGGGAATCAGGGTATTTCTGTCCACTGGCACAGCTGTGACACTATTCTGCGGCGAACCATCAATCAGCTTATCCGAATAGGTCAGGTAAACCAGAGCATTTCTTTTCTGATCGACCATACGGACAATACGTAATTTTTTGAAAAGAATAGATAAACTCTGATTGAACACTTCTTCCTGTTGCTTTAACGGCGCCGGAAAACTGACCGGCCCGACCTGACGACAGGCAATCGACGCTTCAGCCTTATCTTCCGCCAATCCCAAGCCACCTGAAATGCCGCCAGTCTTGGCGCGGGATACGTAACAAGTTACGCCTGCAACTTTAGGATCATCATAGGCTTCCACCACCACCTTATGATCGGGACCGATCAATTTAAAAGCCGTATCCACGCTGCCTATATGTTCAGCGCAGACTGTTGTTGAAAATAAAGCCAGTGCTGCACATGCCAGAATCTGATGTTTCATGTTGTTCGCCTTTCATTCATTTTTCATTCATATCCGGCATCCGCTGCCAGACATCATTTATTCAAAGCCGAGTGACGTTTGCTATATGCGAAATAGATACTGATCGCAATGAACATCCAGATAAAGAATACTTTAAATGTCGTTCCCGACAGGTCTTTCAGAATATATAAACAGGCAAAAATACTCAGCGCCGGAATCAGGTACGGACCAAACGGCACACGGAAACCTTGCACGCCATGCCCGATTCCTTTTTTACGTATCACAGGAATGGATGCGGAAACGACGATGAAAGCCACCAGCGTTCCCATGCTGACCATATCCCACAAAAATGTCGCATCCACCAGACCTGCAACGATGCCGACCAGCAGACAAACCAGCACGGTATTAATCACCGGAGCGCGTGTGCGTTGATGCACTTTCTGAAATGAAGCAGGAATCAGACCATCTTTACTGATCGCATACAAAATCCGGCTTTGACCGTAAATAGTTACCAGCGTAACGCTGAATACGGAAATCACCGCGCCTGCAGAGAGTACTAAAGCTGGCCATGCCTTACCTGTCACATTCTGCAAAATCACGGCCAGACCAGCCTCTTGCCCCTCAAACATATGTGCAGGTTGAGCGCCAACGGCGGCAATCGCCACCAGCATGTAAAACACGGTGACAACAATCAGCGCCGCCATGATTCCCAGCGGTACATTCCGCTTGGGATTTTTGACTTCCGCACCTGCGGTCGCCACCGTATCGAGCCCGATAAAAGAGAAAAAGACCGTGCCAGCAGCCGCAGTCACACCCGCCATGCCCGCCAGCCCTTTGCTATTGTCGGTATTAAAAAACGGCGTGAAATGTTCAGCGTGAAAACCGGAAAAGGCAATCACTGCAAAAAATACCAGTATCGCCAGTTTGATCATGACCATAATCGCATTCACTGTCGCCGACTCTTTCGCGCCGCGCAACAACAAGAAACAACAAATGATCACCAGCACCACTGGCGGCAGATTAAATTGCCCGGGATGAATTTCAACGCCATTGGCACCGGCAACGATCATCGGCGTGCGTAGCATCTCGGGAATTTGCCAACCCAGCGCATTGTGTAGAAAATTGTTCAGATAAGCCGACCAGCCTATCGCTGTCGCACTAGCCGCAAGTCCATATTCCAGTAATAGACAGGCTGCAACCACAAACGCCGCAAATTCACCAACAGTAGCATATGCAAATGAATACGAAGAACCAGAAGCCGGAATCCGCGCCGATAATTCAGAATAGCAAAGCGCCGTCAGCCCGGCAGTCAGTGCCGCAATCAGAAACGACAAAATAACCGATGGCCCGGCTTTAGGTACCGCTTCGACCATGGTGAAAAAGATGCCTGTTCCTATGGTGGCACCGACACCAATCATGGTCAGCGAAAACAATCCCAAAGAGCGATGCAGGCTATGCTGATGCTGTTCCTCAATGATCACTTCATGAGCATCGATAGGTTTCGTGCGTGTTAATTGGCGGGCTAATGATATAAAGCTCAAGATCATTCCTTGTTTTCAGAAACTGCTGCGCATCTGATGAAATAGCAAAGACCAGACACTCAGATCTGGCACGGCGTGTAAAAGTGCAGTTGAACGCAGAACTCGCCGGTCAGCTACGGACAATGTCTATAAGCAAAAACTGTACGCACATAACATCCAGGCAGGCTGACCAACTCAATTCCGTTTGTTTCATGACGATTACACGAAAAACGCAATGATAGCGGCAAATCCCTCAAGCACAACGTCAACTACCGTAATTTGCAGAGTTTGTGATACATCATGGTAAAAACCACTGGTGATGTTAGCATTCCAGACTTATGCCTATGCCAAGAATTTCCCTGCTGACATTTCACCATCTGGTGCGCACAGTATTACTGATGTATGTACTGACGCTCGGCGTTGCGATGGCCTCGCCGCTGATGAAGCCAGATGCCATGAATCTGATCTGTACCAGCACCGGATATAAACTGGTCGGCAACACCTCGGATGCAGGCCAGGGCAAAAGCAGCGCGCAGACGCATTTACTCGATTGCCCTTTATGTGTTGCGACGACACTCCCTCCTGCTGTTGCGTCAAATAGTGTTTGCGAACCTCCGCATGCTTTGTCGTATGCCACGCAGTCAATTCCGGCTGCGCGGCTTGCAGCTACCGTCTCAGCGCCTCTCCCCGCACGGGGTCCGCCGGTAATCTGAAGACCCTATCCGGTTCTGTTTTCTCCTGTACGCGTCTGACCGACATGTGTGCGCTACGTGCACGCGGCCATTGATTACGTTAATTACGTTTAATTGCGTTGAGTTGCGTTGAATTACGCGCGCGGAAACTTGCGATAACTGACCAGATACGCCTTTCAGCCTTGGTGCAGCAACTTTCTGCGCACCATACGATCACCGACCATCGCCGGAACCTCATCATTTCTGAGCATGGCTGCTGCAGTCTTGTTCCCGGCTGCGGCAACGCACCACATACGAGAGACCATATTTCATGCAAACCCAATTCAAACAACATATTCTGGCGACGTCCATCGCTGCTCTGCTTCCTTGCGCGGCGGTTCAGGCGCAGGAATTACCATTACAAAAACCATCGGAAGTCGTCATTCATGCCGAAAAAATTCCGGCACCGAACATCGACGGGGTTACTCAGAAGTCAGCGCTCGCTGCTACCAGCGATGTCGCAACGCTGTTGCGCGACGTTCCCGGTGTCAGCCTGTATTTCGCGGGAGGCGTCTCAAGTCTGCCGGCGATCCACGGCCTCGCCGATGACCGCTTGCGGATACAGGTTGATGGCATGAATCTGATCTCAGCATGTGCCAATCATATGAATCCGCCGTTGTCATATATCGATCCTACGCAGGTTGGCAGTATTCAGGTATTGACTGGCATCGCCCCCGTCAGTACTGGCGGCGACAGCATAGGCGGCACTATTAAGGTGAATTCGCCCGAGCCGGAATTCGCGGCAGCTGGCCAAAACACCCTGCTCAAAGGCCAGGCAGGCAGCTTTTATCGCAGCAATGGCAATGCCAAAGGCGTCAATTTTGCAGCGACTTATGCCACAGAAATATGGAGCCTGAATTACACCGGCGCGATTGCTGAAAGCGGTAACTACCATGCCGCCAACGATTTCAAAGCAGCAAAATTAGCAGCGGCAGACAAAGCCTGGATTGCCGCTGACGAGGTTGGTTCATCACGCTACAAATCTGAAAATCAATCGCTGTCTGTCGCGATGCGCAATGCCGGTCAACTGCTGGAACTGCGTATCGGCACGCAGAATATTCCCTATCAGGGTTTTCCGAATCAGCGCATGGATATGACAGGCAATAACAGTGAACAGGTCAATCTGCGCTACAAGAGCCAGTATGACTGGGGCACATTGGAAGCACGCCTGTACAACGAACATACACGTCATCGCATGAATTTCGGCGATGATAAACAGTTCTGGTACGGTAACGCCCCCGGCATGCCCATGGATACCGAAGGCAAAAATACCGGCGCACTGATCAAGGCTGATCTGATGTTATCAGAGCGCGACAAGCTCAGCGTCGGCACGGAATATCAGCGTTACCGCATGAATGACTGGTGGATCGCTTCCGGCACCGGCATGATGATGGCACCAAATACGTTTGTGAATATCGCCGATGGTCAGCGTGATCGTCTGGGTGTGTTTGCTGAGTGGGATGCCAGCTGGACTCCCCAATGGATGACGCAACTGGGTTTGCGCTACGAAAGCGTGAAAATGAACAGCGGCAATGTCGCTGGCTATAGCAGCATGTATGGCAATCCGGCGCTGGCAAGCTCTGTCCCCGGCGCATTCAATGCCGCAGACCGTCAGCGCAAAGATAACAACATCGACCTCACAGCCACTGCCCGCTACACGCCCAATGCCACGTTCAGTATGGATGGTGGCTATGCGATGAAATCCCGCTCGCCGAATCTGTATGAGCGTTACACCTGGGCCAGCAACAACACCATGGTCATGAACATGAACAACTGGTTTGGCGATGGCAATGGCTATGTCGGCAATCTCCAGTTAAACCCTGAAGTTGCGCATACCCTGAGTGCGACGCTGAACTGGCATGATGCTGAGCTATCCGACTGGGAATTCAAAGTATCGCCGTACTACACGCAAGTGCGCGACTACATTGACGCCACCAGCTGTGCGGCAGTCGGTAAAACCTGTGGCACACGCAAAGATAGTTTTCAGAATCTGAGCCTCAGCAACCAGAAAGCAAGGCTGTATGGGCTCGATATTTCCGGTCACAAGCAACTCATCAAAACCAGTGAAATCGGCAGTATTTCGTTCAGTGGATTACTGAATTATGTGAATGCTAAAAACACCGTGACCGACAGCGGCTTGTATAACATCATGCCGCTGAATGCGCGCCTGTCGCTGACGCAAAAAAAGGAACACTGGGAAAATACGCTGGAAGTGCAGATGGTCGATGCGAAAACCGATCTTTCGGACATTCGCAAAGAACTGCGTACCGCTGGCTACACCTTACTCAATCTGCGCAGCAGCTATACCTGGAAACAGGCACGTTTTGATGTCGGTATCGACAACGTGCTGAACCGCTTTTACCGTTTGCCGCTGGGTGGCGCGTATCTGGGACAAGGCGCTACGATGGGTGCTGGCGTCGCGCATGATACGCAGGTACCGGGTAGTGGACGCTCGGTGTATGCGGGTGTCACGCTGAAGTTCTAATGCAATACTAACGATGGCCTTCAGGCCTGAGTTTGAACACATGCAGCTGCCCGGCTTATCTCAGCGGGCAGCGCAGTTCAGAAAGCGGACAAAAAGAAGATTACACATTGCGGGTGTTTTGCATGCGTCCATCCTCAGAAAAAAGCAAAGAAACCGGAGACGTAGAGGACTGCCCCGAAAGCAGACTGCCATATTTTGCAATCACGGCTCCCAACGCGTTCTGGCTCTGGGCATTTGTATACTCCTGCTGGAATTTCACTCCTTCATCCAGCGCATTTTTTGCATCGGTCATGCCAACCACAGTCATGAGTTTTCGCGCCATCGATGGCGTATCATCGAGTGCCTTTTTTAATTGCTCCGTATACGGGTAGTCTGCCGGAAATACCGCCTGCCCCATGCTGTCATACGAGATACTGGCAGGCGCTGACGATATCCCATGGTCAGATAAAAATTTGGGAAACACATTTGAAATATGCGTACTCAGC
Organism: Undibacterium sp. FT79W; assembly: GCF_014284215.1. NCBI lineage: Bacteria > Pseudomonadati > Pseudomonadota > Betaproteobacteria > Burkholderiales > Oxalobacteraceae > Undibacterium > Undibacterium sp. FT79W. Next base: position 315,864 of record NZ_JACOGB010000001.1, on the reverse strand, counting down.
ACGTCAATATTCTGCTGGGAAGGCATGAGTAAGGGCGGTAATTCAGCAAGCGGTTTTTGTGGGCTGGCGGAAAAATAATCGTCGATGTTCAGCTCCACGCGTCCTTTGTCGGTGTCGAAGCTGGCAACCGCAGGGGTTGATGGTATTGACGGCGTTGCCGCTGTAGCAGATCTGGCGCTCTGCGATGTTATTTCTTGCATCAGCCTGTCGCGCGCTGCCCCGGAAATACTGGCAGTATCACTGCTACGTGCCGAAGCGGGTGTTTGAGCCGGAACGGTAGTGGAGAAAGTACCCGTTTTCTTCGCTACGTCAAACCATGCACTCGCGCCGCTGATGCCTTGAATATTCATGGTATGTCTCTCCTGCTGAATGAAATAACGGTTTATTCTCTGCTGATACGCTACATAGTTTACAAAAAATCATCAAACTTCAAAGACAAGAATTGCCCGGAATTTGCCGCATTGTTTAATCAATCGGTGCAGTACGATCGCGTGGTAGAAATTGCAAGCACACATCCGGGCAACAACGCAGAGATATGTCAAACAGGCGTATTTAGCAAATAACTGAAAGCCGATCTCTCAGTATTAATGCGCCTTCTGGAGCAATTCTCACTTGCAGGGCTTATGGAATAAGGAGGTAAGACTCGGAGGAAAGGTGAAAAAAGGCTTGAAGAAAAAGATCATCGGCATCATCATTAATCGTGGTCACAGGCCTCATCCGTCACCACGATTATTGTGAGCTTACTCGTGTCGCAAGGCTTCAATCGGATCAAGCTGGGCGGCACGACGCGCCGGGAAATAACCGAACAACATGCCGATGCCAGCTGAAAAGAAAAACGACATCAGGTTAATCGACGTATTGAACATATAAGGCACCTGCATGATCTGCGCGAGCAGGATCGAGGCACCCGCTGCCAGCACGATACCAATGATGCCGCCGAGTGTCGATAAGACAGTGGCTTCAATCAGAAACTGCAATAGCACTTCACGCTCCAATGCACCTATCGCCAGTCGCAAGCCGATCTCGCGGGTGCGTTCTGTGACGCTGACCAGCATGATATTCATGATGCCGATGCCGCCGACCAGCAAACTCACAGCAGCGACCGCACCAAGCAAGGTTGTCATGACCTTGGTCGTACCAGACATAGTTTCAGCCAACTGCTTGGTATCGAGCACATTGAAGTTGTCTTCATCGGTATCGGCCAGTTTGCGACGTTCACGCAGCAATTGTGTCAGACTGGCTTTCAGGGTTTCACTGTCGGCGTCGTCTTTCATCGAGACCAGCAAAGTGGCAACGCGGCGATTGCCGGTCACACGACGCTGCAATGTATGCAAAGGAATCAGCACCACATCATCCTGATCATTGCCCATGGCAGCCTGCCCTTTCGACCCCAGCACACCGACAACCTCACAGGAAAACTGCTTGACGCGCAAATGTTCTCCAACCGCATTGCGCGTATCGAACAATTCCCTTCTCACTGTTTCACCGATAATGCAGACGGCTGAACCAGCCTGCAATTCGCCTTCTTCAAACTGACGTCCTGCCGCCAGCGTCCAGTTATTCGTACGCAGCCACGCATTGGTACTGCCAGTCACACTACTCGACCAGTTACGTCCATTCGCCACGACGACAGCACTGGCGCGGCCTTCGGGTGCCACGGCTTGCACACCGCCGATTTGCGAGGCGATCGCTTCGGCATCGGCTTCTTTAAACGAAGCAGTGCCGGCACCGCCACCACCGCCAAAGCTCATACGCTGACCGGGGCGAATCTGCAATAAATTCGTCCCGAGACTGGATATCTGCGCCTGTACCGCAGCGGTCGCACCGTTACCTAAAGTCACCATGGTGATCACTGCGCTGACACCGATCACAATACCGAGGATGGTCAGAAATGAGCGCAGCAGATTACGGCGTATCGAACGCAGTGCCAGCAATATCGTATTCAGGAACATGCTGCGCCTCCTTCTGCCACCGCTGCCGCCGCATTGGCTACTGTATCTGCTGCGTCTGCTGACAATATCGCGACCGGATGCGGATTGATGGTATCGGTATCGAGCAGGCCATCAACAAAGCGGACGATACGTTTGGCATACAAAGCCATATCCGGTTCATGTGTGACCATCATGATAGTGATGCCATGTTCCTGATTCAGACGCGACAGCAGTTCCATAATTTCACGGCTGCGCTGAGAATCGAGATTGCCGGTCGGCTCATCCGCCAGCAACACCGCCGGTTCGGTCACAATGGCACGCGCGATAGCGACACGTTGCTGCTGACCACCCGATAATTCTGCCGGTGTATGGTGTTCCCACCCGGCCAGACCAACCGATGCCAAGGCCTTCGCTGCGAGCCGATGACGATTCGCGGGGCTTTCGCCGCGATACAACAACGGCAATTCAACATTTTCCTGCGCCGAGGTACGCGCCAGCAAATTAAATCCCTGAAACACGAAGCCGAGATAACGCCGCCGTAAGCGGGCGCGCTGATCGCGCGACAATGCTTCAACATGCATGCCCTGAAATAAATACTCACCACCGGATGGCGTATCGAGACAACCAATGATATTCATCGCGGTCGATTTACCCGATCCGCTGGGCCCCATAATCGCGACAAATTCACCGGCATGAATATCAATATCGACGCCTTTGAGTGCCATCAATGCCGCTTGCCCGCTGCCATATTGTTTCGTAACGCCACGCAAGCGTATTAAGGGCAGTGTATCAGCGTCCGCATCGGTGATCTTCGTCTCAGGCACTGATACCACCTTCGTTATAGCTGGGATATCCGAACTCATTTCAGAACTCATTTTGCGGCAATCTGACGTTGTTCAGTAATGACCTGCATTCCCGCCTGCAATTCTGGCGCACTGACTTCTGTCATTTTGCCGTCGCTGATGCCGCGCGTCACCGCAATCGCGACCGGCGCATTGTCACGTAATATCCATATCTGCTGCACTTTTTTGCCATTCGCCGATTCTGTGGCCGACTTCCGTGCTGCCTGACCAGGTGGACGTGGCATCAGACTCGTCATCAGACCGCTCTTACCCGGCGCCGCAGCTGTGCCGCCGTGCGATGGAGTGAAACGTAAAGCCGTGTTCGGTACGATCAACACATCGTTTCTTTCCTTCGCAGTGATCGTGGCCGACGCCGTCATTCCGGGACGCAGACTAAGATCGCTGTTATCCACATCCAGATAGGTGATGTAAGTCACCACATTATCGGTAATCGTAGAGCCATACGCGACGCGGGTAATCGTGGCCGGATACTGGCGATTCGCATAAGCGCTGACGGTAAAACTGGATTTCTGTCCCAACTGCACGGCACCGACATCGGCCTCGTCGACATTCACCTGCAAACGCAAATGCGTCAAATCTTCTGCTATCGTAAATAAGGTGACAGCTTGCAGTGATGCCGCCACCGCATTCCCGGGATCAACCGAGCGCGTCAGTATCACGCCGTCGATAGGTGAGCGGATAGAGGCGCGCGCTAAGTTGGTTTCGTCGGTCGATAAGCTTGCCTTCGCGCTGAGCACATTCGCCTCTGCACTGAGGACCGTGGCTTTCGCCCTATCCAGCGTCGCAGCAGCGGTGTCGAGTTCGGCTTTCGATGGGACTTTGCCGCCGGATAAACGCGCTACTTCCTGCAAGCGATCAAAATTCGCCTGCGACTCTTTAACCGTCGCATTGGCCTGTGCCAAAGCTGCTCTGGCCGCATCCAGCGCCGCCCGCGAACGGACAATCTGATCATTTAACTTGGCAGTATCAAGCTCCACCAGCACCTGCCCTTTTTTGACTTTGTCATTCACATCGACCAGCACACGGCTGACGGTGCCGGACAATTCACTGCCTATGCTGACCGAGCGTGTCGGTTGCAGAGTGCCATTCGCCATCACGGATAAGGTCAGGTTGCCACGTGCCAGCGGCGTGGTAACAAACACGGGCGCGGCCTGATTCGCCTGATTTTTACTCCAGAAAAACCAGGCTGCCAGCAGCACAGTCGTCAGCACAACAATCAGCCAAAACGCAGGCCGGCGCCACCAGACGCGGGCATGCGGGTCGTCAAGCAAATTGAGCGCTTCCGCTCCGGTTTTCGTCATCATCACGGGAGGTGTAGTCATCATTTTTTTTAGTTTAATTACTGTTCTGGTTAGCTCTGGTTACGGCTGTCGCGCGTGCTGCCGGATTCATCCTGATCGGCCTGCCAGCCACCGCCCAACGCTTTATACAGGCGCACGTAATCTGCGGCCAGATCGTTGCTGGTACTGGCCACGGCATCCTGCGCGCTATACAAAGTACGCTGTGTTTCAAGGATGGTCTGGAAATCGATGAGACCGCTGGCAAAGCGTTGACGAGCCAACAAAGCTGCATTGTTGGCAGCATCGGCAGCGTTGCGCAGACGTTGCAGACGTTCCCTGTCGTTCTTCAGTGCGACCAGCGCATTTTCCACATCTTGTAAGGCCGTCAGCACAGCGGCTTTATACGTGAGCTGCGCCTGCTCAAGTGCGGCCTGCTGCGCCTGCAACTGAGCCCGGTTCGCACCACCATCCAACACCGGTAGCGAAACACTCGCCAATACGCTGCTGAGCAAAGTGCCACTGCCACCAAGCGCACCGACCGTCAGCGCGCGCAGACCAAGAGAGCCACTCAGATTAAAGCTGGGATAATTCGCGACGTCGGCCTGCCGCACCCGCGCCAGCGCGGCATTGATCTGATGTTCAGCCGCACGGATATCGGGGCGTTGGCGCAAAGTTTCAGCGGGCAGGCTCAGCGCCAGATTGTCGTCGGTCTGAGGAATATTGGCCGCGCTCAGCATGTCGCCAGTCTTCGCAGCGCGGCTCTGCAGTTGTTGACGCAGAGATTCCGGTGTCTGCCCGCACAGCACTTCAAGGCTGTGCAAATTCTGCGCTTCCGTGGTTTCCAGTAACGGAATTTGTGCCTGCGCCTGTTCGCTGGCGGCACGTCCCTGTTCACCTTCGAGTGAGGTCAACAAGCCGGCCTGTACGCGCCAATTCGTAATTTGCAAAGTCTCAGCCTGACTCGCAACGTTCGCCCTCGCAATTGCCAGACGAACCTGAGTCGTCCGCAATTGTATGTAGTTCACCGCGACTTCAGCAGCAACGGATATCTGCACATCGCCCAGACTGGCGGCACTGGCGCGCGCAGTTGCTTCACTGGCTGCCAGTGCCTGATGGTTGGCACCAAAAATATCTGGCTCCCAGCTGGCATCAAATCCTGTAGAGAACGAATTTGCAGGCGCTATGTCGCCCGATTTACTGCGCTGCCCCGAAGCGGAGGCATTGATTTTTGGAGATAAAGCAGCCGCACTGACATCACGCAAAGCACGCGCCTGTCGTAAAGCCGCCTGCGCATTCTGAACGCTGGTATTGGCTTGCAGTGATTGTGTGATCAGCTGATTTAACTGCGGGTCCTGAAAGCGCTGCCACCAGACTGAGATATCGGTGTGCGGCACACTCGCCGATGGCACTGCGCCTTTTGCACTGACAACCCGCAGACCACCAGACCATGCGGCAGGAACCTCAACGCCGGTGATCGTGCTTGTCGATGACGGTGCGCCGGAAGAGACGCATGCGGCCAGAGGTGACAGCAGGAACAGCAGGCAAATTTTGCGCTTCATAGCATTTTTCTTGTGTTTCATTAAGCCATCAAACCTGATAGTCATGTCAGCACAAATTGTAGCGCTACGCTGGCGTTAATAAAGCGATACGTGTGTATCGCTTTGTGACGGACTATTGCCTCTGATCAGACAAACGCCATTATTCAGATGCAATCACGGGCGGATCATCAGAGAGACCGACGACACAGAAAAATATCAGTGACGCTTCACGTTCGCAAACGCCTCACCTTTTTTCCAGGCCGGCATCGCATCTGTATTCGCGACCTCATATCCGAGGTTCAACGTAAACTGCGCCTGCTGCACCATACCACTTAAATCCCATTGCGCGTGATAGGTATCGCGTTCGGTGTGGTAGTCCGCTTTGAAACTCTTCATCTGCTCTTTCAGCGCCTGCTCCGGCTGCTTCGCAAAATGGAAATGCCCATCACCGGAAAACACGGCCGAACCAACATTGAATGCAGGCACGCCTGCCCGCGCAAAATTAAAATGATCTGCACGGAAATACGCGCCACCCAGATCGGGTACCGCCGGCGCCAGTTGCAAATGCATTTGCACGGCGACTTTTGCCGCACTTTCATACAAACTGCTACGTTCGCTGCCAGCCACGCCGATGTCATGTGTGGCAGCAACAAAATTCATACTATCGAGATTCAGGTCTGCCGCCGTTTTTGCCAACGGCCAGGGTGGATTGCTGACGTAACTCTGGCTGCCCAGTAAATACTGTTCTTCTGCACAAGGCCACAAAAATATCTGCGTACGCTTTGTTGGTTGTCTGACTGCTGCCTGCGCCATTGCCAGCAAGGCTGCGCTGCCTGAAGCATTATCCACCGCACCGTTCCAGATATGTGTTTTGCCGTCAGCAGTTTTTTCCATGCCAAGATGATCCCAGTGCGCAGAATAAATCACGGCCTCTGTCGCCAGTTTGGGATCGGTTCCAGGTACCATCCCCAGCACATTAAACTGCTCGACCTGTCTTACCTGATTCTGTATGTTGACCTGAGCCTTGATGTGCAAATCGACAGGGTTGAAATCACGCTGTTCGGCACTGGCACGCAAACGATCAAGATCAAAACCGGCAGCAGCAAACAAAGTGCGGGCATTTTCTTCCTGTAACCAACCTTCGACTGCATTCCCCATTCCCGGCAAACTGAAACGTTCGTGACTAAAGCTGGTCTGCGGTACATTCCATCCATAACTGGCCGATGGCGTGGTGTGTATCAGCAATACACCTGCGGCTCCCTGCCGCATCGCTTCTTCAAACTTGTATGTCCAGCGGCCGTAATACGTCAGCGCTTCACCAGCAAAGCGCTGCGGTTCTTCTTTCGTCGGATGAGGATCATTCACCATCATGATGAGCAACTTGCCTTTGACATCAATGCCTTTAAAATCATCCCATTGTTCTTCCTGTGCGCGGATACCGTAGCCAACAAATACCACGGGCGTATCCAGCGTAACCTTTTCCTTGCCACCGGAAGAGCCGAACACGATCTCACTGCCCAGCGTCGGCGTTATCGTACGGCCGTTTATCTGAAAACTGATGCGACTCTCAGGCAGCGTCTGGCTGCCGATAATCCGCACTGACTGCCGGTAGCCAGTAACTTCCGGCGACTTCAGCGGCTGCAAGCCAATAATGGCGGCCTGGGTTTCGAGATAACGAACCGCCAGATCACCGCCGCGCTGTCCGGTTCCACGCCCTTCCAACAGATCATCGGCGAGAAAAGAAAGATGTGAGCGCAGCACAGGTTCACTGATCACTCTGGCAGGTGTTGCTGTCTGCGCACTCGCATTGAAAGTAGTCAGTCCGAGTAAGCTCAGCGTTGCAGCGAAAGAAAAAATATTCATATCAGGATAGGGAGGAAGTAAAAATTTGGGTGTGTTTTGCTGCGTGTAAAACACCGTTTCACAGCGCATATTTTGTACCACTAAGTGGATGCGGGAAAATGAACGATGGCCGCTTGCGGCTGCGCTCTGTTCTGCCATTCGCGTGCGAGTAAAGAATAGCATCGCAGATCGACATAGCGATCGTCCTTGCGTTCACATTCGCGCAAAATTCCTTCGAGTTGAAAGCCGAGTTTTTCAATCAGCTTCCAGCTTGCCGGATTATCGGGTTCGACCATCGATTGCATGCGATGCAGACTGAGTTTCGTAAAACAATAATCGAGCATCGCCGACAGACATTCAAGCATCACGCCTTTACCCCAGTATTCAGGAAAAATCCAGAATCCGGCTTCGGCGCAATGATCATCCTGTTCCCACTCATTGATACCGCAAGTGCCGATTAAGTGCTGCGGTTCGTCGCGATGGCAGATGCCCCACCAGATTCCGGTGCCGGTTTCGTAAATCAATTCAAACCAGTCCAGTTGCGCCTGCGTTAATTCCAGCGTTTCATAACTGATACCGTAATACTCGGTAACACGCGGATCAGACATGCCGCGAAAAATCTGCGTCAGATCCGTGGCGACAATTTGTCGTAACAAAAAGTGCGGGGTCTGAATCAGGGGAAATGGAGATTTTTCTGACATAATCAAAATTATTTATGCACGCACCTACGCACATATTTATGTACATTTAACATACAGCAACTAAGTTCCATCATTTAAAACCAGAAACCGGATATTTCCTAGATATTCTGTTGCATAATCGGGCACTCTATTTTTTCAGGAGTTTTTATGAGTATGGCGATGATCGTCTTCTTCAAGGCGTTGCTGGTGGTGCCTATCACTTTATTGCCAATTTTAAATCCGATTGCGATTGCGCCTATCTTTCTGTCGATGACAGGGCCGATAGAACCGGAAATCGCTAACCGGCTGGCGAAACGCATTGCGATCAATTGTTTTTTCCTGCTGATGGGCGCGATTTTTATCGGCTCTTACGTGCTGGATTTTTTCGGCATTTCGCTGCCTATTGTGCGCGTTGCCGGGGGCATCGTGGTCGGCATGGCCGGCTGGAAATTATTGAATGACCAGAGTCAGGACAAATTGCTGAATTCTGTCGCCGCTTCGCATGGCGGACAATGGAGCCGCGAAGAATTACGCCGCCGCAGTTTTTATCCGTTCAGCTTTCCATTAACCGTCGGCCCCGGCACGATTGCGGCCTCCGTCACGCTCGGTACGCAAATGCCGCACAAGCCTATCGACTGGCTGCTGACCAGTCTCGCCTCTGCGATGGGCGTGTTACTGACAACGCTCGTGGTGTATCTGTGCTACCGCTTTGCGCGGAATATGGAACGTTTCCTCGGCGATATCGGTGCCACGGTGCTGATGCGTTTATCCGCGTTTATTCTGCTCTGTATCGGCATAGAAATCGGCTGGGCCGGTGTCTCTGATCTGATGGCAGATATACGCCTGCGCTGATTCTTCAGGCGACATTTATTTCATTGGTTCTCCGCATGGCAGGCGCACGCTTCGCCATGCGCCGCAGCCACCAGCTCATGCAAGATACCGCACTCTTTTCCATGATGTCGGTCGTCACAACGCGCACGTAACTGACTGAGTTGCTTCTCCAGCGCCCGCATGCTTTTCAACCTGGCTTTGACGCGTGCAATCTGCTGATCGATGAGCAGATTAATATCGCCACAATCTTCCGCCGGACTGGCGATGAAGGCGACCAGCCTGCGCACATCGGCCAGCGGAATATCCAGCGCCCGGCAATGACGGATAAACGACAACCGCTCCAGATGCTCGCCGGTGTAGCTACGGTAACCGTTTTCCTCTCGCTCTGGTGCCGGTAACAATCCTTGTTTTTCGTAATACCGGATGGTTTCCAGATCCACTCCGGTCGCTTTCGCCAGTTCACTGATACGCATTTGTTCACTCACGCTGAATGATGATGGATTGATGAAGATGTATTCATGATTAATTAATACTCCCCCGGGTATATAAAAAGCCCCTTTGTTTATGCTGACAATAGAGTGATTCCATTAAAAACAGGGGGGAGTATATGAATATCGGCCTGTATTGACGTCTTTTCTGATGCTGCTTTTCAGTCGCTGCCACCATGTTTTCCGAGCAATATCCCTATCGGAACAAGTGCGGGAAAGTATCCTCAAAAAAATTCTTGACCCCGTAGCCACTCCAGAGTCTACACTAAACATAAATGAAAACATCAGGATGTGATATGGCAGAAAAAATTGCTTGTTGTGGTCACGACCACACACCGGAAAAATCCGCTCAGCCAGAGCCGCATACACACGCGCACGCCCATGAAGGCAAACAAAGTGAGTGCGGGCACGGGCATCAGAAATGTACAGCATCGGCGGAATCAGTGGCAGCACAAGAACCTCAGCCTGATCTGCCGGAGGATGCGCAACGTCTGCGTTTGCATATCGCACAGATGGATTGTCCGACCGAAGAAGCGCTGATCCGTCGTTCGCTGTCAGGCTTGCCTGATGTATTGCGACTGGATTTTGATTTACTGAACCGGATTCTGACCGTCCATCACCGCCAGCAAAATATTGCCGATATTCACAGCAAACTGAAAGCCGTCGGCATGTCCGGCACGCCGCTGGATGTCGGGCAATCACATGCGGCGCTGACTGAAAGACCGTCACGCAGCCAATACTGGAAAATGACGCTGGGCGGCATCGCGGCTTTCAGTGCGGAAGTCATCGCCTGGATCAGCGGCAAAGAAAGCTCTGTAATGATAGGCGTACTGGCACTGTTTGCGATACTGATTTGCGGCATACCTACCCTGAAAAAAGGCTGGATCGCACTGCGCCATTTCACCCTCAACATTCATCTGCTGATGACGGCGGCTGTGGCCGGTGCAATCGCCATAGGTCAGTGGCCGGAAGCAGCGATGGTGATTTTTCTGTTCGCTGTCGCAGAAATGATAGAAGCAGCCAGCCTGATTCATGCCCGCAATGCGATCAGCGGTTTGCTGGAACAAGCGCCAGAAACGGCACAGGTGCAGCAGACCGACGGCAGCTGGCTGGCAGTCAGTACCAGCGGCATCGCCATCGGCGCGCTGGTGCAGTGTCGTCCGGGTGACAGAATCGCGCTGGATGGGATCATTGAATCCGGACAATCGAGCGTCAATCAGGCCGCCATCACCGGTGAAAGCATGCCGGTCGACAAACAGCAAGGCGACGTCGTTTATGCCGGCACGCTGAATCAATCCGGCACTTTGCAGATACGCGTTTCGGCTCCGGCGAATGCGAGCATGCTGGCACGCATTGCCCATTCGGTGCAGGAAGCACAAAGCCAGCGCGCGCCGACGCAAAGTTTCGTTGATCGCTTTGCCGCCATCTACACACCAGTGGTGTTTGTGCTGGCCTTGCTGACAGCGATCCTGCCGCCGCTGTTTCTACAACAAGACTGGCATGAAAGCCTGTATCGGGCGTTGGTGCTGCTGGTGATTGCCTGCCCTTGTGCGCTGGTGATCTCAACTCCCGTCACTGTCGTCAGTGGCCTGGCACTGGCTGCGCGCCACGGTATCGTCGTCAAAGGCGGGCTGTTTCTGGAGCAAGGCAAACTGCTGAAAACACTGGCCTTCGACAAAACCGGTACGCTCACAGAAGGAAAACCCGGCGTGAATCTGATACGCAGTGTCAGCGATCTGGATGAAAAAGAAATTTTGCGCCTTGCCGCTAGCCTGGATGCAGGTTCCAGCCATCCGCTGGCAATAGCGCTCACTGCTGCCTGCAACGAAGCATTATCCGGCGTCACGAATGCCCAGTTATACGAAGTACAGCGTGGCCGCGGTGTCAGCGGCGAAATCGATGGCCAGCGCTGCTACCTCGGCAACCGCGCGATGCTTGAGGCACTGAGCATCGTCGCATCTGGCGTTGGCTGGCAAAATCTTGATGCGCAAGTGCAGGCACTCGAACTACAGGGGAACACCGTGATTTTTCTGTGCCGCCAACAGCAATTGCTCGGATTGATTGCAATCTCAGATCAGGTTCGGGCAAGCAGTCAGGCGGCGATTGCCGAGTTACATGCACTTGGCGTTACCACCCTGATGCTGACCGGAGATAATGCCGCGACCGCACAGGCAATTGCGGCACAAACCGGCATCAGCGATGTACGCAGCCAGTTGCTGCCGGAAGATAAACTCGATGTGATCAGAACTCTGCGCGCACAAGGCGTCACTGGTATGACTGGCGATGGTATTAACGACGCACCGGCCATCGCCACGGCGCATATAGGATTTGCGATGGCCGCCGGCAGCGACACCGCATTAGAAACCGCAGACGTCGCTTTAATGCAGAATGATTTACGAAAATTGCCAGAATTCATCCGTATTTCGCACAAAACCAGTCAGGTTTTATGGCAAAACATCGGCTTTGCACTGGCAGTCAAACTGATATTTTTTGCACTCGCGCTGAGCGGACATGCGAGTTTATGGATGGCGGTCTTTGCCGACACCGGCACCAGCCTGCTGGTGGTGCTCAATGGTGTGCGGCTATCCCGTTATGCAGGTAAAGATGTCTGAGCTGTCTCGCCGACTGGCTCATTGAGTATCAACGCGTGCTCGACCTGATCGGATTCGTCACCGATGCGACTTTGCCAGGCGCGCATAAAGTAATTTTTCTCTGTCGGCGTTGGCGTTTCGTGCCAGATCACCATCAGGGTTCCTTTGTGGTCATGGATTTTTGCCAGCTTGGTAATGCAGGCAGTATTACGGTCGATGTCCGCCAGCCCCATCGCATAGCCGTAGACACGGCTCAGACGCTCGATCCGGTCTGGTTCGGTTTCGCTGTTCGTTGCAGAAATTTTTGGGTGATCCAGATACATATGCAGTCTCCATCAGGGTAGTCTTCATCCGATTCTATCTGAAGCCGGATAGCGCGGCTACACTTTCCCCTCCGGCAGTCCGCCCCGCACGACAGTTTGCCGCAAAAACCATAGACGACGTGGTATTTGCATGATGAGTGACGACTAACTTGCCTGTTGCAACAGCGGTAGATTACTGACCAGCAAATCACTCATATCGCGCCGGTTCAGCGGATGATAGAAATAATATCCCTGAAAGAAATCACAGCCGACCTGTTTCAGGAAGCTTTCCTGATCTTCGTTTTCGACACCTTCCGCGACTGTTTTACAGGACAAAATCTCTGCCAGTGAAATGATCGCTTTGATGATCATTTCACTCTTGGGGTTATAGCCTATCTGGGCGACAAATGATCGATCAATTTTAACTGTATGTGCAGGGAAATGACTGAGCTTGGACAATGAGGAATAACCCGTGCCGAAATCGTCAATCGCAATACTGAAACCACGCTTTTTGAGTGCATTCAAATGCTGAATCGATATTGCCTCGTTCGCGATCAGGCCGGTTTCTGTGATTTCCAACTCCAGATAACGGGTTTCAATCCGGTAGTGCTGGCAACGCTCTTCAATCAGTTCAATCAGATCGGTACGGGCAAGATCGATCACTGACAGGTTCAGCGCGACCACCGGGCTCTCGCCATGCGTATCCAGCCATAAGCGGATTTGTGCGCACACCGCGTCGAGGACAAAATCGCTGATATGGTGTATCAGACCCGAATGTTCGGCCACCGGAATAAACTCTGCCGGAGAGACTCTGCCCAGACTCGCTGAATCCCAGCGCAACAGCGCCTCAACCCCTGCGAGCTTACCTTGATGGCAGATCTTGGGTTGATACATCAAATGAAATTCGTTGTGTTTGAGGCCGCTGATAATACCGACCTCAATTTCAATATTCCGCCGGATTTCCTGAGCTTCAGCGTCATCAAACAAGCTGGTGCTCTGGTCACTCGATTTCCGGGCGGCATCTAGCGCCATTTCACTGCGGCGGATAAGATCGTCCGGCTCGCTTTCGCCGTTGCGCAGCAGAGCAATTCCGGCAGAGAACTGCACCTGCAGCATTTCGCCATTAATCTCGATTTCCTTCGGCATTTTTTCGCGGATCTGCTCAACGAATAGCACCACATCGCCCGGCGTCTGGAAGCGTTCGAGCACAAACGAAAATACGATGCTCCGCAGCCGTGTACAAAAACTGTTTTCCGGCAGAACAGCACCTAGTTCGTCTGCAAAGCGCCGCAATAAGGTATCGCCGGCAGGAGCACCAAATTGCTGGTTGGCGTGACGTATACTATTGAGCCGGAACGATACCAGTGCCGTCACATGAATCCCGTCCTGATTCGCCAACACAGAAGTCAGATGCTGGCGCAGCATATCCCGGTTAGGAAGATTGGTCAGCAAATCATGACTACTCAGGTAATCTTCACGTTCAATACTGAGTTGCAGCGCATTGTGCATTGCGTAAAAAGATGAAACATCGCTCAGCGCAACAATAAATTCACCGGTTGAAGTCTGCGAAATATTGTTCATCACAACCATTTTCCCGTCGCGGGTCTGGTACGCGGACAGGCGCAGTTCATCTGTATCCTGACCGTATTTGTCTTGCAGACGAACACTATTCTCCATCAACAACCAACTGAACAGATCGCGAGATTGCTCGCCGTGCGAGTGCCGGCCAAGCAAGGTATTTGCCTGATTGTTCGCTTGTAATATTTGTCCGGCAGGATCTGTCAGGATCAACGCGGTTCCCGCATTTTCAAAAATTTCCTGATATTGCGCATGACTTAACTTCAGCGCCTTGCTGGCGCGGGTGAACTGGGTCAGCGTCGAATCAAGCTCATGCAACACCCGGAACACGGCGAGAGGCAGGCAAAAATTGAAAAACAGAAAGATTAATGCGTGTACATCTGTCTGCACACTGGACAGAGAAACCTGCAGATCGGGCCAGCCGTATTGATCAGATCGGGAAATCAGAAATAAAAACGGGAAAATATTAAAGAACATCAGCCACAAAGCCAGCCTCAGTCCCAGAAACAATCTGGCAATCAGGGGTGCGGCATAGACCAGAATATAACCGAGCGCGGCGATCTGATGATCCTGAATCAGAGTGACAACCGCCAGGGTGACGCCGTAAATATTCAGAATCAGCAAACCTGCACTGGCTCTGACGGAACGGGTGGAATAATAAATAGCAACTGACTTGATCACATACAACAGACCGACCACCCAAATGACTTTGTAGTTACCGCTGGCGAAAGCGGACGCGGAGGTATGTACGGCTATCCAGATTTCGAGCAAAAAGCCTGAAACCAGGATGATGCGTAATGCGCTCAGTTTCCAGGCGGCGTTTTCGGCGGGCGTGAGAGCATTCTCATTTGGGAACAGCCAGCGAAACATCATCGTCAACAATCTGGAAAGTAAGGATAGATCAAGAAAAATGAAAATAAATTTTCAAGCGCAAACAGTGATTTTCTCATAATCCAAACTTACTCAACAGCAACTGTTACAATTATTTCACAAAAGAAACACATTGACCTTGCTGTCACCTTGCGCTTTCCACTTATTTGACATTAGACGACTGGTCTATTAGAATCCACTCCATGCAAAAATATGAAGAACGTCCACATACTTATCAAGATACCCGCGAGCGCATTCTGGCGACTGGCGAGCAATTGATACTGGGTCGGGGTTTCAGCGCTTTGGGATTAAGTGAAATTCTGGCAGCGGCAGCCGTACCGAAAGGCTCGTTCTATCATTATTTTCAATCGAAAGAAGGTTTTGGCGTTGCGATGCTGGAACGCTACTTCACCGACTATCAGCAGCGGCTGACATCACAGTTCTCTGATCAGAGTCATTCAGCGCGTGAGCGCTTGCTGAGGTATTTCGCCAGTTGGCAAGAAACCGCAGAAAATGGCGGATGTCACAAATTTTGTCTCGCAGTCAAACTGGCGGCAGAGGTTTCCGATTTGTCAGAGCCTATGCGTGCCGTGCTGTCGGTCGGTATGCGTGGCATCTGCGCACAGATTGCCGACACGATACGGCTGGCGCAGGCAGAAGGCAGTGTCTCTGCGGCACTCAATGCAGAGGAGTCTGCCACATCCTTGTACAGCATGTGGGTAGGGGCTTCGTTACTGGCGAAAGTACATCACGAGTTACAACCGCTGACACAGGCATTGAAACAAACTGAACTTCTGCTACCAGAGACAAAGTAATGCAGACCTCAGTATTAGAACTTACGCAAAACTGCCCCAGCGGCGTTATGACTCATGGCCGCACTATTCGTACTGCCTTCGTTGCCGTGCCTTGCTGGGGCAAATTGAGTAAGTCCTGATTATTAGATTCTTAACGTGGGCATTTGCCCATTTTTTTGAAGCAACAACTAGACGACCGGTCTAATCTTAAAAGGAAATCGTATGCTGGAAAAATTGCTCTCCCCCGTACAGGCAGGTAGCGCCTTACTGAAAAATCGCGTCGTCATGGCACCGCTGACACGCTCACGTGCCGGCCAACCCGGTGACGTGCCACGCGCACTTAACGTCGAATACTATGCGCAGCGCGCCAGTGCCGGACTGATCGTGACGGAAGCGAGCCAGATCTCACGTCAGGGTCAAGGCTATGCATGGACACCGGGAATTTATACCGATGCGCAGGAGGCCGGTTGGAAAAATGTCGTCGATGCAGTACATGCGAAGAATGGAAAAATTTCCCTGCAACTGTGGCATGTTGGTCGTATCTCGCATAATCTGCTGCAGGAAAACGGTGCAGCACCAGTATCAGCGTCAGCACTGCAAGCCGCCAACAGCCAGTGTTTCGTTGTCCAGCCGGATGGCACTCCTGCGAATGTACCGACAGCAGAACCACGCGCATTGAGCACCGAAGAAATTCCCGGCATCGTCGATCAGTATCGTCAGGCCAGCATATGCGCCAAACACGCTGGCTTTGACCTGGTCGAAGTGCATGCGGCAAACGGCTATCTGTTGCAGCAGTTCATGTCCACCAATAGCAATCTGCGTACCGATGCTTACGGCGGCAGCCTGGAAAACCGCGCTCGCCTGACACTGGAAGCAGTCGATGCGGCCATCGCTGAAATGGGTGCGGATCGTGTCGGTGTGCGTATTTCACCAAATTTTGTGGCACATGGCATTGCGGATACCGAAGCGGAAGCAATGGCACTGTATTTAGCAAAAGCATTTACCGCCCGTGGTATTGCTTATCTGCATATTGCAGAACCAGACTGGGCCGGTGGTGCCGAACTGACACAAAGCTTCCGCGAAGAATTACGCGCGGCTTTCCCGGGAACGCTGATTTGCTGCGGCGGCTACAGTGCAGCGGAAGCAGAAGCACTGATCAGCAGCGGTCTGGCAGATGCGGTGGCATTTGGCCGTCCGTATATTGCGAACCCGGATCTGGTTGAACGCTTTGCTGTCGGCGCAGAATTGAACACACCAGACCGCAGCACATTCTACGGTGGCGAAGAAAAAGGTTATACCGATTATCCGACTTTGTAATATTGCTATACCAGATCAGTTGCCGTCGTATCCGGATGGTGACCGAGGGTTCGGGTGACTCATCAAAAAAGGCAGACCGTCGTCTGCCATTTTTTCTGTCTCTTTACTCTGCTTTTTATATCAGATGCTTACGATATCAAGCCATTCTTCACGCAGGTAAGATCAGTGTCACTTGCAGGCCGCCTTCCTGACGGTTGCTCAGCAAAATACGTCCGCCGTGCGCTTCAATAATTTCTCTGGTCAGCGCCAACCCAAGTCCGGTACCGTGTCGTTTTGTCGAATAAAAAGGTACCAGCGCGTTCGCCATTACGGTATCGCTCATACCGCTGCCATTGTCCATCACATCCAGACGCCAGCCATCATGAATTGCCCGCACTTGCAAGCTGACGCCATCCTCACTGGCACCGGATTCATGCGCATTTTTGAGTAAATTCAGTAAGGCCTGTTCCATTTGCGCGCGATCCATCCGCGCCTCTTTCTGCAACACCGTATCATGTTCTGCCACCGCGAGTTGAAACGGTATCTGCGCTTGTAAAGCGGTCAGCAAATCGTGCCAGCTTACTGTGGTGTAAAGAGGAGCAGGCAATTTGGCAAAACGTGCGTAACCGTGAATAAAACTTTCCAGATGACGACTGCGATCCGCGATTGTTTCCAGAATTTGCGGCAAACGTGTGGCATCTCCGCGCCTGAGTAGTTCCTGACCGGAATGCGCCAGCGAGGTCAGTGGTGCCAGTGAATTATTCAGCTCGTGGCTGATGACACGTATCACCTTCTTCCAGGTCTGCACTTCCTGCCTGCGCAGCTCCGTCGTCAGATGCCGCAATAAAAATAAGGTGTGCAATTTCCCGTTCAGGCTGAAACTGCGCCGCGCCAGATGATAAACCTCGTCACCGTCATCGTCATCCTCAGGCTGGCTCTGCGCCATCGCGACACCGATGTCAGCAACAGCAGCTTGCCTTTGGCTGCCCGCAGCGACAGTGAATAATCCATCTCCCCCCTTTTCTATCGCTTCCTTTACTGCCGGTGACAGGCCTTGCAAAATGTCCTGCAAGCTGAAACCTTCGAGTTGACGACCGTGATGTAACAACTGGCGGGCAGCGAGATTCGCGAACACGATGGCTTTATTATCGGCGACCAGCAACATTGCCACCGGCGTGTTTTGCACCATGGTATCGAGCAACAGCTCGCGCTGTACCAGATTCAGTCGCTGTTCACGCAACGTATTGCCGAGTGCATTGTGCACCTCAGCCAGTTCGGCCAGCTCATCCTTGTATGGCCAGTGCAGACTGAAAGAATAATCCCCATCCTGATAACCAATGACGGTGCCGTTCACGGCGCGGAATAAGGCCAGCATAGGTGCCAGTTGGCGATACATCAGCCATGCACTCAGCAATAGCATCATCAACGTGAATGCCACCAACGCCCATGCACGATAAGCGTCCGGCAAGCGCATCAGCCACACACTGCCGAGCACGCTACCCAAGGTAAGTGCCCCTGCCAGCAGGCAGAATCGCCATAGCAAAGAAATGCGCCTGCTTGCAGGCACGCTCATTCCTGACCCGGTCTGGCAATGCCAAACCTGTCCATGCGCCGGTACAGTGACTGGCGGCTCAGACCCAATGCCGATGCGGCCTGCGCGATAACGCCATGCGCCCGCAGCAAGGCCGACTCGACTGCTGCTTTATCCGGTTCCGCATCGCTGCTCAGACGCAAAGCCGTTGCTGCAGGCAGACCAAGATCGCCGACACCGATCTGCTCACCGCGCGCGAGTAACTGTGCCCTGTGCATCAGGTTTTTTAATTCACGGACATTGCCCGGCCAGGTATGCGCCAGCAATGCGGCTTTGGCGTTTGCATCCAGTTGTTTGTCCTTATCCAGAAACGCCTGCGCCAGCGGCAGAATATCTTCCGGGCGTTCTGCCAGCGCTGGCAAATTCAGTTGTATGACATTCAGCCGGTAATACAAATCTTCGCGGAACTGCCCAACCCGTATCATGGCTGGAAGATCGGCATTGGTCGCGCTGATGATGCGCACCTTCACCTGTTTTTCGCGGTTTGATCCCAGTCGCTGAAAACGCCCGGTCTCCAGCACGCGTAACAGCTTCACCTGCCCTGCCAATGGCAGATTGCCGATTTCATCCAAAAATAAGGTGCCGCCATCGGCCGCTTCAAATTTACCTTCGCGCGATTTTCCGGCACCAGTATAGGCACCGGCTTCAGCGCCGAATAATTCAGCCTCGATCAGATCGGCCGGAATCGCGCCACAATTGAGCACGATGAAGGGGCCTTCTTTTACGCTGGAATTTTTTTGCACAATTTCTGCGATACGTTCTTTGCCCGCGCCATTGGGGCCTGTGATCAGGACTGACGCATCCGAACGCGCAACCTGACACGCAATTTCCAACACTTTTTCAGTCGCACTATCCTGCCACACCAGGCCACACAGATTAAATTGTGTTTCCAGTGCTTGCTTACGCTGACGCTCGCGCTGCAGGCGGCGTTGCAGTGCACGATTGGCCTGCCCTAATTCGATCAGGTTACGCACCACAGTAAGCAGACGCTGGTCGTTCCAGGGTTTTCCCATGTAATCTGCGGCTCCGGCTTTGATCAAACCGACGGCAGCGTCCAGATGTGTCCATGCAGTCAGCAAAATCACCGGCATATCAGGACAACGCTGGCGAATCTGACGAAACAATTCCATGCCCTCTTCACCAGAAGTCGTATCCGCACTGAAATTCATATCCTGTATCACCAGATCAATCGCCTGCTGCGATAACAACGTCAGCCCGATGTCCGGTGTGGTCGCGGTCACACTCTCAATATCATGCAGCGACAACAGCACTTCGAGTGCCAGAGCAACAGCGGGATTATCGTCAATGATTAAGACTTTAGGCATGTCCGTATTAATTTCTCATTCTGGTTCACAGGGCTGCAAGCCAATTAATTCAAGGCTGTTGGCGCTCAGGCGCAAAAGCAACGTCGGTATTGGCCAGAGACAGGGTGCCTGCATTATCAGATAAACAGACACCCTGCGGCAAACCATTTCATCAGACGCTGCGGGTCGCAGTTGCCGGAGCAATTCTGGCCGCCCGCCATGCAGGTGCCAGCGCGGCCACCATACCCAGCAAACAGAACAACAACGGCGACCACAGCAAATAAGACAGCGGCAATTTGCGCATATCAAACTGCGTCACGAGGAATTGATTCAAGCCCAGCGCGAGCACGCATCCCAGCACGATACCCAGCGCGGAAATCAACAGATTTTCAGTCAGAAAATGCATCAGAATATGCAGTCGTGTCGCCCCTAGAGCGCGGCGTATGCCGACTTGCTTGGTACGTTGTGTCACCCACAGGCTACACATGCCGACGATGCCGCTGGCCGTAATCATGATCAGCAATCCGCACACCGTCAGCAACATCCAGGACAAGCCTTTGTCATTGCGGTAGCGATCTTCCCGGATACTTGTCTGCGCCTGCATCCGGATATTTAAAGGCTCAGGAGAAGCCGCCCGCAAGGCTTTTTCCACGTCCTGCATCACCTGCTCGCGCTTACCGGCAGCGGCACGCAGGGTGTATCCGGAATAAGCATCATTCGTCATCCGTGCTGGCTGCATTACTGACATCTCGCCACGCACTCCGTCCTGCGCGCCGGCGGTTTGCAAAGTATCGACGACACCAACAATGCGTACCGACTCCGCACCATCCCCGGTGCCAAAGTAAAACTCGCGTCCGGCATAACTGCTGGCATCGGGAAACAAAGCACGCGCCATGGCTTTGCTAACGATAGCAACGTCAGGACTATTCCGCGCCGTGCTCTGATCTATTTCCAGAAACTCCTCTGGCGTAAAATCGCGGCCTTCAAGCAATTGCAGCTCCCAGACCTTCACCAGCGAACCGGCAGAAATATAAATCGCTGCGTTGCCGGTTGGCGATATTTGTTTGCGATCTGCAGCAATGCTTCGGTTCCAGCCAGACTGTGACATCGGTATCGAATTCACGCGCGCCAGACTCACCAGACCCGGCACCGATTTCATCACCTGCTCTTGTCTCTTTTGTGCAGCAAGCTGCTCTTCATGCCCGCCGGATTTTTGATTTTTTACAAACAGGCTGAACACCTGCTCCTCGTGTCCGATGCCACTGGAACGCTCCGAGCTGCTGAGTCGCTGATTCACCAGATAGACGGCGTTCGACAATATCGCGAGGCTCAGGGCAATTTGCAAAGCCACCAGCAAAGGCCCCGTTTTATTTTTCAACATCGCCAGTAACACCGGCTTAAAAGGAAATAGCTGTGTCATACATCCTCACTGTGATTTCAACTGTATAGCAGGCGTAATCTGGCAGGCGCGCCAGGTCGGCAATAAGCCGGCCAACAACGCTGCGACAACCGACATGACAACGGTCAGCAACAGCATTTCCCAATCCATGCGGGCAACCGCTTTCAGATAGCCCGCCTGCAAACTGATCAACTTCAGAAACAATACCGACAGCAGGATGCCGCTGAACGCGCCGACCATACCGACAACGCCAGTTTCAACCAAGGCTTGAAAAAATATCTGCCGACGCGAAGCGCCCAGTGCGCGGCGCACACCGATTTCTGCCGCCCGCCTGGAAAATTTTGCCAGCAGCAAACCTATCGTATTCACCATACAAAGCATCAGAAATCCTAACGCCAGCCAGACCGACATTTTTTCGTCATTTCCTACGATCTTCAGTTCCTGCAACCAGCCATGTACATCAAACAAAAGATTGGGAGCGCGCCGCTGAAAACGTCCCATTTTTTGCTGCTCGCTCACGTATGCGTCCAGAAACGACGCTAACTGCCCGCGTTCTGAAGCGCTGTTCATCTCAACCCAGAAAGTCAGCCAGGTACATTCGGAATCAAGCAGCGCCTGCCAGCCGGGGCCGCTTCGCTCTGTGCAGCTCATTCCACCGGAATGTGGTGTCTGATTGCGTATCGCGCTTTCAAATGGAACGATAAAACTCTCTTCGCTCATGAACGCGCCGCCACGTCCATTGAAACGATAAAACCGCGGTAGCGGACGCCAGGTATCCATCACCCCGGCGATCAGATAACTGCGTCCCCACATCGTTGCCATGCGACCTACCGGATTTTCTTTACCAAACATTTTTTCCGATGTTTTGCGGCTCAGAACAACCACATCAGCACCATTTTTGTCATCCGCCACTGACCAGCGTTCACCATACAACATCGGCACCTGCATCATAGGGAAAAAGTCGCGTGACGCAGCCATGCCCTCCACCTCTATCACCCCAAGGTCTTTACGCGGCATTTCTATCAATGCCGAAATGCCATACAAGCCGGTACGGTACTTTCCTATCGCGCTATTGAGTAAGGCATGCACATCGCGGTAACTCATCTGCTCGTCGATATAGCGGTCACCAGGCTTATAGTCATTGGCCGGGCCATTATCCAAAATAGGAATAAAAAGTTTCGTACTCTTTTCAGGGATAGGATCTGCGGACATCATGTGCAGTATCGTCAGTGTGGACACACTTGCGGCCACGCCGACCGATAAAATCAATATCATCAGTCCCGTCAGCCATGGATTTCTGCGCAGGCTGCGAAAGCCCAGCCATGAATAGTAAGAAAACATAAGCGCTCCCGTTCAGGCGTAATGAGCTGTCGTCGTCATCAGCGATGGCGTCTGACGCACCAGATCCGACACTTGTCCGTCGATGATGTGCACGTTGCGCTGTGCGCGGATTGCCAGTTCAGGATCATGTGTCACCATTAAAATCGTCGTGCCTCGTGCATTGATTTCTTCCAGCAACTCCATGACGCTGCGCGCCATCTGGGTATCGAGATTGCCGGTCGGTTCATCCGCCAGCAACAACTTGGGCGAGCCTGCCAGCGCGCGCGCAATCGCGACCCGCTGTTGTTGTCCGCCAGATAGTTCAGCAGGATAATGTTTCATGCGCGCGGCTAACCCAACCTGAGCCAGCGCATCTTCAATCCGCTCCTTGCGTTCTTTCGCAGGCAAGCCACGATAACGCAGTGGAACATCAACGTTATCAAACAGATTCAGATCTGGGATCAGATTAAATCCCTGAAAAATAAAACCCAGCTTTTCATTGCGCAAACGCGTGCGGGCGTTGTCGTCCAGTCCTTTGACATTCACGCCATCAAGAAAATAATCACCATCAGTCAGTTCTTCAAGCAAACCGGCGATATTCAGAAACGTGGTTTTACCTGAACCAGATGGGCCGGTCACGGTCACGAATTCACCTTCTCTGACGTGAATTTCAAATCCCCGCAATGCATGGGTTTCGATTAAATGTGTGCGATAAACTTTATTTAAATTCTGCATTCTTAACATCACAAACTCCTATTGATTGATGGTGATCCGCTCGTTTTTTTCGAACAGTTCAGTCCCAGAGATAATGATTTTGTCTCCGGCTTTTAAGCCACTTCTGATTTCAACCGCATGTAAACTTGTTGCACCCAGGACGATCGGTGTGCGCACAGCGATGCCGTCGCGCAGAAGGTAAGCGACATGCCCGCCATCGCTTTCAACAAAGGGGCCGCGCTGCACCAGCAAAACATCCGGCTTTTCTTCGATCAACATACGCGCTGAGACACGCTGGCTCTGCCGCAATCCAGCGGGCACCTTGCCATCAAAGCGCACCCGCGCCAGCACTTGATTTCTGACGACTTCAGGCGACATCGCGGACAAAATACCGCGTGCCTTGACGCCATTGATTTCCAGATCAACCGCCATTCCCAATCCCAGCTCTGCGACATAACTTTCCGGAATTTCCAGCTCGACTTCCAGTTGCGATAAATCGACCAGGGTCATCAGTGCCGTGTTCGGTGCGACCACCGTACGGTTCGCCACTGCCAGTGTGCCAACGACACCATCTACCGGCGCGCGCAAACGCAATTCATCCACCCGTCTTTGCAAATTATCTTTGAGCAGACGTTGTTGCTGCAGTTGCGCCAACTTCGATTTCAACCCCAGATCAACATCTTCACTTTCCAGCGAACTGGCCTGTAAAGCATGACGGGCGCGTATCTCGGCGCTTTTCAAGGCATCCTGAACACGTAAGAATTCGTTTTTCTGCACAACGCCGCTGACGCCAGCTTTTTCTATGCGTTGGTATGCGCGTTCGGCCGATACCCGTTCAATTTCAGCTTGCTCGGCGTCACGGACTGCCAGCATTTTTTGCTTACGCGCCAGAATTTTTTGCCTGGCAATTTCTGCTTCCAATTGCTCAAGCAAGGCTTGTTCACGCTTCAACTCTGACACCAGATCGGGTGAATCCAGCTCAGCGACGACATCGCCCTTTTTTACTTTATCTCCGGCTTTCACCAGAAAACTGACGGTGCTGGCGGTGCTCGAATACAGGCTGGGGCTGTTGGCTGCAACCAGCCTGCCATTCACTGCCGCATCCCGCACCAGCGTTCCTTTGGCAACCGTCGCCATGCTCAATCTGGACATCGATACAGACTGGCTGCTCCCCATCCACAGCAATAATGCATAAACAGCGGCAATGATCAGCAATAGCGCGGCAAGAATGCGCCAGAGCCATCTGGACTGCCGCCAGAACGGCAAGGCAGCAATCGGCGTATCTTGTTGTGATGTGTCGCGTATAGACATAGTCGGTATATTTTTGAAGAGTGAAACGTGAACAAACAACGGATCGACAACGGATGAACAACGTTAAGACGAATGTGAATATTAAGGAAATGACGCGCATCTCCTCAGCGAGGAATCAGCTTATTGTCTTGCTGAAGATTTCACGGTCTATCGGGTGGCTGTTATCGGCCGTTTGCAGTAGTGGCAAGTGTCTGCATGAAGCGGAAATATACTGAGCGTCCGGGAAGTGTCCGGCGACTGTCCATTGTTTGTCCGGCAGCGGCAGCGCGGACAGTGTCTTCACCCAATCCAGCAGACCGAATGACCAGAGCCCGCTGGTGCGGTAATCCAGGGTCAGTCCAGCCCACGGCTGTATACGAATTTGAAATTGAATTTGAAATTGAAAGTGATCCAACGACAGCTCGGCTTGCACACCGCAACCACGGCAGACGTCTGCTGCATGCAGACTGGTGATCTCTTTAAATTCGACGCGGCGGATACTCTCTCGCTGATCGGGGCTCAGCAATACCAGCGACAACAATAACAAAGCGATCGCACACACCAACTCTGTCGATCTCTGGCACAACCAGAGCCAGCGTTGCGGCCTGACATTTGTTTTCGCTGTGTCTCTCATGATCACCTTCCTCCTCTGTGTTGCCAGAGGTATTGCAGAAAGCGTGCCACAAAATAGAAAACTTTAAGCCCTTGATTTTATTCAGATTTAATTCAACGGACCTGAATAAAAGTGATAGTCCGGACAATAAAATAAAGCGACCGGACACCTCGCGGACGTTCAGGCTGCTTATGTACCTGAAGTTTTATGGCAATGACTGGAATGACCCAAAGCCTTGATAATCGGGCACTGAGCCTGCTGCGGCGCCGACGCACAGGCATCAATCAGTTGCGCCAGCATCGTTTCCATTTTTTGCAAATCCGCCAGCTTGGCGCGTACCTGATCAAGGCGCTCACTGGCAATATCCCGTATCGCTGGCTTATCATTACTGTCTTCGAGCATCAGCAAATGCGAAATTTCCTCCAGCGAAAATCCCAGTTCCTGCGCCCGTTTGATGAAGCGGATGCGCTCGGCATCCGCCACAGGATAGGTGCGAAATCCAGAGCTCACATCGGGTACTGCCAGCAAGCCCCGGCGCTGGTAGTAGCGTATAGTCTCGACGCCCACGCTGGCGGCTTTGGCCAA
This sequence comes from Undibacterium sp. FT79W, assembly GCF_014284215.1. Classification (NCBI taxonomy): domain Bacteria; kingdom Pseudomonadati; phylum Pseudomonadota; class Betaproteobacteria; order Burkholderiales; family Oxalobacteraceae; genus Undibacterium; species Undibacterium sp. FT79W. The sequence goes on along the minus strand of NZ_JACOGB010000001.1, from coordinate 290,164 downwards.
TTGTCCTATGGTGTATTGATCTGTAGCAGACATAAATAAAAAGTCCTTGACTCTGTTCTCAGGTACGGAGTCTATGATACAGCGGATAGTCGATTAAGGAGAATAGTCATGACCGACAAGCATCAACATAGCGGCAATTGCTGCGGACAATCTGCATCAACGCCTGCGTCCTCACCGTCGTCAGCACCAGCGCCGGAAGAAAAAAAATATACCGATCCCGTATGTGGCATGCAGGTGGCGAAGAATACTGAAAAAACGGCGCGCTTCCAGGGCGTCGCCTATTATTTCTGCAGCCAGTCATGCGTGAGCAAATTCACGGCTGCACCTGAAAATTATGTCAAAACCAAACGCGTCATCGGTATGGGCAGCGTTCCGGCAGCATCTGCTGCTTCTACATCTGCGCCTGTAACTACTGCAAATGTTGCGGCGGCGTCAGACCAAGTAGTACGTGAAGTCAGCCGTGTTAAACCAACGACTGGCAATTCCTGTTGCGGCGGCAGCCATGCTGCTCCGCAAAGTATGCAACACGACCCGCAAGGCGCGCATAAAGATCCGGTCTGCGGGATGACGGTCAATGAGAATAGCCAGCATCAGTTCGTGCACGCTGGTCAAACCTATTATTTCTGCTGCGACTCGTGCAAACAGAAGTTCAGTAAAAATCCGCAGACATATTTAAATCCGGAGCAGGCACCTGCGGCAAAACCGGTTGCCAAAGATGCGATTTACATCTGTCCGATGGATCCGGAAATTGAGCAAATCGGTCCGGGTATCTGCCCTATCTGCGGCATGGCGCTGGAACCGAAAGAAGCCATTATCGAGGAAGATAACAGCGAACTTCTCGATATGAGCAGGCGCCTGAAAATCAGCATTGCTCTCAGCCTGCCCTTGTTACTGCTGACGATGGGCGACATGCTGCCCGGTATTTCTTTCCATGATTTACTGGGCATGCGTATCTTCGACTGGCTGCAGTTTGCATTGGCAACACCTGTAGTCGTATGGCTGGGACGGCCATTTTTTGAACGGGCGATCGCCTCGTTCAAAAGCGGCAATCTGAATATGTTCAGCCTGATCGGTGTCGGCACCGCTGCGGCTTATCTGTTCAGTCTGTTTGCGCTGCTATTTCCGCAAGCGCTGCCAGACGCATTCAAGATGAATGGCATGGCACCGCTGTATTTTGAAGCCGCCGCCGTCATTATCTGTCTCGTTATTCTGGGCCAGGTGCTGGAGTTACGCGCCCGCTCGCAAACAAATCAGGCCATCAAATCTTTGCTGGCACTGACTCCGGCAACAGCCATACGCATTGCTGCCGATGGCAACGAAACTGAAATCCCACTCGACAAAGTTCAGGTCGGCGATCTGCTGCGCGTCAAACCCGGCGCCCACATTCCGGTCGACGGGCTGCTGGTCGATGGACATTCGCATGTTGATGAGTCGATGATTACCGGCGAACCGATTCCGGTTGGCAAACAGGCCGGAGATAAACTCAGCGCCGGTACCATCAATCAACAAGGCAGCTTCAGCCTACGGGCCGAAAAAATCGGCAGAGATACGCTGATTGCGAAGATCATCGATATGGTGAATCAGGCTGGCCGTTCGCGCGCACCGATACAAAAACTCGCCGATAAAGTGGCCGGCTGGTTTGTGCCTGCAGTCATCGCGGCGGCGATACTGGCGTTTATATTATGGGCCATATTCGGCCCCGCCCCGGCACTGGCGAATGGCTTGATGGCAGCCGTATCCGTGCTGATCATTGCCTGCCCTTGCGCACTCGGTCTGGCGACGCCGATTTCGGTCACCGTCGGTATCGGGCGTGGCGCGGTCGAAGGCATATTGATCAAAGATGCCGAAGCACTTGAGCGTCTGGAAAAAATTGATACGCTGGTCATCGATAAAACCGGCACTCTCACCGAAGGCAAGCCAACGCTGCAGGAATTCATCGTCGCAGATGGTACGAATGAAGAGGAATTATCAGCAATCGCGCTGGCGACAGAACAGCAAAGTGAACATCCTCTGGCGCAGGCAGTGGTGGATTTTATCCGCAAAAAAAATATCACCGCAGCCAGCATCAGCGACTTTAAAGCCATCAGCGGCAAGGGTGTACAGGCAACGTTCAACGGACAGCAGATATTGCTCGGCAAACCTGCGCTAATGGAAGAAAACCATATCAGCTTGCAGGAATTCAGCCCTCGTATACTTGAGTTGCAGCAGCGTGGTCACACGGTCATGGTGATGGCAGTCAACGCCAAAGCAGCAGCGCTGATCAGCGTTGCCGACAGTATCAAAGCCAGCAGCCTGCAAGCCGTGCAACAGTTACAGCAACAAGGAATCCGCGTGATTGTACTGACTGGCGACAATGCACAGACTGCGCAGGCGGTTGCAACACAGCTGGGATTAAACGAGGTGCATGCAGATGTGCTGCCGGAAGATAAATTCCGTTTCATTCAGCAATTGCAGCAACAGGGATGCATGGTCGCGATGGCCGGTGATGGCATCAACGATGCGCCAGCACTGGCACAGGCGAATGTCGGCATTGCTATGGGTACCGGCACCGACGTCGCTATGCACAGTGCACATGTGGTGCTGGTCAAAGGTGATCTGCGCGGCATTGCCAAGGCTCGCACGCTGAGCCGGAATGTCATGCGCAATATTCGTCAGAATCTGTTTTTTGCGTTTGCCTATAATTTCATCGGCGTGCCGGTTGCAGCCGGCGTGTTATTCCCCTGGTTCGGCATCCTGTTAAGCCCGATGATTGCCAGCGCGGCGATGAGCCTCAGTTCGGTCTCTGTTATCAGTAATGCCCTGCGGCTGCGCTATACCCGCCTCTAAATCAAGCATAATTCACAGTAATTCACTGCCGTTCAGGCATCATCAATCAGGAACAGGAAGTGCACAATGCACTTCCTGTTTTGCTATTTACAGCAGGATCAGCAACCCTCATCAGGACGCAAGTCCTTGTCACATCAACGTCATCTGCCGCTGCTAGCATCGCTCTCCGACACTCACACTCCCTGGACATCTGTCGGTACCGTTATCGTTTCTGACCGTAGCAGGAAAACCTGCCAACGACATCCATCAGCTAGCCGGGCGATCGCCGCAATGTATCGAATACTTCACTAACCTTTGCTGACCCATGATGAAAAAAACTCCCCTGTCAGTGCTTTTACTCAGCGCTTTGTACGCCCACAGCAGCTATGCCCAGACTGTCACCACCACACCGATTGAGCATGTGATTGTATTGGTGGGCGAGAACCGGACGTTTGACAATCTGTACGGCGTGTATCAGCCAAAAAGGAAGCAGACTATCTCTAACCTGTGGTCTAAAGGCATCGTCAAAGCCGATGGTTCGCCAGGGCCAAACTACCATCTGGCAGCGCAAAAGACAGCGGAAAATGTTACGGCCTATACCCCGACGCCAACTGTCAAAGCCCCTTATGCCAGCCTGCCCCAGCCGTATGCTGCCGGTGCTTTCGGCCAGCGTCATGACGTACCGGATGCGCGTTTTCCGGCAGACATGCCTAATGGCCCCTATCAGATTACCAAGCACGTCAGCTACGGTGCACATACCGGCGATCCGGTGCACCGTTTTTTCCAGATGTGGCAACAGATTAACGGCGGCAATAATGACCTGTTTGTCTGGGTCGCAGAAATGACGGGTGTTGGCCCAAGCAACGCCCCGATTCCTTTCGCCCCTGGTCGCACCTATCAGGGTGGCATTGCGATGGGCTTTTACAATATGTCCACCGGCGATGCGCCGACCTTCAAAAAACTGGCCGACAACTACGCGATTGCCGATAACTATCACCAACCCATCATGGGCGGCACCACCGTCAACTATCTGGCGCTGGCAACAGGTGACGTGACCTTCTATACGGATCAGGGCAAGCCTGCGGTGCCTCCTGCGAAGATGATAGAGAACCCTGATCCACAGCCGAATACCAATAACTGGTACACCGAAGACGGCTACCGTGGCGGCACATATATTCAGTGCGCCGATCTGTCGCAACCTGGCGCTGCCGGTATACACGCCTTTCTGAAAAAACTACCGTATCAGGCATTCAATCAGGGCAATTGCGCGCCGGACACCTACTACATGGTCAACAATATGGACCCAGCCTACTCGCCACTGGGTGAACCGCTGGCACTGGGTGCGGATAAATTTTTGCTGCCGCCACAAACGATTCCTCACATCGGCGATGCGCTGACCGCTGCCGGTATTCCATGGAAATGGTACAGCGGTGGTCGTAATGACGGTAAGAATGTGGACAAAGAGTATTGCGCCATGTGCGATACGCCGTCGTTCTTCACGTCAACCATGACCGGGCCGGATAAAAACAAATTACAAGATATGCATCAGTTTTATGTCGATGTAAAAAAAGAGGAGAAATCCTTCCCTGCTGTCTCCTATATCGCGCCGTACGACAGCCTGTCCGGTCATCCCGGCTATGCCTCGGAATCCAGTTTTGATGAGCTGGCTGCCGATGTGATCGCCCGCGTCAAAGCCAATCCGGAACTATGGAAAAAAACCGCGATCCTGATTACCTTCGATGAAGGCGGTGGCTATTACGATTCTGGCTATGTGCAATTGATTGATTTCTTCGGTGACGGCACACGTATCCCGCTGGTTGCAGTGTCACCGTATGCGAAAAAAGGGCATGTCGATCATACTTATTACGATCACGCATCGATACTGAAATTCATACAGCGCAACTGGAAGCTGGCACCACTGTCGAAACGCAGCCGCGACAATTTGCCAAATCCGGTGACCGATAAGAAGAATCCGTATGTACCGCTGAACCGCCCTGCACTGGGCGACCTGATGGGCATGTTTGATTTCAAACAGAAACCGTAAGCGCAGGCACAACCGTCATCATCCGCGTAAAAAAAGCAGGTATGCAGCGATTGCTGTTTGCCTGTTTTTTTATTGTCTTTCAAATGATGGGCTTTCAAAAAAATGGCCTCAGATATTACGTTCAAGACTGGATAACACGTCGTAAATATGTCCTCGTGATGACCTAATTAATGATGTTGTTGCTGAAATGTAGCGAGTATTTCTTCCAGTTTAAATTCACCTTCCTGTCATATTGGCTGACTACACTTTGCCGCGTTGACGTCCGGAAACTTCTGCTTTTCAACGCATTAAAAGCACATTGCTTCCGCGCTTCTTCAGATAAGTATCAGATTAACTGATACCCGCTCTGCAGAACCGCCTGAAGGCACACAACATCTTCGCATTCTTATTCATCATCGACTCAGGAACCCAATCATGGCACCCAAACTTCGTCGTTCCCCGCTGTATCTGATTTTGCTGCAAGCTTTTGCTGCTCCCGCATTCGCAGAAGAAGCACCTGCAGACGTTGTCAACGTCGTTATCTTCGGCCAAGGCAATACACGTCAGGTACAAGACGTTTCCAAAAAAGACCTGGCGCTGGCTTTACCTGGCAGCAACCCACTGAAAGTCCTGGAAAAACTACCTGGCGTCAGCTTCCAGTCTGCTGATCCTTTCGGTGCCTATGAATGGTCTACACGTTTCAGCGCACGCGGTTTCAATCAGAGTCAAATGGGCTTCACGCTGGACAATGTGCCACTCGGCGACATGAGCTACGGCAACAACAACGGTCTGCATATCAGCCGTGCAATTTCATCTGAAAACATTGGTCGCGTGACCTTGTCTCAAGGTGCTGGCGCAGTTGGTACGGCATCGACCAGCAATCTGGGCGGTACAGTGCAATTCTTCTCATCTGTACCGACAGATGAATTCGGCATCACGGGCTCACAAACTATTGGCAGCGACAAAACCTATCGCACCTTCGCACGCGTTGATACCGGTTTGCTGTCTTCAGGCACTAAAGCCTATCTGAGCGTGACGCGTCAACGTGCAGAAAAATGGAAAGGTGCAGGCGCACAGGATCAGGATATTTTTAACTCCAAACTGGTACAAAAACTGGGCAACAGCAAGCTGACGGCCTTCTTTAATTACTCAGACCGTAAAGAAGTCGACTATCAGGATTTGTCGGTAGAAATGGCAAACCGTCTAGGCTACGACTGGGATAACTATGCACCGGACTGGCAGCGTGCCGTCAATGCTGCCAAAGGTGTGTATACCGGCAAAGTTAACAGCCTGGATGACGCCTACTACCAGGGCAGCGGCTTGCGTAAAGACAGCCTGCTCGGTGCCACACTGGACAACCGTTTTGGTGATGACGTCTATCTGAAAACAACGGCTTACCACCACAGTAATGAGGGTCAGGGTCACTGGTACACGCCTTATACACCATCGACAAATGGCTTACCGATTTCTATCCGCACCACAGAATATTCGATCAGCCGCAACGGTGTGATTGCCGACCTGACAGCCGAACTTGGCCAACACACATTCAATGGCGGCTTCTGGGCAGAGAGCAGCCTGCACACACTGACACGTAATTTTTATAATGCCACTGGCGGCCAGGATACCAACGAGTTCCTCACCAATCCCACATCAACTGGCTTCAAACAAAATTTCACGACCACGACCACTCAGTTCTACGCACAGGATACGATTTCCCTGATGGCGGATAAGCTGAAACTGAATGTCGGCTTCAAATCTCCGAACGTCAAAATCAATGCCGTCAACGTGGTCGGTACCCGTGCTGCCGGTGATCTGACCGCCTCTAAAAACTTCCTGCCGCAATTGGGTCTGAATTACGCGCTGACCAAATCGGATGAACTGTTCCTCAGCTTATCGGAAAATATGCGCGCCTATCAACCGGGTGTCAGTGGCCCGTTTTCCCAGACACAGACTGCATTTAATCTGAGTGCCGGCACGATCAAACCTGAAACATCGAAAACTATCGATGCCGGTTATCGCTTCAAAACTGATAGTCTGGTCGGTTCCGTCGCAGCCTATTTCACACGTTTCGATGACCGCCTGATGGCAGTCGCCACTTGCGCGGGCATTGTTGGTTGTCCAAGCACATTCGTCAACGTTGGTAAGGTAGAAGCCAAAGGTATCGAGGCGGCGGCAATGTGGACGCTGGCGAAAGACTGGTCTCTGTTCAACTCGCTGACGTATAACGATGCGCAATATAAATCCAACTATATGGACGGCAAAACGCTGGTCGATATCGCTGGAAAACAGGTTGTTGATTCACCAAAGCTGATGTTCAAAACTGAACTGTCTTATGAAACGCCACAATGGTTTGGCCGCGTCGGTGGAAAATATACAGACAAGCGTTTCTACACCTACAGCAACGACGCCAGCGTTCCTGCATACTGGGTCATGAATCTGTCAACCGGTTACAAACAGAAAAATCTGGGCGGCATTAAAGATTTCTCGATTCAGCTGAATGTTGAAAACCTGCTCAACAAACAATACTTCAGCACTATCGGTTCGAATGGCTTCCAGACCTTTGATCCGACTGGCACTGCACAGACCTTGCTGTCCGGCGCACCGCGTCAGTTATTCGTGACTGTCAGCGGCAAGATCTGATTGACGCATTGACTAGGCTGTCCGCTCTCAGCAGATAGCTTTATTCAGCACCCCGTATCTGATACACCGGCTACGGGGTGTTTATCTATGCAACAAGCAACGCGCACAGCATAGCAAAAGCATCACAGCACAGGCTGGCGAACAGGTAAAATACGCGCCTCTGTTATTGCCTTTTGTTGTCCGGACATATTTATGCGTTTGCGCTTCTCTCTGTTGTTGCCACTTCTGATTTCATCTGCACTCGCTCAGCCTGCTCACCAGAATCCGGCGACAAAAAAAGGAAATCAAAAAAATTCTGTTCCCACAGCCGTCACCATTTATGCCGCCGGTGACATTGCCGATTGCCGGAAAAAACCGGCTGCGGAATCAGTCGCCGCACGCACCTCAGATATGATCGCCAGTGCGTTGGAAAAAGACAGCAATGCCATCGTGATCACGCTCGGCGACAATACTTATCCTATCGGTAAGCCGGAGGAGTTCAGCGATTGTTATGAACCAACCTGGGGACGTTTTAAAGAGCGCACGCTGCCATCGCCGGGCAATCATGACTATGGCATGCCGAAAGCACTGGGCTATTACAATTATTTCGGCGAAATCGCCGGGCCAGAACGACGCGGCTATTATGCGAAGCACGCAGGTGCATGGCAGATACTCTCGCTCAACAGTAATCTTGATCCTGCACAGATGGAGAAGCAGGTGAGTTGGCTGAAAGAAGAACTCAGTCATAGCAAACAAACGTGCACACTGGCGTTCTGGCATCACCCTGCCTACAGCTCTGGCGGACACGGCAACAACCCGCACATGCACAGCATCTGGAAAATCCTGGCGGCAGCCAAAGCAGACATCGTACTGACGTCTCACGATCACGATTACGAACGATTTGCACCACTTGATAGTAACGGCGACAGGGACGATAAAAATGGTATCCGCAGTTTCGTCGTCGGTACTGGTGGCGCTAAACTGACACCGATGTTTCTGCCAAAAGCGGCAACCGAAATCCGCGACAACAATACGCATGGCGTGTTGAAACTGACGCTGCAGGAAAAATCCTATGAGTGGGAATTTCTGCCAGTACAGGGGAGCAACTTCAGCGATAAAGGCAAAGGAAGCTGCCACTAAGATTTCACACTTAGTCTCAACAATAATGCGGCTTAGCGAGGTATTCTGCCTGCTAAGCCGCATTTTTATTAAGTCTTGCAAACGAATTGAATGATTACTGCTCTGCCGTGATCCCGCGTATACGTCAGCGGTGATATTCCTCATTTCAAAATCAATTCCAAACCGGCATTTTTTTAGGACTATACTTAACTACGGCTCAACGACTTGGTGCGTTTTATCTGATTCATCGCCCGGGTTGTCCCTTCCCGCGTCCGCCAGACGCATTACGGAGTCGTCATGCATATTGAAGAAACACTGAGACTTGATTTTAAAGACGTGTTGATCCGTCCCAAGCGCTCTACCCTTACATCCCGCGCCCAGGTTGATTTAAACCGGGAATTCGTCTTTCACCATTCCGGCAAAACCTACAACGGCATTCCGATTATCGCTGCCAACATGGATTCCACCGGCACGATAGAAATGGCGCGGGCACTGGAAGGCCATCAGTTATCAGTCGCCCTGCACAAGCACTACGACGAGGACACACTGGTCAGCTATTTCTCGACGCTGGAAAAAAAATCGACCGCGTTTTATTCGATGGGCATTACACAAGCTGACTTTGAAAAATTTTCAGCTGTCATGGCTCGCGCAAAAAATGCGATTGAATACGTCTGCATCGATGTGGCGAATGGCTATACCGAAGGTTTCATTAATTTCGTTAAAAAGGTACGCGCCACCTACCCTCATCTGACCATCATGGCGGGCAATGTGGTGACAGGTGATATCACCGAAGAATTAATCCTTGCCGGCGCTGATATTGTTAAAGTGGGCATAGGCCCAGGCTCCGTTTGCACCACCCGTAAAATGACAGGTGTTGGTTATCCGCAACTATCGGCGATTATCGAATGTGCCGATGCCGCACATGGTCTGGGTGGGCAAATTTGTGCCGATGGCGGCTGCGTTGTTCCCGGTGATCTGGCAAAAGCGTTCGGCGGTGGCGCCGATTTCATCATGTTGGGAGGCATGCTGGCCGGTCACGATGAATGCAGCGGCGATCTGGTCGAGCGGGACGGCCAGCAATTTAAACGCTTCTACGGCATGAGCAGTCGCGCTGCGATGGACAAATATGCGGGCGGCGTTGCGAAATATCGTGCATCGGAAGGAAAAGAAGTATTGATTCCCTACCGGGGTCCGGTGGAGGCCAGCCTGCAGGATATCCTTGGCGGCGTACGCTCTGCCTGCACCTATGTCGGCGCACATAAACTCAAAGAGCTGACTAAACGCACCACCTTTATCCGTGTCACTCAGCAACTCAACGAAGTATTCGGTAAATCCTGATACCTGCCTCACCTTCTCTTGCCACGCAACACTGCAAGGCAAGAGAAGTGTCATCCACGCTGATTTATAGCGCACAACTGCAACAATTCAGCACTAATCAAGTGCATAACACCCGTACCCGTTGGTGACGGTTACCGGTAAACATCCTGTTCAAGTCTGGAAACAGCCTGATTTTTTAAAAGATATCCGCTGGCACAATTCCTGCTGTGATTTTTTTCAAAACAATAGTGACATTGAAAGAAGTCATCACAAAAATATTGCTATAGAAATTATTCCATGTCAGGATAGGAATATATCTTTTATACAATTAACTTCCAATTGAACTGAATTTTCTTTTGCGAAAAATATAAAAAGCCGGGTGATATCGGCACAAAGCACTAAAAGATATTGATGCAGCAACCGATTTGTATAGGGAGAAATATGAATAAGGTAGTTCAACAACCAGCGCATAAACGCCGCACGTCTGCGTTCGCCATACTTTGTACCGGTGTATTGATTACGGCGTGTTCCAAGACACCGCCACCAGAAGAACCGCCCAAGGAAACCGCTGCCTCCGCCGCCTCAGGCGAAATGCCGACAGGTCTGGTCAAAAATCCCGTCAATCACGGGCATGTCGCAGACGTAACAAAATGGATGGATCAGGCATCCAATAAAACGGCGGCACAAATCGCGCAGGAAGAAAAACTGCTGAAAGAAGCCAAGGAAAAAGAAAAAGAGAAGCAGGCACTGGAAGCAAAACGTGCGCAGGAAAGTAAAACACCGCCAGCTAAACCTTCACCTGTTGCACGGGAAGTCTTGGCCGCCGCCTCCACCCCGGCTCCCGCGCCGGCACCTGTGGTGACGAAACCGGTAGAAGCAGCCCCGGTTGTCGCTGCCGCCCCGGCTCCGGTTGTTGCAAAAGCAGCAGAGCCAGAGCGCATCGTATTAAAACTGCTGAACAGTGTTCAACCGAAATACCCTGCAAGTGCGGCACGTGCAGGCGTGACTGAAGGTGTGGTCAGCGCCAAAATTCATGTCGAACCGGATGGCAAAGTGTCACAGGTGGAGATTTTGAAAGCCCGCCCGCCCAGGCATTTTGATAAAGAAGTCATTGCTACAGTGATGCAGTGGAAATACGCGCCGATATCGAGAGCGCAGACAACGGTCACCGAGTTTAATTTCAAAATAGACTAGGCCTCTGCACGGCAAATATGCCGCTCCGCTAAACCGCTCTGCTAAATATTAAAAAGCCCTGATCGCTTCGCGCTGATCAGGGCTTTTTGATGTTGGATGATAAAGATGGATTATTGCTTGTGATTACTGCTTGCTGACCAGACCCAGTTCAGGACCAGACATCAGTTTTTCAATATCCAGCAAAATAATCATACGGTCATCAATGTCGCCCAGACCAACCAGATAATCTGAGGAAAACGTTGTCCCCATATCTGGCGGCGGTTTGATTGCCGAGGCTGGCAAGGTCACAACGTCAGACACACTGTCAACGATCATTCCTATGACATGCCCGTCGATGTTGAGCACGATCACCACAGTCGAAGCGTCAAACGTCGCCTCTCCTGTCGCGAAACGCAAACGCATGTCTATCACGGGGACAATGACGCCGCGTAAATTCATTACGCCTTTCAGGTATTCCGGCGCATTGGCAATCCGCGTCAGTGCTTCAAAATTACGAATTTCCTGGGTCAGTAAAATCGGAATACCGTATTCCTCGGAGCCCAGTCGAAAAGCAAGAAATTCCTGATCTTTCTGGATCGCCTGACGATCATCAGAATCTGCTTTTGTTGCGCTAAGTTCAGCAACGCTCATTGTTCTGTTCCTTAAAAAAAATTTAAAACAAAAGACGCAAAGGTGTTTATCTGCCTGCGTTCTGATGAGATTAAATTCAGATGAGTTTAAGACGATGTGATGTATCGCCGCACACCACTCTCGTCAAAATATTTCCTTAAGGCACTAATTTTACTTGATTTATGCATGCTCAAGCGGCTTTTAACTTATTTTTCAAGCTGCGCTAATTGACGCAGAACATGCGCTGCCGCCATTAAACCGAACGATGCCGTCACCACTACAGAAGAGCCGAAACCAGCGCAGTTCAGGCCGCTTATACCATTGGTGCTGCCAGCGCTGTCAGTACTGCTGGCATCAACCTCACACGCCTCGGCCGTTTCCGGCATCGTCAATGCTTCCATAGAAAACACCGCGTCGATACCGAATTTACTTTTTGTTCCACGTGGAAAACCGTGATTCTGTCGTAAGCGCTTGCGCACCAGCGCCAGCAAGGGCTCCTGCTCGGTACGCGATAAATCACGAATTTCTATCTTGCCGGGATCAGTCTGTCCGCCGGCTGCGCCTATCGTGATCAAAGGAATCGCGTGCTGACGACAATAAGCGATCAAGGCCGTTTTTGCCTTAACGTTGTCAATTGCATCAATCACATAATCAAAACCATGCTGTCCCAGCATCGCATCAAGGTTGTCCGGCGTCACAAAATCTTCAACCTCAGTCACCTGACAAAAAGGATTGATTAAGGCTATCCGCTCCGCTAAGGCGGTCACTTTGGCTTTCCCCAGAGTGTCACTGGTCGCCTGTATCTGGCGATTAACATTGGATTCGGCAACGTTATCGAGATCGATCATCGTGATACGCCCGATAGCACTGCGGGCAAGCGCTTCCACAACCCATGAACCGACACCGCCGACGCCGATCACGCAGACGTGAGCGGTCGTAAAACGTGTCAGGGCATTACTGCCATATAGTCGTGCGATACCGCCAAAACGACGATCAAAATCAATGTCAGAATCTTGTTGCATAATAAGAAGAAATTTAAATTCAGGCGCCATTTTACAAGACCACGGTTGATGTGTCGCAAGCAGGTCTACAATGGGTATTGCATAATGATGATCAACATCTCCAGAAGGAGTCTGCATGAACAACTTATTTGACAGTGCGCCGGGCTTTGATCAGCCACTCGCCGTTCTTAAACATTGCCACGACCGTATCCGCAAGCAACTTGCAACGATGGATAAACTGGTAGTGCATCTGAATGATGTTGGTATTGATGAAAATGCGCAGCAAGCGGCGAAAGCTGTTTTGCGGTACTTCAATAAAGCAGCGCCTCTGCATCATGAAGATGAAGAAATTGATTTACTGCCAGAGTTGCAAGCGACCGCCACCGGTGAGGATGCGAGTCTGTTGGCCGTATTACTGACAGACATCTTGCAGCAGCATCAGCAAATGGCAGCGCAGTGGAAAGTACTGGGCGCTCAGTTGCAGGCAATTGAAGATGGCACAGGAACTGATTTATCGGCTGCAGAGGTTGAGGATTTTGCAGCACTGTATGCCAAACATATGCAAATTGAAGAAGGCCAGATCGCACCGATGGCGCAGCGTTTATTCAGTGCTGCACAAATGCAGAAATTAGGTGCGGCGATGCAGGCGCGCCGGGGCATCAGCGCCTAGCGCCAGAACCCGGACTGTGCCGCCATAACGTCAGCCGTAATTACAGACAACCCCATTTTGTTTTTAAAGGAATCGTATGTCTATCGCCCATCTCCGCAAGGATTATCAACAAGCCAGCCTGACCGAATCAGACGTCGCCGCTGATCCGATTGAACAGTTTGGCATCTGGTTTGATCAGGCATTAAAAGCGGATGCTGCCGAAGCAAACGCCATGAGCTTATCCACTGTCAATGATGACGGACGTCCAACGTCGCGCATCGTGCTGATCAAGGAATTTGATCAACGTGGTTTTTGCTGGTTCACCAATTACGACAGTGCGAAAGGTAAGGATCTGACAGCTAATCCCTACGCGGCCTTGTTATTTTTCTGGTCTGCTCTGGAACGTCAGGTTCGCATTGAAGGTCGCATAGAAAAAGTGTCTTCCGAAGAAAACGATGCGTATTTTTATAGTCGCCCATTAGGTAGCCGCCAGAGCGCCAATGCATCAGCCCAGAGCCAGACGATTGCCAATCGCGATCTGCTGGAACAGCAGTTAGCCAGCGTTGTCGGTACATTTGGCGACCAGCCACCGCGCCCAGAACATTGGGGCGGTTACCGTCTGGTACCGGAAAAAATCGAATTCTGGCAAGGCCGCAGTTCGCGTCTGCATGATCGTATCGTCTACACCCGTAATGCAGATGGCAGATGGAGTATAGGTCGCTTGCAGCCTTAATCAGCTCTCTCGCTTTCTGCTGCGCCGTCTTATATGGCGCGTACAAATCCCCCGTTGCTATTTGCCTGGCCGGGGGATTTTCTTTATCTCGCGCCGGCATTCAAAAACCCGTGGACTGCGGCGTCAGATCACGTCATCAAGTCATCACACTGCACTGTTATGCTGAATGATCGTTTCCGATCAGTTCAAATTCATGCGAAAAAAAATCTTGTTGCTCAGCGTTTCTGCGGGGAGCGGGCATAAACGGGCCGCAGAAGCGCTGCTCGCCTGTGCCTTGGCAGGCGACGAAGAAGCGGAAATACGCCATCTGGATGTGATGGATTTTGTTACCGCCGGATTTCGCAAGATTTATACCGATTTTTATATCCGACTGGTCAACCGCGCTCCTCTGCTATGGGGCTATCTGTATCACGCAAGTAATAGCGCGCAAGCCAACGGCTTCCTCGAAAAACTACGCCGTGGCGTGGAAAGACTGAATGCCCGTCCGCTGAAAAAAATGCTGACCGGATTTCAGCCTGATGCGATTATCTGCACACATTTCCTGCCGGCAGAAATGCTGTCGCACCTGATACGAAAATCGGAACTCAGCTGCCCGGTGTGGGTACAAGTCACCGATTTCGACTTACACCGCATGTGGGTGTATGACAATATGGCAGGCTATTTCGCCGCTAATGCCGAAGTCGCTGAACGCATGCGCCAGAATGGCATTCCTGCGCAAAAAATACATGTCACCGGCATTCCTGTGATGCCTGGCTTCACGCAACGGCATGATCGCCGCAGCTGTGCCGCGGAGTATGGACTGGACCCGCACAAACCAACGGTTTTGCTGATGGGCGGCGGTGCCGGTGTCGGCGATCTCGACAAACTGGCTGCGCACTTATTGCGCTTAGAGACGCCATTTCAACTGATAACACTGGCAGGAAATAACACGCAGATGCTACATAAAATGCAGGCGCTGGCACAGCATTATCCTGGCAAGCTGCTGCCACTCGGATTCAGTAACAAGGTTGAACGTCTGATGGCTTGTGCGGATCTGGTCATTACCAAACCTGGTGGTCTTACCACCTCGGAATGTCTTGCCAGTGGCGTGGCGATGATCGTGACATCACCGATTCCCGGACAGGAAGAAAGGAATGCCGACTTCTTACTCGAACAAGGTGTCGCACTGAAAGCCCACGACCATATCAGCCTTGCCTACCGTCTGAATGTACTACTCAGCCAGCCCGAAAAATTACATGAGATGCGCCGCAAAGCGCTCGCCTTAGGTAAGCCACATGCTGCAGCCGATGTCTTAACACAAGTATTCGGATGGCAAGAGGCAAACACAATGCAAACAGCAAGCTAACGCTGAGCAATCAAGCAACAACTCCCGGACCAGCACGTCATTCACACTTACTTCAAGCGTATGAATTCATCTTTCAAAAACTTATTTTTAACCCTGTTATGGGTCTTTGTGCTGGCTGTATTTTTTGCGCAGGTGGAAATTCAGATCGAAGGTGCGAATGGCTGGGGCGGTAGTCTGCCAACCTGGCGCATAAAAAACCATTGGTTGCTTGATTTGTTCTGGGGTGGTCGCGCCATGACCGGCTATCACGCCTGGGTATTTCCGTTTATCGCCATCTTTTTCCATTTTCCCATCATCTGGATGTCGCAATGGAGCTGGAAAATACAAGCGCGCATAGCCGCCTGTATTATCATTTTCTGGATCACGGAAGATTGCCTGTGGTTCGTGATGAATCCCGCCTATGGCATCAGCAGCTTTAACCCCGTGCTGGTTCCCTGGCATCGCCACTGGCTATGGGGAACACCCATAGATTACTGGATAGGCGGAGTAGTCGCCATCCTGTTGCTTTGCTATTCCTACAAAAAAGAAAAAGTCCGCTGAGGCAGAAAAACTACGTCAGCGGTACAGCGTCTTTCTGCCTCAGTCACCTGCGCTGTAGGCTTTTTTAGGATCCTCGCTGACGTCCGCCACCGATGCTGTCGACGTCACGGCAACCGGTGTATTCTGCGTTTTTTCGGGAATTTTAAAACCCGCATAAGTGCCGGCGCTCATGCCCATTAAGGTCAGAATATTGCCGTCAAATTCAGGCATACTGACATGCTGTACAACATACAAAATGAACAGGACGCCAAACAACAGATTGAACACCAGCATCTGAAAACGGTACAAAGCCAACCCCTGAGCATCACTCAGAATATCGCTCCAGAATCCCTGACTCTCGCTATTAACCGGTGGCTTGGTCGCATCCACACTGGCGGCGGCAAAATACGTGGCACTTCCGATACCAAGCAAGCCCAGCGCCTGACTAGAGAAGGTCGGGATTCCCTCCCCGACCAGCCACAACCACATATAAGAAGCAAAGACGATAAAAAACCACCATGCCATCTGCACCCGCGACAGGCTGAAACTCCGACTACGTACGGCGAGATCGGTGACATCCCGCAATAAACCCGAATCACGCCCAAGGCGCAACAATGCAAAGCCGACACCCAGAATAAAGCCGAAGCCCAGCAACAGATAAGCAGGACGCAATACCTGCAGGCGCAACATTCCGCTCACCAGCACACCACCGCCAACAGCGGTGTTCAAGGTCAGACTGTAAGGCAGATCACGCCGAAAGCCGTGTTTTGCATCTTTCCATGGGGAGCCGACCAGCAACTCGCGCATGGCGCCGAGATCGCTGCCATCGAGCTGCGGCATAAAAAATTGCAACCCATATCCGGTCGCAGCCGGATTGCAATCCATCGGTTTCAGCGGAGTCAGTTCCCCCTGTATGCGTAATTCCACTTCGGCATACTGATCGCTGCTCAACTGCTCACAAATACCGGGAGTGGAAATCACGAAACGATGATTGAGTTCAACGGCAACAATCTCGGTCGAACGCACAGTGTCAGCGGCGGTGGCTGGCAGGCCACAGAAAAAAAGGACAGCAACAAAACATCGTTGCAACGTAGAAAACAGAAAAGACAGTGTATTCATCGTTTTCTCCTCAGGCTGCTTGCGCAGGTGGTGCGGGTGGTGCGGTTGGTACAAGCGGGTCGGCTTGCGACACCACCGGCGTCAGAAATAAATCCCGTTCAGCGGCACGACGTTTGACCAGTCCCGGTAAGGGTTTGCCATCCGCCATGACCCAGCGCCCGAACTGATCTGCAGCACCGGCACGATTATTCGCATTGAGCATCTTCAGCAGCGTTGAACTGCGCAAATTTCCGATGCCGAGATTGAAGGTAAAGCTGGTCAGCGCGCCGAATTCATTGTCATTCAGGGACACCAGCACTACCGACGACACATCGCGCCCTGCATTCATCAGATCCGTATGCAACAAGGCTTCGGCCTGAGCGAGCGTAATGCCACCGGGATACAGGCTTTGCACCTGCGCCTTATCTGCAGCCCCTTTCAGGAAGCGCCCCTGATAGGTGATCGCATGGCCCCATCCTATAGTCCAGATACCAACCGGATCCAGATAAGGATCAATATTGTCTGTTGTGGGATTACCATCCGGTATCCCTTCGTATTGTTTGACCAGGTTTACCGTCGCCTGATTCACATCGCGCAGTGCCATTGCAGCCTCCAGAACAGAATACATCGGTGCGGAGCCCTGATATCGATCCGTATCTATATAGCAGGACTGATGTCAACCGCCCCGGTGGTGTTGCCGCGTCTTACAGCACTTCGGTCTGCAGCGGCAAACGGCTACGAACGATAACCGGGAACAATTTTGCGTAAAACCTATGCAACAGGTTCTGGAAGAATAGTATCAAATAAATATGTTAATCAATTAATTTTTTAGCAAAAACCTGACGCGCTTTTGCCACTTTAGGCGCAACCACGAAAGCGCAATAGCCTTGCTCAGGATGCTGGCGATAGTAATTCTGGTGGTAGTCTTCGGCGATATAAAACATCGGTGCCATCGTGATTTCCGTCACGATCGGAGCATCCCATACCGCGGCCATCGCCGCGACCACTTCATGCGCACTTTTTTTCTGTTGTTCGCCATGATAAAAAATAGCGGAACGATACTGCGTTCCGACATCGTTACCCTGACGATTCAGCGTGGTCGGATCGTGTATCGTAAAAAACACTTCCAGCAATTCACGATAAGAAACGAGAGCCGAGTCAAACGTCAACCGCACCACTTCTGCATGACCAGTCTGACCGGTGCAGATCTGCTCATAGCTGGGCTGATGCACACTGCCGCCGGTATAGCCGGACTCGACTTTCAGCACCCCGCGAATTTGTTGAAACACCGCTTCAGTGCACCAAAAACATCCGCCACCCAGGGTGGCAATCTCTGTGCTGGGATTCGTCATAGCATATTCCTGGTTACGTTAAACAAAGAGGGGCAGAACAAAAGCATTCTCTTTCGCAGACTACTGAATTTCTGACCATCGCTAC
Source organism: Undibacterium sp. FT79W (assembly GCF_014284215.1). Lineage (NCBI taxonomy): Bacteria > Pseudomonadati > Pseudomonadota > Betaproteobacteria > Burkholderiales > Oxalobacteraceae > Undibacterium > Undibacterium sp. FT79W. The sequence goes on along the minus strand of NZ_JACOGB010000001.1, from coordinate 271,696 downwards.
ATTTGCGGCCTTGTGTGAGTATATACAAGCATGAACGGCTTTACAGGTTTGCCCCCAGGCAGCTTAGGACATACCGTATGCAAAGCCGACGCTGTTGCAGTGGCGCTCAGCGTCTTGATCACAGAGGGTGGACGATCTTGTGTGCGCTTCGGAGCCGCTTACTGCGGAACAATGTTGCGTCAGCCTTATGTAATTAAAATTACAATTCATTACACGTTGTTTGTTCCTCTTGCGCTTAAAATTTGCGATCAATATTTTCTGGCAGGAGTGCTCACCATGCTTTATCAGGCCATCAGCAAACTCAGAGATCAGCTACGCACCGTATTCCATGTACGCCGTCAGCGCCTGCTGCCGCCGCCCGGCGCGAAACCGGCATTCGGCAGCACCATCACTCTCGACAGACTAAAGATGCAGCTGTTTTTGCCTATCGATTATGAACAATGGGAATGGCTGACTTTACGCGGCTGGCGCACGCTTGAATCCCGCCAGAACCGTCGGCGCTATTACCGGGTGCCGCGCTCCGCCGTTACGCGTCTGCTGCATGCCACGCCGGATGAGCGTGAATTTGTGCATCAGCGCATCGTCGAACACAAATACGATAAAAAAAGGCTGGAATAAGCAAGGGCAAACCGCGACTTCGCCGCAACAAGCCACAGCAAGTCACAACAAGTCACTACTGGCGCCAGCCACCAACGGCAAACGGGTTCGGCGGGCTTAGCGCAAGGAAAAACGCCTCATTGCGCTGCTATTTCTCCTATAAAAATACAAAAATTGGGGAGTATGTGCCAAAAATGCATAGATCTCTACATAAACAAAGGGCTTCAAAATATACTCCCCCCAGTATTATTTTGGCTCCAGGATCGATTCTGCGGCCATTTCAGCCGAGTTCCGGATTCTGCGACCGGCACCGGATAGCGTGAAAACCATCAATCATCGCCTCATTTCCCTGCTCCAAAATAGCTTTCAGACAATACTCAAGCCCCTTGCAAGCGGGTAAAATGCCGTATGCAAAATTTTAGTGACGACGCTCACGTCCAGACTGAGGAAGACCTCGCTCTGCAGACGTATTTCAAAACTGGTATTTCTCCCGACGACGTTTCCGCCGTTTTCCCCTTAAAGCGCGCCCAGCCTGTATTGCAGGCATTCACGGCGCTGTTTCATGGCGGCTTCAACGGCGTCTTGTTGCGTCTGCTGGTCTTGCGCGAGCTGACGGCGGATGTCGAAACACCGTCGCTGAGCCGTGCCGACATCAATGCCAAACTCGGTTATCTGGAACCGGATGCGCTCGAAACCGTACTGTCGCGCCTGCGTTCAACCGGCCTGCTGGTGTGGGATGCGAGCCAGTCGGTGTATCGCATCACGCCAACCGCGCGCAATGTGCTGGCCGCCATAGAATCGCTGCTGCATGTGGAAGAAAATAACGATCAGGCTGAGATGAGTTACATGCTGACGCAGGTCGCCGGTGCGCAAGCGGTTGGCGGTGTCTCGGTCGAACAACTGCATCATCTGCTGGGTCGTCTGATCGAGCTGACCGAAGAATTTTCAGATGCGATTGCGTCCGGCTCTGAATTCCAGTTACGCGCAGCGCAGCAGAAATGGCACACCGCCTGCGACTGGGTGGAAAAAGGCTCGCAAATCATACACGCCATTACCCATGATGAGCGGGCCGATGCGGCCACCCATCGTGCAGCGCAGGCCATCGGCCGCGCCCAGAGTGCGCTGCTGAATATGCAGGGCATGTTTTCACGTGCGCTGAACCAGATCGAACGGCAACGCGTGCATCTTGGTCAGTCGGGTTTATCAACGACCGACATCAAAACCTGGCTGCTGCAAAAAGACGACCTCGCCGCGCTCGCTGACGATGCGCTGGCGAACCCGGTCACGCCGCTGTTTATCACGCCATCTGAAATGATAGACGTGGCCGAAAGCGAATTGCTGAGCCATCGCGTATCTGCCGTCGCCGGTGCCTTGCCTGCCGGTGAAAATGCCGTCTCCATCGCCAATGACGACAGCGACGCGCTGCATGAACTCGACCACTGGCTCGCGCTGCTGAGCAAATCAGACCCGAGCGAAAAACCGATCGCGCTGCAAGATCTTTTACTGCCCGCCAGTTTTGCGATTGCCTCGTATCGGGCGTCGATGCTGCCTTTGCTGGGCGACGTTAATGAATCCGCATTGCAAGGCGCGACGGCGAATTTAGCGCGCTTGCCGCTGATTTTTCAGTCCAAAGACAAAATGCAAAAGGTGCAGGACGCTCATATCGCTGCACTTTCCGTCGCCAGCATCAGCGCTGCACCTGCTGCCACTATTCACACGATTTCCAGTGCCGACAATGCTGGTAAAAACGCCGGCACTGACGTTGGCAACGACGTAGCTAAAAACAGAGAAACACCATGACCGAAGATGCACAAATCCTGATTGCGCGCCTGCTCGCGCATCAAACCCTGCGCCGTGAAGACAAGCTGGTCAAACGCGCTTTATCCGATGAAATTTTTCGTACCGAACTCGATGCGAGGCTCAAATCCTGTGGCATGAAATTCGTTGATAACGTGTATGCCGATTACGTCACGCTGGCATTGACACGCGACAGCGAATCGAAAGTATTCGGCACCAAAGAAACCTGGCAGAACAATAATTTTGGTCTCGCCCGCGATGGCGTTGCGCTGTTAGTGGTGTTGTGGTCGCTGATTATTTTGCCGAAACGCGAACGCCAGGAAGCACATCAGCTCGCCGAAGAAGATCAGAACGATATGTTCGGCAAAGAGAAACCTTTGCCACGCGCCGAAGATACTTCGATCGGCATTTCATACCGTGCGCTGCTGGCCGATTTCGGCGACAAGCTGGGTAAAAAAACGCGTATGGATATGAACCTAGGCCAGCTTGCGCGCGTAGGCTTTATCGAACGCAAAGGCGATCTGATTCTCGAAGGCCCGCTGCTGGATCTGCTGATGGATACCGACACGCTGAAAGACCGCATCATCAATGGTGCACTGTCGGATATTTTCCAGATTCCTGCGGTACGCACGCCTGCGATTCTGACTCCAGCAAACGATGAACCGGATGCCGCGGAGACGACGACAAGTGATGACATCAGCGACGACACCAGAAATAACACCAGCGATGCCGATACCCAGGCAGACGCGCCCCTCAACACCGGAAAAGAATAAGACTTATGTTTCATATTAAATCGCTGGAACTGGTGCACTGGGATTACTGGCAGCGCATCAAAAATATTCCTCTCGACGCCAAGATCATTACGATTGCCGGACAAAATGGTTCCGGCAAAACCACCTTACTCGATGCCTTGCGCACTTTGTTTGGCCTCGAATGTTCTATGGGCCGCTCTTACAAACACTATGCCCGCCATTCCGGCCAGCAAACCGCATGGATACGTGCGGTCGTTGATAACAGTGCGGTCGGGCCGCAGATTTCTAATCGCCCTTTCCGCATGTCCGGGCTGTATGAAGATGAAGTCACTCTGTTCTGCAAAATAGAAAAAAACGGCGGCGACTGGAAGCGTCAGTATCTGATGCGCGGCGGTAAAGTTGAGATTGAAGAAGTCACCGAAGCACACGACTGGCTGGGTGTGGAAAGTTACCGCAAACGCTTATCTCATGCTGGGTTATCGAATGCGATGGGCAAGGTATTGGCGCTCGAACAGGGCGAAACCGACAAGCTGTGCGAATACGCACCACGCCAGTTGCTCGATCTGGTGTTTCAGGTCTTTGGCGACAAAGAAGTGCTGGATGCTTACGATGATGCGAAGCGCCATCAGCATGATACCGAAGTCGAATTGCAGCGTTTTGAAACTGAACTCGAAGGCGCGAAAGCCAATCTGGAAGGTTTGCGCCTGAAGGTCGCGAATTACCATCAGTATGAAAGTCTGCATAAAGAAAAACGTGATCTGCAGGAAGAAATTCTGCCAACGCTGCAATACCATGAAGACCTCGCCAGAGCCGCAGCCACCAGCCAGTCACTGCGCAACAGCAAACGCTTGCTGAAGACGCAGGATGAAGCCTTATCCGGGCGCCGTCAGCATCTGGCACAGCAAGCGCATGAGGTATCGGAAGCCAAGCAAGTGGAAACCGCGCTGGAAGCCGAAGAATCTGCGCTACGTGAAAAACTGCAGCAAATCAATGCCAAGCTGAAACCGCAGGAAAGTCTGCTGGAACAAAAAAGCCGCCTGCAAAAACTGGCCGCCGAAGCCGATGCCGATGTCGCCAATGTCGCCGACGACTTAGAGAAAAAAGAAGCCGAACTCTCGCGCCAGAAAGCGGAACGCGACGCCCTCAGCCAGCGCATCGCCAGCGAGATGGATACCATCGCCGCACTGCAAGGTAAATCTGCCCTGCCCGACCCGGAAAACGTGCGCCACATGCGCCGCGCCCTGAACGATGCGGGCATCGCGCATTGCATGCTGCCAGATATTGTCGAAGTCACCGACCCGCAATGGCAAGGTGCAGTGGAAGGTATGCTGCGCGGCTATACCTCAGTGATACTGCTGGACAAAGCCAGCGACGCCGCCGCGGCCTACCGCATTGGTGAAAAACAGAAATACAGCCACTTCATCGTGCCTGAACGCATCAGTGCGCCCGTCGTCAAAGACCAGAGCCTGCTGTCTGTGGTGAATTTCACCGCGCAGGCACCGGCCTGGCTGATCGAACAATTACAACGCGTCTCCACCGTCGGCTCGATTGAAGCAGGCATGAAACTGCCGCGCTCGCAAGAATGGATTACGCCCGACGCTTATCATTTTGAACGGCGTGGCGGGCGCTCCCTGTTTGTCGAAGTATCCCGCTACCGTTTCGGCAATGCCGGCCGCACTCAGCGTCTGGAAGCCTTGCTGAAATCGCTGCCGCGCCTGCAATCGCAGGAAGATGTGCTGACCATGAACATCAGCAAACTCGCCGGCGAAATCAGCGCGTATAAAGCGCGTCTGGCGGGTGTCGATGCAGCGAAAGAACTCAGTGCACGTCATGCTGAATTTGAAGAAGCACAGCGCAATACGCAACCGCTGAAACAACAGCGTATCGAAGTCGGCAGCCGCTTAGGTGAAATCGCCCCATTGCTGAAAGCAGCAACAGAACAGCGTTCCGTCGCCCATCTGAAATGGGAGCAGGCCAAGGCAGCGATCGCCGATGCCGAAGCGCAACTGCGTGTATCAGAAAAGCGTCACGCCGAAGAGCGCGCCGCCCAATACGAAACCCTGCGCAGCATGCGCGATACCTGGCATACCCTGCCACCGAATTGGAAGCGTGCCTCGCACCGGCGTGAACTGGTGGCGGAACATGAAAATGTCCATCAGATCGAATTGCGCATCCGCAGTCTGAGCAATAATCTGGCGCGCGATGACTGGGAAACTGACGCCACCGTGGTCGATCAGTACACCCGTCTGAACGCCTTGCTGCAAGGTCGTCAGGCAGAAACCGATGAACGCCGTTATCAGAATAACCGCGCAATCGAAGCCACTATCAATGCCCGCGCCGCCTACATGGACAGGCTGCGTTACACCATCAAGGCTTATAGTAAAAATATCCGGCAACTCGGTGAACTGGCTGGCATTGAAGTGCATACCGATCCGGTCAAACTGGAGAACGATGATATTCAACTGGCGCAGGCCGGTTTGCATGTGCGATTCAAATTCGATGGTAAAGGCCCTATCGGCATGAACGACGGTGAAGCTTCCGGTGGGCAGCAGGTAATGAAATCACTGATTCTGCTGATCGGCCTGCTGAAATCCGAAGATGGTTCCGGCGGCTTCGTTTTCATCGATGAACCGTTTGCCCATCTGGATATCCGCAATATTCAACTGGTTGGCGAGTTCCTGAAAAATACCGATGCACAATATCTGATGACGACACCATTGACGCATAACACCGACGTCTACGACCCGTCAGAACTGACGCTGATCACCAGCAAAAAGAAAAAAGATACCGAATGGGCGCAGCCGATTTTCGTCTTGCAACGGAAGGTGGAAAAAAGCAAGGAAAACCGTTCCTGACCTCTTGCATACACAGTTTCGTGATCAATAGCCGACAGTCTGAAAAAATATCCAGTGCAGCCCGCAGTTGCACTGGGGTATCTCTCAGAAAAACCGTACAATGCTTTTTTTGAAATATCTGGCATTGTCTGCCGGCTGAAGGGGAAACATCACCCCCATCGTCACAGTGTATGAAGGAGAGATGCTGCATGAGCATGGAAATGGATGTCGCCACGGATGTCGTGAGCGAGGCGTTGATCGTCAATGAAGCAGAAAAGGCTGCGGGCGGTTCCCATGCTGCCAAAGTACATGCGCCTGCCGGCAACTGCGCCAATTGCGGCACGCCTTTGACCGGTGCCTATTGTCATGCCTGTGGGCAGTCAGCGCACATTCATCGCTCTCTGCTGCATATGGCAGAAGAGCTTTTACACGGATTGTTGCACTTTGAAACCAAAGCCTGGCGCACTATCCCGGCACTGATTTTTAAACCCGGACAATTAACCCGCAATTATATTCAGGGACAGCGGACACGCTACGTGTCACCGCTGGCGCTATTTCTGTTTCTGATTTTCCTGATGTTTTTCGTCTTTTCAATGACGGCGAGTCATCAGGAAGAAAAGTTATCGTCTGCAACGAAAAGCAAGGTCAGCATCAACAACAGCACCACTGACGGCAATAAAGAAAAAATACCGCAGGCCGATGACAACACTGTTCAATCAGAAATAGATAAAGAACTAAAACAGTTGCGCAAGGAACTGAACGAAGGCGCAAACACGCCGCAAAAAACTGACAAAGAGCAAAGTCAGAAAAAAGACCCGACAGCGCCTGACCAGCCCGCAGCTATCACTATGGAGACAGGGAACGCGGCAACTGATAATGAGGTTGTCGATGCCAGCACACTGATCAAAAAAGTCGACCAGCAGTTTGACAACAAAAAAATGTCTTCGGCCCTGCCAAGGTTGGAACAGAAAATCAGGACGGCCGTTAAAAATCCTGAGCTGATTCTCTACAAAATGAAAAGTAATGCCTCAAAATTTGCTTTTCTGCTGATGCCGATGTCACTGCCATTTTTGTGGTTGCTGTTTATGTTCCGACGTCAGTACGTCATGTTTGACCATGCTGTTTTTTCGCTGTACTCATTATGTTTCATGAGCTTACTGCTGATGTGCACCGCGCTGTTAAACAGGTTCGGTTTCAGCGGAATTGCGGCAATGCTGTTCGCATTTGTGCCGCCGGTGCATATGTACACACAGCTAAAACAAGCGTATCAGCTGACTGTCAAAGGCGCACTCTGGCGCACCTTTGCATTACTTTTTATTGCAACATGCACGCTGTCTTTTTATGCGATTGTTGTGCTGTCAGTCAGTGTTTAAATATCTATCTTCTGACTTCTTAACTTACGGATAGGATATTTCGGTATCAGTATTTTCTTAAAAGAAAAAAGCCCCGCTTAAATATATTGCGGGGCTTTTTTTACGGCAGCCTGGTAATTTACATGCTGGAATGCGGATGCAAATGCAGACGATGGTCGTTAGCCTCGAGTTTGCTCTGACAATCGATACAACGTTCGGCTGTCGGCTCTGCCTCTAAACGCGCAAAAGGAATGGTACTGCCACATTCGCTGCAAATATCGGCGACGTTTTCATTGAGTCTGGCCTGTGCCCGCTGCAAAGCCTGCCACTCCGCATGATGATGCAGGTATTGCGCCATCTCATCGGCATTGAGCGCATCATTCGTGAGGCGGTCGCCCTCGCCCGATAGTATCTGCAAGCTTTCAGGATTATGTTGTCGCAATTCCTCTTGTATGCTTTGCTTCAAGCCATCCAGTTTCTCTTTTAAGCTGTTTTGTTGTGCACTGTTGAGACTCATGTTTTCTCCCTTAAATCGATGACCTGCCAAGTGTCCAGATTACTCTGATCAAAGTAAAACCGTCTTGATAAAACACAATCCGGATGCCGCCAATCTCTTCTTAAAACAAGAATGTAAAAATCTGACCTGTATGGTGAATATTCTGATCTACGTTATCACACGTCTACGTGCGATAGCAATGCAGGGCTTTAGGTAACAGCAGATGTCCGGCCTCATGCATATCAAAGCACAAATAGCTCCCCACAAGCATCATCGGCGTGAAATAATTCTGTTGTACGCTGTTATTCCTCTCGCATCCAGTCGGCCTCCTGTGGCTGGCTGTTTTGTTAACCTCCATTGAACATCAGAACATGAAACCGATGAAGCCCTCCCTGCTTTGTATGCGCCCTGTGCGCAGGCTGTTTTTACTTACTTGTCTCGTTGCCACCAGCAGCCTGGCAGCATTTCCGGCGATTGCGGCAGACAAGCCTGCACAACCAAAACTGGTCGTGGTGCTGGTGGTCGATGGTTTGCCGCAAGAGCAAGTCACGCGTTATCGTGATCAGTTCGGTCAGGGCGGGTTCCGCCGACTGCTGGATCAGGGAGCCTGGTTCAGCAACGCGCATCAGGCACATGGCGTGACAGTCACCGCGGTCGGTCACGCCGCCGTACTGACGGGCGCGTATCCTTACCAGCACGGCATTATCTCGAATGACTGGACAGATACGAAAACACTGGAATCCATGTACTGCACGCAAGACAATGCGCACAGTTATATCGGCGATGAAACCAAACCCGGTGCGGGAACTTCACCTGCTAATTTACGCGCCAGCACGGTGGGCGACGAATTGCGTTACGCAACCGGTAACCGCGCGAAAGTGATCACGGTATCCGGCAAGGATCGCGGCGCGATTCTGCTCGCAGGCAAAGCGGGTACGGCGTATATGTATATGGGCAAATCGGGCAATTTCGCCAGCAGCACCTACTACATGCAAAGCCACCCGCAGTGGGTACAGCAATACCATGCCAGCAAGCCACAGGATAGATTCTATGGCAAAGAATGGCGTCCCTTACTTGCAGATGCGTCGTATGCCGGTGATGCCAGTGACGATCTGATCGCTGACGAAAAAAACCGCTTCCCGTTTAAATATGAAAGCAAATCCGGCAAACCGGATGCGGAATATTACGGCAAGCTGTACACCGGTCCTTATCTCGATGAAATGACACTGGACTTTGCACGTGCTGCGGTGGAAGGCGAAAATCTGGGCCGCAATCCTGCCGGTGTGCCGGATGTGCTGGGCGTCAGCTTATCCAGCCATGATTATGTGAATCATAGTTTCGGCCCTGAAAGCCGGATGTCGCACGATCATTTGCAAAGACTCGATCGTCTGCTGGCGAATTTTTTCAGTTATCTGGATAAACGTGTTGGCCTTGATAACACCATGGTCGTACTGACTGCTGATCATGGCTTCCCGAATGTGCCGGAATTCTCACAATCGATCAAACGCGATGCACAGCGCCTCGATGGTAAGCAAATGTCGGCCGCATTGAGTAAACATCTGGCGGAAAAATTCGGGCAGGAAAACCTGGTCAGAAAATGGTCACCGCCAAATGTGATTCTGGATTACACACTGATAGAGCAAAAGAATCTGAAACGGGAAGAAGTAGAAAACACCGCCGCACGTTTCTTGTTGAATTACCCCGGCGTCGCCAATGCCTTCACCCGCACGCAACTGGAAAATGGCAATCTGCCAGCCACCCGTATCGGCACCTTGATGCAACGCGCCTGGAATCGTCAGGTATCCGGCGACATCATGGTGGTCATCAAGCCTTTCTGGTATTTCAGCAGCGGTAAGCAAGGTACTTCGCATGGTTCACCTTACTCGTATGACACGAATGTGCCGTTAATGATCATGGGCAAACCGTGGATTAAAGCAGGCGCTTACGGTCAATATGCAGAGGTGATGGATATTGCACCGACACTCGCGCATCTGTTGCGCGTGCGTCCGCCATCCGCCGCCGAAGGCCGGGTACTGACAGAAGCCCTGCACTGATAGCGAATTGTTGATTCCTGATATTCGATACCTGTAATTGAAAACGAAAAAAGCCGCATGAAAAATCATGCGGCTTTTTTTATTTCCGTGGCCTGACTTGTTGCTTCAGGCTTTGCGATAGTTATTCAGCATTTTGTAGTTCTTCGCATACAGCGCAAACAACAAGGCTGCGAGTAAGGCAAAACCGGCGAAGAAGAACATCTGGAACGCCGCCACACTGATGCCTGTCGTTTTGATCTGCTCCGTCACTGCCGTGCTTTTCACGCTGGAATTGGCCAGCAAGACCCATAAGTTACCTATCGTCACCGACAGATTCCAGAAACTCATGATCACGCCTTTCATCGCCAGCGGTGCCTGACTGTAAGCGAATTCCAGACCGGTCGCCGAGACCAGCACTTCGCCAAAAGTCAGCAAAGCATACGGCAAGATTTGCCAGGTGATATCAATCGAATTGCCGCCATCAATCGCCAATTGCATAAAGCCGACGACGATCCATGCCAAGCCGGAAAATGCGATACCCAGCCCCATACGGCGCAGGGCAGTCAGCTCAACGCCCATGCGCTTGAGCATAGGGTACAGAATCAGGTTATTGAATGGAATCAGCAGCATCACCAGCATAGGGTTTAATGCCTGCATCTGTGAGGACTGGAACCACGATGGTTTCGTCATCAGATCGGCCTGCAATACCCAGGTTGACGCCTTCTGATCAAACAAAGACCAGAAAGGCGTCACCAGCGCAAACACCACCAGAATGCGCAATACAGAACGCACGCCATCGACTGCCTCATCAGGATGGGCACCACGCGCGCGATCCAATTGCATCCATGCGCCCATGCCACCGAATCCCAGCATTAACACCAGCACCAGACACAAAGCAGCAACGATACCAATGGCTGGAATCAGGAATAGCGAGCCAACGGCCAGCGCCGCGCCCAGCCATGCCATCAGCGTGCCGCTATTCGATTGGCCGGCAACTTTGGTCATCAGCGCAGTACGCACGACATTCAGGAAAGAATGCGGGTCTTTCGAGACCGGCGGCACATGCACATATTTCTTGCGACCAGACCAGAAAATCATGGTCGCGATGAACATCAGCGCTCCGGGAATACCAAAGGCGACGCTGGCACCCAGTTGCTTGAGGAACAGCGGCATCAACAGGGAAGCGAAGAAGGATCCGAAATTGATGATCCAGTAAAAGCCATCGAATACTTTTTGCGCCAGCTTGCGATTGGTCTGGTCAAACTGATCGCCGACAAACGAGGTCACCAGTGGCTTAATCCCGCCGGAGCCCAGCGCGATCAGAAACAGGCCGGTATAAAAGCCATTGCGGTTATCCTCGAATATCGCCAGACACGCATGTCCGGCGCAATACACCAGGCTGAGCCAGAACACGGTATTGTATTTACCGAAGTAACGGTCGGCGAGCCAGCCACCCAGCAAAGGGAAAAAATAAACGCCGATCACGAAAGTATGAAAAACTTCCTTTGCCATGCCTGCACGCATGTTTTCAGGCATCGACAATAACAGGCTGGTAATCAGAAATGAGGTCAGGATGTTGCGCATGCCATAAAAGCTGAAACGTTCACAGCCTTCATTCGCGATAATGTAGGGAATTTGTGGCGGCATTTTCGCTTGTTCAGCGTGCCCGGTGTTTTGCGTCATCGACCTCTCCAGTTTCATTGTTGTTGTGTTGAACAATAAGAAAACGGCCCTTGGTAAAGGCCGTCTGTAAAAAACATTTTATCCTGCTGTATTTTTCGCCCCAAATGGTGGGCGAAGTATCCTGATTTGCCGGTATCACGTCAAGCTTCAGAAGCGTCAGCAAGCAGGTAAAGCCTTGGCTTGCTGACGACAGCGGATTGATTTTTCGTTTTATTTTCTGCCTTTTATTTTGCGCCAGATACGGAATGGCAGGCGGAAAATAAAGCGGATAAACGTCACGGTGAATATTGCCTCCAGCAAGGTCAGCACAAATGCCACTGCCGTATTCCAGCGTTCATCGCGACGGTGAAATTTCGCCACCATGCGGTCGCTGTTGATTTCTATACTGTCATAGAAAGTCGGCACCACCAGCAAGGTCAGCAAAGTCGAGGTGATTGTGCCGCCGATGATTGCAATCGCTAAAGGACGATAAAACTCGCCGCCTTCACCCAAGCCGATTGCGACTGGCAACATACCTGCAATCAATGCAAATGTCGTCATCAGAATCGGCCGCAGACGTTTGCGCCCGGCATACATCAGCGCTTCTTCGCGCTCAAAACCTTCACGCTCACGTTCACGCGCACAGTCCAGCAGCAAAATCGCATTCTTCGCCACCAGCCCCATCAGCATGATGATGCCGATAAAGCTCATCAGATTGAGTGTGCCTTTGGTCAGCAACAGCGCCACCACCACGCCGATCAGACTCAAGGGCAAAGACAGCATCACCGCAATCGGAGCAGTAAACGAGCCGAACTGCATGACCAGAATCAGATACATCAGGCCTATGCCCATCACCAATGCAATTCCCATCTCGCTGAACAATTCTTTCTGCGAGCGGGCGGCACCACCGAGTTCGAGTGCATAACCAGTAGGAAAACTCATCGCTTTGGCGATTTTCAACGCATCGGAAGTCACTTCACCGGCAGAACGTCCCTGCACGTTGGCTGACACCGCGATCATGCGTTTGCCATCGTAATGCTGAATCTGCGATGGCCCTTTGCCCATCGTGATTTTCGCAATCTGTTCCAACGGCACCATCTTATCGCTGCCAGTCACGGAGATAGGCAAACGTTCGATGTTTTCCAGATTGACACGGTCACCCGGTTGCAAACGCACAGATACATCGCGCGTTTCGCCGGTAGGATCAACCCAGTCGCCAACTTCCACACCGGCAAACGCGACCCGCAATGCTTGCGCGGCGTCATTCACAGAAATGCCGAGGGTATTCGCCAGTCCGCGATCCATTTCTATCTGCAATTCATCTTTAGGATCTTGTTCAGATAAGCCGACATCGACTGCGCCATCGACTTTTCTGAGTTTATCCATGAATTCATTTGCAATCGACAACAGCTTGCGGGCATCCGGGCCGGAGAACTGTATCTGCACCGGCTTACCGCCGCCATTATTCAGGTCATCCTGCACCACATATTCGGCGCCGATGATGTTGCCGACCAGCTTGCGCAATTCAACGGCAATCTCCGCCGCCGAGCGTTTACGTTCTGTGCTTTTGCCAATATCAACATAGACGCGGCCACCGCTCAGATTGACCGTGCTGTTGGTTGCCTTGGTTTCTTTGATAGTACGCGCAAGCTCTGCTGATTTTTCAACTTTCAGACGAGAGTATTCCAAACTCGAACTCGAAGGAGTGCGCACGTTGACGATCAGCATGCCGTTATCGGCTGCTGGCAAAAAGCTGGAGCCGCCCAGTGTCGCATGTAAGACGATCGCCACGACAAATGAGACACCGGCAATCACCGCCATCCAGACGCGGTGATGCAGCGCCCATGCAATCACATTACCGTAACGGTCTGACTGATGATCGAACCATTGATTGAACCTTGCCAGAACCAGACTAATGCCTTTTTTCGGCAATTCATGATGCCCCGGCGGATCACCCCAGTAAGCCGACAACATAGGATCGAGCGTAAAGGAAATAAACAGACTGACCAGCACCGAAGACGCGACGGTCAGCGCAAACGGCCGGAACCACTCGCCGGAAACGCCCGGCATAAACGCGACAGGAATGAAAACAGCAATGATAGAAAACGTCGTTGCCGCCACGGCCAGCCCGATTTCTTTCGTCCCGTTACTTGCGGCGGTACGTCTGTCCACACCCATTTCCATGTGCCGGACGATGTTTTCGCGCACCACAATCGCATCATCAATCAACACACCGATCGCCAGCGATAATCCCAGCAAGGTCATAAAGTTGAGGGTAAAGCCGGATAACCAGATCGCAATAAATGCGGCCACAACCGAGGTCGGCAGACTCAGCGCTGTAATCAGAGTTGAACGCCAGGAATTAAGGAAAACATACACCACGAAAATCGTCAGCACCGCGCCGAAAATCAGCGATTCGATGACGTTATTCAGACTGCTTTCAGCATCCTTACCGCCATCCTGCGTGACTTCCATTTTGGTACCGGCAGGCAGTGTTTTGTTGATCTCATCGACCATGCTGCGAATGCGTTTTGCCACCGACACCGTACTCGCATCGCGTGAACGGGTCACAGAAATACCGACGTTAGGATTGCCGTTGCGGACGCTGAAACCGCTGATCTCAGCAAAGCCATCGGCGATATCAGCAACCTGTGCCAGACGGATGATTTCATTACCACGGCGCTTGATGACGATCGCCTTGAAATCCTCCGGCGACTCTATCCTGCCGATCAGACGTATGCTTTGTTCGTTGAGTTCACCTTTGACTTTACCCACCGGTGCTGTGGTGTTCTGGCTTTTTAAGGCGTTCACGACTTCCGCCACCGACACATTGTATTCACGCAGTTTCTGCGAATGCAGCAAGACACTCAGCTCACGTTTCAGCGAACCATTGACAGTGACCGTCGCAACGCCATCAATGCCCCGGAATTTTTCCGAAAATTCATCTTCGGCCTTGCGTGAAATCTCAGCGTGCGTCAGTGTGCTGGAAGACAAAGCAATCTGCATGATGGGTTGCGCCGACGGGTCTATCCTTTGCAGCACCGGTTCGCGCATTTCCACCGGCAGCTTGTAGCGCACACCAGCAATCGCATTTCTCACCTCATCCGAGGCTTCCACCATGTTCTTATTAAAGTTGAAGAAGATGACGATACTCGCGCTGCCTTCATAAGCAGTTGAGGTCAATTTATCGACACCGGTGATACTCTGCAAAGATTTTTCTATGCGGTTAATCACTTCCCGTTCCACGGTTTCCGGTGAGGCACCGGGATACGGCACGCTGACCACCAGCAAGGGCTGATCGACATCCGGAATCTGATTAACCTTGAGTTTTTTCAGGGCAAGTAAGCCCAACGCCATCAATGCGATGATGATCACGATCATCGCTATCGGGCGTTTGATACTGAAGTCGGATAAAAACATGGTTTATTTCCCCGCAGCCGCAGAAGCTGTCGTTGAAGCTGAAGCTGAGGCTGCTGCAGCGGATGCCGCTGCCGGTGCAGGTACTGCAACGGGCGTATTTTTAGGAACAGAAGCCACCATCTGCACTTTTTGCCCGTCCTTCAACGTGGACAGCGGATTGCTGACCACCTTATCGCCATTCAGCAGGCCGCTGCGCACCACAAAATCGCCCCGACGCGGATCACGCTCACCGATGCTGACGCTGACTTTATTCAGAACACCATCCTTGACGCGCCATGCATACGCCTTGTCACCATCGCGTACCAGTGCAGAACCGGGGATCATCAGGGTTTCCATGGATGTCGCTTCTATCATGCCTTCGGCAAACAGGCCGGATACGCGTGGCTGTGTGCCCTCGCCTAATGTGACCAGCACTTCGACCTGACGTGTCGTTGCGTTCGCCGCTAAATCGACGCGCTTCACTTTTCCTCTGAATTCCTGATTGCCATAGCCATTGATGCGGAAAGAGACTGCTTGTCCGATCTTGACGCTGGTGACTTTGTCGGCCGATACCAATCCTTCAAAACGCATGCTGGTCGGATCAATGACTTTCACCAGTTCCTTACCGATTTGTGCGGTATCACCAGCCGACACTTTACGTTCGCTGACCACGCCGTCAAACGGTGCGCGGACTTCCGTGCGTTGTAATTGCTGACGTGCCTGCACTGTGCGCGCCTTTGCGGCAACCAGATCGCTTTGCGTGTTGTTGCGACGGATTTCAGCATCTTCTAATTGTTGAGTGGATGCCATACCGGAAGCGCGCAGGGTTTTCAGACGCTGCAACTGGCGCTCGGCCTGATCAAACGTCTGCACCGCAGCGCGCTCGGCTTCCTGCGCGGAATGCAGACTGTCTTTGATCGACGTGTCGTCCAGCCGCACCAGCGTATCGCCGCGCTTCACGGTTTCGCCGTTTTCTTTCAACACCTGCAAAACAACCGAGGAAATTTCTGAACGCAGATCAGCTTTTCGTTCTGGCTGGATAGAGCCGGTAATCACGGGGCCAGAAGAGAGTGCATTACTCTGTACGGTGGATAAATCCTCATTGGTCACCATCAGAGGTTTATCGGCAGTCGCAGAGGCGCTGGCCTTTGTCTGGTCATCACTTTTTTTGAACTTGCTACAGCCGGTGAAGGCAAGTGCAATACTTAATACAATCAGACTAGGTCGCAACATAAGGAATCTCCGGAATACTCTAATTTTTAGAAGGCAGCTTGGACTGAAAATAAAGAAAAAAGGTTCAACGAACGAACCTGTCATGCTGAACATCGCAACACATGACGCTGACCAGACCTGAAAATAGTAAACGTGAGGTAAAACCGAGGTCAAAGACAGGGACCAGATTCAACCAACATCAGTCAGCATCAACACAATGGCACGGGAAAAATCCCGGAAACACTCAATATTGCCAGTCAGTTTTTCAGCATCCCGCGAATTACACTTGCATTCAATAAATGCGTCGTGAGGGAATGAAGCTGGCAGTATCCATGAGTCGCAAAGCTCTTGTCAATCGGGCATTGCGTGTATTAAATAAGACAGGCACAAGCCTTTGTACGGCTTGCTTTTCCCCTGCAAGTCCGGTAGGCTCCGGCCTCCTTTGCTTTTCCGTATTTGTTGTGCCAGCCTCTGTCAAATCTGCTCAAACTGCATCCCCAGCTGCCCCCGTAACTGCTGCATCAGCCAACTACGCTGCGACCATACTGATCGCCACCGATGTCTTTGGAATTACCCCTGCGGTACAGAGTCTGGTACGTCAGCTCTCAGTCAATGCCCTCATCATCAGCCCGTTTCAGGATACTGAACGCCAGTTCCGTTCGGAGCAAGACGCATACCAGGCCTTCATTGCCGAAGGCGGCGTCGCCCGCTATACAGAAAAGCTCGATGCTATCCTGCAACAGCACACCGGGCTGACTCATGCGATAGGATTCAGCGCCGGCGCCAGTGCCCTATGGATCAGCAGCCAGCACGAATTCGTGCGTTCATTGCAGAACATGGTGCTGTTTTACGGCTCACGGATACGCGATTATCGAGAAGTACTTCCTGTTTGCCCTGTACGCCTGATTTTTGCGGAACAGGAAGCAGCTTTTGATCCCGCGAAACTGGTCAACGATCTGCGCCAACGCGGTCATCCGGCAGAACTCGCCAAAGGAACCCGGCATGGTTTCATGAATGCGTATTCCCGCGGTTGCTGCGTTAAATCGCAAACCCGTTATACCGCAGAATTATTCGGCCTGCTGCATCCGGCGTCAGATAAAGCCGCAGCATGAAATGAATGGCATATTCAAATCTGCGCCAGACATTGTGGATGCCGGTTTGTTCCGTATTGATTTGCTGCGGGTATCAGAACAGGTCCGGATTTGAGTAAATGTCTGGCGTCCCTTATACTTCCTCCCGCGTGACACAATCACCGCCCTGCGCTTTTGATTGCACCAACCAGCAATCAGAAGCTTTTTTTTATCCAGTATTTGTTGTACCCGTTTTGTCCTTTTTCATTCACTTTTTGCGGCCAGACACTGTAGCCTTATCAGGTTCACAGTATTACGCCGCGCGGAGCCATAAGCATGACCGCTTTTGTTTTTAACGAAATCAACTTCGACAACCACGAACAGGTTGTTTTTGCCTCAGAAGAAAAATCCGGCCTGAAAGCCATTATCGCTGTTCACAATACGCATCTCGGCCCGGCAATGGGCGGCTGCCGTATGTGGAACTATGCCAGCGAAGCAGAAGCGGTACGCGACGTACTACGCCTCTCACGCGGCATGACTTATAAAAACGCGGTAGCCGGCCTGCCTATCGGCGGCGGTAAAAGCGTCATCATCGGCAACCCGAAAACAGATAAAACACCGGCTTTGTTTGAAGCCCTGGGCGAAGCGCTTGAGCGTCTCGGCGGTCGCTATGTCACGGCAGAAGACGTCGGCACCAGCCCGGCAGATATGGCCAATGTCGCCAGCAAAACAAAATACGTCGCGGGTCTCGGTGACCGTGGCGATCCGTCACCATTTACCGCACTCGGCTGCTTCGTCGGCGCACAAGCCGCAATCAAACATCAACTCAAACGCGATAGCTTTGACGGTCTGACCGTTGCGCTGCAAGGCCTGGGGCATGTCGGTTACGACTACGCCCGCCGTCTGCATGCAGCAGGTGCAAAATTAGTCGTGGCCGATATCGATCAGGCTGCATTGCAACGCGCGCAAGACGAGCTGGGTGCAGAAGTCGTCGGCATTGATGCGATCTACGATGTGCAGGCCGACATTTATGCGCCTTGCGCTCTCGGTGCGACACTGAATCCGGATACGCTTTCCCGCCTGAAAGCCAGGATCGTTGCAGGTGCGGCCAATAATCAGTTAGCCACCGCCGATATCGGTGAAGCCTGTCGCCAGAAAGGTATTTTGTACGCGCCGGATTTCGTCATTAATGCCGGCGGCATTATCAAAGTCTGCTACGAATACCTGAATACACCGGAAGACGGCATGGAAGCGCATGTACGCCGTATCGGCGACACCCTGGCAGAAGTATTCACCCGCGCCGATGCAGAAGGTTTGCCAACCAGCGTGATAGCTGATCGCATCGCGGAAGCGAAGTTTAAAAACTAAGCATGCTGACGGTATACTGATTCACTGATACCGTCATCGCAAAGCTACCTGGACAACATGTCAGGTGGCTTTTTTTCATCCGGGCTTAATACCGACATCTGCTGAACAGCTGCGTTGTCAACGAGTGGATCAAAAAAAGCGCACGGCCAAGCTCACATCACGTAAAGGTGAAAGCTCACTTTTCCGCTGACTTAGGCAGCAAGCCCTCCAATTGCGCAGGTAAAGATCCGGCAGAATCATAATTCGACAGCACGATCATCGTGTATCCACTGTCGAGGTACATTGCAACATCGCCGGACACGCCGCGCAGACTACCGGAATGTCCCGCCACTTTTCCTAATGCGCTATTCCATACCTGAAAGCCTAAACCGTAGGGTCTGCCGCCCGCGTTTTGTCCCTGGCTGTTATCAGCCAAATGTAATTGCAGCGTAGCTTTTTTAATTAACTTCCCGCTCTGCAATGCGGTAGTGAAGCGCCATAAATCATGGACGGTCGAGTAGCCTGCACCGAATGGCAGTCCCCGCAAAGGAATATAAAAATTATTCTCTTTTGAAAAATCTGGCGCTTCCGGCGTAGAAAAATAGCCGGTCGCCATGTTATCGACAGGCTCATCCCGGAAATAACTGTCAGAGTTCAGCATCCCTGCAGGTTGATAAATATGATCCCGGATATAGCTGAAAAAATTTTCTCCAGATGCCTTCTGGATCACCAGACCTAATAAAAAATACCCTGTATTGCTATAGAAAAAACGGCTGCCCGGTTCGGCTTTCAGCGCGTCGCCTTGCAATAATGGTTTGTAATCTGCGAGCTCTCGCAAAAACAGCAGTCTGATGTAGGACGCGTGCGTTATCTGCTGCGACAGCATGTCGCCAAAGCCAGCGCGATGTGACAACAACTGCCGTATCGTGACCTTATCCAGTACATTTTTGGGATACCAGCTCGCATCCACGTATTGACTCAACTTATCGTCGTAACTGAGTTTTCCCGCGTCCGCCAATTGCGCAATCGCGACAGCGGTCAACATCTTTCCTATCGACGCAATATTAAATTTAGTGTCTATCGTATTCGCATAGTGGTAGCGCTTATTTGCCTGCCCGCACACACCATCGGCAATGAGGCGCTCTCCTTTCGCGATTAATATCGCACCGGAAAACTGATTCTGCTGACATTTTTCCTGAAGAAGTGCGCGGATATTATTCGCTAATTGCGTTTCCGCCGTACTTAATAACGCCGCATTGTCCGGCATTGCTGATACAAGCTGAGCGCTCACTTGCGCAGAAGCAAATGAATATCCGCTGAAAAACAAAACAGCTCCGCTAACAATAAACAGCAGTTTTTTTATCCCCATGCGATCACCTTATTTTTCATTAAAAGAACAAGCGGCATTCATTTAACTACGGACTTAAAAAATGAGCAATCTCAGCACCCCGGCATTTTCACCATCTGTCATTCCGGTATGCATTAAAAATACATGCGTTAAAAATGACGAAGCCGCCTGAAAAAGGATACAGGCGGCTTGCGAGGTCTGCTTAGTAACAGAAAGGAGATTACACTCGGTGTTCAGCCTCGTCCGTCGTGAATTCTGCATCGCTGTTAAACACGTTCATATCGGTTTCACCCAATACCCGGCTGGTGATCGTCCCCGCTGTAATCGCACCGCTGACATTCAATGCCGTACGCCCCATATCAATTAAGGGTTCCACGGAAATCAACAGTCCCGCTAATGCGACTGGCAGATTCATCGTTGAAAGAACGATCAGGGCAGCAAAGGTCGCGCCGCCACCGACACCGGCAACGCCGATCGAACCTATCGTCACAATCGCAATTAACTGCGCGATAAAACTGAAGGTAAATGGATCTATGCCCACCGTTGGCGCGATCATGATCGCCAGCATCGCAGGATATATTCCGGCACAACCGTTCTGGCCTATCGTCGCACCAAATGAGGCAGCGAAATTCGCAATGCCTTCCGGTGTCCCCAGGCGCTGGGTCTGAGTCTGCACATTCATAGGAATCGCCCCCATGCTGGTGCGCGAAGTAAACGCAAATGCCAATACCGGAAATATCTTTTTAGCGAACTTAACCGGATTCAGACCAGCACCGGCAATCAGACATAAATGTACGCCAAACATCAGCAACAGCGCGCTGTACGATGCGACGACAAAGTTAATCAACTTCAGAATATCGGCATAACTCGATTCCGCCACAACCATCGCTATTAAAGCAAAAACGCCATACGGTGTCAGACGCAATACCATGGAAACCATGCGCATGACAATGGCGTGGGCGACGTTGATAAACTGGGTAAATGAGGCAAACAGTAAGGGTTTGGCTGTGGCGATGCCGGTCGCAGAAAGACCGATGAAAATCGAAAAAATCACCACCGCAATTGTTGATGTTTTACGTGCGCCGGTGATATCCAGAAACGGATTCGTCGGAATAAAACTCAAGAGCAAACTTGGCAGGCTGATTGCCTTTGCATTTGCCAGCGTGCCTTGCAGATATTCGCCACGCGCGACTTCGGCCGCCGTTGAACTCAAGCCAACGGCAGTCAGGCCAAAGAATTTGGCCATCAGAATGCCGATGCCCGCTGCGACTGCTGTCGTTGCCAGCAAGGTGCCTATGGTCAAGGCACTGATTTTTCCGAGTTCACTGGCACCATTCAGTTTCAGAATCGCGCCGACGATCGACACCATAATCAGCGGCATCACGATCATCTGCAACAGCTTGACGTAACCTGTACCAACGATGTCGAGATAAGCATTGGTCGTGGTGATAATCGCTGCCGTGCTGACATCACCGCTATACAACAGATGCATCGCTGCACCCAGCAATACGCCCAGCACCAAGCCAGTCAGCACGCGCACGGTGAACGTTGCCTCCATACGCTGCTGCCGGTACATCAATCCGCCTATCGCCACAGCGATGGCCAGATTAATCAAAACAAAGATGGTGGAATAAGTAGCGATCGGACCGATCATGAACTTGCCTCTGTCTAAATGAAATGAAGTGAAAAGCAGTGACGGATAGGCCACTCAGCATGTTGAGATTTTTCGATAAAAAATCAATGATTCCTGTGATTATACTTGGCAACGATAAAGTCACTGCGTGGTGGCGACGTCGCCCCAAGAGCGCACGTATCAAAGCGCATTGCGAAAGCGTTCCGGTACAAATACACTGAGCGTCTTGCTGCAAAGCAGCCACACTGATTTAACTCTGACGCCTGAGAAGGATGCCGACAATGACGATCTTGCTTACCCCACGCCTGCAATTGATTCCGATGGACGATAGTCATTTTGATGGGCTGTTCGCGATGAACAGCGATATCGAAGTGATGCGTTACATCACCGGAAAACCGGATACACCCGCCGACACGCAAGCGATGATCGATCGCGTCAAAGCGCGCTGGAAAGAATACGGATTTTCCTGGTGGTCGTTTTTTGAAAAAGACAGCGGTCAGTTAGTCGGTGCGGGTTGTATTCAGCATCTGGGGCGCGATCCGGCGAATCCGCTGGAGACTGGCTGGCGGCTGCGCCGTGACCGCTGGGGCAACGGCTATGCATCAGAAGCAGCCAGAGCGATGGCTGGCTTTGCCTTCGACACCCTGAACGCGCCGCTGTTGTGTGCCGTCTGTCATCCGGATAATCATGCGTCCGCCCACGTCATGAAAAAACTAGGTATGCAGTTTAAAGCAACCGAATCATGGTACGACATGCAAGTCGCCGTCTACGATATGCCGCGTGCAGTCTGGCAAGCGAACAGCGCCGCGCAGCATCAGTCAAATTAAGTCTGCCAACACTGGCTCACAAGCGTCAGCAAGGTCAAAAGATTCCCCTGAAGCGACATCACCTACGATGTCGTTTTTTTTCATTCGTCTGCCATCAGCAACGCTCGTTCATTTTTACAACATCGTTATGCACTGAGTCCATTCGAGCTTCTTGCGCAGCCAGCCCGCCAACCTCTCGCTAAGCTGATGCATCCTCGTCATATCGTTTTACGCTGCCTTTGCACTGCGTTTGTATTGATGCCTTACGCAGACAATGTTGCGTAAGTTCCGTCTTATTTGAATTTTTTCATTTCATTCAAACAACTTCTCTCTTAGAATTGCTTTTATGATTAGATTGCCCGCACATCAACAAGCAGTTGAAGTTCATGTTGAATAGCGTCTTCCTTTTCAATAATTCATCGGTATCGCGCGCCACATCGTTGGCTCGCCGCTTTCGTCGCAGTACAAATCAAGGAGAAAAAATGAGTATGGTGTTTTGCCGCGGCTGCGGTAAGGAAATTCATGAAACCGCTGTGACCTGCCCCAATTGTGGCGCACCACAGGGAACGCCAAAAGAAGCGAGCAATTCCGACAAGCGGATTTTGCCTGCTGCATTGCTGTGCTTTTTCTTAGGCGTCTTTGGCATACACCGTTTTTATGTAGGAAAAATCGGTACCGGTATTTTGCAGTTGCTGACGTTTGGTGGTCTGGGTATCTGGGCACTGATCGATTTCATCATGATCGTGGTCGGCAGCTTCACCGATAAAGACGGTAATACGATCAACCTCTGGACCTGAGATCACAGCAACGAGCAAACCTGGCGAGCCTGCGACGTATGCACGATGCGGTGTTGGCCAGTGATCTGTCAATGTGCTGAAAAAATTATCTGAAAAGGAAAACTATGAGCATGGTATTTTGCCGCGGCTGCGGTAAGGAAATTCACGAAACTGCTGCAACCTGCCCGCATTGTGGTGCGCAGCAAACGGTGTCGGCACCATCGGCGAACGTTGCTGGCGATGAAGTTCAGGCGTTCGACTGGTATGTCGCTGTACTCAGAAATTATGCCGGCTTCAGTGGCCGTGCACGTCGCAAAGAATACTGGTTCTTTTTCCTGTTTAACATCCTGATCAGTATGGGTTTAGGTCTGGTCGATGGCATCACTGGCAGTTCAAATATTTCATCAGGTATGGGGTTTCTCGGTGGTCTTTATGCACTAGGTACATTCATCCCTGCCATTGCGGTTACCATGCGCCGTCTGCATGATACCAACCGCAGTGGCTGGTGGATGCTGATCGCACTCGTTCCTGTCATCGGTATCATCGTGCTGCTGGTGTTCCTCGCGAGCGAAGGGCAAAAGACAGAAAATCGTTACGGTGCTCCGGTCAAATAAGCCGACCGGCATCGTCAGAACAAATCATCAGGTGCTGACCTGATCGTGTCTCTGCAAATAAAAAAGCGACATCACCTACGATGTCGCTTTTTCTTTTTTCCGGTGTTTTTTGTAGCCCGGGAATTTTACGAACCAGACGCTGGCAAGCGTTGTTTCAATTCAAATCCCTCACAAGGCTGACCTGACGCTTCGACAATCTCCATCAAAGGCTGACGTTGACTTTTAATACCAAACATGCGGCATCCGTACATGAAATTCACATCATGCGTAATGTAGTAATGCACGCATAAACGGCAGTTTTGCTGTATCGGTTTATTCGTTTCAGACATCATGTGCAAGATGATAACAAGACTAAGACGAAAGCGTTATCGCGGTCACGCCTGCCTGCAGAGGCTCTGCGAGCCTCAATAATACTCCCCCCCAGTATCTTAAATCGCCCTTTGTTTATGCCGACAATAGCGGCGTTTTTATAAAATAATGGGGGAGTATGCTGTTTTCCCTGAAAAAATCTGGCACGCTAGCGCGATAGCGCCGATGCTGGAGTCGTTGACGTCGTTGTCGGCGTGCTTGCAGGTGTTGTCGCTTTTCGGATTGCTGGCTGCAAGGTCAGCCAGCGCTGATACACCAGCAAGGCGACATGTGCATCATTCGCCGCGTAGGCAATCTGCTTGTCCGTCAACGGCTGCTGCGCCCAGTTGGATGTCGAGGTCTTTTTTGATTTCGATAACTGCATGCCGAAAAATTTTGCCACCGCCGCTTTGGCGCCCATATCCTGATGTCGGTTTTCGCGCAAGGCTTTGGCCAGATCGAGCACGTTCGTCGTCGTGATATCGAGTTTGCTTTTCAAATGCCGCAAATCGTCACTCAAGCCGAAGCCGACTTTCAGAATATGCTGCGCTTCCAGTGCGGCTTTGACGACATCGATATTCACGGCCTGCACGACAGGAAAAAGAAAGGCCTTGGTTTCGGTCGCCAGCTGTATCAGATGCGGCCCCTGATGGCGCTGGCCTTTTTGAAAGACGGGTTTGGTTTCAGTATCAAAACCGAGCACGCTCGCCTGCGACAGATGCAGATGCGCAAACGCAGCTGAGGCGGCATCTGCAACGATATGGATATTGGCTTCAGCGATCCCCGGGTAAAGCGGCAGGGTTGTTTCCTGTTCTGACATCATGGAATAAGTGTGGTGAATGACGGAATGACTGCCAGTCTATCAGTACCGGCAGCATGCAGCATGAACGACGCACAAGGCTAGTCATTGACATCCTGCCGGCGGCGTGCGGGGTGGCTGGCACGCACCGCGAGTGAAATCATCAGAGACTGCCCATCAGGCAAAGTCACCGCCATTTTTTCGCTGCCATTATGCTGAAAATGATAAATCGTCAGATCGCCCACCGCCAGCGATTTCTGAATCTCGGCATCGACCAATATATCGGCCAGGGCATTAACAGCGCCGACGTGCCACACCAGTTGATTGGTCGCCGCTTTGCTCATGACTCACTCCTCAACACGCCGCGCCTGATTTTTCAGTACGAACGCTTCAAAAGCGGACGCATCCACTGGCTTAGAAAAATAATATCCCTGCACCTGAGTGCAGCGCATCTCTTTGAGCAAGCTTGCCTGTTCATTTTTTTCTACACCTTCCGCCACGACATTCAGACCCAGACTCAATCCCATGGCAATGATCGCGCCGGCAATCGCGGCATCATCCGGATTCACATGAATATCATTGATAAATGATTTATCGATCTTCAGCTCATCAATCGGGAAACGCCGCAGATAAGACAAACTGGAATAGCCCGTGCCGAAATCATCGAGTGAAATCGATAAGCCGAGATTTTTCAGTGAACGCAAGGTCATCAGCGTGCTGCCGACATCCTGCATCACCATGCTCTCGGTTAATTCCAGTGTGACTGCGTGAGGGTCAACGCCACTTCGTTGAATAATATTGGCAACGCGCTCGGCAAGATCATCCTGGCGGAACTGGCGTGAAGACATATTCACCGCAATCTTGAACACGCCCATCCCGTTATTGACCCAGGCAACCTGCTGGCGGCAGGCTTCATTCAAGACCCATTCGCCGAGCGGCAAAATCAGCCCGGTTTCTTCAGCCAGCGGGATAAATTCTATAGGATGAATCAGACCTATCTGCGGGTGATACCAGCGCACCAAGGCCTCGGCGCCAACGACCAGCCCGCTTTTCAGATCAATTTTTGGCTGGTAATGCAAGGCAAATTCAGCGAGCTCCAGACCACGCCGCATCGCGCTTTCCATATTCAGGCGGCTGATCGCGGTGACGCCCATTTCGGGAATAAACTGACGGACGCTGTTGCGCCCGTGTTCTTTGACGCGGTACATCGCAATATCCGCATAACGCAGCAGAATTTCACCATGATCGCCATCGCGTGGATACACCGATACGCCGATACTGGCGGTAACAAAAATTTCGCTGCCATTGATGTGCATGGGCCGGGATAAGGACTGCATGATTTTTTCTGAAATCACATCCACGTCACCGCTCTCGGGCAAATCCGTCAACACGATCACAAATTCATCGCCGCCCAGACGGGCAACCGTATCGGTATCACGCACACACATATTCAGCCGTTGTGCGACTTGCTTCAGCATTTCATCACCGGCACCATGACCGGATGCATCATTGATCAGTTTGAAATGATCAAGATCCAGCAGCAGCAAACCCACATGCAGATTCTGGCGTTTGGCCCAGGCAATCGCCTGAGAAATGCGGTCATTCAAAAGATTGCGGTTCGCCAACCCGGTCAGGCTGTCATGCGTAGCCTGATATTCGAGTTCTTTCTGATAATTAACACGTTCGCTGACGTCATTAATCACGCTGACAAAATGAGTCGTCACCGCACCGGCAGCATCTTTGACCGGTGAAATCCGCAACTCATTCCAGAATTGCGAGCCGTCTTTGCGATAATTTCTCAGCAAAGCGCGCCCCTCGCGCCGCTCGCGCAGGGCAGAACGGATTTCTTCCAGGTCCGGCTGCGCCAGATCATCACGCACCAGGAAACGCCCTTCACGCCCGATCACTTCGTCGGCACGATAACCGGTGATCCGTTCAAATGCCGGATTCACATAAACGATAGAGTGATCGGCCTGGTCACTACGGGTAATCATGATGCCATTGCTGCTCGATACCAGCGCCTGTTCCCGCAACAACAAGGCCTGTTCCACTTCCTGTAACTGAAACTGCTTATCAGAAATATCCTGACGCACGGCCACCAGATGTGTGACCTGTCCGGCTTCATTGTACAAAGGGCT
This sequence comes from Undibacterium sp. FT79W, assembly GCF_014284215.1. Lineage (NCBI taxonomy): Bacteria > Pseudomonadati > Pseudomonadota > Betaproteobacteria > Burkholderiales > Oxalobacteraceae > Undibacterium > Undibacterium sp. FT79W. The sequence goes on along the minus strand of NZ_JACOGB010000001.1, from coordinate 244,683 downwards.
GACGACCTGCCGCTCCCAGTACAGATGACCATTAAGATGTCGGCTCTGTACATCGCCATGCCAGTGTTCACCACTCTTCAACGCCAGAAACGCGTTTCTATGCGCGGCATCACTGGCAGCGCCGTTATTCCACAGCACATGGGTTTTCTTGACTTCGTTCAGGCTGAAACCTGAGATACGGGTATAGGCGGCATTGCAGTATTCAAGCTCACCGACAGCATTTGTGATCAGTATCGCGTACGGGCTTTGGTGCACTGACAGCGCCAGCAACTCCAGATTATTTTGCAGATCATGATGATCTTGTGTGGTCAGCAGCGCGCGGACTGCACTGACCAGCTCTTCCGCAAAACGCGTCAATACTTTTCTTGGCTCTGCTGCTTCATTGAGTTCAAATGATGCTCTGAAAGATAATGTCAGATGCATCTGCGGTGCGACATTGAAATCCAGCGTCAGCGCATGGGTGCCATAGTGCTCATCATCTGAGGAGTTAAACAAAAAATCCGGTGCCCGTGCAGAAGTCGCTTCAAAACGGGATTTTTCACCATTGTTTTCAAAAAAAATTTCAGTATGTGAATAGCCTGCCCGCAACACCAGTATCTTGCAAAATCCTTCCAGCAATCCGGGTAAATCATCCGGATACCAAAGACAATCCGTCAGCTCTCCCAGCAGCAGATACCAGTTTTCCAATCTTTGCGACTCTTCGTCCAAAGAATTTGTGCGGCCTGTTATGTCCATCAGCTACATCGCTCCCATCAATCGTCGTGAAATCTGCGAGAAGATTTTTATACCTTGTTAAAAACATTAACGCAATATAAACGTTGATGTGAAGAACGAAAAGTGAGCACGACGGCGTTTCACGTTGCGGCAATGTGTCGCCTAGTCTGAGTGGATGACATTACTACCCGCATTTCTAGGTTAAAATCGAAGGTTTAGCAAACATTATTCCTCGCGCCGCCCAGGCTGCGATAAAGGCAGACAGCACGATGCTCACATTTCAACAAATCATCCTGACATTACAAGATTACTGGGACAAACAAGGCTGCGCCTTGTTGCAACCTTACGATATGGAAGTCGGTGCAGGAACATCGCACACTGGCACCTTCTTACGTGCGATCGGGCCTGAACCCTGGCGTGCAGCATACGTCCAGCCATCACGCCGTCCGAAAGATGGTCGCTATGGTGAAAATCCGAATCGTCTGCAACACTATTATCAGTATCAGGTGGTATTGAAACCGGCACCGGAAAACATTCTCGATTTGTATCTTGGCTCACTCAAGGCACTGGGGCTGGATTTACAGCAAAACGACATCCGCTTTGTTGAAGATGACTGGGAAAACCCGACGCTGGGTGCCTGGGGTCTGGGCTGGGAAGTCTGGCTCAACGGTATGGAAGTCACGCAATTCACTTACTTCCAGCAAGTCGGCGGCATTGATTGCAAACCTATCCTGGGTGAAATCACTTACGGTATCGAACGTCTGGCGATGTATCTGCAAGGTGTGGAAAATGTCTACGATCTGGTCTGGACCGAACGCGAAGAAAACGGCAAAACCGTGCGCCTGTCCTACGGCGATGTCTTCCATCAAAATGAAGTTGAGCAATCGACCTTCAACTTTGAATATTCAAATACCGATTTCCTGTTCTCGTTGTTCACTAATTACGAAGCAGAAGCCAAGCGTCTGCTCGAAGTAACAGAAAAATCGCTGGCGTTGCCTGCCTACGAAATGATCCTGAAAGCCGCACACACATTCAATCTGCTCGATGCGCGCGGGGCGATTTCGGTCACCGAACGTGCCGCATATATTGGCCGCATCCGTAATCTGTCGCGCGCAGTTGCTGCCGCCTATTACGCGTCGCGCGAAGCGCTCGGTTTCCCTATGTGCGCCGCCGACGATAAGCATAAACCTGTTGTCGCCTGAAACCTGAACGCGCAGACGCCTTACATAATTTCGGATGCCGGTTGCTGACCGGTATGCAGGAAAGATAAACATGAATCAAACACTGTTAGTTGAATTATTTACAGAAGAACTGCCACCCAAAGCGCTGGCGAAACTCGGCGAAGCGTTTGCCGCTGGCATCGTCAATGGCTTGAAATCACGTGATTTCTTAGAAGCAGATTCCGTCGCCACCAGCTATGCTTCACCGCGCCGTCTGGCCGTCAGTATCACGCGTGTGCGTGCCACATCGCCGGATAAACAAATCCGCGAAAAAGTGCTGCCGGTTTCTGTCGCTATGGATGCCGCCGGTCAGCCGACCGCGCCACTGGCAAAGAAACTCGCCGCGATGGGTTTCGCTGATTTACAGATCAGTGATCTGGAGCGCGCGGCCGACGGTAAAGCAGAGAGTTTTTTCTATACCTATACCGCAGCCGGTTCCGCGCTGGCACCAGCATTGCAAATTGCCATAGAAGAATCGATCAGCAAATTACCGATTCCTAAAGTGATGAGTTATCAGCGTCCCGATGGCGATACTGTGCATTTTGTACGTCCGGTACATAAAATCATCACTCTGCACGGTGCGGACATCATCCCTTTATCCTTGCTTGGTCTGAGCAGTGATCGCATCACCAAAGGCCATCGTTTCCTGTCCGCTGGCGAAGTCAGTATCAGCCACGCCGACGATTACGCCGCTGCGCTGAAAACCGAAGGCAAAGTGATTGCCAGCGTCAGCGAACGTAAAGAACAAATCCGCACCGCGCTGTTGGCAAAGGCAGGCGACGATCTGGTACTGATGCCGGAATCGCTGCTGGATGAAGTGACGGCACTGGTCGAATGGCCAGTCGTTTATGAATGTCATTTCGAAGAGGAATTTCTGGCAGTTCCGCAGGAATGTCTGATCCTGACGATGCAAACCAATCAGAAATATTTTGCGCTGACCGATGCCAACGGCAAACTGCGTTCACGCTTTCTGATCGTCTCGAATCTGGAAACGGCAACGCCGGAACACATCATCCAGGGCAATGAGCGCGTGGTGCGCCCGCGCTTGTCGGATGCTAAATTTTTCTTTGAGCAAGACAAGAAAAAAACGCTGGCATCGCGTCTGCCTCTGCTGGCGAACGTGGTGTATCACAACAAGCTGGGTTCGCAAGCCGAACGCACAGAACGGGTCAAAACACTGGCCGGAAAAATCGCCGCAGCGCTGCATAGCGATGTTGCACTGGCAGAACGTGCGGCCTTGCTGGCAAAAACCGATTTGCTGACCGACATGGTCGGCGAATTCCCTGAACTGCAAGGCATCATGGGCACGTATTACGCTCTGCACGATGGCGAACATGCCGACGTTGCCGCCGCAGCGTCCGAACACTATCAGCCGCGTTTTTCAGGCGACACATTGCCAGCAACTGCAACCGGCACCGCCGTTGCGCTGGCCGACAAACTGGAAACCTTAGTTGGTATCTGGGGCATAGGTCTGCAACCAACCGGCGACCGCGATCCGTTTGCGCTGCGTCGTCATGCCCTGGGTATTTTGCGCATGCTGGTTGAGAAACGTTTGCCCTTGTCTTTATCTGCCTTACTGGCGGACGCCGTCGCTTTATTTGCTGGCAATAGCCAGTTCAAAGATCCGACCGCAGACGTCTTGAATTTCCTGTTCGACCGTTTGCGCGGCCAATTACGTGAACGTGGCTTTGCGCAAAATGAAGTTGAAGCAGTCGTTGCGCAAAATCCGAATACGCTGGACAACATCGTCGAACGTTTGCAGGCAGTGCAGGCATTCGCAGCTTTACCGGAATCAGTCTCGCTGGCCGCTGCAAATAAACGTATCACCAATATCCTGAAAAAAGCCGAAGGCACTCCGGGTGCAGTGAATGCAGCATTATTACAAGAAGCAGCCGAACAGGCGCTGGCAAAAGCAATGGCTGATGTGAAACCACAAGTTGATGCGGCCTTTGCCAAAGGCGATTTTACTGCTGCGCTGAAAACACTTGCCGCTTTGCGCGCTGAGGTCGACAGCTTCTTTAATGACGTGATGGTAAACGCTGAAGACCCTGCTTTGCGGGCTAATCGTTTAGCGCTGTTATCGAGCCTGCACGGGATGCTGAATCAGGTTGCTGATATTTCTAAACTCGCTGCTTAAGAATGACGTCTAAGGATTTGCCGATGAAACTCATTATTCTCGACCGCGATGGCGTCATCAATCATGATTCCGATGCCTTCATCAAGTCGCCGGATGAATGGGTTCCTATCCCCGGTTCGCTGCAAGCGATCGCCCGCCTGAATCAGGCGGGTTATCGCGTGGTGGTGGCAACCAATCAGTCAGGCATCGGGCGTAAGTTGTTTGATATGGCCACGCTCAATGCAATTCACCAGAAGATGCATGCGGCAGCACAACAAGTCGGGGCGACGATTGATGCCGTCTTTTTTTGCCCGCATATGGCCGACGATAATTGCGATTGCCGCAAACCTAAACCCGGTATGTTGCAGGAAATCTCCCGCCGCTATGAAGTCAATCTGAAAGGCGTGCATACCATCGGTGACTCTTTACGCGACCTGCAATCTGGCTTTGTGGTCGGCTGCATTCCCCATCTGGTGCTGACGGGTAAAGGCCAGAAAACGCAGGAAAAAGGCGGGCTGCCACCGGGCACACAAATTCATCCCGACCTCGCAACCATGGTCGATAATTTGCTTGCGGCAAATCAGGCTGATAACAAAACTGACATTAATATTGCGATCTGACTCTGCTGTCAGTCGTAATGAACGGAAATCTCATGTATCGCGCTATTCTTTTTATCCGCTCTTTTATTTTCATGTTGCTGATGATTGCTATCACGGTGATCTGGTCGCCAATCAGCATGCTGTTCGCGTTTCTGCCGTATAACCAGCGTTACTACATTACGGCGCGCTGGAATGTCTTTGTGGTGTGGGCCGCCAGAGTCGTTTGCGGTATCCGCTACGAATTCAAAGGTTATGAAAATTTCCCGGATGCGCCAGCGATTATTTTGTCTAAACATCAGTCGGCATGGGAAACTATTTTTCTGCTGATGGCAACACCGAGACCACTGGTCTTTGTCTTCAAAAAAGAGATTACGTATATCCCATTTTTTGGCTGGGCAATTTCCATGTTGCGCATGATTCCTATCGACAGAAAAAAAGGTAAAGATGCGTTTGCCCAAGTCGTCAGCACTGGCAAAAAACGTCTGGCAGATGGCCAGTGGATCATTATGTTCCCAGAAGGTACCCGTATTCCAGTCGGTAAAAAAGGTTCCTACAAAGGTGGCGGCGCCCGTCTGGCAGTGGAAACCAATACGCCGGTGGTGCCGATCGCATTGAACTCAGGTGAATGCTGGCCGAAAAATTCGTTTATCAAAAAGCCCGGTCTGATCACAGTATCGGTAGGGAAACCGATCTCACCGGATGGCTGCACAGCAGCAGAACTGATGCAAAAAGTCGAAACCTGGATAGAAGCAGAAATGCGCGTGATTTCGCCTGACGTGTATAAAAGCGAACAGAAATAAATACCAGCCTCGCCTGCCGTCAGAATATATCGGCAGGCGCGGTATCACGGGCGACGGTATTCAATATGGCTCGCCACCGGCCGCCACTTCTGGCGACTTCTGCGGACTTTTTCAACTTGGTATACATTGCGCACTGGCTAATCTCTTTTTTGTTGTTCCGGATAAAAGCGTGCAAAACAAGTTCAGTGTACTCAGTGTGTCTCGGTTGAAATGAAATCCCCGCTCCCATCTTTAGGTAAAGCGATACAACGCGCCTTGCAACTGGATTTATTCAGTGATTTTCTGGTGTCGGAACGTCTGCGTTCGCCGACACCACAACCTGGCAGCCAGGTAGCACAACCACCAGCGACCTTACAACCGCCACCTCAGCTCCCGTCGACAGAGACCGACATAGAGCGGCGAACAGGTGATCTGCGACGCGTACAGTTGCAAGGAACTTGGCTGACATATCAGTTGCAAAGATCGAAGCGACGCAGCATAGGCTTTCTGATTAACGAAGATGGCCTGCGCATCACCGCGCCACGCTGGGTCACACTTGCGGACATTGAAAAAGCCATCCATGAAAAACAAACCTGGATATTGCGCAAACTGGCAGAGCGGCGAGAACTGACAGCACGTCGCGCCCGACCGGTAATGCAATGGTGTGATGGTGCCAGGCTGCCCTACCTGGGCAATGAGATTACCTTACGTATCACACCGGCCTCTGCCAGCGGTACGCATTTCCGGCACGAAGCCAGCGAGCTGATAATCAGCCTGCCCCATGACGCAAACGAGCAGCAATTGAAAGACCGGGTGCAGGCGTGGTTGCAGCAAGAAGCCAGACGCGAATTTAATCAGCGCTTACCCATCTTCGCCGAGAAGTTGAATGTCCGTTATCACAGCATGGCTTTGTCGGCAGCAACGACGCGCTGGGGATCATGCACATCGCAAGGCAAGATAAGGCTGAACTGGCGGCTGATCCATTTTTCACCACAGATTATTGATTATGTGGTCGCACATGAACTCGCGCATTTGCGGGAAATGAACCATAGTCCGCGCTTCTGGGCGACGGTACAATCGGTCTTCCCTGACTTCGAAATTGCCCGCCATCAGTTGCGCCAACACGCCAGCGCTGATCTGCCTGATTTCTGAAAAATGGGGGGTATCCTGAATATTCCCCCTTTTATCCGCATCAACACTAAGACTTTTTGAATAAATTTGATTTACTCCCCCCAGTATATAAAGGAAAACACATGCGCATTCTGCACACCATGTTACGCGTCGGTAACTTACAACGATCCATCGCTTTTTATACCGAAGTTCTTGGTATGAAATTACTCCGCCAGTCGGATAATCCTGAATACAAGTACACGCTGGCGTTTCTCGGCTACGGCTGCAACCCTGAGCATGCGGAACTGGAACTGACTTATAACTACGGTGTTGAGCAGTACGACATGGGTACAGCGTATGGACACATCGCCATCGCGGTTCCGGATGCGTATGCGGCCTGCGAAGCCGTCAAAGCACGCGGCGGCAATGTGACACGTGAAGCTGGCCCGGTGAAAGGTGGCAATACGGTGATTGCGTTTGTACAGGATCCTGACGGCTATAAAATTGAATTCATCCAGCGTATGTCTGAGGTTAGTCTGTAAGGTTTGCTGCAATAAGCCCCTATTGCTGTACTAACCAGATCAAATAAAAAAGCGCAGAGATTCTGCGCTTTTTTCATGCGAGTCAAAGGACAAGCAGCGGTTCCGCTACCTTTGCTCAGGTTCTTTTTCCTGTTCGTCCGGACGACTCACCATCTGATTAATTGCTTTTGCCAGAAACAGCATACTCAGAATAAACAGCAGTAATAAACCGGTAAAAATGGCCGTCCACATATGCAAAACTCAGACAAAAGAAAGTCTTTCTTTATAGCAACTAAAGACCTGTGAGGTCAATAAAGTTTCCTTGAATCAATTATTCATTGATTAAGTATTTTTCATTATTTAACCTTTAATGCCTGAATGTGATTTGTGAGCAGTAAGACGATAGTTCTGCATCAGGCACTGAACCAATTCGGTAACAGCACATGTCAGCTAATGTACGCCAACAATCAGACGTGTCCGTACCGTCGGAAATACGCAATCAGGCCGCTGGTCGATGTATCCAACTGTGCATCATTCGACTGATCGCCTAAAATCGCCGGCAACAAGCGGTTCGCCAGTTGTTTACCTAATTCAACTCCCCATTGGTCGAATGAATTAATGCGCCAGATTACGCCCTGCACAAAAACTTTATGTTCATACAGTGCCAGTAGCATCCCAAGCTGGAAAGGATCAAGACCGGGCATCAGTATCGTGGTCGAAGGCTGATTACCGGCAAACACTTTGTGCGGCAGAAGTTTCGCAATCTGCACCTCACTCAGCCCTGCCTGCGTCAACTCTTCACGTGCCTGCGCCTCGGTTTTACCAAATGCCAGTGCCGCGCTTTGTGCCAGACAATTCGCCAGCAATGGTGCCTGATGCCCGGGTAAAGGGAAATCACTGGAAGCGGCCACCACAAAATCGCAAGGAATCAACCAGCCGCCCTGATGCAATAACTGGAAAAAAGCATGTTGCCCGTTCACGCCAATTTCACCCCAGACGATGGGGTTGGCATGACAAGTTAACGCCTGCCCATCACGATCAACCGCTTTGCCATTCGACTCCATTTCCAATTGCTGTAAAAATGCCGGCAAATGGCGCATAGACTCGTTGTACGGCAATATCGCCGTGGTTTCAGCGCCGAGGAAATTGGTATTCCAGATCGAAATCAGCGCCATCAGGACTGGCAGATTTTGCTCCAGCGGCGTCGTTCTGAAATGGGTATCCATCGCTTCCGCCCCCATCAGCAGGCGCTCAAAGCCATTCATGCCTATCGCCAGCGCCACCGATAATCCCACGGCCGACCACAAAGAATAACGACCGCCGACCCAATCCCAAATTTCAAGGATATTGCTATCGGGGATGCCAAACTCATGCGCTTTGACCGGGCTGGAAGTGACCGCAATAAAGTGCTTGGCAATCGCCCATTCCTCCATCGCGGCTGCCATCAGCCAGGTACGTGCGGTATGCGCATTAATGCTGGTTTCCTGCGTGGTGAACGTTTTGGATGCCACCACAAACAGCGTCGTGCGCGGATCGAGCTCTTCGAGTAAAGGCGCCAGATGCGCACTGTCGAGATTCGACACGTAATAAAATTTCAGATGCGGATGCTGTAAAGCTGACAGTGCGCGGGTTGCCAGCTTGGGGCCCAGATCGGAACCACCGATACCGATATTCACAATATTCTGTATCGCATCGCCTTTAAAGCCACGCCATAAACCGCTGCGCACGCGTTCAACAATGTCGCGCATCTGCTTGCGCACTGCACGCACTTGCGGCATCACATCATTGTCGACTGCCGGAAACGCCTTGTAATCCATGTGGCGCAAAGCGGTGTGCAACACAGCGCGGTCTTCGCTGATGTTAATTTTTTCACCGGAAAACATGCGATCTCGCCAGCCTTCAACATCGGCTAAACGCGCCAATGCCATCAGGCTGTCGAGCGCAGGCTGATCCAGACGTTGCTTGGAATAATCGACCAGCAAGCCTTCCAGCTCTGATGAAAAACGCTGAAATCGCTGGCTATCCTGTGCAAACAGATCGCGTAAATGCGTTTTTTCCAGGCGCTTTTGATGTTCTAACAGGGATAACCATTCCGGTGTCAGCGTAATATTCATATCGTCAAAACCAATGTGAACAGAAAGTGAAAAATTAATCCGCAGTTACGCAGAAATTATGCAGCAGGCAGAAGGCGAGCCAGATTGACATATTGTTCAAGCGCAATCGTCTCAGGCCGCGCTTGCGGATCGATACCGGCATCAATTAACTGTTGCTCAGTAAACATCCCGGCGACGCAATTCCGCACCACTTTACGTCTCTGCGAAAATGCTTTGGTCACAACGGCTTCCAGGTTTTTTTGCTCACACGCCAGCATTTCAGCTTTAGGAATCATGCGCACAATCGCCGAATCCACTTTCGGCGGCGGATCAAAAGCCTCCGGCGGCACGATGAATAACAAATCCATGTGATAACGCCATTGCAGCATGACCGACAAACGTCCATACGCTTTGCTGCCCGGCGTTGCGACCATGCGCTCAACCACTTCTTTTTGCAACATAAAATGCTGATCCTGAACCAGCGGTGCAATTTCAGCGAGACGGAACAACAAGGGGCTGGAAATGTTGTACGGCAAATTACCGACGACCCGTAATTTCTTTCCTTCCGGTACAGGAATAGAGGAGAAATCAAATTTAAGCGCATCGCCTTCATGCACGATCAGCTTTTCGGGAGAAAAACTTTTCTTCAGACGGGCGACCAGATCGCGATCGAGCTCGACCACATGCATCTGCGGCACACCTTCGAGCAGTAAGCGCGTCATCGCGGCGAGACCTGGGCCGATCTCAACCATCGTATCACCAGCCTGCGGATTGATAGAGCGGATAATCTGGCTCAATACCAATTGATCGGTTAGAAAATTCTGACCGAAACGTTTACGTGGAATATGTTTCATGATGATGTTTTGTTTTTTGCCATAACAGCAGCGGTGCGTATCGCGACCTGCATGCTGCGGATATCGGCGTGTCCCACGCCTTTTGCAGCGAGGTCGAGCGCCGTGCCATGATCGACGGAGGTACGGATCAGCGGCAATCCCAAAGTGATATTGACGCCCAGCCCGAAACTCGCATGCTTGAGAACCGCAAGGCCTTGATCGTGATACATCGCCAGCACGCAATCCGCATCCGCCAGATATTTTTGCTGAAACAAAGTATCCGCCGGATAAGGGCCGCTGACATTGATACCCATGCTTTGCGCCTGCTGAATCACGGGGGTGATGACGTTGATCTCTTCAGTTCCGAGATAACCATTTTCACCGGCATGCGGATTCAAACCAGCGACAAGAATGCGTGGCTGCAACAGACCGAACTTGTCTCGCAAGTCAGTATTGATGATCTGTATCGTGCGCAACAAATGTTCTGGCTGTATCGCCTGCGGAACGTCTTTTAATGGTAAATGTGTGGTTGCCAGCGCAACGCGTAAAGCTTGAGGCAGATGAGCGCTGGCTTCGCAGGCGAGCATCATCACAACTTGTGGTGTATGCGTTTTTTCTGCGAAATATTCTGTATGACCACTGAATTTCACACCAGCATCGTTGATCGTGCTTTTCTGCAAAGGGGCAGTAACGACAGCATCACACCAGCCTTGCTCCACCGTTTCGATAGCAACATCCAATGTATGCAATACCGCACGGCCATTACGCGGATCCAGCTGACCCGCAACGACGTGCGCACTCAGCGGGCAATCAATGACGCTCATTCGATCTGCGGGGATGGCGGACAAGCCGTAATTTCTGACTGCTTCGATCGAGACTGCCATCAGGCGAATGGCCGGATCAATCTCATTTGCCAGCATCGCCAGATAAGCGGCGTCCCCTATCAGTACTGGTCGGACTTCGTGACGTAAAGACCATGCCGCACGCAATGAGATTTCCGGTCCGATTCCTGCCGGTTCTCCTACCGTCAGGGCAATGGCCGGCAATCTTGGTTCAGGCATTATTGATCTTCCCGGTATTCAACATAGGTACGGTCACGCAATTCGCGCAGCCAGTCCTGCAGCGCTTCATCCGATTTACGTTCGCGTAAAGCCTGACGTGCCGTCATACGCTGGCGGTCTTTCGACTGATCTTCGGTTTTACGTTCCTGCACCTGAATCAGATGAAAACCAAACGGCGACTGCACAGGATCACTGACTTCATTGATGGCGAGCTTATTCATCGCATCTTCAAACTCTTTCACGGTATCACCTGGGTAAATCCAGCCGAGATCACCGCCTTTGGACGCGCTGCCATCAGCAGAATTGGTTTTGGCCAACTCTTCAAATGTCGCCGTTTTATTTTCTATCTGTTTTTTCAGATCCAGTAATTTCTGACGCGCTTCCGCTTCGGTCACGATCTGATTCGCTTTAATCAGGATGTGGCGAACACGGGTTTGCTGAACCGCCGCAACTGCAGGCTGGCCCTCACTGGCAGCACGCTTCCCGACCAGTTTCAAAATATGAAAGCCATTCGGGCTACGGACGATTTCAGAAAATTCACCAACCTTGATTTTGTTGATCGCGTCAATAAACAACTGTGGAATACGATCTTGTTCACGCCAACCGATATCGCCACCTTTCAAGGCTTCAGCGCTGTCAGAATAAGTCACGGCCAGTTTGGCAAAATCACCGCCAGAACGTAATTTCTGCACGACTTCTTCAGCGCGATTACGGCGCAAAGCGATTTGCTCGGCAGTAGCATTTTCAGGAATACGAACCAGAATATGCAGTAAATTGATTTCTTGCTTGCCTACTTTGGCACTGGCTTCTGCTGCCAGGAAATTATCAATCTCTGATTCAGTAATCAAAATTTTGCTATCCACTTCACGTTCGCGAATACGTTGCATCATGATGTCGTCGCGGATTTCTTCGCGGAAACGCGCAAATGAAGTGCCTTCACGTTCGATCTGATTGCGGAATTCCTGCAGATTCATTTTATTCTGCTCGGCCATGCGCTGTAAGGTACGATCCAGCATCACATCATCAACCCGCATACCATTTTCTTTGGCCAACTGTAACTGGGCACGGTCAACAATCAGACGTTCAATTAATTGTTTCTTTAATTCGGCGCGGTCAGGCAAGGCGGTTCCTTGCGCTTTGAGCCGGCGCTCAACAGACACTATGCGCTCATTAACCTCTTGCTGAGTGATCACTTCATCATTCACGACCACGGCAATACTGTTGATGGCTTGCGGTTTAGCAGGGGCTGAAGCCTGTTGCGCCAGACTGAACTGACTTGTCAGCAAACTTGCGGAAACGGCCAAAACAGAAATAAAAGTGCGTTGTTTCATGTGCAATAAATGTCGCATAATGTTCTAAAAATCTGGTTAAGCAAGGCGTCAGAGCAGCGTGTTCTGAGAGCGCAAAAGTTGCAATATACACGTTAGCTCTCATTTCACAAACAACCACATCCTGACATTGCCGCAGAGAAAATCGTCAATGACTTTTTTCTCGTCTAAACGAACGTCAATTAACGCTCACTAATCGGTTGATAACCGGAGATATTCCTTTTTAACGCCTCGATCGGGTTGTTACCGATACCCAATCGCGCTAAACCGTTCAGTTCAAGCTGAATTGAAAAACCTGAATTATTATTGGTACTGTTCACCGCAAAACGCTGCGCGAGGAAGCGTAAGGACCAGCAATCGGCCTTGTATTCAAAACCAACCAGACCATCAACAACGCGCTTATCCATCAGAGAATAATTGCTGCGACCGACGGCATACCAGCGATTCGCAATCGGCCATTGTCCCGAAATATCGAGCTGTTTCAAGGTATCCCGTTGCAGGCGGTAAGACAGATTCAAGATTTTTTTTACTTCGGGTTGCCAGCGTATACCATAACTTGCCTGCACCGATTGATGAGTACTCTGATTCAACTGCAAAGCGGCGTCTGCCGACAAAGTCGGTGAGACTTTTCCAGATGCTGCCAGTAATAAGTCTGAACGACTCGGGCTGTTCACGTTATCCAGCGTCACGCGCTGGGTATTGAAATAAAAGCGCTGCCCCAACGCAAGTTTAAGTCTTTCCTCACCATCCATTTCGATATAGCGGGAGACCAATGCGGCGGTAATCTGATTGGCGTCACCGATACGATCCTGGCCAGTAAAACGATTTTCACTGAAAATCTGCGCGAAATTGAAATCGGCTACACCGCTGTCAAAATTAGGGAAAGCAGACTGTTCGCGATACGGTGTACGTACATAGAACAAGCGCGGTTCCAGCGTTTGTGTGACTTCTTTCCCCAGCAAAGTGGATTGCCGTTCAAACACCAGACCGCTGTCAACAGAAAAAGTCGGAACGACACGGTGGAAATTCGGGTCCTGACCGGGAACGATATTGGACAACTGATAAGTGGTCGCATGCAAAGAAACTTTCGGCACCACAAAATAGCCAGGTTCAACCATAGGGAATGAGACCTGTGGATTCAGAACCAGCCTGTCACCACGGACTTGCGTGGGATGCCAGAAGCGCGTCAGCATTGCATCTGCGGACCAGTCAAATCCTTTCACATCATGCTGTTCGGCATGAAATTGCAGTTGCGGTAAACGATCATACGGCCGGGCAATAGGTGCTGCATAATCCTGCAGCACCTGATAGTTACTGGCACGTAAATTCAGATTCCAGAACGATCCGGTATACGTGAAATTAATGTCGCGCAATAATAAACGCTGCGAAGTCTTGGTAATCGAATTTGAAAAATCCGACGGATAATTATCGTCTGACGCGTAATTCAGATTCCAGTTCAGCGCCAGCTCTGGCAGCAGTTGTTGCTGATGAACAGACGTCAGCGCATAGCGATTGGTATTCGTGACGCGATCATTATTGAGCCCCTCAAGACTGGTTTCGCCACGATAGGTTTCGCCCAGATAGCGCCCTTCAGCACCAAGCTGCAAGCCACGACGTGAAATCACCTTAGGATATAAAGTCAGATCACGATTCGGTGCAATATTGAAATAATAGGGTAAGGCAAATTCTGCACCGCCCTTGGATGAGGCACCGAAAACCGGCGGCAGGAACCCGGAATGACGCGCACCTGACAACGGAAATGTCAGCGAAGGCGTTGCCAGAATTGGCGTTCCCAGAAAGTACAGTACGGATTTGCCTGCGATCCCTTTATCAAGACCGGTATCGAGATCCAGTGTTTCAGCACGCAAATACCAATCCGGATCAAGCCCATCACAAGTACTGTAAGTTCCCTGATGAATGAGAGAACGCTCTTCATCAATAAAATCGATTTTTTCCGCTTTGCCCTGCGCGTTGTTACGCAACAGTTTGTACACAGGGTTGATCACATTGCCGGAGCTTGAATCAAGCTGGATGCGAGCGCTATCCCCTTTGTAACAATCACCATTACGCTGCAAACTGACCTTTCCTTCGGCGTCGACCTCGTCTTCAAGAAAGCGATAAGTGGCCTTATCTGCGTTCATGGTCGTCGCACCTTTTACCACTTCAACATCATTTTCAAAGTGGATAAATCGCTCTGGCCTTCCCCACAGACGTTCTGACTGCACGGTCGTCGGGGCGTTTTTATCGTCGGCTTTGGTTTGATTATTTTTCTGGCGTAGTACCAGATCTTCCTCAAAGCTCTGAGGAGCTGTTGTTTGCGCCTGCGCCTGCGCAAAGAAGGCCGGTACGAGCACCGACACGACAATCGCGGGGATAGTAGGAAACATCAGCGGTGAGTGAGATAATACGGGTTTCCTGCGCATGTATTCAGAGGTCAGTAAGCGTTTTGCAAGCATGCTGGTCGGTATCATTCAGACAATCCGCCAGAAATCAGTCGCCTATTATAGGTGAAATGCTGAGAAAACCAGCTGAACAGTGCAGACAAACTAACTCTCTTATTATTTTACCCATGTCATCCACCGTTACACCGACGCAAACACCGACACAAAATCCCGCTTTGCCGGATAAAAAAGAAGAACGCCGCCTCGCTTTGCGTGAATGGCTGACAAATCTTCCGGATCAGGAATTGCTGATAGAAACGATGCGTCCGGCGTCAGCCGATGCCAGTTTTCGCCAGTTCTACCGGATTGACACAAAAAGTGGCAACAGCCTGATCGCCGTCGATGCCCCACCCGCCACGGAAAATTCAGCTGCCTATATCAAGGTTGCCGATCTGTTCCGGCAAATGAATTTATCGGTACCCGAAGTCTTTGCACAAGATCTGACTCAGGGCTTCCTGCTGGTCAGCGATATGGGGCAACATACCTATGCCCATGTACTGAATAATGACACCGCTCATAAACTGTATCTGGATGCGATAGACAGCCTGGTCTTGCTGCAAACCCAGAGCCAGCCGGATGTGTTGCCTGAATACGATCGCGCATTTCTGTTACGTGAACTGAATATTTTTACTGAGTGGTATATCGGCAAACATCTGGGCGTCACCCTCACCGAAGCACAAACCAAAACCCTGGACAAGGTTTTTGATCATCTGCTCGCCAGCGCAATGGCGCAGCCACAAGTCTTTGTACACCGTGATTTTCACTCGCGTAATCTGATCTGGATGGACAAAGGCAATCCCGGCATCGTTGATTTCCAGGATGCCGTATATGGTCCCCTTACTTACGATCTGGTGTCTTTATTACGTGACGCGTATGTACAATGGGATGAAGAAATGGTGCTCGACTGGGCCATCCGTTACTGGGAAAAGGCCAAACGTGCAGGCTTGCCAGTTCCTACCGACATCGACAATTTTTACCGCGACTTTGAATGGATGGGCTTACAACGTCATCTGAAAATTCTCGGTATTTTTACTCGCCTCTCACATCGCGACGGCAAAGACACCTATCTCGCAGACATTCCAACTGTCATGGAATATATACGCAAGACCGCACATCGTTATAAAGAACTGGTGCCGCTGTTGCGATTACTTGATGAATTAGAAAATACCGCGCCACAAGTTGGCTATACATTCTGAGGCGACCAAAATGAAAGCCATGTTACTCGCAGCGGGACGCGGTGAACGCATGCGCCCGCTGACCGATGATTGCCCTAAACCCTTACTGAAGGTGCGTGGCAGGCCGCTGATCGTCTGGCACTTATTGAATCTGGCTAAGGCAGGCATCACCGACATCGTCATCAACCATGCGCACCTGGGTCACATGATAGAAGATGCACTGGGTGATGGCTCTCAATTCGGTGTGCAGATCCAATATTCAGCGGAAACCAATGCACTTGAAACCGCCGGCGGTATCGCACAAGCGCTGCCGCTGATTGGCGATGATCCGTTTGTCGTTGTGTCAGCCGATATTTACATTCCGCATTTTGATTTTAAAGAATGTCTGAACACGCTGGAAGACAATGATCCATGGGGCAATCCGCATCCTGCCGATCAGCGCGATATCGCCTGGCTGTATATGGTGAAAAATCCATCCTTTCACCCGGGCGGCGATTTTGCAATGACGCTGATGGGTCTCTCGAACGAAGGCACACCAAGACATACCTTTGCCAATGTCGGCGTGTACCGTCCGGAAATGTTTGCCAGCATACGCCCCGGCGATTACGCCAAGCTCGGCCCGCTGCTGCGTGAATACATTGATGCAGGTCGCATCGGCGGCGAATTGTATCGCGGCGAATGGCATAATCTCGGGACTCCGGATCAGTTACATGCACTCAATGCGCCGTTAACGTTCAAGCGGTGAAAACAATGCAAAAATACAGCCATGCCCATTTCCAGCTCCGCCGCCAGCGACTGATGGCGCTGATGCGGGCGCATGGCGGTGGTGTCGCCATCATTCCAACTGCACAGGAACATATCCGTAACAACGATAATCCGTTTCCATTCCGGCACGACAGCTATTTTTATTATCTGTCCGGCTTTGATGAGCCCGAAGCGGTATTGGTATTAATCGCGAATGCAGACGAAGAAAAATCGATGTTGTTTTGCCGTGAAAAAAATCCCGAACGTGAAATCTGGGATGGTTTCCGTTTCGGGCCGGAAGCTGCTAAAACTACATTCGGCTTCGATCTCACTGATGCCATCGACAATATCGACACTGAAATGCCGGATTTTCTGGCTGATGCGCACACCTTGTTTTACAGCACTGCCGCCGAACCGCATCTGGACACGCAGGTACATCAATGGCTACAGGCAGTACGCGCCAGAAGCCGCACAGGAATTCAGGCTCCGGCACGCACATTGGACGTGCGGGTCTTGCTGGATGAAATGCGCCTAATCAAAGACGAGACAGAAATCGCCCTGATGCAACGCGCCGCCAGCATCTCTGCAACAGCGCATACGCGAGCCATGCGCAGCGCCCGTCCGGGTCAGTTTGAATATGAACTCGAAGCCGAATTACTGCATGAGTTTCTTCGTCAAGGTGCGCAAGCACCTGCTTATGGCTCCATCGTTGCCAGCGGGGCCAATGCCTGTATTCTTCATTATCAGAGCAACCGGGCGCAGATAAAAGACGGGGATTTGATCCTGATCGATGCGGGTTGCGAATTCAACAGTTACGCTTCCGATATCACGCGTACATTTCCAGCCAATGGCCGTTTCAGCTCTGCACAGAAAACCTTGTATAACATCGTGCTAGCAGCACAGCAAGCCGCACTGGACTGCGCGCATCCGGGCAGCCGGTATATGGATGGGCATCACGCAGCCTTGCGCGTTTTAACGCAGGGAATGCTGGATACCGGTTTGTTGAATAAAAATAGTGTCGGCAATCTTGATGACGCGTTGGCAAGTCAGGCTTACCGGCGTTTTTATATGCATGGCACCGGACACTGGCTGGGGCTGGATGTACATGACGTCGGCGATTACAGAGAAAGTGAACTTAGCGGCGATGAAAAGCCTTATCGTCTTTTGCAGGCCGGGATGGTCATTACGATAGAGCCGGGCATCTACGTGCAGCCAGCACCCGATGTACCGAAAGAATTCTGGAATATCGGTATCCGCATCGAAGACGATATCCTGATCACTGCAAACGGCCATCGGAATCTGAGCAGCGACACACCAAAAACGGTGGCAGAAATTGAAGCAGAAATGCGTACTACATAAATGATGAAACCAACAACGCACGCCATTATCAATGATGTTGACATCGCCATTTGCGGCGCTGGCCCTGCCGGTCAGGCACTTGCCTTGCTGTTGCATAAACAGGGTATCGCGGCAGACCGGATCGCCTTATTTGATGGCAAAACCAGCGCTCAGGCAGAGCAGGATGCACGCACGATTGCGCTATCTGCCGGCAGTCAGCAAATTTTAGAGATGGCGGGCAGTTGGCCAGTCAAAGCAACGCAGATCAGAGAAATTCATGTCTCGCGGCGCGGGCATTTCGGACGCAGCCTGATCAAAGCCAATGATTATGCGGTGCCAGCCTTAGGTTATGTTGCGCGTTACGGCGACATCATTGCACCGATGCAAAGGGAGATCGCACGTGCCGGTATCCGGATTCACCGCCCCTTACTGGTCAGCAGTCTGGACGAGGCAGGTGACCATGTCCGCCTGAATCTGCGACATCCTGTCACTGGCGACAACAGCAGCATGAGCGCCAACGTGGTTGTGCAAGCCGAAGGTGGAACATTTTCCGATCAGTCTGCACGCACGCACCGCCACGATTATCAGCAAATCGCCATCATCGCCCATGTCACCAGCGATCAGCCTTTGCTGCACCGGGCGTTTGAGCGTTTTACCGAACAAGGGCCGCTCGCCCTATTGCCGCAAGAAGATGGTTATGCGCTGGTCTGGTGTGTGCGTCCAGCTGTGGCCGAGCAATTATTAGCAGCCGATGATCTGCACTTTAAACAAGCCTTACAACAGGCGTTCGGTGATCGTATCGGGCAACTGCAAAAGGTATCAGAACGGGTATCTTACCCACTAGGTCTGAATGCGCAGGCACATGCAACAGCCCGCACCGTCAGCATAGGTAACGCAGCCCAGACTTTGCATCCGGTGGCAGGACAAGGGCTAAATCTGGGATTGCGTGATACGTTCGTGCTGGCGCGTTGCCTGAGCCGCCATGCGCATCAACTGGATCAGCCAGCGGCGGCATTGGAACAATTCATCCGGCAAAGACAAGCCGACCGCAACATCACGATACGCCTGACCGATACGCTGGCTCGCATCTTTGCCAGTACGCCAGATGGCTCATTGACACAATCGCTGCTGGGCTTGGGTCTTAGTGTCGTCGATATATACAAACCAGCACGCGATGTGCTGGCCGGACATATGATGTACGGCTGGCGCGAATAAGGCGGATTAGTGCTGATCAGGTCTGATATTAGCATTGATTGCCTTACGGGGTTTTTAACGCAGTGCTTTTTTTAAACAGGCTATAATCCGCCCCTGTATTGCCAATATTTAAGGAAACACCATGAAATTACGCACGAAAAGACGCGCACTGAATTACAGCCGTTTATACAACCACCAGCTCGCCACCGTGCTGGAAGCAGCCTACGAAGATTTCCGCGTCAGCTTTGCAAAAGATGGCGAATCCCTTTCTGAATCACTCGATTCCCTGCAAAAACTTGGTGCCAGCTATCGCCATTTCAGAAAATTCGCACTGCGTTTTTCCTTCGCACGCTAATCCAGATTTGCGTCGCTATCCGAAGGGCAATACGCCCTTCGTCAACCGTATCTCTACGTTCCCCCTTAATCTGTCACTCAACGTTAATAATTGGGGCCCACGTAAAACATGCTTCAGTACGTCCGGTTTTGGCATTGATAATCTGCAGCGCCCAGGAATATTGAACACTGCCTGTTTTCAATACTTCTGCGGTCCACGGTGCTGCCATATACGCAGTAGGTAAAGACAAAATCGGGTTCAACGGATTATTGCAATAAGATGCCAAAGGTGTGACCTGCACAGAAGGATTGGATATAACACCTTCAGATCCAATCGTAAAATCATACAACATGCAATTGTAATTAAGACCGGCGGACGGATTCGTAATAGTCCAACGCAGCGTATCTCCCACTTTACATTTGACCGTCAACTCGGACTTTGTCTGATCATTGACGACATAATCACTATCAGCAATCATAAAAATAAAAGCGTCAGAATCGTCCCTCGATCCCAGTGGCGTTGGCTGCGCGATGCTACCAGAATGCAAGAGACCGTTTTTAACTGCCTTCATCAATGTTGTGGCATCAATTACGCACAGAATATCGACTGTTTCAGGTGTCTCACTTTTTGCAGGCAAGGGGGCAATGTGATTCTGAATACCGGAAATAGTGATCTGCTGATGTGTCGCGCTCACGGTCGCAGTTAAACCACCATCGACGACGCTTTGCAGAATATTTCCCGCCGTATCAAACTGCAGATAAAGATTAAATGGCTTGTTTTGTATAGAAAACTGATACTGACAAATCTCACTCTGTGTAAAGGGTACCCAGTTAATCGTGCAATTACCGGGGGCACTGCTGATGGATGGGTTCTGATGATCGAACCAGCAGTATTGACCGAAAGAGTAGCTGGTATTTTCAAAAATCAATTTGCCCGTATACGGATGCGGCTGACCAACACCCGCATCAAAAATTACGGCAAGCGAAGTCTCTCCAGTGCCCTGAGGATTCAGGCTAGCCACTGGGCTGAGGCTGGTCGCAGGCGGTGGCGTATAACCGCCAGATTCATTATCGGCAAACAGCGTGATCTGCAAGCTCGACGCATTCGCAAGACTGACCAATGGTTTGCCAAGTAAATCACTGAAAGGAAAGCCGTAAGAATTCGACGCAGCTGTCACAATGGCCGCATATCGATTGTAATCAGGCGTACCCGTCATCGTGTTCTGGAATGCGAACTGCGGCAGCCAGTTCCAGCTATGATTGCAGTTATAAGTATGTTGGTTGAGGCTTGGCGAATATCCATAAAAGCCAAGATTAAATCCGGCAATAAAATTACGTACCACGGCAGACCAGGGATCATTGAAACCAACAGAGTCACCTATGCCATTCTGAAATGGGCCAGCGCTGCTGCGCGGCACGTTAAACTGACCGTCGCAGGCATAAATCATCTTCATAAAATCGGCGCTGGCAATCTGAATTGTGCCAGTGATCTGGCTGTCCGGATGAGCAGTCAATCGCAAATTCAACTGAGTGAGATCAAATTCACAGCTGTAATCAAAGCTTCTGGCTCTATGGGAATACCCCTTCGCATCCTTACCTCCATCGTATTTTCCTGTCAGCCGTAGCGATTGTCCTTCCAGCGCATGCAGATAGGTTTGCAGACTTGGGTAAGCAGCAGGAATATGCAAAGGCGAGACTACCCGCAAAAATTGCGAGCCATCGCTCACAATCGCATCAGGTGCCACCGCCTGACATTGTTGAATCAAGGTAGCCGCGTCGGTTTGATAGCCGACGCTTTGTAACATGCCACCTGTGGCATCCAAGGTGCTCAAACTCATCGCCAGACCAAACTGATCGACCGAAGTGAGATTCGCACATGCCGTTGGCGAGCCATCGTAGGTGATTTCTATCCAATCGTAACGCAGCGCTAACGCCGTCGTTATCGCCGATGGCGTTGTCGGAATCGAACTCTGGTCATCAGTGCAAAAAAAATATAAACGACCAGAAAATCCTGCTGGAATAGTCACGCTGCTCAACGTTGACAATAACACCGGTGTGCAAACACCTATACTGGGTGCGGTCTCACAGCCTGCCGACAGCGTTGCCATCAGCCACAAAAGTTTTTCGTTTCTCGTGGTACTGATATTGACGACCAAATTGCTCATAGCGCTCTCCGGAATGCATGATTCTCAACATCAACCTTGCAGCATAGTCAGGTCAACAAACAATTTTGTTGACCTGACATGTGCTTTCAACAATGCAATTGCAAATCATGTGCCAGAATATTTCCGCGCATAAACAGTAACAGTGATAGAACCTGGAAACGCTGTCACCACAAAGAATTTAGCCCTTTAACCATAGAAGAAGCGGATCAAATCGTACCGCGCACGTAATGAGAAAGCGTGTCGCAGCATGATCGTTGACATGTAAAAAATCGCGTTGACATACTGCACTGCAAGAAGTTTTTACATTCACTTCATAGCTTGCTATATTTCTGGCGATGACCCAGAGCAAAAGATGATTTTCTTTTGCGCCGCCAACGCAGGAGCCCAGTAACACATGTCAAACAGCGATGCCCTACCAAAATCCGACGATCAGGAACAGCCTTCCCATCCAGTACACACGGATGACTCTGTGAATTTACGACATTACCAAATGGGAAAAAGTCTGGGCGAAGGTGGCTTCGGACAAGTGCGTCAGGCATGGGATAGCAAGCTGCAACGCTATGTCGCGATCAAACAGTTGAAAAGTCTTGACGGCCACTCGTCGACCGCCAGCCTGATAAAAGAAGCGAGGCTGGCCGCGTCCTTACAACATCCCGCGTTCGTTAAAGTGTTTGCGATTGAGGATGAGTTTGATCCGCCTGCCATCATCATGGAACTGGTGCCGGGGCAAACCTTAAAGCAAAGATTACAGCAAGGCCCGCTGGAAACAACGCAAGCGTTGGATGTTGTGCTGCAAGTAGCACAAGCAATGCAGGTCGCCCATGTCTCAGGTCTGACACATGGCGATCTGAAGCCCTCCAACCTCATGCTTGAACCTGATAGCCGCGTACGCATTCTCGATTTTGGTCTGGCATCACACGCAGACACGCAGTTAACGACCTCGCTCAATCAGCTAGACCCTCAGGGAACCATCGCCTACATGGCACCTGAACGCATGACAGGCTCTGCCGCCACCCCGCAAAGCGACATCTATGCGTTAGGCGTAATCCTGTACGAAAGCGTCTGTGGAAAACGACCATTCGCAAATCTCAATGGCCTTGCCTTGGCTGCGGCACTGATGCAGGCCAATTCTGATAGTTGGGAATTTCCTTCGCTGACACCGCCCGCCGTGATTCAACTGATGATTGCAATGACCACTCGCCAGGCAGAGCGCCGCCTGCCCGATATGCAACAAGTGATCACGCAGATACAGCAGGTGCAAAACACTGATAGCTCTGGCACGGTGTCAATGAAAGCCGAAGCCATGACTCTGACACAACATGCGCCAGCCAAGGTTTCCCCCTCTGCAAGCGGACGGCTACGCGGTAAGCCCGCCCGCATTCTGATGACAATCAGCGCCAGCGTATTACTCGCCTTCGGTGCGTGGAAAGCGATACCTTATCTGAATTTCGACACCAGCCTGCTCAAACCTTATTCCGAAGCCCTGACGATGCAACAGGGGCTTGAGGCATTAAAACTCTTCGACCGCCCCGGCAGTCTAGACAAAGCCCAGCAAAGCTTCGAAACCATACTCAAGCATAGCCCGAACAATGCAGCAGCAGTAGCAGGTGTATCACTGGTGTATAGCTATCGCTATGAAACTGAATTACCCGATGAAACCTTGCTCAGGCAAGCCGATGCCAGTGCACAGCAAGCCCTGAAATTGAATCAATTACTGGCCTTGAGCCATGTTGCACAAGCCAAAGCCTTAGCCGCGCAAAGAAAAGCAGAGCGGGCATTACTTGAATACGATAAAGCACTATCGCTGGATGCCGGGAATATTTTTGCCTGGTTTGGCAAAATCAAAATATTAACAACCCTGCGCCGGTATAGTGAGGCGCAGGAATACGCGAAAATACAATTAAACCTGCATCCATCTGAAAGACATTTTGCTGACTTACTGGGTTATGCATTTTTTCAGGAAGACAAATTTGATGAAGCCGAGCAAGCCTTTCGCCACAGTATCGAAATTCAACCGGACGCCGTGTTTGCGTATGCAAATCTGGCGGCAATCTTAGCCAGAAAAAAAGACAGTAGTGCGGCGATGCAAGTGTTGCAGCAGGGCTTGCAGATCAGACCCAGTGCCATGCTCTACGGTAATTTAGGCAACATCTTATTTATGCGTGGTGATTATCCAGCGGCCGTCGATGCATTCGAAAATGCAGTGTCACCGGCAAAAGGAAACCCCGTCGACTATCTGGGCTGGGCAAATTTAGGCGATGCCTTGTTATGGATGCCAGGGCGTAAGCAGGAGGCGAAAAACGCCTACGAAAAAGCCATAGACTTACTCATGCCCCGATTATTACGCGCGCCCGACAACCCGACGATCAATTCGCAGATGGGCGTATATGCAGCGCGCGCAGGTAATGAAAAAGAGTCGCAGCAATACACAGAAAAAGCCCTGCAATTATTACCAGAAAATGCGACAGTGCACTTTCGCGCGGGGCTGGCATACGAATTGCTGAGTAATCGTGCGCGGGCTCTCGAAGAAATTCATCTGGCCATGAAAAAGGGATACCCGCGTAAATTTATCGAAGCAGAACCCGATTTGCTGGCACTCAGAAAAGATGCACGCTATGAGCAATGAGCGGGGGGGTAGTTGATCATGGAAAATGACTAAGCGAGTGAAGAGAAAGGAAAGCGAAAAATAAAGAGAAACAACAACTGCGGCAACTGGTAATACTTAGTTTTACCTGGTATTTTAAATTCTTGATTTATTGATTGACTGATTCATATAACCTCAACTTTTTTATAGAAAAATATGACTGCATACGTATTTCTCCTGACCTTACCTGATCCAGTTGCCCCCCCTGATTTGTCGTCAGTAACCGCAAGTGGGGCTTTTTATTTGCAAGATTCAGATGTTCAGCTTCCCCATCCCGACTTTGAAAGTGGGGATACCCTGAGGTTTGGTTTTACTAATCGCTCGATAGAAAACTGCAGCTTTGCCGCTTTAAAAATGTATCCTGTTATCGATAAGACGCCTGCACGCAATCCATTTACAGGTTATCAGGGGCTGGAATTTTCCATGATCGATCTGATCAATGCAGGGTGGAGCCTGACATTCAGCGAAAAAACACCGAATGGTACCTGGACTTTCAGCATGTATGTGACAGTCAGTGGCTATCAATACCACTTACCCGACCCGGAAATGCAAGTGGGTACGGGCGAACCAGGCTGATAAACTCGTAAAGAGAGTATTGCCGGATCCTTCAGCTAACCGGCAATACCTTTAAAAATCGCCGCAAAGCCTCACTCGGAGTTTTCAGGATGGCCGCGCAGGCTTCAATATCGCCAGCACTGCTTGCCAGTGTCTGGCGTATTTCTTCCAGAGGTATCTGCTCAGCGCGGCGTATCGCGCTATGCTGTTCCAGCAATTTATACATTGATGGGCGGGAGATACCGAGTTCCTGAGCGGCACCCTGTATGTACCAATCATTATTGTCCATCGCTTGCAGTACTTCGGCTTCACTGAACTCGTTCATTTTTTTGCGCAGTACAGGCAGGTCATTTGCTGATTCCGCTGCCCCTGCTGTTCTGGTGCACTCAGTCACATGACTGGTGTTACTTGCTACGCTGCCGACGTTGAAAGCCGTAATATCCTCATTGATGCGTCCATTACGCGGCTGTACCAGAGCCGCGAAATCAGGCGATTCCCCGGCCTGCAACGCCAGCAAAATACGACGCAACACATGACTGAGCTGGCGGATATTGCCGGGCCAATCATAATTGGCAATGGCACTGACCAACGGCACGCTCAACGAAGGCAACGGTGTCAGGCTCACTGCGCGACTCTCGTCCAACAGATGCTTCAGCAGCACCCCGATATCCTCACGTCGGCTGCGTAGCGGCGGCAACTGAATCACGAAACTTTCCAAACGACGCAACAGTGCCTGATTAAAATGTTCGCTGTATAAATCCTGATCGGTCGCCGCAATCAAACGCGCGCTGGAATGCATATCCTGCTGCGCACCTAAAGGACGATAATCACCAGTTTCCAGAACCCGCAACAACATAGGCTGTATCGTCGCAGGCGTATTGCCGATTTCATCTAAAAAGAGACTGGCTCCGGCAGCTTCGCCAAATAAGCCTTTACGCGCCTGCTGAGCACCGGTGTAGGCACCTTTGACGGCACCGAACAAATCAGCAGCTGCCAGCGATTCATTCAGCGCCGCCATATTGACCGTGACCAGGCTTGCATGGCGACGTTTGCTGTGCGCGTGAATCGCACGTGCGGCAATCTCTTTTCCTGTACCGGTTTCCCCCAGCAATAAGACAGGGAAATCCATCACTGCAATTTGACGTATCTGATCGCGCAATAAAATCGCGGCACTGCCGACACCGATCAGACCTGCGATGTCATTTTTTTTAGGTAAACAACGCATCCAGTGCAGGCAAATCAGTATTGCCCTGCCCAACCCCAGGATCGCTCCCGCAGTGATCTGTTCCGGGCTTAATTGATGAGTACCTTGAATTTCTACACCATTTAATTCAACCACCATCCGGCTCTCCGGCGGCTGTATGACGATGTGGTCGCTGGATGTCCGTAAAATCCGCAAAGGCTCTCGCGAGACACCGCCGTATCCCAACGGCAAACCATCACCCGCCGGATGGCGAAACATTGGCAAAAACCGACTCAGTTCAACGACACCATCGGTATTCGTTGCTATAAATTGCTCACCTATTCTTTGCGCATCAGGATGCCAGACGATGGTCAACCCAAGCAGTGGCCGCTCTTCCCTCTGCAAAGTCAGAGAAGGCGAGGTCATTGTCAGATCAGTTTGGTTCATGAAATGAAATAGATAAGCAAACGTGTAAAGAATTGAATGTAAATTCGCTGTGTTGACATGTCAATCAATAAAGAATTCTTTCTTTTTTTCGACTATAGCCAGGGATTACCGGGCATTCCTGCAAAGCACTGAATTGGCACACGGCTTGCAGTAGTGATCAAATAAATATCAATATTCATGTCGGTATTGATGTGAACACCGAAAAATCGCATAGAAGTGGGCATCAGAAATCGTGAGGTTATTTTCAAACAGAAAATATGCCCGCATCTGCGAATGCAGAGAGAATAAAAATGAGTCAGTCGTTTTGGATAATAGTAAGTTTAGGGCTGCTGCTGTTAGCCGCCGTTTTTGCATTGCAGGCACATCTTGCCCGCACAGTTGCCGCGCGTCTGATCAGTGATGATATTTATTACTACGAAGTACGCAATGAGCTGCTGCGCAAAATCGAAGATGGCAACATGGATGATACCCCGATACTGCTGCAACAAACGCATAGCGGTTTGTTTTCCAAAAGTCGGCATTGCCCTGTTAACCTTATCTGGCGTCCGGCAGTCAGGGTGTTTTTCAGATATTACGCACCTGTTGATACGCGTGACATTGCCATTAAATATAGTGGTGAACTTGGCGGTGCCACGACCACTTACTCCGCCACATTCAATGCCGCTCAAGCAGCTCGAGCAAAGTCACGCTGAATTGTTTAAGTAGTCAGTATCAATTTCACCTCCTGGCCAAATCGCAAAACAAGCCTGTTGCAACACGGGAGATCTTCTTTGAGATCGCGATGTGCAAAACCAGCCAAACTCAGGTTTCATTCTGGTGTCACACTTAACTTTTAAAATCCGTCGCGTCTATGCATTACAAATGCGTACGACGATGTCGACTAATTTAAAGAAAAGGTTAATCTATGCGCCCCCGTTTGAGTTTGCTTGGTATTTTTTGTGCTGTGCCTTCCGCAATTTTTTTGCTGTATGGTTGCGGTAGTTCATCTGACGTTCCCCAGCAAGCGAACAACCCAAATCCACCCGTGACTTCACAGTCGGGATGGACGACAGGCGATTTGCATGTTCATACCATACAATCTGACGACGCCCGCACCACACAAACACTGGATACTGTGCTCGACAAAGCTTTCACCAGCTATGGCCTGGACTGGACCGCCATCACCAATCACCTGCGCTCGTCAAAATATGACAATAACGGCACCCTGCTGGCAAACCCTGTGCCTTTTGCATATGGCATGGAATCGTATGAAATCCCCAGAATCAAGGTATTGCAAGCTTCAGGGCGTTATGCAGACAAGACTATCTTCTCTGGTTTCGAGTGGGATATGCCCACGCATGATCATATGGGTGTCAGTATTTTTGATGTAGTAAATGGCAAATTGATTTCATCTACATCGGCGGCGAAAGAATTTCAATATCTGTTCACCACATTGGACGATAGCAAGTTTGACGCAGCCGACGTCAGCAAATGGAAAGCAAAATACCCACAACGTTTCAACAGCACCGCAGCAGATGCATTACAAGCCATTTCATGGTTGAAGAAAAATTATCCTGACGCCAGTTTTGTCACGATCAACCATCCTTCGCGCAATCCTGGCAAGTACACGATTGCTGATTTCCGCACGATGAATGATATGGCTCCCAACATCATGTTCTCAATAGAAGGTATGGTCGGCAACCAGATGGAACCTGATCGCGGCGGTTATACCTCCAGCTATATCGATGCCAACAAACCAAACCGTGTTTATGGCGGCGTTGACGCCATCGTGGCGCAGGTAGGCGGTGTCTGGGATGCCTTGCTGGGTGAAGGTCGTCGTATCTGGAATATTGCCGATTCAGACTCGCATTTCAAAATTGATGACGCTGGCAATAGCAGTGGCTACTTCCCTGGCGAATATGCAAAAAATTATGTCTGGATGAACGACAAAAAAGCAGGCGTCAATGAACTGATCAAAAGCCTGCAATCAGGAAGAATGTTCAGCGTCTTTGGCGACCTGATCAATGCCATGGAATTCACCGTCAGCAATGTCAGTAATGCCAGCGACGTAAAAAATATGGGGCAAGAGCTGAAGGTCGCTAACGGCAGTACAGTTGATGTCACCATCCGTTTCAAAAGCCCAGCGAAGAACAATTATGAATTTCCGGCAGGTAGCGGCATATCCGGTAACAAGGCACCGAAAGTGGATCATGTGGATCTGATCGTAGGTGACGTTGGTACCAAAGCCGCACCGGATTCCAGTGCCTACAATGTGGCGACTAATCCCAGCACCAAGGTCTTGAAACGCTTCACCAGTGCCGATTGGAAAACAGACGCTGATGGTTACAACGTCATCAAGTACCAGATGGTCGTGCAGAAAAAACAGTACCTGCGCCTGCGTGGCACCAACCTGGGCATCAACGTTGCAGACATGACGAATAATGGCGAACCTTTGGCGGATGCGAAAATCATGACCACAGACAACCCCACGCGTCACAACCAGATCAATGATCGCAACTACGCCAGTTTATGGTTTTACTCCAATCCTATCTTTGTCAGCGTGCAGTAAAAGTACCCGTTGTCTTGTGACGCATTAGCTTAGTAGCGTAAGTCGGTTGCCATTCAATTACATCCACAGTACTCAGGATGGCAACCATAAGATAACTTATACTCAGCCCAAAACTCAGTTTTAGTTTATCGGCAAACCGCTGACCGGTTTAATTTCCTCCATGCAAATCATCGAACGCAGAGAAGCTACGCCAGATACCTGCATCAGTGTATCCGTCAGAAACTGCGACAAACTTTTGAGATCTTTGGCGACAACCTTGAGAATGTAATCGAAGTCGCCTGAAATAGTGTGGCATTCAATGATGTCGGGGAATGCCATCAGTTGACGTTCAACCTCACGCACATTACGAAACTGTTCGCGATCCAGCGACAGGTTCACAAACGCCATGACGCCGAGACCAACGGCCTCAGGTGCAACTTGCGCAACGTAGCCGCGTATCACTTTTTTTTCTTCCAGCGTTCTGACCCGGCGTAAGGTTTGTGGCGCCGATAAATGTATCTGCTCAGCCAGATGCAAATTACTCATACGCCCATCTTCTTGCAAGCAACGCAAAATGCTACGATCATAATTATCCATCTCAACCTCTCATCGATATATTTTATTAAGAATCTTATTTTAGAAATTTAAACATACTAATTATAGATATATGAAATTAAATTTCTTTTTTAATAAATAAATCATCGAATTTAGCAATCTAATTTTTGACGTGACTGACTACAATCTTCTATAGAACACGTCATTCAACAACGCACACAGATGCGTGAGGCTTTTGCGAAATTCAGAAAATTTCGCAGCAGCTTCTGCAGTACCTGCTCGCCAGCAGATCAACTCCAGTGACGATGTTTCTGCTCACCATATCTACTAAGGAGAACATCATGGTCACTTTCATTGGAACACAAGACATGCAACGACATCTGCGCGAGGTCGGACTGGAGAGAGCCATTACCCGCATGGCGGCAATGATTGAGGAAGACTATCTGCGCTGGGAATGCTTCGACAAATCTGCCAGAGTTGCAAATCATTCGGATGTTGGCGTCATAGAACTGATGCCGATTTCTGATGGACGCAACTATTCATTCAAGTATGTCAATGGTCACCCAAAAAACACGGAAGCAGGTTTACTGACTGTCACTGCCTTCGGCGTATTGGCCGATGTTGCTACAGGTTATCCACGTCTGTTATCGGAGTTAACACTGACAACAGCAATACGTACCGCGGCCACATCGGCAATGGCTGCTAAATATCTGGCGCGCAAAAACTGTCGCAGCATGGCGTTAATAGGTAATGGCGCACAGAGTGAATTTCAGGCCATTGCGTTCTATACGATGTTGGGAATCAAGGAATTACGAATTTACGATATTGATCAGAAGGCCAGCGATAAGCTGGTGCGTAATTTACGCGCTTATCCTCAAATACGCGTCATTCGTGCCGACTCTGTCGCTGATGCAGTCAAAGGTGCAGATGTGATCACGACGGTCACCGCAGATAAAACCAATGCGACAATTCTGACGCCGGACATGATAGAACCGGGTATGCACATCAACGCCGTCGGTGGTGACTGCCCAGGAAAAACGGAACTGCACGCGGCAATTCTGCAACGAGCCAACGTCGTTGTCGAATACGAACCACAATCGCGCATTGAAGGGGAGTTGCAGCAAATGCCGGCAGACTTCCAGGTGACTGAATTGTGGACTATCCTGCGCTCAGGCAGCACCTATCGCCAAAGTGCGGAGAATATAACTATCTTTGATTCTGTCGGCTTTGCACTGGAGGATTTCTCTGCGATGCGTTATCTGGAAAAATACGTCATGCAGCAATCTTCGACCGAACTTGATCTGCTGCCTGTAATGCACAATCCTAAAGATCTGTTCGGCTTGGGTGTAAGCAGCACAGAAAATAGCGATACCAACCTGCTTAACAATGAAAAAGAATATGATGGCCTTCCTGAAATACCCACTCCAGCTTAAACTTGCGCCCATCTCACCCACATAATTAAAAAAGAATGAAGACTATTTCTTTAATCGGTGCGCCAACGGATGTTGGTGCGAGCGTCAGAGGTGCTGGCATGGGGCCAGACGCACTGAGAGTTGCAGGACTCAACGAAGCGCTTGCCGCCCGTCAGTTTAATGTTGTTGATCACGGCAATCTGCACGGCCCGGCCAATCCGTGGCAACAACCAGTCAATGGCTTACGACACCTGAAAGAAGCAATCGACTGGAATCAGGCAGTCTACGATGCGGTCAATCAGGCGTTGATGCAAGGTCATATTCCTATGATGCTGGGTGGCGATCATTGCCTCGCCATCGGCTCGATCAGCGCGGTTGCGGCACATTGCCGACGCGCAGGAAAGAAGCTGCGTGTATTGTGGTTTGATGCGCATGCGGACAGTAATTTATCCACCATCAGCCCGACCGGTAATATTCATGGAATGCCAGTTGCGTGCCTGATGGGGCATGGCCCGCAGGAACTCATCAGTTATGCCGGGCATACTCCTGCGATACAGCCTGCAGATATCCGCCTGATAGGCATTCGCAGTGTGGATGCTGGCGAAAAAAAGTTTATCCACGACATGGGAATGCAGGTATTCGACATGCGCTACATTGATGAATATGGCATGCGCAATGTGATGAGCTCGGCGCTGGCAGATCTGGATGCTGACACGCATCTGCACGTCAGCTTTGACATGGATTGCCTCGACCCTGGTATCGCTCCGGGTGTGGGTACTGCGGTATTGGGAGGCCCGACCTACCGTGAAGCACAACTGTGTATGGAAATGATTGCAGATACCGGCTTGTTGGCATCACTTGATCTGGTGGAATTAAATCCAGCGCTGGACATTCGCAACCAGACCGCAATTCTCGCAGTCGATCTGATCGAGAGTTTGTTTGGCAAATCAACATTGGTGAGAATGTAGAACCATGTTGTAGCTCTGCACCGTTACAGAAGAACTCAGTTCAAGCCCGATACTACATTGGCATGCACGGTCAAAATAAAAAATCCCCGCTGAATAACGGGGATTTTTTTTCGTTCATCAACTGCTACGATTACTCTACCGCTTTCACCATATCTTCAATGACCTTTTTAGCGTCACCGAACACCATCATGGTCTTGTCCATGTAGAACAATTCATTGTCCAAACCAGCATAGCCGGACGCCATAGAGCGTTTATTCACGATGATGGTTTTTGCTTTGTAGGCCTCAAGAATTGGCATACCTGCGATCGGCGATTTTGGATCTTTTGCTGCAGGATTGACGACGTCGTTAGCACCGAGTACCAGCACGACGTCTGCCTGACCAAATTCGCTATTGATATCTTCCATCTCAAACACCTGGTCGTATGGTACTTCCGCTTCTGCCAGCAGCACATTCATGTGTCCAGGCATACGCCCTGCTACAGGATGAATTGCATATTTTACGGTAATGCCTTTGTGCGTCAGTTTCTCAGTCAACTCTTTCAGCGCATGCTGAGCGCGTGCCACGGCAAGACCGTAGCCTGGAACAATAATGACTGTTTCCGCATTTCCCAACAAAAACGCAACGTCGTCAGCGGAACCGGATTTCACGTTCCGTTGTGCCTGCCCACCGGCAGCAGCCTCGGCGGGCGCGCCACCAAAACCACCAAGAATCACATTAAAGAAGGAGCGGTTCATTGCCTTACACATGATGTAAGAAAGAATCGCACCAGATGAGCCAACTAATGAACCGGCGATAATCAGCATTGAGTTATTCAGGGAGAAACCGATCCCTGCAGCAGCCCAGCCTGAATAACTATTCAGCATGGAGACCACGACTGGCATGTCGGCACCACCGATAGGAATGATGATCAGCACACCCAATACAAATGCGATCAGCGCCATCAACACAAACGGTATCCATGCCGGTTCTGTACCAGGCGCAAAGCAGAAGATCAGTCCGAGCCCGACCATCGTGATCGCTAGGATCAGATTCAAAAAGTGTTGTCCTGTAAAACTGACAGGTGCGCCCTGAAACAAGCGGAACTTATATTTACCCGACAATTTACCAAACGCAATCACGGAACCTGAGAACGTGATCGCACCAACAAACGTACCGATAAATAACTCAAGACGATTACCGAAAGGAATCGCAACATCACGTGTCGTGATGTTGAAAATCCATGGTTCTGCAACGACCGCCACGGCAATACATACTGCCGCTAAACCGATCAGTGAATGCATTGCTGCAACCAGCTCTGGCATCTTGGTCATTTCGACCCGTTTTGCCAATGTAGCGCCAATGCCGCCACCGACAATCACCCCCAGTGCGACGAGACCATAACCTAAGCCACCACCTGCTGCTTCGGTTTTCAGCTTAACGATCAAGGCAATGGTCGTAGCGACAGCGACGGCCATTCCCATCATGCCGAAAGCGTTACCACGTCTAGCCGTCGATGGATGCGACAAACCTTTTAACGCTTGAATAAAACAAACAGATGCAATCAGATAGAGCATCGTGACCAGATTCATGCTCATTATTTGCTCTCCTTACTGGCGTTGGTCGGCGTTGCCTTAGGTTCCTTCTTCTTAAACATTTCCAGCATTCTCTGGGTAACCAGAAATCCGCCGAACACGTTCACAGCAGCCAGCGCCACCGCAACGGTTCCCATGACTTGTGCCAGCAAACCTTCAGTCAGTCCTGCTGCCAGCATGGCGCCAACGATGATGATGGCAGAAATCGCATTAGTCACGGCCATTAATGGCGTGTGCAATGCGGGAGTAACCGTCCACACCACGTGATAACCGACATAAATTGCCAGTACAAAAATGATGAGGTTGGTTAGGGTATGACTTACTTCCATGATGTCCTCTCTGTAGTATGGATTAAGACATGCAAAAGCAGACGATACTGTCGCGAGGAGTAACCAGTCTGAAAATTTTACAGATTCAGTCCAGATGCTGCCTCGCCAATATTGCCTCAATACTCTTTCAGACTGGTGATCTGGTTTTTTGCGTTCACAAATACCACATTCGGTTTGTGATGACGCGCTTCCTCTTCTGTCATCGGCGCGTATGTACAGATAATCATCAAATCACCCAGTTGCACCTTGCGGGCTGCAGCGCCATTCAGGGAAATCTCGCCACTTCCACGTTTACCTTTGATGGCATAGGTGGAAAAGCGCTCACCATTATTGACGTTATACAGCTCGATCTGTTCGTTCTCGATGATATTCGCGGCGTCGAGCAGATCTTCATCAATTCCACATGAACCTTCGTAGTGGAGATCGCACTGGGTCACAGATGCGCGATGAATTTTGGCGCGGAGCATATTTCTTTGCATGGTATTTCTACTTTCTATTGCTTGTTACAAAAAACTTAAAATCTGTTTTATTTCTTCAGTACCTCACCGCCCGCACAAACCAGAGTTGCTGCAACGATTTCATCTTCACGATTAATCGCCAGTCCGGCATCTTTGTCGATAATTAATTTCAGAAAATCCAACACGTTGCGTGCATACAAGGCAGACGCATCTGCCGCAACCAGGGTCGCCAGATTCGGTTCGCCGATAATGTGTACACCATATTTAGTGACTGTTTTGTTCAATTCAGACAAAGGACAATTACCACCTTGCTCCACCGCCATGTCGACGATGACCGATCCTGGTTTCATCGTTTTGACAGTTTCTTCCGAAATCAAAACCGGTGCTTTCCTTCCCGGGATCAGTGCGGTCGTAATGATAATATCTGCCTGTTTGGCTCGTTCATGAACCAGTGCCGCCTGACGCGCCATCCAGGCGGCTGGCATAGGGCGCGCATAACCACCAACGCCCTTGGCAATTTCCCGCTCTTCATCTGTCTCGTACGGTACATCAATGAATTTTGCACCGAGCGATTCGACCTGCTCTTTAACGGGCGGTCTGACGTCGGATGCTTCAATCACTGCACCCAGACGCTTGGCCGTCGCAATTGCCTGCAAACCGGCAACACCGACGCCCATGATTAAAACGCGTGCCGCTTTCACTGTTCCAGCTGCGGTCATCAGCATAGGCATGAAGCGCTGATAAGTATTCGCAGCCAACATCACTGCTTTATAACCAGCAATGTTTGCCTGAGAAGACAGCACGTCGAGTGACTGCGCACGGGTAATGCGCGGTGCCGCTTCCAGAGCGAATGCATTCAGACCGTGTGCGGCCATCACTGCAATATTTTCAGTATCGAAAGGATTCAGCATGCCCACTAACGTTGTACCGGACTTGATCAAAGTCCGTTCGTCAGCATCCGGGGCACGCACTTTCAGCACCAGTTCAGCGCCAAATGCGTCGGCAGCAGAACCAATTTGAGCTCCTGCTGCTTGATAAGCTTCATCAGTGATACTCGAGGCCACGCCAGCACCAGACTGCACAATCACCTGATGTTTTGCAGCTACGTACTTCTTAATGGTTTCCGGAGTTGCCGCAACACGCGTCTCTCCGGGCCGAGTCTCGGCGGGGATGCCGATTTTCATAGATTTGCTCCCTGACTAAGTAAATAAAATCTTTTTATGCTTATCGCAAACATGCAAGCGATTACATGCTTGCTGTATCTGACTTCGGTCCGTTCAGAACATGAATACCGATCTGATCCAAACAGTGCTATCCGGCGATGGCAGGTACCGGATTCAATCTAACAACAGCCTCAAAACAGCAGCAAGTATCTGATGCAAAAATCAACAATGCTTACCAGATTCTTACATTTAATAATAGGCAACGATATTACACGCAAAATGTTTTTTAGAACAACCGTTCGTTTTTGTGGCTTTCTACTATTTTCCCTTTCACCACAAATATGCTATGCGAGACAAGCGCCGCCAATTTCCCCCGTTTTATCCCGTAAGAGCGGCGGATTATAAAAAAAGTCCGCCAGAGATGCGTCGGGCGACCCGCAAGTATATCGACAGACGACACAAACGCCCGTGGCAAAGTAAAATGTCGGACTTATTGAGAAAAGCTATGTCAACTATCTGGAAACCATCCGTCACAGTCGCCGCCATCATCGAGCGTAACAAACGCTTTTTAATGGTGGAAGAAGAAACAAACGAAGGCATTCGCATTAACCAGCCCGCCGGCCATCTGGACCCGAATGAATCACTTGAACAAGCGGTGATACGGGAAACGCTGGAAGAAACAGCACACGACTTCACACCCACGGCGCTGATCGGTACTTATCTATCACGCTACACATCTCCTAAAACCGGAGAAGACGTCACTTATTTACGTTTCGCGTTCACGGGAGAAGTCGGGCAGCAACATGATCGCGCTCTGGACACAGGCATCCTGCGATCTATGTGGATGAGTTACAACGAAATACTGAATGCAGAACATCTCCATCGCAGTCCGCTGGTGTTGCAATGTATCGATGATTATTTACGAGGAAAGCGTGCTCCGCTGTCCTTACTGTTTACACACCCGAGCGTATTATGAGTAAAAAACGAGTAGTGATAGGTATGTCTGGTGGCGTTGATTCATCTGTATCTGCATGGCTTCTAAAAGAACAAGGCTATGAAGTCATCGGTCTTTTTATGAAAAACTGGGAAGATGACGATGACTCAGAATATTGCTCCACCCGCGAAGACTGGATAGATGCAGTCAGCGTCGCCGATGTCGTTGGCGTCGATATAGAAGCAGTCAATTTTGCCAGTGAATATAAAGATCGCGTGTTTGCTGAATTTTTACGCGAATATCAGGCCGGACGCACACCAAACCCAGATGTGTTGTGCAATGCTGAAATCAAATTTAAAGCATTTCTGGATCACGCAATGAAGCTGGGCGCCGACTATATCGCAACTGGACACTATGCACGTGTGAGGGAAGTCAATGGCGAATTTCAGTTATTGAAAGCCTTGGATGCCAGCAAAGATCAAAGCTATTTTTTGCACAGGTTAAATCAAAAGCAGCTCGCCAATACCTTATTTCCTTTAGGTGAAATTCATAAAACTGAAGTCCGGAAAATTGCCGAGCAATTGCAATTACCAAATGCGAAAAAGAAAGATTCGACCGGAATTTGCTTTATCGGCGAACGTCCTTTCCGTGAATTTCTGAATCGTTATCTGTCTTATAAACCGGGAGCGATTAAAACGCCTGAAGGTGAAACAATAGGACAACACGTCGGTTTGAGTTTTTATACCTTAGGACAACGCAAAGGCATAGGCATCGGCGGCATCAAGTCTCATCAGAATGCCGATGGCAGCAGCGATGCGTGGTATGTCGCAAGAAAAGATGTGGCAGAAAATACGCTGTATGCAGTACAAGGTCATGATCATCCGTGGCTGCTGTCTTCTGCACTCGATGCAACGCAGGTAAGCTGGGTAGCAGGCCGCGCTCCTGAAGTCGGCCAGTTATCAGCAAAAACACGCTATCGTCAACCCGACGTCAGTTGTAATTTCTCCGGAGATAATGAGCAATTCCATCTGCATTTCGATCAGGCACAATGGGCGGTTACGCCGGGGCAATCTGCCGTTTTGTATGATGGTGACATCTGTCTCGGCGGAGGTATTATTCATTCTGCAAGCGCAGAAAAATGAATTTTGCGGAACTGAAAATTTGCGACAAAAAACAATGAATGACCGGTTCCGGCAAGATTAATCTAAATTTTATTTAAGATTTTCTTCGTTAAATTGAATAATCACGATTATTTGATACGTTTTGTCGCTTTACAATTCAATTTAATGAAATTACATTTACATTTTTCTCACACTGGAAACGCCAGCAAATCATGAATCATCCTGATACGCAAGTCCTGGGCGGCACCGTCAATGCGCGGATAGGCAAGGTATATATGAGCCTGTCTAAAGCACATAAAAAAGCTGCGGATTATGTACTGTCGAATGTATTCCGGTCGGCGACGATGTCAATCGACGAGCTTGCGAATGCGGTTGGTATTTCCGTTGCAACGGCCAACCGGTTTGCCCGCGCACTGGGATTTGACGGATATCCGCAATTCCGTGCGGAACTTGTATGTGGCTTTGAGGCCATGCTCGCCCCGATTGACAACCTGCGTAGCGAAGTCCAACGACCAGCGACCAGTACCGAAATTATTGCGGGTTCTCTCAACGAAGATCTGGCCAATCTGGAAGCCACCCGTCGCGGTCTCGATCCTGCACTATGTAATCAGGCCGTCAAAATGATCCTGAATGCCGAGCGCATTTATATCATTGGTTACGGTGCCAGCGCCTTTCTGGCAGGGCTGATGGCGCACAGTCTTGATCCATTCTGCAATACCGTGCAATCGACCATCGGCACCGGCGGCCCTTCCACGGTAGCCCGGCAATTGTTCAAATACACTTCGCGTGACCTGGTGATCGGCATTTCTTTTCCACGCTATGCAGAAGATGCTGTGACCATTTTGCGGCAACTGAATGAGAAAAAAGTACCAGTACTGGCACTCACTGATGCGCCAAGCTCACCACTGGCTGCTCTGGCAAATATCACTCTGTATGCGCAGACCCGACGCCATTTTTCGCCGAACTCTGAAGGTGCCGCACTCTGCCTGATAGAAGCGATATGCAGCGCCGTCGCACATCAGGCAAAAGCACCGGTACATGCCGCGTCAGAAATGACAAAGTTTGTAATGCCATGGTTATACCAAGAGTCAAATACAGGCGTACGTAAATCGTCGCCAGATCTGACTGTGATCGATGCTGATCGACCGGCATAAATAACGTTTCTGTCCATTCTAAAATTCATAAAAAAACCTCAAAGCAAATTTTTCCTTGAGGTTTTTTTACAGATGGAGATAAAGCTGAAAATCAGGATCGGATAATGTAGTCAAAGGCAGCCAATGAAGCCTTAGCGCCTTCGCCAACAGCAATCACTATTTGCTTGTATGGCACCGTGGTCACATCGCCAGCGGCAAAAACACCAGCTAAAGAAGTTTGCCCACGCGCATCGATTTCAATTTCACCGTGACGGGATAATGTCAGACTGCCTTTCAACCATTCCGTATTTGGCACCAGACCAATCTGAACGAAAATACCTTCGAGTTCAACATTTTTCAACTCGCCACTGACAAGATCTTTGTAGCTCAGCGCATTCACCTTCGTCCCATCACCATGCACTTCCGTTGTTTGCGCCTGAGTAATCACCGTTACATTGGTCAGACTACGCAATTTACGCTGCAATACTTCATCGGCACGTAACTCTGCACCAAATTCCAGCAAAGTGACGTGACTGACGATGCCAGCCAGGTCAATTGCTGCTTCAACTCCGGAATTGCCACCACCGATGACGGCGACACGTTTTCCTTTAAATAAAGGACCGTCGCAGTGCGGACAGTAAGCAACACCATGGTTACGGTATTCACGTTCACCGGGAACATTGATTTCACGCCAACGTGCACCGGTCGCTAAAATGACCGCTTTGGCTTTCAGCGTTGCACCACTGGCCAACTGAATTTCATTGACACCGTCTTTATGCGTGAGCTTCTCAGCTCGCTGCAAATTCATAATATCGACATCATAAGTCTTCACGTGCTGTTCCAGTGCCGCCGCAAACTTTGGACCTTCTGTCTCGGTAACGGAAATAAAATTCTCAATCGACATCGTGTCGAGAACCTGACCGCCAAAGCGTTCAGCCACCACACCAGTACGAATTCCTTTACGGGCAGCATAGATCGCCGCAGCCGCACCTGCCGGACCACCGCCGACGATCAGCACGTCATAAGGTGCTTTCGCATCCAGTTTTTCAGCAGCACGCTGCACAGAACCAGTATCGAGTTTAGCCAGAATCTCTTCGATGGACATACGTCCCTGACCGAATACCTGACCATTCAGATAGACGGTTGGCACCGCCATAATCTGGCGTTGTTCAACTTCAACCTGAAACAAAGCGCCGTCGATCGTGACCGATTGCACTCGTGGGTTCAATACCGCCATCAGATTCAGCGACTGCACAACTTCCGGACAATTCTGGCAAGTCAGAGAAATATAGGTCTCAAAACGAAAATCGCCATCGAGATTTTTGATCTGCTCAATCACATCTGCGTCAACTTTAGGCGGATGACCGCCTGCCTGCAGTAAAGCAAGCACCAGAGATGTGAACTCGTGCCCCATCGGAATACCGGCGAAACGCAGGTTAATGTCATGCCCCGGTGAAGTAATCGCAAATGACGGCTTACGCTCATTATCATCAGTATTTTCAGACAGGCTGATTTTGTCAGACAACTCAGCAATTTCACGCAGCAAGGCTTGCATTTCTTTTGCCTTCTCGCTGTCATCAAGCGAGGCCAGCAACTGAATCGGACGCGTCAGTTTTTCGAGGTATGCTTTTAATTGCGTTTTGAGAGTCGTGTCTAACATGATGCCTTCTTTCTGATACTGTTGAATTCATCTTCCCGGCATCAATCACCGGGAAGATGCGAAATACTACTTAGATCTTGCCAACCAGATCTAGGGATGGAGTCAATGTTTCCGCGCCTGGTGTCCATTTCGCTGGGCAAACTTCACCTGGGTGATTTGCAACGTATTGTGCGGCCTGAACTTTACGCAGCAATTCTTTCGCGTCGCGGCCAATCCCGTTGTCGTGTACTTCCATAACTTTGATTTCGCCAGCTGGGTTCACAACGAATGTACCGCGCAGTGCCAGACCTTCTTCTTCGATCAGCACTTCAAAATTGCGGGAAATCGCCAGTGTTGGATCGCCCAGCATTGGGTAAGTGATTTTGCCGATAGTGTCAGAAGTGTCGTGCCACGCTTTGTGGGTGAAATGTGTATCTGTAGAAACGCTGTAGATTTCAACGCCCAGTTTTTTGAATTCTTCGTAGTGATCCGCCAGATCGCCTAATTCAGTTGGACAAACAAAAGTGAAGTCTGCTGGATAAAATACAAAAACAGACCATTTGCCAGCCAGATCTTCGCTGGAAACCGGAACAAATTTGCCATTGTGGTAAGCGGTAGTTTTAAATGGCTTTACAGTAGTATTAATCAGTGACATGGTAATTTCCTTTGTTGTTGAAACAGGTGTTAAGTGATGAGTTCAAATGATAAAACGTTTTTCCATATTTAAATAGCTAATTAATTTTATTGAACTCATTAATTTTAGCTATCATCGATAGTATACCTCACTATTCTTAAATCGATATGCCATGCGCTGAGATAAGCAGGCCACACAATCAAAACGATTTATCATGATCGCATCGTCATCTGTCCAAAGACAAGATCCGTTTCCCGACATCAGCATCACACCCAACAACATAGCGCTATAAGGAACGATGATCAACGTCGTGCTAACGAAATAATAATTGTTATCTTGAATCTACAAAGCATTCGATTTCTTATTGTGCAACGTTATAATTCCCGACCACCTCATCACAAGGAATATCTATCGTGTCAGACCGACTTGCCGTTCTTCCTCAATACCTTTTACCTAAACGGGCTCTGACCGTATTTGCCGGAAAAATTGCGAATGCCAAGGCAGGTAAGCTGACCACTCACCTGATCGAATGGTTTGTGGACAAATATCAGGTCGACATGAGTGAGGCAGCCGATCCGGATGTCGCCAGTTACACCAGCTTTAACGAATTCTTTACGCGACCTTTGAAGAGCGGTATCAGACCATTGGCAAACAGCGATTTGATTTGTCCTGTCGATGGTGCAATCAGTCAATTCGGCCCGATAGCCAAAGGGCAAATTTTCCAGGCAAAAGGACATGATTATTCAGCGACGGCATTGCTTGGTGGAGATAGCAAGGCTGCCGCCCAGTTTCACGATGGCAGTTTCGCGACCATTTATCTGAGCCCGCGCGATTATCACCGCATACACATGCCTTGCGATGGAAAG
Organism: Undibacterium sp. FT79W; assembly: GCF_014284215.1. NCBI lineage: Bacteria > Pseudomonadati > Pseudomonadota > Betaproteobacteria > Burkholderiales > Oxalobacteraceae > Undibacterium > Undibacterium sp. FT79W. The sequence goes on along the minus strand of NZ_JACOGB010000001.1, from coordinate 202,778 downwards.
CTGACCCGCATGATTTATGTGCCGGGTAATTTATTCTCCGTCAATCCGACAACTGCCCGCGGTGTTCCAGGCTTATTTGCACGAAATGAACGCGTTGTATGCTTTTTTGAATCTGCTGCAGGTCCATTTGTATTAACCCTCGTCGGAGCGACGATCGTTGGCAGCATGGCTACCGTCTGGCATGGCATTGTGAATCCGCCGCGCACTAAAAATATCGTCGAATGGGACTACACCAAAGACAACATCGTCCTGAAAAAGGGCGAAGAAATGGGGCGCTTCATGCTGGGATCAACGGTGGTATTACTTTTTCCTCATAACACGCTGGCATTTAATTCTTCGTGGACTGCAGCAAAGCCCGTGCGCATGGGAGAAGCCATGGGAAGTCGTCCGTAAGGCTGATGCCCCTCCACTCACCAGACAAAGCCTGCAATTCGATATTGCAGGCTTTTTTTATTGCGCGAACGCAAGCAATTACATTCAGAGACATCTGCATACTAAAAAATTCTTGCCAATCTCATTTATTTGCATAATAATCTAAATAAGAATTGTTCTCACTTAGATTTATAGGAAAGCAAAATGGCTGAATTTAATACGCAACAGATGTTCGTCTCAGACACGTCGGCAAAGGCGCAACTTCAGCCTGTCGCACGCAAAACGGTTCCTCGGTTAAGCAGCAGGGATCTGATGCAGTCCTCCCGAGAACTCGAAATTGATCACGAAGGACGCATTTATCGCCTGCGGATAACACAGTTAAACAAATTGATTCTGACAGCCTAAGCCGTCATTGATTTCACAGGTAGCCAGCCAATCAGGGTTCAGCCAGTCCGATCCGGTTTCTCACTGAGGAAAACACTATGTCGATTCACTATGAAATGCATTCTGAGTTATCAACACCGCCATCAAAAGCATCGACGCCGGAAATATTGGTTTCCGCTGTTCTGCATCTGATGTCGCATTACACCGTGAACTCAGTCAATGCAGAAGGCGAAGCTGCCTGCGTCAAATTGGCATCCGTGATTGAAAAACATCTGCAAGCCTTGTCTGAATTACCTGAATTAGCACCGGTGTTGCGGGCAACCTGCCAGCAATTATCGGAACAATGGGCAACATTAGTTGATCGCAATTTATGTCAGCCAAGAAAACCAAAACGCTTTTCCTGGCTGATGTGAAAAGCGTGTAGTTATTAAAGTAAAGAAAAGAGCGAGGGAGCTATGATTGTTTGTGTTTGCAACAATGTCTCTGAAAAAAAGATTCATCACGCAGTCGATACCGGGATGAGCACCATGTCTGATTTACGAGCTCATCTGAACGTCGGTACTTGCTGCGGTAAATGTGCTGGCTGCGCGCGACAAGTGCTGCGCGAATGCATCGCCAAGAAAGAATCGAGAGAACATGAAGTGCAGTTATTTTTACATAAACTGGGCTTTCAGAATAACGAGATACCAGCATGAATACACACTTCTACCCTACGTATGGCAATGAAGAAAAAGCGCTGAGCCGCTCACGCATTTTGTCATTTTCGGTCATAGTCCTCGCGCATCTGGGTCTGGCATACGCGCTACAACATGGCTTGATTTCTAAAGTGACCCAATTGCTGCCACGTGAAGTTGTCATGACCTTAATACAGCCGGAAACGCCTGTACCGGAACAAACAAAACCGCAAATTGTTCAGAGCAAAAAGACGCTCACTCCGGTTACGACAGAAGTAATGCCACCTAAAACTCCTATCGTCACTCCGAATAACGTCCCGAATGAACAGGCGATTGTTGCAGCGGCAACTGAAGCACCGGTTGCCAGTGCAAAAACGGAAGTAACGACGCAGGCACCGACCGGGGCACCTTCCCCGACAGCAATCAAGACTGTCAGCGCTGTTGAATATATACGCGCACCCAAAGCAGAGTATCCGCGCGTATCCAGACGCATGGGCGAAGAAGGTAAAGTAACCTTACGCGTATTGGTCAATGAGAAAGGATATGCTGAAAAGGTCGACATTCAGAAATCATCCGGTTTCCAACGTCTGGACGAAGCGGCGCGTCATGCCTTGATGCAAGCCATCTTCAAGCCCTATCTCGAAGATGGAAGGGCTCTGGCGATGATTGCAACCGCGACCATTAATTTTTCTCTGGACGTATAACCAGATTTCACAATCGATTTTTTTTATTTCGATTGAGCAGTAAGTTGCTATGATAGGAGCACTTCACTCTTCACCACTGTCGAAAGGATTCATGATGAAAGGCGATGCGAAAGTCATCAAGCTGCTCAATGCGCAACTGACCAATGAATTAAGCGCGATTAACCAGTATTTTTTACATGCACGCATGTACAAACACTGGGGACTGGAAAAAATTGCGAAGAAAGAGTACGAAGAGTCCATCGGCGAAATGAAACATGCTGACAAGCTGATCGACCGCATACTGATGCTTGGCGGCTTGCCGAATCTTCAGGCGCTGCATAAGCTGATGATAGGTGAAGACACACCTGAGATGCTGGCGTGCGATCTGAAGCTTGAGCAGGCCGCGCAAAAGACTGTAAAAGAAGGTATTGCCGTATCAGAAACTTGTGCCGACTATGTTTCCCGCGATTTATTTCAAATGATCCTGGAAGATACCGAAGAACATATAGACTGGCTGGAAACGCAGATAGAGTTGATCGAAAAAATTGGCGTACAAAATTATTTGCAGTCGCAACTCAGCAGCGAAGAATAAACAAAAAGGATGATGCTCACCACATCATCCTTTTTTTTCCGTCTTTCTTTTTGAAATTACTGCGGCACCGTGTCTTTAAAAGACTGGCGCTCCGATAATTTATCAAACAATTTTGCGAGGTTAGGATATTCATCGCGCCATGAGATTTCCGGGAAACGGAAACTGAGCCAGCCCAACAGGCAGGCAACACTGATGTCTGCTAAGGTTAAACGACTGCCAGAGCAAAAAGGCATGTCGCCCAGCCCCAAAGAAATCGCTTTTAAACCAGCATTGACCTTATTCATCTGGCGATTGATCCAGTCTTCACTTTGTTGTTCTTGTGGACGTAATGTTTTTTCCAGTCGCACCAGAATTGCGGCGTCCAGAATACCATCTGCCAAGGCTTCCCAGCATTTCACTTCGGCCCGTTCACGTCCCAGTGAGGGAATCAAGCGACCAACCGGTGTCAAGGTATCGAGATATTCAACGATGACGCGTGAGTCAAACATCGCACCGCCATCCTCCATTAACAGACAGGGAACTTTGCCCAGAGGGTTAGACTCCTGAATCGTCGTATCTTCTGCCCACACATTTTCTAGTAAAAAGGCGTAATCCAATTTTTTTTCCGCCATCACAACGCGGACTTTTCTTACGTAAGGACTGGTAGTGGAGCCAATGAGTTTCATAGTTTTTGCATGGTTAATTAAGTCGGGATTATAACGGTTAAGCACATTATTTCCACCTGCCCCGACAAGCGATCTGGCTTTACACAAGGGAGCGATACCCGGTTACAAGCCGCCTCACAATGGTAAAATCTCGTATTCAGTGCAAAAATCTTCGATAGTCTGTAATTTATCTCAGGTTTCGTTACTCACCGGCAAATTTCACATAATTTGTAAAATCGTTGTTTTTTGCGTAAGCATTTTCTATTGACCTCCACATATATCTCCATCATGCCCCTCTCTTCACTCTCAGCCCTCTCCCCTCTTGATGGCCGCTATGCAGTTAAAGTTGATGCTTTGCGCACAACCCTGTCCGAAGCTGGTTTTATGCATCACCGTGTCAAAGTTGAAGTTTCGTGGCTGCAGGCTTTAGCAGAAGCAGGCTTCGATGAAATCAAACCTTTCTCTGATGATGCCAAGGCCTTATTGAACAAACTGGTCGCTGAATTTTCAGAAGCCGACGCGCAACGCATCAAAGATATTGAAGCGGTCACAAATCACGACGTCAAAGCAGTCGAATACTGGTTGAAAGAAAAAGTGGCCGGATCGGCAGAACTGGTTGCTGCGAGTGAATTCATACACTTTGCCTGCACTTCCGAAGACATCAACAATACGTCGCACGGCATGATGCTGAAAACCGCGCGTGACAGCGTGATGGTGCCGGCACTGCAAAAAGTGATTGCCCGCCTGACAGAACTGGCGCACACGAATGCGGACGTGCCTATGTTATCGCGTACACATGGCCAACCTGCCAGCCCGACCACACTCGGCAAAGAAATGGCGAATGTCGTGGCTCGTTTGCAGCGTGCGATCAAACGTATCGAACAAGTTGAAATTCTCGGAAAAATGAATGGTGCAGTCGGTAATTACAATGCGCATTTATCTGCCTACCCTGCGTACGACTGGGAAAATTTTTCTAAAAACGTGATCGAGCAACGTCTGGGCCTGACTTATAACCCATACACGATACAAATTGAGCCGCATGATTACATGGCTGAAATGTTTGATGCTTTCGCGCGTGCCAATACCATTTTGCTGGATCTGAACCGCGATATCTGGGGTTACATTTCGGTCGGTTATTTCAAACAAAAAACCAAAGCTGGTGAAATCGGTTCTTCCACTATGCCACACAAAGTGAACCCTATCGATTTTGAAAACTCCGAAGGTAATCTGGGTCTGGCAAATGCGCTGCTGCGTCATCTGTCTGAAAAATTGCCGGTGTCCCGCTGGCAGCGTGATCTGACCGACTCAACTGTGTTGCGCAATATCGGCGTGGCCTTTGGTTACACCTTGCTGGCCTACGATAGCTGCCTGCGCGGGTTAAACAAACTGGAAACTAATCCTGAACGCCTGGCTGCCGATCTGGACGCGACATGGGAAGTGCTGGCAGAACCTGTGCAAACCGTGATGCGCCGTTACGGCATTGAAAATCCATACGAACAGCTCAAAGAACTGACACGCGGCAAAGGGATTTCCAAAGAAGCGCTGCGTGAATTCGTGTTGACTCTGGCGATTCCTCAGGACGCCAAAGACTTGTTGCTGGCGATGACACCGGCGAACTATATCGGTATCGCAGCAAAATTAGCAAAAGCAATCTAAGCAATTAGATCTTTCTGCATTCCGACAAAAACTGGCGTATCAGCTTTGCTCTGATACGCCAGTTTTTTCTTTTCTCAGCGCATCTCTATACCCACTGGAATTTGCACTAGCTGTCCGTATCACTTCATAACAGATAACAGTTCCGATATTGCGCTATCCTGTTTTTGATGCGCCTCTGCACACTTTCATTTTTTTTGCTATATTAGTCCTAATGCGAACTAATTTTCAATTTTAAAAGGAATCCCCGATGGCAAACAATGAGCGTTACTCTACAGTTTCAGTGGCACTGCACTGGCTGGTCGCTTTGCTGATCATTGCTGCCTTTTCATTGGGCTGGGTGATGACGGATATGAAAATCAGTCCGACCAAATTGCAATACTACTCTTACCATAAATGGATAGGTGTAACGGTATTGGCCTTAGTTGCGCTGCGCTTACTGAACCGCTTGCTAAGTAAAGCGCCAGACTATCCTGCACACATGAGCGTGTTGCAACAAAAAGCCGCCAGCTACACACATCTGCTGTTGTATGTACTGATGTTTGCAGTGCCATTGTCGGGTTATTTTTACACTTGTGCTGCTGGTTACCCTGTCGTGTATCTGGGCTTGTTTGAATTACCGAGTGTCATCGCGCCTAATCCGGAGATCAAACACAGCCTGAAAGAGTTGCATGAAATGCTGAACTACGGCATGGCGGTTTTAGTTCTCATGCATATCGCTGCTGCATTAAAGCACCAATTCATTGATAAAGACGGTCTGCTGCGTCGCATGATGCCAGGCAAATAATTTCTTACAGAAAGTATCTTATGAAACTCTCAAAATTCTCTAATAAACTCATCGCTTCCGCGATCACACTGGCCGTTGCCATTCCTGCGCTGGCCGCCATGGCAAAGCTCGATAATGCTAAGAGCAATGTGGCTATCGTCTTTAAACAAATGAATGTGCCGGTCGATGCTAAATTTAAAAAATTCAGCGCGAACATCGATTACAACGGAGCAAAACCAGAAACATCGAAAGCAAGTGTTGAGATCGAACTCGCCAGCTTTGATCTGGGCGATCCTGAATACAACAAAGAAGTTTTGAAAAAAGAATGGTTTAACGCCGCACAATTTCCGAAAGCCAGTTTCGTTGCCACCACAATGAAAGCCAGCGGACCGGGCAAGCTCGACGTTAACGGCACGCTCACCATCAAAGGTAAAAGCAGCAACGTCAGTTTTCCACTCAACGTCAAGCAAGATGGTAAAAATCAGATTTTTGACGGCAGCCTGCCGATCAAACGTCTGGCATTTAACATCGGCGAAGGTGAGTGGAAAGATACCGGCATGATCGCTGACGAAGTTGTCATCAAGTTTCATGTAGTCACCACGCAGTAACCCAGCAACTCAGTTTGTAAGCTATACATCAGAAAATCATCGGTCTCATACTTTGACCATTTAATCAGGAGCAATTATGAAATTCAGCAAATTAATCATCGCCGCTTTGGCTATCAGCGCGGCGCCAGCATTCGCACAAACATACAACATCGAACCAAACCACACTTACCCAAGTTTTGAAGCTGATCACATGGGCATTTCCGTATGGCGTGGTAAGTTCAATAAAACCAGCGGTAAAGTAGTGCTTGATCGTGCGGCAAAAACAGGTACTGTCGATATCACTATCGATGCATCCTCTATCGATTTCGGTCATGAAAAAATGAACGAACACGCAAAATCAAAAGACATTTTCAACGTCGCTCAATTCCCGACTGCGACCTACAAAGGTACTTCGATCAAATTTGAAGGCGACACACCAGTAGCAGTTGAAGGTAACTTCACTTTGCTGGGCGTCACTAAGCCGCTGACATTGAAAATCAATAAATTCAAGTGCATCCAGCATCCTATGTTCAAGAAAGAAGCATGCGGTGCCGACGCTTCTGCTGAATTCAAACGTACAGACTTTGGTCTGAACTACGGTATGGCGTATGGTTTTGCACCAGAAGTTAAACTGGCAATTCAGGTTGAAGCCATCAAAGCTGACTAAGTGGATTAATTCTCTAGGCACGATGTTTTACATCGTGCTGAGCAGCTGAATGACCAGGCCGATCCTATGATCGGCCTTCTATTTTGAGTGTTGAATCGAGTGTTAACTATGGGTAAACGATTTCTCCGCAGCATACGTATGCTGGCCGAATGCATGCAATTATTTGAGCAGATATCCACTGCCAAAGTCCGGCAATTCGGATTGACGCACTCCCAGTTTGACATCATCGCTACCCTGGGAAATACGCAGGGTATGACATGCAAAGAACTCGGTGAAAAAACTCTGATTACCAAAGGCACGCTGACCGGTGTGCTCGACCGGCTGGAGCAGAAAAAACTGATTTCCCGCGAGCGGGGCTGCAATGACCGCCGCCAGTTTTTTGTGAAGCTGACGCCACTGGGTGAAGCCAGCTTTGATGAAGTTTTTCCGCATGTGGTCGCAGAAGGCGACAAACATTTTGCTGATTATTCAGAAGCCGATTATCAGGCGTTGGAAGATGCGCTGGAAAAACTCAAACAGCATTTCAGTACCGAGAAATAATATATACATACTCCCCCCAGTATATAAAAAGGCCTAATGTTTCTGCAGACATTAGGCCTTTTTTATTAAAATGATGGGGGAGTATCTGTATTTTCCGGTTTTACAGATGATCTCCGACGATAGGGCCTTTGCCACTGAAGCGATCCAGCGCCAGATAAATCACAGGTGTAATGAACAGCGTAATCGCCTGTGAAAAAATCAAACCACCGACCACCGCAAGCCCCAACGGCTGACGCAGTTCGGCACCAGCCCCCAAACCCAGCGCGATTGGCAAAGCACCGACCAGCGCTGCCAGTGTCGTCATCATAATCGGACGGAAACGCTGAATACAGGCTTCGCGTATTGCCTCTGCCGGCGTCATGTTCTGATGCCTTTGTGCATCCAGCGCGAAATCGATCATCATGATCGCATTCTTTTTCACGATACCGATCAGCAGCAAAATACCGATGGTTGCGATCAGCGTCAGGTCTTCGCCGAACCATTTCAGTGTCAGCAAAGCACCCACCGCAGCCGATGGCAAGCCAGCGAGAATCGTAATCGGATGGATGAAGCTTTCATACAGTACGCCGAGCAAAACATAAATCACCAGCAGCGCCGCAACGATCAGCACAACTTGTCCGGATTGCGAATTTTTAAACACCGCCGCATCACCGCCATAGCTGGTGATGATGGAGGTCGGCAATTTAATCTCTTCCCGGTATTTTTCAATACGATTGGTTGCCTCACCCAATGCGGTATCCGGTGCCAGATTAAACGAGACCGTCACCGCCTGTAACTGACCAACGTGATTAATCGAGGTCGGGCCGACCGTACGTTTGACGGTTGCAACGCTCGACAGCGGCACCAGTGTTCCGGTATTGCTGCGGACATAAATACCGTTGATCGCGCTTTCATCTTTTTTGGCATCCGGTGCGACTTCCATGATGATCTGATAGCTATCAACATTCGTATACATCGTCGATACCTGACGTTCACCAAAAGCACTGTACAAAGCAGAACGTATGCTGTCCATGCCGACACCCAGCGTGTTCGCGCGATCGCGATCGATCTCAAGTGATGCCTGCAAGCCTTTCAGTTGCGAATCCGTGGTCACATCTTTAAAGCCAGGATCAGCGCGCAGTTTTTCCTGTAGTTTATTGGCCCAGCTATTGAGCTCACCCGCCTCCACACTTTGCAAAATATATTGGTACTGACTTTTACTTGGACGACCACCGAGCTGCAAGTTTTGCGTTGGTCGCAGGAAGACATTGATGCCAGGAACCGCCGCCAGCTTTTTACGCAAACCATCGACCACTTCTTTCATGGGTTTGCGCTGATCGCGTGGTTTGAGGTTGATGAACATACGACCCGTATTCTGTGAGCCGCTGCCGCCGTTAAACGAGGTTGCAGTCAGTACGCTAGGGTCGTCACGAATAATTTTGGCGACCTGATCCTGCAATGCCACCATTGCCGGGAATGAGGTATCTTCCGCAGCTTCGGTAGAAACGTTGATCTGGCCAATATCCTCTTGCGGGAAAAACCCTTTAGGAATCACGTTAAACAGATACGCCGTTGCCGCGAAAGTCGCCAACGCAATCAACAGCACGATCTTCCGGTGCTGCAACGCCAGATCAAGTCCGTTTGTGTAAACACGCAGCGACGCGTTAAAGCTGCGCTCAAACGTATTGAGCATCGCAGCCACCAGTCGCGAAGGCGCTTTCAGTTCATGTTCACTTTTCAGGAAACGACTCGCCAGCATCGGCACCAGTGTCAGAGAAACAAAGGCAGATGCCAGAATCGCCAGGCTGACAATCACCGCAAACTCATGGAATAACTGACCGATGACGCCAGGCATGAAGAAGATAGGAATGAAAACCGCCACCAGCGAAGTCGAGATGGAAATAATCGTAAAACCAACTTCGCGTGAGCCTTTCAACGCCGCCTTAAACGGCTCTTCACCGTTTTCAACGTGACGCATGATATTTTCCAGCATCACGATCGCGTCATCCACTACCAGCCCGACTGCCAACGTCAGACCAAGCAAGGACACGTTATCCAGCGTATAGCCAAAACCCCATAACAGACTGATCGCGCCAACCAGCGAAACCGGCAGCGATAAAGTCGGAATGATGGTAGCGACCATGCGGCGCAGGAACAGGAAAATGACGATCACCACTAAAAATATCGTCAGCAGCAAAGTCAGGTTTACATCGTGCAAGGCATCGCGGATAGAGATGGAGCGATCATTGACCAGATTCAGTTTGACTGAGGCTGGCAATTGCGCCTGAAAACCCGGTAAAGCGGATTTAATCGAATCAACCACCTTCACCGTATTTGCGTCAGACTGACGCTGAATCGCTAAAGTGATGGAACTTTCACCATTGAAATTGGCAGAAGTTTTCACCTGCTCATAACTATCTTCAACGACTGCAACATCACGCAGACGAACCACTTGTCCACCTTTGTTGCTGACCACCAGATTCGCAAATTCTGCAGCACTCTGCAATTGCTTATTGGCTTGCAGTGTCAACGTCTGCTTATCGCCATCCAGCGTACCGACTGGTGTATTGGCATTCGATGTTTTAATACTGCTCGCCAGTTCATCCAGCGTCAGATTACGTGCTGACAAGGCATCCGGCATCACTCGTATGCGCACCGCATAACGTTTGATACCAAAAATATTCACTTGCGCGACGCCTTCCAGTGTCGACAAACTAGGTGAAATCAGATGCTCAGCGTAACTGGTCAGCTCCGCCAGACTCAGCGAAGGCGAAGTCAGGGCAATGAACAATACCGGCGCATCAGCAGGATTGACCTTGCGATACGAAGGCGGCGATGTCATATCGATAGGCAAGGAACGTTGCGCACGCAGCAAAGCCGCCTGCACATCGACCGCTGCTGCATCGATATTGCGATTCTGATCGAATTCCAGCGTCAGGGAAGTATTCCCTATCGTATTGCTGGAACTGATAATCGATAAACCGGGGATGGTGGCGAACTGCTTTTCGAGTGGCAGCGCAACCGAGGTTGCCATCGTTTCAGGACTCGCACCAGGAAGGTTCGCATTCACGCTGATGACCGGCGTGTCATAGCTCGGTAAAGCGGCAATCGGGATATAGCGGTAGGCCAGAATACCCGCAACGACAATCGACAGATTCAGCAACACCGTCATCACCGGACGGCGGATGAACAACTCAGATAAATTCATGATGCGCTCGCTGCGGATGCCGACGACGCGGCAGAGGGCTTCTCAGATACTTTAGCTGCTGCCGCACCTGATTTGTCACCTTTGCCCGACTTATCGCCTTCTTTTGCGTCAGCGCCGCGCTCCTTCACCAGCGCGCCAGGACGTAAATTCTGCTTACCTTCCAGCACCACTTTTGCGCCAGCCTCAATCCCAGACACGACCGCATCGGTACCAAAACTTTGCGTCACAACGACAGGCTTCAACTCAGCCTTCGATTCGGCATTCACAATATAGACGGACTTGCCACGCGCACCGACAACGACTGCATCCTGCGGCACAACCACCGCATCTTTCAGCGTCTGCACACTCATTTCCAGATTCACATACGCGCCCGGCCACAGTTTCATTTCCTTGTTATCAAACACGGCTTTCACTTTGACGGTACCGGAAGCAGCATCCACGGCGTTATCGACGAACTGCAACTTGCCTTTAAATTTGCTGACCCCGTCCGGCAAACTCGCCGTGACGTAACTGTCCTGACCTTGCATACTTTGTAGCGCGTCCGGCAAATTACGTTGCGGCAGCGGGAAGGTCACTGCAATCGGATTCATCTGTGTAATCGTCACCATTGCTGTCGCTGTTGCGCTGGGCTGAACCAAAGATCCAGGAAAAACGCTGATGATACCGGTGCGTCCTGCCGATGGAGCAACAATACGGTTATAGCTCAGTGCGACGCGGGCAGCGGCAACGGCTGCCTTGTCGGAAGCGACGACGGCCTGCTGCGCATCAACCAGGGTCTGACTCGAATCGAGCGCACTCTGTGCCACGAATTTTTTCGCCAGTAATTCTTTACTACGAGCCAATTGCCGCTGATTGTCGGCCAGCGTCGCCAGATCCTTATCGAGTTGCGCCTGTGCTTTCGCCAGATTCACTTCATCCGTGCGGCTGTCGAGTGTGAAAAGCAAATCACCCGCGCGCACAAACTGCCCCTCTTTGATATGCACCTTCGCCACGGTACTGGTGACCTGTGGCCGGATATCCACTGTATTCAATGCTGACACCATACCGTTCGCCGCGATACGCACCGGGTAATCCCGTTTTTGGGCAACGATGGTAGACACGCTCACAGGACGGCTCTGAGCATCATTTTTGGCTCCGCTTGTTTTACCCGCAGCTAAAGGATCGGCTTTATTTTTTTGAGACGGCGCAACAAAATAATAGGTGCCGCCCGCGAGTGCGGCAATCACCGCAACGATAGTAAAATTTTTCAATTGGCTCATGTTATTTTTATCCTTTGCAGACGCAGTAAGACTGATGCGCAACAAGAAAGTTCTACGTAATTATTTAAAAATAGGCTGAGCTGACGTCAGATCATTCAATTTAATGGCAATAACAGGTTTCAGCTAATTATCTTGCAACACCATTTCGCCGCATGGCGAACAGATCAGAACAACGACAACACTAAGTGTTTTTTACAAAATACCTGCCTGCGGCAAATCCTAACAAAAAAAAAGCCAGCTAGAGTGCTGGCTTTGATTTTAGATACCTATCGTTACATCATAACGACGAATAGAAGCGTTTTTTAAACAACGGCGCCGTCGGTATCGTCTTTTTCCTTGACTGGTTTCACCAGATCTTCACGTTTGACACCCAACCACATCGCGATGGCAGCAGCAACGAAGACAGAAGAATAAATACCGAAGCAGATACCAATCGTCAGCGCCACAGCAAAATAATGCAAGGTCGGGCCGCCAATCAACAACATCGATAACACCATCATTTGCGTACATCCATGAGTGATGATGGTACGCGAGATGGTGCTGGTGATCGCATGATTGATCACTTCTGTCACCGACATTTTTCGCTGAGTACGGAAATTTTCACGAATACGATCGAAAATAATCACGGACTCATTCACCGAGTAACCCAGCACCGCCAATACCGCCGCCAGCACGGAGAGGTTGAATTCCCACTGAAAGAACGCAAAGAAGCCGAGAATAATCACCACGTCATGCAAGTTGGCGAAAATCGCAGCGACCGCAAACTTCCATTCAAAGCGTATCGCCAGATAAACAACCACACCCAGCACCACAAACAACAGCGCCATCAAACCATCATGCGCCAATTCGTCACCGACCTGTGCACCTACCAGCTCCACCCTTTGCAATTTAACCGACTCGTTCTTGGCAGCATCCTGGCACATCATTTTTTCAGTGCCATCCTTCTTTTCTGATCCACTTGCAATCTTTGTTAGACTTCCGCCTTCCACCTTACACAAAGCTTCAAATACAACATCAGAAACAGGAGCTTTGGCGTCCTTCTTGGTTTCAGGCAACCGGATTACCACGTCCTGTGCCTTACCAAAGGTCTGCACTGGCGCATCAACAAACCCCAGACTTTCAACGGTACGACGTATGCCATCAACGTCAGCGGCTTTGGGATACGTGACTTCCATCACTGTACCGCCAGTAAATTCGACAGAGAAATGCAAGCCTTTGTGCAGCAGGAAAAATACGGCGGCGACAAAAGTCAGTGCAGAGATGACATTGAAAATCAGCGCATGGCGCATGAAAGGAATGTCTTTTTTAATGCGGAATAATTCCATAATGAATTCCTGAATTCTTATCTGGGCAATCGGTTATTTGGCTGCATCATCGGTTGGCTTCCAGATCTGACCGATAGAAAGCGAAGTCAGTTTTTTCTGACGACCGTACCAGAGATTCACCACGCCACGCGACACAAAAACGGAAGAGAAAATCGACGTCAGAATACCGAGGCAGTGAACCACCGCAAAACCACGGATCGCACCTGAACCGAAGATCAACAAGGCCAGACCCACAATCAGTGTCGTCACGTTGGAATCGAGAATCGTTGCCCAGGCATGGCCGAAGCCTTCTTCAATCGCCTTCTGCGGTGACCTGCCAGCGCGCAACTCTTCGCGGATACGTTCATTAATCAACACATTCGAGTCAATCGCCATACCAAGCGCCAGCGCAATCGCAGCGATACCAGGCAAAGTCAGTGTCGCTTGCAGCAAGGACAACAGCGCGACCAGTAACAACAGGTTGACGGACAATGCCAGCACACTGAAGAAACCGAACAGCATGTAGTAGATGACCATAAATATCGAGATCGCAGCGAAACCGTATAAGGTTGAATTGCGCCCCTGCTTGATGTTTTCGACACCAAGTTGAGGGCCTATCGTGCGTTCTTCGATAATTTCCATCGGTGCTGCCAGCGAACCAGCGCGCAGCAACAAGGCCAGATCGGCAGAGGCAGCAGCAGTACCCATACCGGTAATCTGGAAGCGTGAGCCCAGCTCATCGTTAATGGTTGGTGCGATCAGGACTTCGCCTTTGTCTTTTTCAAACAAGACAATCGCCATACGCTTACCGATGCGGCTACGGGTTGCCTCGCGCATCTTACGGCCACCATCGCCGTTCAGGTCAACACCTACGGCTGGCTGCTGGTTGTGATCAAAACTGGCGGTCGCACCAGTAATGTAATCACCAGTCACCACCGGGTCTTTGGTCAGAATCAGCAACTCGCCACCACGATTGCCTTTGAACATTTCAGAACCATACGGCACTGGCGTATTCGCATCGACCGGGCCAATCACGCTATCGTCCAGCAAACGCACTTCCAGCGTTGCTGTACGTCCGATGATTTCTTTCGCACGCGCCACGTCCTGTACACCAGGCAACTGCACGACGATACGATCAGGGCCTTGTTGTTGAATAATCGGCTCAGCAACACCGAGTTCATTCACACGTTTCGACAAAGCGGTAATGTTTTGCTTCACGCCTTCGGTCACTACGGCTTGCAAGGCTTCAGGCTTCAGGCTGATAGTGACATTGAATTCTGTATTGTCTGCACTGGCAACGTCAGTCAGATTCACATCTGTCATTTGGGATGCCAATACTGCTTTCGCTGCGGAGCGGGTTTCAGCATCACGGAACTTCACCGAAATGTTGTCGCCATCGCGGCTGATGCCCGCATGACGGATATCTTTTTCACGCAAGACTGAACGCACACTTGATTGCAGCCCCTGTACCCGCTTCGTCAAGACCGCTTTAGTATCCACCTGCATCAGGAAATGCACGCCACCGCGCAAATCCAGACCGAGGTACATCGGCAGCGCGTTCAGACTTTGCAGCCACTTCGGTGTGTTCGGCAACAGATTGAAAGCGACTGTATACGTCGGATCTGTTGCATCAGGATTCAGTGTTTTTTCGAGTATGTCTTTCGCTTTAAATTGCGTATCGGTATCAGCAAAGCGCGCGCGCACAGATCCCTGCATACCGTTAAAGTCAAAGAAAACGCCGTTATCTTTCAGGCCGGATTGCTGCAAGGCTTTCTCGACACGCGCCTTCATGCTTTCGTCAATTTTGACGGTCGATTTTGCGCTGCTGATTTGTACCGCCGGAGACTCACCAAAAAAATTTGGCGCGGTGTACAGCACACCGAATACCAGCGCAATCACAATCAACAGATACTTCCAGAGTGGGTAGCGATTCATAATAAAAATAGAAATGGAAGCTGAAAAGCACAACGCAGCCCGGATATGGATCGGACTGCGTTGCCGGTATTTACTGATTAAATCGCTTTGATGGTGCCTTTAGGCAACAACATAGTGACAGCTACTTTTTGCACAACGATCTCTGTGCCTTCGGCGACTTCTATCGTCACATAGCTCTCATTGACCTTGGTCACTTTGCCGAGTATGCCGCCGGAAGTCACTACTTCATCATTCTTCGCCAGCGCTTCCATCATGTTTTTTTGCTCTTTCTGGCGCTTCATTTGTGGTCGTATCATGAGGAAATATAAGACCACAAACATTAATACCAGAGGCAGGAAACTCATCAGGCCACCATCAGCACCAGCACCAGCACCCGCAGATTGCGCATAAGCGTTAGAAATAAACACGTTCAGACTCCGTTAATTGTATAAATATTATCCAGCCAGTGTTGAGCAAGATAATGATAAATAGTGACGATAAACTACTTTTCAAGCAGTAAAGCGCCACATTCTAGCACTGCTCTCGCTCAGAACTGGCGAAAAAAGCCAGATACAGACTAAGATGCAGGCTAAGAAGCAGACTAGATGCCGCGCGCGCGGTCAGCATGAAACTGCTGCACAAACTCAGGAAAACGTTCGTCATCCAGCGCCTGACGGATGTTTTTCATCAGATCAAGGTAGTAATGCAGGTTGTGTATCGTATTCAGACGTGCGCCCAGAATCTCGCCAGTGCGGTGCAGATGATGCAAATACGCCCGCGAGAAATTTTTGCAGGTATAACAGTCACACGTCGCGTCCAGCGGTTCTTTGTCTTCCTTGTAGCGGGCATTTTTGATTTTCACATCGCCGAAGCGGGTGAATATCCAGCCATTGCGCGCATTCCGGGTTGGCATCACGCAGTCAAACATGTCGATGCCGTTCGCCACGCCTGCCACCAGATCTTCCGGTGTACCGACGCCCATCAGATAATGCGGTTTGTTTTCCGGCAGTTTGGGGCCGGTGTGCGCAAGGATGCGCATCATGTCTTCTTTCGGCTCACCGACCGACAAGCCACCTATCGCAATCCCATCAAAACCCAGCTCATTCAGCCCCGCCAGTGATTCGTCGCGCAAGTGTTCAAACATTCCGCCCTGAACGATACCAAACAGCGCGTTCGGATTTTCACCCTGTCTGAATTCGTCAATAGAGCGCTTGGCCCAACGCAACGACATGCGCATCGATTTACCAGCCTCTTCAGTCGTCGCCGGTCTGCCGTCAATTTCGTAGGGCGTACATTCGTCGAACTGCATCACGATATCGGAATTCAGGGCGCGTTGAATCTGCATGGAAATTTCCGGCGACAAGAACAGCCGCTCACCACTGATAGGAGAAGAAAATTTCACACCTTCTTCCGTGATCTTGCGCATCGCTCCGAGTGAAAACACCTGAAAGCCGCCTGAATCCGTGAGGATAGGTTTATCCCATCCCATAAAGTCATGCAAGCCGCCGAATTTATTCAGCACGCTCAGGCCTGGACGCAACCACAGATGGAAGGTATTGCCAAGAATAATCTGCGCGTCGATTTCTTTGAGTTCCAGCGGTGACATCGCTTTGACTGAACCATAGGTACCAACCGGCATGAAAATCGGCGTTTCGATTTCGCCGTGATTCACTTTCACACGACCCCGGCGGGCTGCAGTCGTTTTATCTTTTTTAATCAGAGTAAATTCAAGCATGATTCTTCCTTGTACGCTCCGCGGAGCACACGGTAATGAGTCGTTCTATGTCTTTTATGTGTCCTGCCTGAATCAGGCTTTCCCGGAGGTATTGGTCAGCAACATCGCATCGCCATAGCTAAAAAAACGATAGCGCTGTGCAATTGCATGCGCATAAGCTGATTTGATTTTATCGTAACCCGCAAACGCCGATACCAGCATCATCAGCGTCGATTTCGGTAAATGGAAATTCGTAATCAAGCGGTCAACAGTTTTAAACACATAGCCCGGTGTAATGAACAATTGCGTGTCCGCACTACCAGCTTCAAGCTGACCACTTTGCGACGCTGATTCCAAGGCACGCATACTGGTGGTACCGACTGCGATGACTTTGCCACCCGCCGCTTTTGTCTGGCGTACTGCAGCTACCGTCTCTTGCGGCACGGTGTACCACTCGCTGTGCATCACGTGTTCATTCAGATTTTCAACCCGCACCGGCTGAAATGTCCCCGCGCCAACATGCAGAGTCACATACGCCAAACCAACGCCTTTTTCCTGGCAGCGTTGCAATAATGCCTGATCAAAATGCAGACCCGCGGTCGGCGCAGCGACTGCACCGGGAACGCGGTTATAGACCGTTTGATAGCGCTGTTCATCAAAGTCATCGGCATCGTGTTCGATATATGGCGGCAAAGGCAGGCGACCATAGGTTTCGAGCAAGGTAAAAATATCGCTTGGAAAAAACAAAGTGAAAAATTCGCCCTGACGTTCACCCACGACTACATCGAACGCATCTGCCAGCCGGATTTTACTTCCCGGTAGCGGCGATTTAGACGCGCGCATCTGCACCAGCACGCTGCGGTTGTCCTCCGTATTCGATAACACGCGCTCAACCAGCAATTGCACTTTGCCGCCGGTTTCCTTGACACCGAAAAAACGCGCTTTGAGCACACGGGTATCATTGAACACCAGCAAATCATCGGCGCCCAGCTGGTCGATCACATCAGAAAAATGGCGGTCCACCAGTTGTTCACCATCGACATGCAATAAGCGCGAAGCGGTTCTGTCCGGCAGCGGCATTTGCGCGATTAATGCATCGGGCAGATCAAAATCAAAATCACTCAGAGAATATTTCATGCGTGGGAAACAAAAAGAGATAGAACAAAATGCTGCATACTGTATAAAAACTCAGTAAAATAAGCTGCAACAGGATTTTCCTGTACAACCGAGCCAACAGCAAAACCCACCATTTTACACCCATGGCAGCTGAAGACCCAAGCGCAAGCACAGAGACGCACGCGTCACCGATCAAAGCAGCCCGCCAGTCAGGAAAAAAAACGTCGTCCAAAGCGGCAGGTAGCGCCAGCAAAGCCAGCGAAAAACTCGCCCGGCTGGGCTTGCGCAAAGACATGGATTTCGTCCTGCATCTGCCTATGCGATATGAGGATGAGACCGCCATTATTCCCATGCATGATGCGGCCTTACGCGGTGGCAGCACCGTACAGGTGGAAGGCGTCGTGACCGCATCGGATGTGCAATATCGCCCGCGCCGCCAGCTGGTTGTCACCATCAGCGACGATAGCGGGCAAGTCGTCTTACGTTTTCTGAATTTTTACGGCAGCCAACTCAAGCAATTAGCGATGGGCGTGCGCGTCAGGGCTCGCGGTGAATTGCGGCATGGTTTTTTTGGTGCGGAAATGGTGCACCCCGGCTACAAAATCGTCAACGAAGGCGCGCCATTACCAACCGCACTGACCCCGGTTTACCATTCTGGCGAAGGCGTGCCACAAGCGCTGCTACGCAAGGCCATTGCGAACGCCATGACCAGGGTCAACTGGCGCGATACCTTGTCGCCGGCACGTTTAGCGGCCTTAGGTTTACAAGGATTCGAGGCTAGCGTACGCACTTTGCACAATCCACCGCCCGATGTCGATCAGTACAGCCTGATGGAGCACGAACATCCGGCGTGGGAGCGCATGAAATTCGATGAGCTGCTGGCACAACAACTCTCGTTAAAACGGGCGCAGATCACGCGCCGTAGCAAAGGCGCAAACGCGCTGCCTGTCACCGGTGAACTCAGTAACGCGTTTTTATTGAATCTGCCTTTTTCGCTGACAGGCGCGCAAGAAAAGGTGCTGGCAGAAATCCGTGCCGATTTACGCGAAACCTTCCCCATGCAACGTCTGTTACAAGGCGATGTCGGCAGCGGTAAAACCATCGTCGCTGCCCTGGCTGCAACACAAGCCATCGACAATGGCTTTCAGGCAGCCTTAATGGCGCCGACAGAAATTTTGGCGGAACAACATTTCAGAAAAATCGCTGCATGGCTGGAGCCGCTGGGCGTGAAAACGGCCTGGCTGACCGGCAGCCTCAGGAAAAAAGAAAAAGAAGCGGCCAATCTGCTGATTGCCTCCGGCGAAGCGCAGCTGGTGATAGGAACTCACGCACTGATACAAGATAACGTGCAGTTCAAAAAACTGGGCTTAGTCATCGTCGATGAACAACATCGTTTCGGCGTCAGCCAACGCCTGAATCTGGCGAATAAAGCCGAGGCGGGAAAAGTCCCGCATCAATTAATGATGTCGGCAACACCGATCCCGCGCACACTGGCGATGACCTATTTTGCCGATCTGGAAGTGTCCGTGATCGATGAATTGCCACCGGGACGCACGCCCATCGTTACCCGCGTGATAGATCAGAACCGCCGCGATGAAGTGATCGCGCGGGTGCATGCGGCAGCGCAGGAAGGCAAGCAAGTGTACTGGGTCTGCCCCTTAATCGAAGAATCAGAAACGCTGCAACTGCAAACCGCGACCGACACCCATGCCATGCTGGCAGCGGCTTTACCCGGCATACAAGTCGGACTGGTACACGGACGACTCAAGCCTGCGGAAAAACAGGCTGTCATGGACGACTTTATTCACAACCGTACTCAGGTGCTGGTTGCCACGACGGTGATTGAAGTCGGGGTCGATGTGCCGAATGCGAGCCTGATGGTGATTGAACACGCTGAGCGCTTCGGCCTCTCACAACTCCACCAACTGCGTGGTCGCGTTGGTCGCGGCGCGGCAGCCAGCGTCTGTCTTTTGCTTTATCAAGGCCCGTTGGGTGGTACTGCAAAACAAAGGCTGGCGACCATGCGCGAAAGCAATGATGGTTTTGAAATCGCCCGTAAAGATTTAGAGTTACGCGGCCCTGGCGAATTTCTCGGAGCACGTCAGTCCGGCGAAGCCATGCTACGCTTTGCCAATCTGGAGACAGATCAATGGTTGGTCGAAAAAGCCAGAAATCTGGCAGCTGATTTATTAAAAAATGACCCGCTCACCGTCGCAGCGCACTTAGAGCGCTGGCTGGGCAACAAAGAAGAATTTTTGAGAGTGTAAATCTATGCTGAATATCGTTAATGTCGACTTCAATAATCCACAACATGCAAAAGACTTGGTCGACATGCTCAATATGTATGCGCTAGACCCTATGGGCGGCGGTGAAACCCTGTCTGATTATGCACAGGCCAATCTCATCAGCGAACTCAAAAAACGCAATACTGTGCGCGCCATTCTCGCTTATGTGAATGATCAAGCTGCGGGTTTCGCAATTTGTATAGAAGGTTTCTCCACCTTTGCCTGCAAGTCTCTGCTGAACATCCACGACTTTGCCGTACACCCTGATTTTCGTGGTCAGGGCATAGGCAATAAAATGATGCAGCACCTGACTTCTCTGTCCGAACAACTGGGTTATTGCAAGATGACCCTGGAAGTACTGGAAGGGAATACACGCGCACAAAATCTCTATCGCACAGAAGGTTTCGCACCGTATGAACTGAACCCGGAATTTGGTGGGGCGATCATCATGCAAAAGAAAATTGGCACATTACCTGTTTAGTCGCCAAGCTCTAAAAAACGGAACTGCCTGCTGCTACATGTCGAAAGAAATAGCATACACTCGACATGTCAGGGCTGAGTCTGCCAACGACTTCAAATTACAACAGGAGAAAAAATGACAATAGATTTCAAAGGCCGTGTCGCCATCGTAACTGGTGCAGGTGGGGGTTTGGGGCGCGAACACGCGCTGGCATTAGCGGCTCGTGGTGCCAAAGTGGTCGTCAACGATCTGGGTGGCGCACGTGATGGCTCAGGTGGTTCATCGGCCGCCGCGTTAGCAGTCGTCGAGGAAATCCGCGCAGCAGGCGGCGAAGCCATTGCGAATGGTGCCTCTGTCACAGATTTTGCCGCCGTGCAGGCGATGGTCGAAGACACGCTCAAACAATGGGGCCGCATTGATATTCTGGTCAATAACGCAGGAATTTTGCGGGATAAAAGTTTTGCGAAAATGGAGCTGGATGACTTTCGGCTCGTGATGGATGTGCATCTGATGGGCGCCGTTCATTGCTGCAAAGCGGTGTGGCCAGTGATGACCGAACAAAAATACGGTCGCATCGTTATGACGACCTCATCTTCCGGTTTATATGGCAATTTCGGTCAATCGAATTACGGCGCTGCCAAAATGGCATTGGTCGGCCTGATGCAAACGCTGGCACTGGAAGGCGCAAAATACAATATTCATGTCAACAGCCTGGCACCGACAGCCGCCACCCGTATGACCGAAAGCCTGTTCCCGCCAGAGTTTTTAGATGCATTAAAACCGGCCGATGTCGTACCAGCGATGTTGGTACTCGCCGCGGAAAGCGCACCATCCAGAACCATACTGTGTGCCGGTGCAGGTAGTTTTGAAGCCGCGAATATCACGATGACGCAAGGCATCTGGGTAGGACGTGAAGGCGATGCGCCAGAACAACTGGCAGCACGACTGACTGAGGTTCGCCAGCGCGACGGTGAAATCGTCCCGGAAAGTGGTGCAGCACAAGGACATCTGGAACTGACCAAAGCGATGAGTCACGCGCAGAAAAAATAAATGCGGTACCGGTAAATCAGAAATCCGTCTTCATCCAGAGCACCTTCGTGACACTGGATGAAGATCATACTCCCGGGGAGTATAATCAATTTTCATGTCTATCCCCCAATAGATACAAGGGCATTAAAATATACTCCCCCCCATATATTTATCCTTGTGCATTCTTCTGAAAATAAATAAATCAGATTGCTGACGCCAGCAAGACTCTGTGCCAAACTAAGCTCATGACACTCACAGAATTAAAATACATCGTCGCGGTCGCGCGCGAGAAACATTTCGGCCATGCAGCAGAAGCTTGTTTTGTTGCCCAGCCGACGCTGTCGGTTGCGATCAAAAAACTGGAAGACGAACTGGGAGTCACGATATTTGAACGTGGTGGCACAGAAGTTTCAACAACGCCGCTGGGCGCACAGATCGTTGCGCAGGCAGAGCGTGTGTTGGAACAGACCGCCGCCATCAAAGAAATCGCCAAGCAGAACAAAGACCCGCTTGCAGGTTCTTTCCGTCTCGGTGTGATCTACACCATCGGCCCTTACCTGTTGCCAACACTGGTCAAAACGATGATCAGACAAGTACCGCAAATGCCGCTGGTATTGCAGGAAAATTTTACGGTCAAATTGATGGAGCTGCTGCGTCAGGGCGAACTGGATGCAGCCATCATGGCGTTGCCGTTGCCGGATCAGGGGCTGATGACGCAACCCTTGTATGACGAACCTTTTGTCGTCGCGATGCCAAGTGATCATGCCTGGGCTGAGCGCAAGGAAGTCTCCGCAGAAGAATTAAAATCTGAAACCATGCTGTTGCTCGGAAACGGTCATTGTTTCCGCGATCAGGTGTTGGAGGTTTGCCCTGAAATGGCAAGATTCTCGACGACTGGCGATGGTATTGCCCGTACCTTTGAAGGTTCCTCTCTCGAAACCATACGCCACATGGTGGCCTCAGGCATAGGCCTGACTGTGCTGCCGATTGCCTCGGTGCCGGATATGAATGCCAAGGATGGCATGCTGCGCTACGTGCCATTCGCTGCCCCTGTGCCAGATCGTCGTGTCGTGATTGCCTGGCGCAAAAGTTTTACCCGCCAGGCGGCCATCGAAGCAATCCATCAGGCAGTGCTGGCCTGCGATTTACCTGGCGTGACCATGTTGGACTTACCGCCCGCAGCGCAATAGCCAGACGATTGCGAATGATACCGATGCGCATCCGTCTGCGACATCGGTAATTCTACTTCTTCGTTGCAATCTGATGAGTAATGCTGCTCATCGCAGGCTTAGATTCAGGACGACGTAAAGCGGTAAACGCAGAAAATTCCCATGAACGGAAACCGACCAGCAAAGTAAAACCATCAATTTCTTCTGGTCGCAGTTTCCGGTCTTCCTGATGCAGACGCGCCAGTTCTGCCACCAATTGCTGAATTTTTTGTACGATTTCCTGCGCACTTCGACTGGAAACCCGGGCCGGCACGCATAGCAAGGTTTCGCCCACATGATCAAAGCGGCCATTGAAATAATCGCTGACGACGTAGTCCCGGAAAAACTGTTGTACCGGGCCATCCGGCAACCAATGAAATGCTGGTGAAACATTCAACCGGTAACGGTTATTCGGCCGCAATTCAATCAATTCCAGTTTATCCAGTGCGACCAGATGCAATATTGTTTCCGCCGGACTGATCTCGTAAGTGTCCACAATCTGCTCTAAGGTCCAGTGGCCAAGACAACAGATTGCCACTAACAATAATTTAGGTTCAGCGATCAGGGATTTTTCCTGCGCCAGCGTCAGATTATCTGAGTGTGGAGCGACGTCCGCCGCCTGACGCAAGACATCCTCCATCGCGATACCTGACGCCTTACATATCTGCGCCAGACGCGACAGACTCATATCTTTCTGACCAAACATGCGCTTAACGCTGGACTCACTCATGCCTATACGTTCGGCCAGAATTTTATAAGTCACACCAGCAGCACGCAGCTCTGTCCGTAACACATTCAGCAGTAATTCAGGTGAACTCAATTGCGCCTCCATCGAATAAGCAGTTCGCGAATAGTATCGTCTTTCAATACCAAGCATCTTGAAAATTTATTCTTTGAACATTTTAATAGTACGAAGTTCACAGTATTGAGAAACTCTTTTTTACTTATCGTCGTCCCTGAATGCCACTCCGGTCATCCAATTCCATCAGGGCTACTTCTCATCTGACATTGAAAGTAAGAAATGAAATCAATCATCCGATATCTCGCTTGTATCTGCGTCACCCTGGCCGTTTTTGCCTCGGGCTATGTGATAGGAAAAACAAGCGACAAACCATTCAAGCCCGCTTGCTCTGCAGCCACAGAAGCCGAATGCCCAGTGAATTACCGCTCGGATACTGATTGGCGACGCGCACCTGCCAACAGAAGCCAATCGTCATTGCTCACCTGAGACATTTACAGGACTGTGCTCAGCCAGGAGGTGCGCTGGAACAAGCGCAAATACAAGCGCAAATCGCACTTATAATGGCGGGGCTAAAATCACTCCGCTTTAAGACATGAACGCTTTACTCTCGCGATTGCAATGGTATTTGAAACTAGTACGGCTCGATAAACCTATCGGCATCGTATTACTGTTGTGGCCAACCCTGATCGCGCTGTGGCTTGCGACAGACGGCGCACCCGATGGCAAACTGGTTGCGATCTTTTGCCTTGGTACTGCACTGATGCGCTCTGCAGGCTGCGCGGTGAATGACTACGCAGACAGAGAGTTCGACAAGCACGTCAAACGTACTGCAGATCGCCCTTTGACCAGCGGCAAAGTATCTGGCAAAGAAGCTCTGCTGATTGCGTTGGTATTATCGTTACTCGCCTTTTCACTCATTCTTCCGCTGAACGCGTTAACGAAACAATTATCCATTCTTGCGGTCGTGATCGCCGCGACCTATCCGTATTTCAAGCGCTTTTTCGGCATCCCTCAGGCTTATCTTGGCATCGCTTATGGTTTCGGCATTCCGATGGCATTTGCCGCAGTACAAAACACCGTGCCATGGACTGCATGGATGCTGCTGGTCGCCAATGTCTTCTGGACTGTTGCGTATGACACCGAATATGCGATGGTAGATAGAGATGATGATCTTAAAATCGGGATCAAAACCTCCGCGATTACCTTTGGTCAGTTTGACGTCAAGGCGATTATGCTCTGTTATTTCGTCAGCCTCGCGATGATCACTTTGATCGGTTACTCTTATGGTCTGCGTAGCTGGTTTTTCGCTGGCATCGCCGTCGCGGCCGCCTGCGCGATCTATCATTACAACCTGATCAAAGACCGCGACCGGATGCGCTGCTTCGCCGCGTTCAGGCACAATAACTGGCTGGGGGCGGCAATCTTTGCTGGTGTTGCTGTTGACTATGTATTACATTAAATGCGACGATCAAAGTAATGAACGCCAGCGCCATAAGCCAGCGTAACAAATAAGTGTCGCCCTGTTTGATCTGTCGCAAAAGCTGTTATGTTGTACTACCTAGACTATCAACAGATACTCTTTATCAACACTTTTAAAGGAAATACGATGAGCTCAATAGAACAGCACAAAGATCAATTGATGCACGATCTGAATCAGGTCATACGCGATGCCGAAGAGATGTTGAAAAATACAGAGCAACAGACAGGTGAAGGCTTCAAATCGGCGAAAGCACGTTTTGAACAAACACTGAAAAATGCGAAGGCGGAAGTTCAACGCGTTGAAGATCTGGTCATTACCAGAACAAAAGATGCGGCAAAAGCAACCGACGTCTACGTGAAAGAAAATCCATGGCAATCTGCCGGCATCGCCGCAGGTGTTGGCTTGCTGCTCGGTTTGCTGATCGGACGTAGTAAGTAACTCATGGCTATTCTCGACTCTGTGGGGAAACTCATCGCGACATTTTCAGGCATCGTCCATACACGCCTGGAGCTGGTTGCGGTCGAAATAGAGGAGGAGCTCAGCCGCTTTTCCTCTATTCTTCTATGGTCATTGACAGCGCTGTTTTGTGCCTGTTGTGCCGTTGTCCTGATTGTGGTTCTGTTGATCGCTGTATTTTGGGACACCCACAGAATTGAGTTAATTTCAGGTCTGATTGCCGTGTTCGCAGTTGCAGCTGCGGGCATTACCTGGTGGATACACCAACAGTTGCAAGCAAAGCCAAGACTGCTCTCACTGACCTTGTCGGAGTTAGAAAAAGATGGGCAGGCACTGCGCGATAAATTTCCTCACTCCACTCCGAACTGAGGAAAATAATGTCGGCTTACAAAGAAAAACTTGCTTTCCGCCGCGAAGCGCTAGTACTGAAGGTACATGCGCAAAGACAGCTATTGTCTTTGCAGACGCAAGAGCTTCAGCAGTCAATCGAGTTTGCTGAATTCAGTCTGAATTGCGCGGCGAAAGTTGTGGTCGCAGTCAGAAAAAAACCAGTATTAGGCGTGGTGCTGGCAGCAGCAGTTTATGTTGTAAAGCCTGCCCGCGCCTTGTCCTTCATAACGACCTCATTACGAGCCTGGCAAACATGGCGCAAACTTGCGCCATTGCTTAAACAAGCTGAAAATCAATAAGGTAGCTTATTCCTGCTGACCAAATTCATCGCCCAGCTCTGTACCTCTGGCTGCGGCGGCTTGAATGGCACGGATGATCGCTTGTTTCACTTCGCTATTTTCCATGCTGGTCAAAGCGGCATAAGTGGTCCCGCCCTTGGAAGTCACCCGCTCCCGTAATACCGCAACGGGTTCATTCGAGTGCATCGCCAGTTGTGCTGCGCCCTCAAAAGTCTCGATGGCAAATTGCGCTCCCTGTTCTGCACTCAGTCCGAGCGCAACTGCAGCCTCCTGCATCGCTTCAATAAAATAAAAGACATAAGCCGGGCCACTGCCGGAAACAGCAGTCACAGCATCAATCAGATGCTCTTCGTCTAACCAGGAAGTCAGTCCGACCGAGCGCAGAATGTCATCTGCGACTTTTTTCTGTTGCTCGCTGACGCCCGGCATCGCATATAAACCAGTAATACCTTTCCCAATCAATGCAGGCGTGTTCGGCATTGCACGGACAATGGTCGGATATGAATTCAGCCAGCGGGAAATATCCGTCGTGCGTATGCCTGCGGCAATCGTAAGTAACAACTGGTGTTGAATGAATGGCGCCAATGCGCCGACGACATCGCGCAATTGCTGCGGCTTAACAGCCAGAACAATCACGTCCATGGTCTGCAAACGCTCATCAATACTTAACGCAGTGGTCACCCCGAATTCAGTTTCCAGCCTGTTTAAAGACGTTTGATTCACGTCGATTAGATGAATATATTCTGGCTCCGTAAAATCTGGCAGCAATCCGCCAATCAGTGCGGACGCCATATTGCCGCCACCGATAAAAGCAATCTTTAATTTATTTTGCATAATTTCTACTCCCAAAAATTCCGGTTCCTATCCTGACCATCGTACTGCCCTCGGCGATTGCAGCATGCAAGTCGCTGCTCATCCCCATCGATAAGGTATCTAAGGAAATTCCCTGCGCCACTATTTTGTCGCTTAGCTCTCTTAAGTGACGAAATGCCTGACGCTGCTGTGCGACGTCGGAGGTTGGTTCGGGCACCGCCATCAATCCCCGCAAGCTGATGCGGGGTAATGCGGCGATTCTTAACGCCAGCGCCACCACGTCTTCCGGAGCGACGCCGCTTTTACTCTCTTCGCCACTAATGTTAACTTGCAGGCAGATATTTAAATCGGCCATGGTTGCTGGTCGTTGCTCTGACAAGCGAACTGCAATTTTTTCTCTGTCTACCGAATGCACCCAGTCGAAATGCTCGGCGATCGGTTTTGTCTTGTTACTCTGTATCGGCCCGATAAAATGCCATTCGAGGTGTAGCTCAGGCGAGTTGCTCTGTATCAGAGTCATTTTTTCTAACGCTTCCTGAAGATAGTTCTCGCCAAAAGCAGTTTGCCCATGCTGCGCAGCCTCCAGAATCGCTTCCGCACCGAAAGTTTTAGAAACAGCTAACAGTCTGACCGACTTCGACGGACGATCAAACCTCAGTTCTGTTGCCCGGATGTCATCAAGTACGGCTTGCAAGTTGTCAGAAATTAAGGACATAATCAGAAAATTTTGTAGGGAACTTCATCAATTTTTTGCTTGCTCTTCTTTATTAGAGCAAAATGCACTACGCTTTGTCGCCGCTTTATCGCGATTGTCATAAAAGACGTACACCAACTACCGGAATTATAAATGGACATTTCTGAACTGCTTGCGTTCTCCGTCAAGAATAACGCCTCCGATCTTCACTTATCATCGGGTCTGCCACCAATGATACGGGTACATGGCGACGTACGTCGAATTAATTTGCCGCCACTCGAGCATAAAGATGTACATGAGTTGATCTATGACATCATGAATGATTCGCAGCGCAAAATTTACGAAGAAACTCTGGAGTGTGACTTCTCTTTTGCGATTCCGGGACTGGCACGTTTCCGTGTGAATGCGTTTAATCAGGAACGCGGCCCGGCTGCCGTTATGCGTACGATTCCATCAAAAATTTTAACGCTGGAACAATTGAATGCGCCGCGTATTTTTGCTGACCTTGCTTTAAAACCTCGCGGTCTGGTTCTGGTTACCGGCCCAACCGGCTCAGGAAAATCAACCACGCTGGCCGGGATGGTGAATCACCTGAATGAGAATGAATACGGACATATCCTGACCGTCGAAGATCCTATCGAGTTTGTGCATGAATCAAAAAAATGCCTGATCAACCAACGTGAAGTCGGCCCGCATACCATGTCGTTTAATAACGCCTTGCGTTCAGCTTTGCGTGAAGATCCTGATGCGATTCTGGTCGGTGAGTTGCGTGATCTTGAAACGATTCGTCTGGCATTGACTGCCGCTGAAACAGGCCACTTAGTTTTCGGCACCTTGCATACGTCTTCCGCTGCTAAAACGATAGATCGTATCGTTGACGTTTTCCCTGCTGAAGAAAAAGAAATGGTCAGATCGATGTTGTCAGAGTCTTTGCAGGCCGTGATTTCGCAAACGCTGCTGAAAGTCAAAGATGGCTCGGGACGCGTTGCTGCCCATGAAATTATGATCGGCACACCCGCGATTCGTAATCTGATTCGCGAAGCAAAAATTGCTCAGATGTATTCTGCAATACAAACCGGTAACAACATGGGTATGCAGACTTTGGATCAGAACCTGACTGATCTGGTAAAGCGCAACGTGATTTCGGTGGGTACAGCACGTGCAGCAGCGAAAATTCCGGAAAATTTCCCAGGTTAATTGAGCAGATAGAAAGAGACGAACATGGAACGCGATCAGGCAACCAAATTCATGCATGACCTGCTCAGACTGATGCTGAGTAAAAATGGTTCTGACTTATTCATCACCGCTGACTTCCCGCCTGCGTTTAAAATCGACGGCAGAGTGACACCAGTATCGAACCAACCACTGACACCGGCACATACGGTTGATCTGGCTCGCGCTATCATGAACGATAAGCAGGCAGCTGAATTCGAATCGACCAAAGAATGTAACTTCGCGATCAATCCTGCCGGCATGGGACGTTTCCGCGTCTCCGCCTTTATGCAGCAAGGTCGTGTCGGCCTGGTATTGCGGACAATCACCACGGCCATTCCTAAATTAGAAGACCTGGGTTTACCGGAAAACCTCAAAGAGGTTGTGATGACCAAACGTGGCCTGGTGATCATGGTCGGTGCCACTGGCTCAGGCAAGTCAACCACACTGGCGGCGATGGTCGGCCACCGCAATCAATCCAGTTACGGTCATATCATCACCATTGAAGACCCTATCGAATATGTGCATCCACATGCGAATTGCATCGTGACACAACGGGAAGTCGGTATCGATACGGAAGACTGGGGAGCCGCGTTGAAAAACTCGTTGCGTCAGGCACCTGATGTCATTCAGATTGGCGAGATCCGGGACCGTGAAACCATGGATTTTGCGATTGCATTTGCAGAGACCGGCCACTTATGCCTCGCGACTTTGCATGCAAACAGTTCAAATCAGGCGCTGGACCGTATCATTAACTTCTTCCCGGAAGAGCGTCGGGCGCAATTATTGATGGATTTATCACTGAATCTGAAAGCCGTCATTTCACAACGTCTGATACCGTTAAAAGGACGTAAAGGCCGCGTCGCCGCAGTTGAAATCATGCTGAACTCACCACTGATTTCCGATCTGATCTTCAAAGGCCAAGTGCATGAGATCAAAGAAATCATGAAGAAATCACGTGAACTCGGTATGCGTACGTTTGACCAGGATTTATTTGATTTGCATGAAGCCGGCAAAATTACCTATGAAGATGCACTGCGTAACGCGGATTCTGTGAACGAATTACGTCTCGCAATCATGTTGCAGGGTAAAGAGTCAAAAGAGCGTGACCTTAGCGCTGGCACACACCATTTAGGCATCGTTTAACTATGAGCGCACTTGATTACACCGTCACTAATTTGCAGGGACAAGCAGTTGACCTTAAACAGTATCTGGGAAAAGTGGTACTGATCGTTAACACCGCTAGTAAATGCGGTTTTACGCCCCAATACAAAGGCCTGGAAGCAGTCTATCAGCAGTTTAAAGACAAGGGCGTGGTGGTGCTTGGATTTCCATGCAATCAATTCGGTCATCAGGAACCGGGGACGGCTGATGAAATCGGCAGTTTCTGCGAAAAAAATTATGGTGTTACTTTTCCTCTGTTTGAGAAAATTGATGTCAACGGCAAAAATGCGCATCCGCTGTTTCAACACCTGAAATCTGAAGCGCCCGGTCTTTTGGGCATACAGGCGATTAAGTGGAATTTCACTAAATTTTTGATTAAGCAAGACGGCTCGGTATTTAAACGCTATGCGCCGCAAACAGCACCGGCAGATATTATTCAGGACGTGGAAAACCTGATCGCCGGAAAATAAGTCGTGTTTTCAGTTGCATTGCATGGTTGGGAAAGATCATATTATCCCCAACCATTGCAATGCCAGCGGCAAAAATATTGCTGTCAGTAACCCCGACAATCCCATTGCCAGGCCTGCAAAAGCGCCCATTTCCTCACTTAACTGAAAAGCTCTGGCAGTTCCTATGCCATGCGCACTCACGCCTAATGCGAAGCCGCGTACGCTGTCATCTTTGATATGCAGAAAATTCAGGATACCCGTCGCCATCATCGCGCCGAGTATGCCAGTCAGCATGACCAATGCTGCAGTCAGGGAAGGTAAGCCACCGACTTTTTCCGTAATCCCCATCGCAATCGCCATCGTTACCGATTTTGACGCCAGCGATAATACCGTCACATGTGAAGCACCGAACCATTGCGCAAGCAACATCGCGGTGCCAATCGCAGACGCACTTCCCAACACTGCAGCAAGCAGAAACGCCCGCCACTGCGAGCGTAGCTTGTTCATCTGCTGATACAGCGGCACTGCCAAAGCCACCGTTGCCGGACCCAGTAAAAAATGGACGAACTGCGCGCCTGAAAAATAGGTCTGATACGACGTACCTGTTCCAATTAATACCAGCACGAGCATTGCGACGGCAATCGCGACCGGATTCGCAAGCGGGCTGAATTTACATCGGACATAGATCGCATAGGCAAGTTGATAGGCAAGCAGCGTTGCCGTCAGCCCCAACAGAGGCGATGCCGCCAGATAAACCCACACGTCTGCTAATCTTGCGTTCATCGTGACATCCACTTCACACACAAGGCTGTCACAACAATCGAAATCGCGGTACTCAGCACCAGTGCGACGACCAACGGTATCCATTCATCCAAAACAGTTTTTCCGTGCACCATGATGCCAACACCGGCCGGAATAAACAGCAGGGATAAATGTCTGAGTAACTCCTGCACGCCTGGTATCAGTTTGGGAGCAGCCTCTTTTTTCAGCAACAAAAATCCAAATAGCAACAACATCCCGATAACGGGCCCTGGGACGGGCATTTTCGACATAAAGACAAAGCCTTCGCCCAGACACTGAAAAATCAGGAGTATTAAAAACGTCCGGATCATGATGTTGACTCAGGTGCTGGATAACGCATGATCAATTAATTCGACCCAGTGTTTGACCGGTGTATCTGTTCCTGATTGCAAATGCGTCAGGCAACCGATGTTCGCCGATAAAATCATGTCTGGTTTTGTCGCCAGCAGATTGTGCAATTTCTTATCCCGCAACTGATAAGACAATTCTGGTTGCAAAACAGAATAGGTGCCTGCCGAGCCACAACATAAATGGCTGTCGGCACACATCTGCACATCAATTCCCAGCGCTTTCAGCAAGCCTTCGACTTTGCCGCGAATTTGCTGGCCATGCTGCAAAGTACAAGGCGAATGCCAGACTATGCGCTGTTTGAGTTTGCCTTGTAATCTGCCAACCAGCGCGGTCTCAAATGCAGGCAACACTTCACTCAGGTCGCGCGTCAGAGCAGAGATGCGCTGCGCCTTTTCTGCATAAGCCTCATCATGCGCAAGCAGATGCCCATATTCTTTCACGGTCACGCCACAGCCGGATGCGGTCATCAGGATGGCTTCGGCACCAGACTCTACATATGGCCACCAAGCATCAATATTATTGCGCATATCATCCAGTGCCGCATCCTGCTCATTCAGGTGATGACGAATAGCGCCACAACATCCGGCTTTCGGAGCACGGATCAACTCGATACCCAAGGTGTTCAACACTCGGGCGGTCGCATAATTAATATTCGGCGACATCGATGGTTGCACACAACCATCCAGCAATAACATTTTCCGGGTATGCTGTTGCTGCGGCCACAATCCGGCAGCTTGTCTTTCAGGAACCTTATTCTGCAACGCTTTGGGCAATAATGGCCGCACGGATTGACCCAGACTCATTACCGGTTTAAATATCCAGGGCGTCGGCAACATCGTTTTCAGCGTGCTCCGGATGAGCCTTTGTTTAAGCGAACGCGGCACCTGCTCTTCTACGACCTTGCGGCCAATATCCAGCAAGCGACCATACTGAACACCTGATGGACAGGTCGATTCACAATTACGGCAAGTCAGGCAACGGTCCAGATGTTGCTGCGTTTTTTCAGTGGCGACTTTGCCCTCAAGTACCTGTTTGATCAGATAAATCCGGCCACGCGGGCCGTCGAGTTCATCCCCCAGCAATTGATAGGTAGGGCAAGTCGCTGTACAAAAACCGCAATGCACACATTTGCGCAATATGTCATCGGCCTCTTTACCATCACGGGTGTTCTTAATAAAGTCTGCGAGATTAGTTTGCATAGCGAATTAAAAGTCCTTGTACAGGCGGCCAGGGTT
Source organism: Undibacterium sp. FT79W (assembly GCF_014284215.1). NCBI lineage: Bacteria > Pseudomonadati > Pseudomonadota > Betaproteobacteria > Burkholderiales > Oxalobacteraceae > Undibacterium > Undibacterium sp. FT79W. Next base: position 169,654 of record NZ_JACOGB010000001.1, on the reverse strand, counting down.
AAAAATACCTGAGGGATCGAAAGCGACTTTCAGACGCTGATGTATCTTCGCCAGTGGCGCGGATAAGGGAGTGAAGACGCCAATATTCTTGTCACCGCCACGGAATAGGGTCGCATGACCGCCAGCAGCTTGTGCCGCAGCGCGTATCGTTGCAGGGCTCTCGTCGCTGAACAACCAGCGCTGCGCACCACCCCACTCTATCATCGACTTACCGGTCAGAGCTAAAGGCGCAGTGGTGGAAGGAACGGATAAGCGCCACAAACCATGCGCTTCATCCTGTGAAAAGAAATCATGCGTCTGTTCACGCAAATCGTTCCAGGCAGAAGCGGCATCTTGCATCTCCTCCCCTCCCAACAGCTGCTTCGCGGCGCGCACAGCAGCCTCAGCACCAGAGAGTCGCAACATCAGGCGCCCCACGTGCCAACAGCTACCGGACAACGGCAATGCCTGTCCTGCCCACTCATTCATCTTCTGAATCGCATCGGCTTCGGATAAAGCAAATACCAATGTCGTTTCCGCAAATGGCCGCGGCAACACTTTGACGGAAATATTCAGCACCAGACCTAATGTTCCCATGGAGCCTGTCAGCAAACGCGAGACGTCATAGCCAGCAACATTCTTCATGACCTGGCCACCAAACTCCAGCACTTGTCCACGGCCATCCATCAATGTTGCGCCAAGAATAAAATCACGTGCAGCCCCGACATATGGGCGACGCGGCCCCGACAAACCGGTTGCGAGCATGCCTCCTATGGTTGCTGTCGCGCTGAATTTCGGCGGCTCGAATGCCAGCATCTGATTGTTTTCGGACAGTAGTGCCTCGATCTCAGCCAGCGGTGTACCGCAGCGTGCTGTCAATACCAGTTCGGTCGGTTCATATGCCAGAATGCCGGAATACGCCCGGGTATCAAGCACTTCACCTTGCGGATCCTGGCCATACCAACGCTTACTGCCACCGCCTTCGATTTGCAGTGGAAGGTGGTTCTGCGAGGCATTTAATATCCGTTCCCGGAAGCCTTCGATTATGTTGTTCATCACTGTGTCCATCTGTATGTTTTTTTATTTTTTTCAGAAACGAGGTAAATCCGGAAATTTCAGATTTCCCTGTTTCACATGCATACGCCCATATTCAGCGCAGCGATGCAAGCTTGGTATCGCTTTATCCGGATTCAGCAAACTATGGGGATCAAATGCACGCTTCACCGCAAAAAAAGCATCCAGCTCTTCACGCGAAAATTGCACACACATGGAATTAATTTTTTCGATACCGACACCATGCTCACCAGTAATCGTGCCGCCGACGGTGACACATAATTCCAGTATCTCCGCACCGAATGCCTCAGCCCGCAGAAACTCGCCTTCCTGATTCGCATCAAACAAAATCAACGGGTGTAAATTACCGTCACCAGCATGAAACACGTTTGCACAGCGCAAACCATATTTTTCTTCCATGTGGGTGATGCCTATCAAGACTTCCGATAAGCGCTTCCGGGGAATCGTTCCATCCATGCAGTAATAATCCGGCGATATACGTCCCGCTGCGGGAAACGCATTTTTACGACCGGACCAAAAACGCAAACGTTCCGCTTCACTCTGAGAAACCGCAATTGCCGTCGCACCAGCCTGCTCCAGCACAGCAGACATGCGAGCGATTTCTTCTTCGACTTCTTCCGTCGTGCCGTCAGACTCACACAGCAAAATCGCTTCTGCATCAATGTCGTAACCGGCTTTAACAAAGGGTTCCACCATGCGCGATGAGGTTTTATCCATCATCTCCAGACCTGCGGGAATAATACCTGCAGCGATCACGTTCGCTACCGCATTTCCGCCTTTCACCACGTCATCAAATGAGGCCATAATGACGCGGGCTACCTGCGGTTTAGGTACCAGCTTGACCGTCACCTCGGTGACGATTCCGAGCATTCCTTCTGAGCCGATAAAAACCGCCAGCAAATCTAATCCCGGAGCATCCAGCGCTTCGCTACCCAACTCAACAACGTCACCATCAATGGTGACTACGCGCGCGCGCAGCACATTGTGTACGGTCAGACCATACTTCAGGCAGTGAACACCGCCAGAGTTTTCCGCTACGTTGCCGCCTATCGTGCAGGCAATCTGCGACGAGGGATCCGGCGCATAATACAAACCTAAAGGTGATACGGCTTCCGAGATTGCCAGATTACGCACACCCGGCTGAACCACAGCCGTACGCGAGTAAGCATCTACTTTCAGAATTTTATTGAATTTGGCGGTGGATAACACGACTCCATCGGCGATCGGCATCGCGCCGCCAGATAAGCCAGTTCCGGCGCCGCGCGGTACGATAGGAACGTTCAAACGGCGGCAAACTTCCATCACAGCGATAATCTGTGATTCATTTTCCGGCAGACAAACGATCATGGGCAACTGGCGGTAGGCTGCCAGACCATCACACTCATATGGGCGAACATCTTCTTCATGATGCAAGACACAATGCCCGGGCAATACCTGACGCAGCGCCTTCACGACTTCCTGCTGCCGCCCGCCATACAAATCATTTGAACTGTTTTGCTCCATCGCTTTACCCCATCTGTTTTTTTGTCAGTGTAATCAGCTTTGATGTATCTGGGATGAATACTTTAAACTTTACTGACTGAATTTTTTTCAGGACATAAAAAAAGGACGCCACAGCGTCCTTTTTTTAGCATTCAGGGTGCTTACACGGAGAATGAAGATCCGCAACCACAAGTGGTGGAGGCATTAGGATTTTTAATCACAAACTGTGCACCTTCCAGATCGTCTTTATAATCGATTTCAGCGCCCACCAGATACTGATAGCTCATAGAATCGATCAACAACTGCACACCATTTTTTGTCATGGTGGTGTCGTCTTCATTCGTGATTTCATCGAACGTAAAACCGTATTGAAAACCTGAACATCCGCCACCTTGTACAAAAACGCGTAATTTCAAATCAGGATTACCCTCTTCTTCAATCAACTGAGCAACTTTTGCAGCTGCGCTTTCTGTGAAATTGATTGGTGTTGGCATTTCGGCTACAGCATTCATTTTTTGCTCCTTGGATCTAAGATGTTCTCATTATAGTCCCGACTCCGGAACTATGCATTGGACGCTGCAAGTTTCAGAGTTGCCGGCTCTTGAGCAAGATCATGCGTGAGTTTACCGGATACCAGAGCACCACTGAGCATCTCCAAAGTTTTGTAGTGAACGTCACCAGAAATTTTTGCCTTAGGCTGCAACTCTAACAGTTCTGTTGAAAACACTGGCCCGTTAATCACACCATTCACGACGATGTGTGCCGCCCTTACTTCACCATCAATAACGGCCTGCTCTGAAATGACCAGCATGCTCAATGATTCAGTATCAGCAATAACGTTCCCACGAATGTGTCCATCAATGCGCAAGCCACCTTTGAAATGCAGATCGCCTTCAATTCTTGTAGTGGATCCAATAAGGCTATCGATAGTGCTTTTGGTTTTACGACTGAACATGAAAGAATTCCTTTTCAGGACATAGATCAAAAATATTCATGAGCTTCATCATCCAACTCAGAAATAATTGATGCTGGTTTATAAATTAACCGCTTGTTGAGCGCGGACTTGCCCCCGGTCTAACACTTTTACCTGGACATTTTTGGCGACCGCACCATCTGGAAGGGTAATGACTCCCTCCAATCGCTGGTAATGTCTAAACGATAATTTTAATTTACCAGCTTCGCCCGATTTGGGATCAGGAAAATACATCGTAGCAGGTTTACCTGCCTGCACCAAACCTAATAAAAATTGTAATTCACCATTAAAATCTCTGCCATTTTTAACGCCTTGCATCACCAGAGCACGATAACGCAATTGGCCGGGTGCGAGCATTTCTATCTTCAGATTCTGAACGGTAATACCATCATTCCCAGTCGTTGAGGGCATCACGCCTTCAAAAAAAGCCAGATCATCTTTCAGCTTTTGATTTTCTGCGGTCAGTGCTTTGATCTGATCCGTCAGCTCTTTCTGCATGGAACGATCAATGTTCTGCTTACTTTCTATCGTGTTTGCTTCTAGTAGTAACTTATCGCGCTCAGCTGTCAGCTCTTTTACCTGTGTTTCAAGTGACTGCATCTGATTCAGATTAAACTTTGTTCCGAATGCAAAGCTCTTTCCAAGATGATAGGTCCACCATGCGACAGCAGACGTCAGTGCAATGACCAATGCCAGCATAGCCAGCCGGAGCGGCCACGGCTGTTGATGCGTAATGGTCATTTTCGACGCCAGATGGCGTCGTTGCCAGAGTCGTTTCTTTGCCATGAATGAATTACGGCAAAACAGGAATATGCTGCAATCCTGTTACTTCATCCAATCCAAACATCAGATTCATACACTGCACAGCCTGCCCGGATGCACCTTTTACAAGGTTATCCTGCACGACAAGAACGATCACAGTTTTGCCATTATTTGGCCGGTGCAACGCAATACGCAACATATTGGAAGCGCGGGTAGAACGTGTTTCCGGATGAGAACCAAATGGCATAACATCAACGAATGGCTCATCTTTGTAGGTATTTTCAAACAAAGCCTGCAATTCGTCATTACTGATATCCGTGTTCAGGCGAGCATACAAAGTCGAGTGCATACCGCGTACCATCGGAACAAGGTGAGGAGTGAATAACAGTCCCACTTTTTGCTCAGTCATACGCTGTAATTGTTCTACTGTCTCCGGTGTATGGCGATGGCCTGAAACGCCGTAAGCCTTGAATGTGTCGCTCGCCTCGGAAAACAAAATACCGATTTCAGCCTTACGTCCGGCACCTGACACTCCGGATTTGCAATCAGCAATCAAATCCGTTGCATCGACAATTCCCGTCTTCAATAATGGATAAAAACCCAATTGCATGGTCGTTGGATAACATCCCGGATTACCAATAACTCGTGCGGTTTTGATCGCATCACGATTCAGCTCAGGCAAACCATAAACAGCTTCGCTCAGCACATCAGGACACGTGTGTGGAATGCCATACCATTTCTCGAACTGCGCAACATCTTGCATCCGGAAATCTGCGGCAAGGTCAATTACCTTGACGCCAGCCATCAACAATTCCTGCGCTTGCGCCATAGCAACACCATGAGGTGTCGCAAAAAAAACGACATCGCACTCCGTCAGCTTTGCTTTATCAGGCGAAGAGAATGTCAGGTTAACACGCCCACGTAGTGATGGATACATGTCCGCCACAGGTAAGCCATCCTCTTTACGCGAAGTAATTGCCGTCAGTTCCACTGCTGGATGCATTGTCAGCAAACGCAATAACTCAACCCCGGTGTAACCCGTGCCACCTACTATTCCAACTTTAATCATTGACGTTCCTTGCAAGAAATTTTCCGCTATTTTAACAGCAGTCGCTCATCTCAAAACGCACTTCACGGAACTCATCCGCAATCAGCACACAAAAGCAAAAAGCCGCCCAGAGGCGGCTTTTTGTAGCAATTCCTGCCAGCGATAAAAAATTAACGCTTGGAGAATTGTTTTGCGCGACGTGCTTTGCGCAGACCAACTTTTTTACGTTCAACTTCGCGGGCATCACGAGTAACGAAACCAGCTTTGGACAATTCAGATTTCAAAGTTGCATCGTAGTCGATCAGCGCGCGAGTGATACCGTGACGAACTGCACCGGATTGGCCGGATTCGCCGCCGCCGTGAACGTTAACCATAATATCGAATGTCTCGAGATTATTAGTCAGTTCCAGAGGTTGACGGATGACCATCAGGCCAGTTTCACGAGAGAAGTACTCGTTAGCTGGTTTGCCGTTGACAACGATCTTGCCGCTGCCGGATTTCAGGAATACGCGAGCAACTGCGCTCTTGCGACGGCCAGTTCCGTAGTTGTAATTACCGATCATGGCTAATCCTTAGATGTCGAGTACTTGTGGTTGCTGAGCTGCGTGCGGATGTGTTGCATCTGCATAGACTTTCAGCTTCTTGATCATTGCATAGCCGAGTGGGCCTTTAGGCAACATGCCTTTAACTGCTTTCTCGAGTGCACGACCTGGAAAACGCTGTTGCATTTTCGTGAAATTTGTTTCATAGATACCGCCTGGATAACCAGTGTGACGGTAGTATGTTTTGTTCAGAGCTTTAGTGCCAGTCACGCGCAGTTTGCCTGCATTAACAACAACGATAAAATCGCCTGTGTCTACGTGTGGAGTAAATTCTGGTTTATGTTTGCCGCGTAAACGGAGTGCCACTTCGCTGGCAACACGTCCGAGTACTTTATCTGTCGCGTCAATCACGAACCAGTCGCGCTGAACCTCATGGCCCTTAGCGGAAAAGGTTTTCATGTTGAATCCTAAAAAGTTAAATACGCCCTTTTTTGGTGGTTCTGCCTATGATCTGGCAGACTCTCCCTTGTTAAACTCTCAGTCGGGCAAATTGAGAATCGGAAATTATAGGGTTTTCAAGGAGTTAGTGCAAGAACTGTTTAAATTTTAAGCAAAATTTTCATAAATTTCCAAAGCAGATCGGCAAATATATTTTTAACTAAATAATAATTTGATGCAGGCTCTCCGATTCGCCAGAATCATATGCAGTAAAATCTCTAACGACTTAGATCACATCATAACGAGGAATAAATGGAAGCTACCGTACGCTGGACAGGCTTATCTGGCATGTCTTTTTTGGCAGAAACTGGCTCAGGCCATGCAGTTTTAATGGATGGTGCACCGGAAGGTGGTGGTCACAATCTGGCGCCACGCCCGATGGAAATGGTGTTATTGGGAACGGGCGGATGCACGGCCTACGATGTCGTATTAATTTTACGTAAGAGTAAACAAGATATACGTGGCTGCGATGTAAAGCTCAGCGCGGAAAGAGCTGAGACAGAACCTAAAGTTTTTACCAAAATCAACTTTCACTTCACCGTTCGTGGACGTCAGTTAAAAGCTAATCTGGTCGAACGCGCAATCAAACTTTCACATGAAAAATACTGCTCTGCGTCTATCATGCTTGAAAAAACGGCTCAAATGACCCACAGCTATGAAATCATTGAAGATGCTGAGACACCTTCTGAGCACGATACTCAGGGATGAACGGGCTCTTCAGCTTGCTCAAAAATATCCAGATATGTCGGATAAAACGTGCAATACCTGATCGTCGTCAATAAAGCCAGAACAGGCATCATCAACAACACGACAAAACCGGTGTTGCCTGTGACCAGCGCTAAGATCTCAACAAAAATGGCTGGCAATAATCCTGAAATGAGGAACCAGGAAAGTGCGTAAATCAAAAACGCCTTTGCGGCACGTTTTACCGAAAAAAAACTGTAAAACAGCGCTTTTGGTACTGACATCCCGCGCCACATAATTAACGGCCCGGCAAACCAGAAAGCCATCAAAGCCGGCAAAAAGGCGAGTACCGCCATCAACATGCCTAAAAACAGACGCCCTTGAGGTAAATCCTTAGGATCAACTGGCTTTTCACTGGAAATAAACTCGAATAAGGCGCCATCGTCAAAAAGTTGCGAGATCAATGCTGCGCCGGAAATGGCCAGCAGGTACAGGCAACCCAAAGCGAATAAACGTAAAAAGAATTCAGAACGAAAACCCACAAGCAACACAGTCGGTTTCACCCGCACACCATCCTCAATCAGACGGCAAGCCTGCATAAAGCTCATGGCAAATACGGGAATTAACACCAGAGGCAAAAAGCGGCCGATAAATGGCACCAAGCTAATTCCCATGTTAAAAAACATATATGCAAAAAAGAGTGTCAACATTTCTGCAGGTTGCTGGCGAAACAGGGCAAAACCACGTTTAACCCATACCCACCCCGTCGAAGCTGGTACTGGATTCATAAATCACTTGTTAAAGGGGGGACAGGCAAAGACTCGCGCAAACGTAAAATCCGTTCAAAGTGTGAGGGATCATGCGGCGTCAGCATTTCTGCATCTCGTGGTTGGTAGTAGTCATACAAGCGGGATAGCCAAAAACGCAGAGCAGCTGCCCGCAACATCGGCTTCCAGGCAACAGACTCTTCAGGAGTAAACGGCCGCACCAGATGATAAGCATTTAACAAAGCCCTTACCCGCGCAACATCCAACTCACCGGTTGCAGTATCGATGCACCAATCATTCACGGTCACGGCAACATCGAAAATCCAGGCATCGCAGCCCGCAAAATAAAAATCAAAAAAGCCTGTCAGCTTTTCGCCGTCAAACATGACGTTATTACGGAACAAATCCGCATGCACAGGTCCTCTTGGCAAAGCACGATAGATTGGCGTGCTGTCAAAGGCATCCTGATAATGCACCTCTGCGCACAACAGATGTCGCAACTCATCAGAGAGAAAAGGAAGAACTTTCGGCGTGGTTTCATGCCACCAGTTCAAAGAACGTAAATTTTCCTGATATAAGGGAAAGTCTTTTCCAGCAAGATGCATGAGCGCAAGCATCGCACCGACTGCGGCACAATGCACGGGTTCAGGATGCATCTGCGATGCCCCTTCTAACTTGCTGACAATAGAGGCAGGCTTTCCGTGTAAAGCTGTCACCAGCTCACCATCGATATTGGCAACAGGTGCAGGTACCAATACTCCTCTGTCTGCAAGATGGCGCATTAACTTCAGGTAAAACGGTAATTGCTCGAAAGTCAGATTTTCAAAAATCGTCAGAACATACTCACCGGTTTCTGTCGTAATAAAAAAATTACTATTTTCAATTCCAGATGCAATCCCTTTAATTGCCAGCGCTTTTCCCAATGGGAATTGTTTTATCCAGGAACTGAGGTCGTCGAGTGTGACTGAGGTAAAAACTGCCATTGTGATATCGCAAAAATAGAATAGAAAACTTACTTACCTGTAGCACTGGCTGGTACGGCCTGCGCTGGAGCTGGTGGCAATACAGGCGGCTGCTCGATTTCTTTGCTTTCTTTTTTTCCGCCGAATTCGAGAATAGTCCACTGCGGCGCCCGGTTTGCATTTCCCTGAACGGTACCTTTGGGAGCATTACCGACTTCAGGATCCGCTTTTAAGGTGTAATTACTTTTGCCCGACTTCACCTGAACTTCAGTGACTTTGCCAGCATTATTGCGTTTCTCAGTTACTTTATTCTTTGGTTCAGGTTTGCCTACAGATAATGAAGGATCTGCTGCGCCGTCTTCCAATTTATCCAGCTTAGGTGGCGCCTGGTCGGGCTTTTGCGTCTGAGCCAATACTACTCCTGCGAAACTCAACAAGAAGAGGCCAGAAAGAACTCCTGACAGGATTTTCGACATTTTTTTCATGGTTAATATCCAATTGGCTTGAACTGGCAGACATTGTAACAAAGCAGTGCTCTCACTGACAGAGAATATACGGTTCCAAATTCGATAAAAAAAGGAGTCGTCTGACGACGACTCCTTTTTGAATTTTCTAAATTAATTCGGGTGTAAGCCCGAATTCAATTAGAACTTGTGACGAATACCAACGTTCAGCAATTTGTCTGTCTGACCAGCAGCAGCTACATTGTATTTACCGTTGTTGTCGTTAGTTGTACGAGAGAACGATGTGTAGATGTCTGTACGTTTAGACAAATCGTATGTGTAACCGATAGCGAATTGTTTGCCATCTGCGTTAGCAACTGCTTTGTTTTTAGCTTGTGTGAAGTCAGCTACAAATGCACCTGGACCAAACGGTACAGTCGCGCCGATCATCCAAATGCGTTCATCGTTAGTGCCGCCTTTGATAGTTTCGTATGCAGCGTGAGCTTTTACAACTGTGAAGTCATAAGTGCCACCAACGAATGTTTTCTTACCAGCATTTGCATCATTACCAGCTGCATCGTTCAGTTTTTCGTAAGCGATTGCTGCGTACACTGGACCTTCAGAGTAAACACCGGAAACGCCAACTTTACGGTTGCCAGAATTATTACCAGCAACTTCACCGAAGCCGTATTGCACAGAACCTACAAAACCACTCAGGCTGTTTGTAGAGTAAGTGATTGCATTGTCAGTACGTGTCGATGTTTTGAACAAACGACCGATGTCGCCAGCCAGACCAATGTGGAATGGATCAACGTTATCGCCGATGTCATAAGTTACAGATTTTTGACGACCCAGGTTCACAGAACCGAAATCACCGGACAAACCAACATAAGCTTGACGACCGAAAGCCAGACCGCCTTGATCAGACGCGCCAGTATCAGTTTTCAAACCCATTTCCAAAACGAAGTTTGCTTTCAGACCGCTACCCAGATCTTCAACGCCTTTGAAGCCCAGACGTGAACCGTTTTGAACGCCACTATCCAAAGAAGTTTTTGCGCCAGAACCGTTGTCATCACGAACCACGCCCATGTCAACGATACCGTAGATAGTTACGGAAGATTGCGCGAAAGCTGCGCCAGAGAATGCACTCATCAGAGCAAGTGCGAGGAATGATTTTTTCATTGTCTAGTATCCAAAAATGAATGTTAAATTTTTGCTGCACCACAAACAAAACGCGGCAAAAAACTGAATTGCAGGTCAATTTACAGCCTTGAACCAATAATTGATCCAATGACAAATGTCACGATACCTGCGAAAAATGACATTTTGATGAAATCAGACTACTTAATAAACAAGGACTTACAGAGCGTTGCAATATAAAGACATAGCCAATTTTGAAAAAATTAATCAGGTATTTAACAAAGTCAGCGATGTCCAGGCTCGCATTATAGGCATTTTTTACCTTTGCTGCACAGCACCAGTCAGATAAGGGATATCCCGTATTTTTCAATAGATAGAAAAAAACATATTTATCCGACGGTTTCCCATGCATTTTGTTTCTGCGCCGTTTTCGACCGCCAGTAGGCACGACCGCTGTACCAGAGCGCTGCCGCAATCAATGCACAAGCCAGCTGGCCAAGGGCTAACGAGAGAGCCGAATGATCTAACGCCGGCGCGACAACACCAGCAATTACTGCCCCAAGTAAAGTCAACGTTGCCGACTGGCAGGACGCAACGATACCTCTGATTGTAGGAAACAAGTCCAGAACCAGCAAGGTCGCGCCTGGTGCAACCAGTGACATGCCAAACGTGTAAAAAAACAACGGAGTTACCGACCAGAGCAGCACTGGCGCGGAGAAAAAATGAAATGTCACGTTAAAAACAGACGCTCCGATAAGGAAGCAGAAACCGATACTCACCTGCTTCCATACAGAGAGTTTGCCAGCCAGTCTGTTTGCCGCAAGAGCACCTAAAAAAATGCCGGCGACAGAGGGAACAAATTGCCAGCCGAACTGATCGGCAGCAAGCTTCAGATGCTGAGTAATAAACACCGGGGCGGCAGAAACATATAAAAACATGCCAGCAAAATTAAAGGCAACAGTACCGGCTTTTAGATGGAATAACGGAGACTTAAATACTTTTCGGTAACTAAGCCATAGAAATTCCATACTGAATTCCTGCCGTTTATCTTTCGGTAAAGATTCAGGCAAGAACTTAAAGCAGGCTAACCATAACGCAATTGTGTACAAAAAAAGCAATAAAAAAATTGCGCGCCAGCTCATAAAGCCCACAATCCAGCCGCCGAGTATCGGCGCAATTGCAGGGGCTATCGAGAAGATCATTGTCACCATCGACAACAAGCGTTCTGCCGGAGCACCGGCATAAAGATCACGGATCATTGCCCGTCCGACCACCATCCCGGCACCGGCCGAGACGCCTTGCAGAATACGAAATCCCCACAGGTAATGAATGCTGTGTACCGACGCGCAACCAAAACTGGCGACGGCAAAAATCGCTAAGGCAGCCAGAATGACGTTACGCCGCCCAAACGCATCCGACAGCGCGCCATGCCATAAAGTCATAAACGCAAACGACAACATATAAGCGGTGAGCGTCTGCTGGACTTCCAGTGAAGTTGCCACCAGGCTGCTCTGTATATTTGGGAAAGCTGGTAAATAAGTATCAATAGAAAATGGTCCCAACATCGCCAGTGCAGCTAATAAAGTGGCAAGTCCGGCATTGCTGAGCTGTTGGCGGGAGTGCATTTGTTGCCCAATCATTCAAAAAAATAAATAAAATGCTGTTACAAAAAAAAAAGAAAAAAGGCGAAATATTTCGCCTTTTTGTTGCTAATGCGAGACACATCAGAATTAAATTCCACCCATACAGAGGTATTTCATTTCCAGATATTCGTCCATCCCGTATTTGGAACCTTCACGTCCGAGTCCGGATTGCTTGACGCCGCCAAACGGCGCGACCTCATTGGAAATTAAGCCTGTATTAATCCCCACCATGCCGTATTCCAGCTTTTCGGCGACGCGCCAGACGCGGCCGATATCGCGTGAATAGAAATACGAGGCCAATCCGAAGTCGGTATTATTTGCGGCCGCGATGACTTCCTCTTCAGTAGTGAATTTCACTACTGCAGCGACCGGTCCGAAGGTTTCCTCATTCATCACCAGCATGGATGCTGTGACATCTGCCAGCACCGTTGGTTCATAGAATAATTCCCCAGCACTATGTGGCTTGCCACCGGCGAGCAAGCGGGCACCCTGTTCCATCGCGTCCGCAACATGCTCTTCTACTTTCGCCACCGCTTGCGCATCGATCATGGGGCCCTGATTAACACCGGCATCGAAACCATCACCGACTCTGATTTTTTTTGCCCCGGCAGCTAATTTACTGACGAATTCATCGTAGACCGATGCGTGTGCATAAAAGCGATTGGTACAAACGCAGGTCTGGCCCGAGTTGCGGAACTTGGATAACAAGGCGCCTTCGACAGCCGCATCAATGTCAGCATCCTCGAATACGATAAACGGTGCATGACCGCCCAGTTCCAACGCCAGCTTCTTGACCGTCGGGGCGGACTGACGCATCAGAATACGGCCCACCGGCGTCGAACCGGTAAACGACAAATGCCGGACGACAGAGCTATCGCATAAAACTTTACCGACAGTAATAGACTGCTCCGCATCGGCAGTAATAATATTAATGATCCCGGAAGGAATACCTGCGCGGTGTGCCAGTTCGGCAATCGCCAGCGCCGACAAAGGCGTCTGCTCAGCTGGCTTGATGACAATCGAACAGCCAGCGGCTACAGCCGGAGCAACCTTGCGGGTAATCATCGCAATCGGGAAATTCCAGGGCGTGATTGCGGCACACACACCAATCGGTTGCCGCAACACGACCATGCGCTTATCGCTCCAGGTCGAGGCCATCACGTCGCCCGCGACACGTTTCGCCTCTTCGGCAAACCATTCAACGAAACTGGCGCCGTAGATGACCTCGCCCTTTGCCTCGGCAAGCGGTTTTCCTTGTTCGGCAGTCATGATCGCTGCCAGATCATCGGCATGGCTGATAATCAGATCAAACCAGCGACGCATGATATTGGCACGCTCTTTTCCTGTTTTCGCCGCCCACAGCGGAAAAGCAGCTTGCGCGGCAGCAATAGCGGCATGCGCATCTGATTCGGCTAAATTAGGTACGGTCGCCAGCACAGCCTGGGTTGATGGATTCACCACATCAAATTTCGTTTGCGCCTGCACCCACGCGCCATTGATATATGCAGCGTCACGCAACAACGATGCGTCTTTTAAGCCTAATGATTTTGCAGTTTGTTCTGATGACATCGCTCCGTCTCCATCGTATTTTGACTGATTAATGAATAGCAACTACCGGACTTATGCGACATCGCGCTCGGCAGGGTGATCGCTTCTGATCATATAAATATGTCAGCCTTAACTGCCCTCCCTTGCCGCGACAAAATTGCCGTAAGTCCGCAATAAAAAGGAAAGCCTAAAGCAAAACAGCCAGGTCTGCTTGACCCGGCTGTTTTATTCAGATGAATTATTTTGATTTCATCTTTGTTATTTTGGTTTGGCTTCCTCGCGACGGTTGAAACCGGCAACCATATCAAAGCGGAATAAGCGGCATTCCAGGGCGCCATTAAAGAACGGTGTTTTGCGTGATTCTTTTAAACGCAGCATCTTCGGCACAGTCAGATCGGCAGTGAATAAAAAGACGCTCCAGCCGGCAAAGCGTTGTTTCAAGGTGGTGCTGAAGGCGCTGAAAAATTCTTTTGCCAGATCGTCTGTTTCCAATGAGCTGTCGCCACGCACGCCGATACGTTCACCATACGGTGGATTAGTCAGCAATATGCCTGGCTGCGTTGTCGGCGCCTTGATTTCCTGCGCTTCGATCTGTTTCAGCGGCACTTCAAAACGGATGCCCGCTTTATTCAGATTATTGCGCGTCATGACGACCATATCTCCGGAAATATCGCTGCCGAAAATCGTCGGTTCAGCAGGCAAAGGATTTGGCTTCGCAGCAGCTTTGATAGCAGCCCACGCATCAGCATCAAACTGATGAAATTTTTCAAAGCCAAATTCGCGTTTTAATCCAGGCGGAATCCCCGCCAGAATTTGTGCGGCTTCAATCAATATCGTGCCAGAACCGCACATAGGATCGAACAAAGGCACGCCCGGTTTCCAGCCCGCCGTCCGCAACAAACCTGCGGCCAGATTTTCGCGCAAAGGCGCGTCACCGGTTTCCATGCGCCAGCCGCGCTTAAACAAAGGTTCACCGGAAGTATCGAGATAAATCGTGAAATTATGCGCATCGAGAAAACCGACAATACGCATGTCCGGCGTTTTCGTATCGACCGAAGGACGTTGTGTGAACTGATCACGGAAACGATCGCAAATCGCATCTTTGATTTTCAGTGTGATGAATTCCAGACTCTTGACCGGTGATTTCACTGCCGTTACATCGACACGTATCGTGTGGTGATAACCGAACCAGTCTTCCCACGCCTGCGCTAACACCAGATCGTAAATATCGTTTTCATTCGAGTAACTCGCATGCGCCATACGCATCAGCACGCGTGAAGCAATACGGGAATGCAAATTGATGCGCCAGCCGTCCTGCAAACTGCCGGAACAATGCACACCACCCGGCACTTGATTATGCACCGCCATGGTTTTATCCATCGCAGCGATTTCGTTCAACTCTTCAGCGAGAGCGATTTCCATGCCGCGCGGGCATGGACAAAAATAGGAATGACGTGTCATGGGGAACCTTTTATCCGTTGTAATTCAAGAAATACAGGGTGAGCATGGCTCCCCCCTCACTACAGTAGCACGCTGCGATTTTTCTTCAGCAACGCACTGCCTTTTGTCGCCAATCAGAAAGGCTTGACGACAACTAATATCACGACGATCAGCAATAAAATCACCGGCACTTCGTTAAACCAGCGGAACCAGACATGGCTGCGCTTATTCGTACCTTTTTCAAATTTTTTCAGCAAACTGCCGCAGGCATGGTGATAGCCAATCAGCAAAATCACACACAATAATTTTGCATGCAACCAGCCATTACCGGGGCCTTTGCCGATGCCGTAACCCAGCCACAAATAACCGCCCAGCAATACCGCTGGCACCATCAGCATCGTGGAAAAGCGATACAGCTTGCGTGCCATCAGCAATAAACGTCCGGTGCTGGTGGCATCGGTTTCCATCGCCAGATTCACCAGTATGCGCGGCAGGTAAAACAAGCCAGCAAACCATGACGTGACAAACAGAATGTGCAGCGCTTTAATCCAGAGCATAATTTGCTTTCAAAATTTCAAAGTGGCATTTAAAAATTTATTGACGAACTTCGCCGTGACCAAACACGACGTATTTTAACGACGTTAAACCTTCCAGTCCGACCGGGCCACGCGCATGCAGCTTGTCGTTGGAAATGCCGATTTCAGCCCCCAGCCCGTATTCAAAACCATCGGCAAAACGGGTTGATGCATTCACCATCACAGAAGCCGAATCCACCTCACGCAGGAAACGCAACGCGCGGCTGTAATCTTCGGTGATGATCGCTTCGGTATGCTTAGACGAGTAGTCATTGATGTGCGTCATCGCCGCATCGATATCCGCGACGACTTTGACCGCCAGCACCGGTGCCAGATATTCTGTGCTCCAGTCTTCTTCCGTGGCTTGCGCGAGATAAGGGTAGCCCGCCAGAATCGCTGTCGCGGCTGGGTCGCAACGCAATTCGACTTGTTTGGCCTCATACAGCTTTGCCAGCGGCGGCAATACCTGCGCGGCAATTCCTTCAGCGACCAGTAAAGTTTCCATCGTATTGCAGGTACCGTAACGATGGCATTTGGCGTTGAATGCGATGTCCAGCGCTTTTTGCAGATCGGCTTTATCGTCGATATAGACGTGGCAAATACCATCGAGATGCTTGATCATCGGCACGGTCGCTTCCTGCATCAGCCGCGCGATCAGGCCCTTGCCGCCACGCGGCACGATCACGTCAACATACTGCGGCATGGTGATCAATTCGCCAACCGCAGCGCGGTCAGTGGTTTCCACGATCTGCACTGCATCGGCAGGCAAACCGGCACCCGCCAGCCCTTCTTTCACCAGTTTTGCCAATGCCTGATTACAGTGAATTGCTTCTGAGCCGCCGCGCAGTATCGTCGCATTGCCGCTCTTGATGCACAGACCCGCCGCATCAACAGTCACATTCGGGCGCGCTTCGTAAATGATGCCGATCACGCCGAGTGGCACGCGCATCTGCCCGACCTGGATGCCGGTCGGGCGATACTTCATATTCGAAATTTCACCGATAGGATCGGCCAGGCTGACGATTTGCTCCAGACCTTCCGCCATCGTCGCAATCGCTTTATCTGACAAAGTCAGGCGATCGAGCATCGCGGCTTCCATGCCTGATGCTTTGGCAGCAGCGAGATCGAGTTCGTTGGCGGCGCGCAATGCAGCTGCGTCGCGCCGGATCGCGGCAGCAATCAGACTCAAAGCCAGATTTTTTGCCGCCGTATCGGCCTTCGCCATCGCACGCGATGCCGCGCGGGCGCGGGCGCCGAGGTCGTTCATGTAATGTTTGATGTCCATCATGTCATTTTGGGAGCTTTATATATACTCCCCCGTGTATTTTTTAAAGCCCTTTATTTACAAGGACATTAGGGTGTGTTTTTAAGGATACTCCCCCAATTTCAGGGATTTTTGGCATTTCCGGCAGTGCTGCGACGGCAGTTCAGGCGGCGGTCGCGACTTTTAATCCCAACTGCAGCAGCGCATCCCAGGCGTCGCCGGCAAATGCTTTGGCACGTAAACCTTTGACCATCTTATCGACTTGCGAGGCTTCTTGCAGCGCTGTTTGCAAGGTCTGCAAACTGACTCTGCGTAATGCCGGGTCCATGAGTTTTTCTCTGGGTCCCCAAATTCTGTATTCTTTCAGCAGGGCAGATAACGGTCGCCCTTGTTGCATGCCGGATTTCAGTTTCAGCAAAGTACGGATTTCCTCCGCCATCGCCCACAGCACCAGCGGCAATGCTTCACCCTCGCCTTTAAGTCCGTTCAGCATCCGTGATAAGCGGGCGACGTCACCCGCCAGCATCGCTTCATTGAGTTTGAACACATCATAACGGGCGACATTCAGCACCGCGTCGTGGATTTGTTCAAAGCTGAGCTTCCCGGCCGGATGCAGCAAAGCGAGTTTCTGTATTTCCTGATGCGCAGCAAGCAGATTGCCTTCGACGCGATCGGCGATGAAATCCAGACTTTGCCGGTCTGCGCTCTGTTGCTGCAAGGCGAGACGCTGACTGATCCAATTCGGCAACTGATTTCGCTCGACCAGTGGAATATCGATGTACACCGCCGCTTGT
Source organism: Undibacterium sp. FT79W (assembly GCF_014284215.1). Taxonomy (NCBI): domain Bacteria; kingdom Pseudomonadati; phylum Pseudomonadota; class Betaproteobacteria; order Burkholderiales; family Oxalobacteraceae; genus Undibacterium; species Undibacterium sp. FT79W. The sequence goes on along the minus strand of NZ_JACOGB010000001.1, from coordinate 152,036 downwards.
TGCAAACTGCTGACCCAGGCTGCTTTTTGCGTTGCCCAATCGAGCTTGGGCAGAGTAATCAGCGTCAGATTATCCGGCGACAGATTTGCCACATAATCCTGCAGCACTTGTCCGCCATCCTTGCCGGGCTTGCCGGTCGGAATCCGCAGATCGATCAGCTTTTTATCGCCAAACAACGACTGCGACTGATTTGCTGCCAGCAGCGCGCCCCATTTGAAACTGCGCTCGACGGTTAAAATTTCACGCTCGTAAAAGCCCTGCGCTTTCGCCGCACGACGGACTTTGTCCGCGGCTTCCAGCGCGAGTAAATGCTCATCGCTGGTAATCACATACAGTGGTGCCAGCGTTTTCGCCAGATGGCCATCAAGGGCATCAAAGCGCAACTGCATTTATTGATCCATCTTCACGACCGACAGGCGGCGCATAATCTGCTGCACCAGATCGCTTTGCATATCGCGATAGAGCAAGGCTTCTTCGGATTCTTTCGCCAATACCTGCGCTTCATTAAACGTGATCGTGCGTTTCAGTTGCACCGTCACTGGCTCCAGATATTCTTTACCGACCGCATCACGCAAACGGAAACGGAAGTTATACAGCAGATTGTATTCACGTACCCGGCCCTGACTGTTCAAGGACAGAATCTGCTTTTCGCGGGTTTCGCTGAGGACATCCAGTATCACTTCCGCGTCTTTCGCTTCAGCGGTGATTTGCGTCTGCCCGTTCGCGCGTATCTGACGCTTTAATTCGCCACCCAGCGATGAACCATCAGACAGGCCGATATAAATACTTTTAAATGGAAAGCTGACCGGTCCACGCAAGGCAAAACCGCATGCAGACAAACTCACCAGTATGGCTACTGCGAGCAGCCATGTCAGTTGACGTGAAAAAACAGAACGCATGCGGATGACTCCTGTAACAAAAATTAAGCGACGATATTGACCAGTTTACCCGGTACAACAATAATTTTCTTCGGCGCACCTTCGATGAAACGCTGCACGCTTTCGCTGGCCAGTGCGGTGGCTTCTATCGTGGCTTTATCCGCATCTTTACTGACCTTGATGCTGCCGCGCAATTTGCCGTTTACCTGCACCATCAGTTCGATTTCATCCTGCACCAGTGCTGCTTCATCGACCTGCGGCCATGGCGCATCGATCAGCTCGCCCAGCTCGGCAGCAAAGCCAAGTTCTTGCCACAACGCATGCGTGATGTGCGGGCAAACCGGATACAGGCCGCGCAACAAAACGCTGAACGCTTCACGCAATGCGGCTGCCGAACCTTCGGCTTCCGATTTGAATGACTCGATCGTATTGAGCAACTTCATCGCACCGGAGACCACAGTGTTGTATTGCAGGCGATCATAATCAGCATCGATTTGTTTCAGTGTCAGATGCACTTCACGGCGCAATACCTTTACATCCGACGCGTAATTCACCGGTGCTGTCGCGCCAGTGGCAATCGTCGCAGACAATTTCAATGCCGATGCCCACAAGCGGCGCAGGTAACGCGAGGCGCCTTCGACACCGCTGCTGCTCCAGGCAGCACTTTGATCCGGTGGGCCTGCAAACATCGTGAACAGACGCGCCGTATCAGCACCGAACTGGGTGATGATGTCTTTTGGCTCAACCACGTTGTTTTTGGATTTCGACATTTTTTCTATGCCGCCCATTTGCACTGGCTGACCGTCAGATTTCAGGCTCGCCGATACCGGACGGCCTTTGTCATCGTGCTGCACTTCGATTTCATTCGGATAGAACCAGGTCTTCTTACCGCTGGCATCTTCGCGATAGAACGATTCATTCAGCAACATGCCTTGCGTGAACAGATTTTTGAATGGCTCGTCAATCTTGACCAGACCCATATCGCGCATCGCTTTGGTCCAGAAACGGGCGTACAGCAGATGCAACACCGCATGCTCAACACCGCCGATGTACTGGTCCATTCCCTTAGGACTCATCCAGTAATCATTGCGTTCATCGACCATCGTCGTCGCATCCGGGCAGGTATAGCGCATGAAATACCAGCTGGAATCGACGAAAGTATCCATGGTGTCAGTTTCACGCTGCGCTGGCTTACCGCATTTAGGGCAAGGAACGTTCAGGAATGCTGCATGCGTTTTCAGCGGATTACCGGAACCATCAGGAATACATTCGGTTGGCAATACCACCGGTAAATCTTCGTAAGGCACGGGTACATCACCACAGCATTCACAATGAATGATAGGAATCGGGGTTCCCCAGTAACGTTGACGCGAAATGCCCCAGTCGCGTAAGCGCCAGGTGGTTTTTTTCTCACCGATGCCTTTGGCTGCGAGATCAGCGGCGACAGCATCTACCGCTGCCTTATAGCTAAGTCCGTCGTATTTACCGGAATTGACTGTCACGCATTTCTGTTTGTCGCCATACCAGTCAGCCCATGCGTCAGTGGTAAAGCTCTCACCTTCAACAGTCACAACTTGTTTGATCGCAATGCCGTATTTTTTGGCAAACGCAAAGTCGCGCTCGTCATGTGCAGGTACGCCCATCACAGCGCCGTCGCCATAAGTCATCAGCACATAATTACCGACCCAGACTTCGACCTGCTCGCCGGTCAATGGATGCGTGACGAATAAGCCCGTTGGCAGACCTTCTTTTTCCTTGGTCGCCATTTCGGCTTCGGTCGTGCCACCGGCTTTGCATTCTTCGATGAACGCTGCCAGTTTCGCATTATTTTTTGCAGCGACAGTCGCCAGCGGATGCTCCGCAGCCACGGCGCAGAACGTCACGCCCATGATGGTGTCAGGACGAGTCGTGAAGACGTACATTTTGCCGTCTTGTACCAATGCGCCTGTGTCGTCTTTGATCTCGTGACTGAATGCAAAGCGCACGCCTTCGCTCTTGCCTATCCAGTTACGCTGCATGGTGCGCACTTGTTCAGGCCAGCCATCAAGCGTATCAATACTGCTCAGCAATTCCTCGGCGTATTGGGTGATGCCGAAGTAGTAGCCAGGAATTTCACGCTTTTCCACCAGCGCACCGGAGCGCCAGCCGCGACCATCAATCACCTGCTCATTCGCCAGCACGGTCTGATCAATCGGGTCCCAGTTCACGACCTGAGTTTTTTTGTAGGCGATGCCTTTTTCCAGCATCTTCAGGAACAGCCACTGATTCCAGCGGTAGTAATCGGGATCGCAGGTCGCTACTTCACGCGACCAGTCGAATGCCAGCCCCAGCGGTTCCATCTGCGACTTCATGTCTTCGATATTCGCGTAAGTCCATTCTGCCGGTGATTTTTTATACGCAATCGCCGCATTTTCGGCTGGCAATCCAAACGCATCCCAGCCCATAGGCATCAACACGTTGTAACCCTTCATACGCAGCTGGCGCGCCAGCATGTCGTTGATGGTGTAGTTACGCACATGGCCCATGTGCAGCTTACCGGAAGGGTAAGGCAGCATGGAGCAGGCGTAGTACTTGCCTTTAGGGAAACGTGGGTTATTTTCTACCGCCTTATAGGCATCGATTTTTTTCCAATGGGATTGCGCCGATTGCTCGACGTCGGAGGGCGTGTATTTTTCTTGCATGGCGTGACCAGAAGTAGATGCGGAAATGACTCAGAACCTTAGATTATAACTGGTTCAGGGGTGATATTGAGCAATGCTTGTGAGCATCAGGGTTTGGCAGTGACCGGTTCCGTCACAGGTTGCATCACAAACGCAATTTTGTTCAGCCCCTGCGCCTGCGCCGCCGCCATCAGTTGCGCAATCATGTCGTAACGTGAGGATTTGTCGGCGCGTAATTGCAGATCGGGTTGCGGCTGTTGCAAGGCTGCCTGCCGGAAGCGGGGTTCCAGCTCTGCCAGATCTGTTGCAACACCCTGCAGATAAATGATGCCTGCGGCATCAATCGCAATTTGCAGCGATTCTGGCTGTTGCTGACTGGCCTTCGCCGCAGCTTGTGGTAAATCCAGTTTGATTGCCGGCGTCATCAGTGGTGCGGCGATGATGAAAATCACCAGCAACACCAGCATCACATCCACCATAGGAGTGACATTGATATCGGCCATGCTGTGCATCTGTGATCGTCCGGCTTTGTCATTAAACGAACCAAACGCCATGCTTACACCTGTTTTTCAGAATGTTGCTGATCGCCGTCGCGACTGCAATGCGCATGCAGATCGTGCGCGAAGCCATCAAGCTCAGCGAATGTCATACGATTGAAACGATTAAAAACATTGTAAGCAAGCACAGAAGGAATGGCGACGATCAGACCAAAGGCAGTCATGATGAGCGCTTCACCGACCGGCCCGGCAAGCTGATCTATCTGTATCGTACCTGCGGACGATATCGTCGTCAGCGCATGATAAATGCCCCATACCGTCCCAAGCAAGCCAACAAACGGCGCGGTGGAACCAACGGAGGCCAGCACCGTCAAGCCATTTTCCAAACGACTTGTAGTCACCTGTAACTGCTGGCGCAAAGCACGTGTCAGCGCGTCATTCAGACTGCTGTCAGCACTCAATGTTGATGCACGCTGACCCGCATCCATTGCCGACATCGCCGCTTCCGCCAGCGACAGATACACCTGCTCTTTGTCGCGTTGTTGTAACAGTCTCTGCGCATCGACCATAGTCGGCGCGAGCCAGAATTTCGGCAAGAACGGCGCTGCTTGACGCACACGCCAGAAAGACCAGGCTTTGGCAAAAATCAGCGCCCAGCTCAACAAGGACATCAGCAGTAAAAGATAGGCGATGGCATGCCCGAACTGATCTGCCTGTTCCCAGTAATGCGCGATTGCAGCGTTCATTGCGATGGATAAATTAGTGGTTATTCAGCCCGAGCACGTCGTACATATCGAACAGACCGGTTGCCTTATCGTTCAGGAAACGTGCCGCCCGCAAACTGCCATGCGCGTAAGTGACCCGACTGGAGGATTTATGCGAAATTTCGACGCGCTCACCGATACCGGCGAACAACACCGTGTGATCGCCGACAATGTCACCGCCACGTATCGTCGCAAAACCGATAGAAGACGGATCACGTTCGCCCGTCACTCCTTCGCGAGCAAAGACGCCAACCTCTTTCAGATCGCGTCCCAACGCGTCAGCAATCACCTCACCCATTTTGAGCGCAGTACCGGAAGGCGCATCAACTTTATGCCTGTGATGTGCTTCAATGATTTCGATGTCATAGCCTTCGGCGAAACTCTTGGCTGCCATTTCCAGTAACTTGAGCGTGACATTAACGCCAACGCTCATGTTCGGCGCAAAGACAATCGCGGTTTGTTTGCCCGCTGCTGCGATTGTCGCTTTGCCCGCATCATCAAAACCTGTCGTGCCGATAATCATTTTGATGCCGTGCGTGGCACAGTAGTCGAGATGCTTCAGCGTCCCTTCAGGACGTGTGAAGTCAATCAGAAATTCTGCGTTGGCCAATGCCTTAGCCAGATCAGACTCAATCAACACACCGGCAGGTTTGCCCAGAAATACGCCAGCGTCGGTACCTATTGCCGGGGAACCGGCAACATCCAACGCACCGGCCAGCACCATGTCGTCTGCGTTGCTGATAGCTTCAATCAGCATCTTTCCCATGCGGCCGGAAGCGCCCGCCACCGCTACTTTTAATGCAGTCATACCAGCTTTCTTTATTTTTTATCTTTTTTCTTCGGCGTGCCGTCGAGATCATTCAGCGACTCAACTTTATCTAAGCCCAGCGCCGACTCGGTAATCCTTGCCAGATATTCTTTTTCCGTTGGCAGACTACCGCCTTCGAATTTAGAAACCGTATTGTTTTTAAAATGAATGGTGACCTGACTGACTACCTGCTCGCCATTCGGCTTAGTCAGGCGGAAAGGATAATCCCAGCGGTCTTCGTGGAACATATCGGTCAACAAAGCGGTGCCAAGCACAAAACGGACTTGCTCACGCGTCATCCCTTCTTTGATCTGCGCCATCATTTCCTGAGAAACGAAGTTACCTTGCTGAACGGTAATACGATATGGGGAAATATAGCCCAGGAATTTACTCACCCCTGTCGGTGCGTATATTTGCGTACCGGCCGTTGCTGACACAGCTTTGTCCGCCACTGGCGGTTTCGATGCGCAAGCAGATACGCCCAGTAATAATGTCATGCCTGCAAGCCGGATGGCTTTACCTTGAACAGATTTTGAAAACAACAATCGCATAGGTACCCTCAGTAATTGAGCAACATGCCCTAAAACCCGATATCATAAAGCAGATAGCCCTCTTTTGACCGAAAACATGACAAACAGCACTCCAAATCTGAAAGCCAGCGGACTTAAAGCAACCTTGCCACGCCTGAAAATCCTCGAAATTTTCCAAAGTAGTAAGGTTCGCCATCTGACTGCAGAAGACGTCTATAAAATACTTTTGAACGAAAATATGGATGTCGGTCTGGCAACTGTCTACCGCGTTCTGACGCAATTTGAGCAGGCGGGTCTGCTGCACCGGAATCATTTTGAAACTGGCAAAGCTATTTTTGAATTAAACGAAGGCTCACACCATGATCATCTGGTCTGCCTCGATTGCGGTCGCGTTGAAGAGTTTTTTGATGCGGAAATTGAACAGCGCCAGCATACCATCGCTCTGGAGCGCGGCTTTAAAATCGCAGAACATTCACTCGCGATCTACGGTAGTTGCACGAAAGAGAACTGCGAGCACAAAAATTAAGTATCAACGTGCTCATACCAATGAGCATTGAAGCGCTTGCAACAGGATGCGTGGGTGCGTTGGGTTATTTTTTTATTTTTGCAGCGACACCAGCAACGGTATCGATAATTTTCTGCGCATTAAATGGCTTCAGAATAATGCCATGTATGCCTGATTTCACCGCTTCCGACAAAATGTCCTTATCGTGACTCGCTGTCACCAGCAATATTCTGGTATCAGGCAACATATCTTTAAGTTTTGGCAGCACGTCAAGACCACTGACTTTGGGCATCACCACATCCAGCATAATCACGTCCGGCCGTAGTTTGAGCGCCATATCCAACCCGGTTCCACCGTCTGTCGCCTCACCTGCAACCGTGTATCCCTCGTTGCGCAACACGACACGTAACACTTCGCGAGTAATATCGTTGTCGTCGATGAGTAATATGGAAATATTTTTATTTAACATCGCATGTCTCTTTTACTGACTCAAGGCGTTAGAAAGTAATTTCGCCGTAATATCGACTATCGGTATCACTCTTTCATACGCCATCCGCGTCGGACCGATCACACCCAGGGTGCCGACAATCTTACCGTTAACCTCATACGGCGCAGTGACAACGCTCATCTCATCCATCGGCAACAACTGCGATTCCCCACCGATAAAAATCTGCACCCCCGTCGCTTTACACGATACATCCAGCAATTGCATCAGACTGCTCTTTTGCTCGAACATGTCGAACAGCTTACGCAGTGATGTCATGTTGGACGATAAATCCTGCACATTCAGCAAATTGGTTTTTCCTGAAATAACCATTTCATCACTTTGCTCAGACAAGGCATCACTGCCCGCTTCGACAGCGGCTTGCATCAGACTAGTCATATCTGTTTGCAACTGCCGTAATTCGCTATTAATACCGAGGCGTGCATCTTCAAAAGCATGTCCGCTGAAATTCTGATTCAGATAATTAGCTGCCTGCGACAACTGCGCTGGGGTGTAATCAATATCCGTCAGGAGCAAGCGGTTATGCACTTCTCCGGTCGGTGCCACAACCACCAGCAAAATGCGTTTTTCCGAAAGACGCAGGAATTCGACCTGCTGAAAAATGGATTCGGTTTTCGGCGTCATAACAACACCGGCAAATTGCGACAACGAAGACAATATCTGTGCGGCATTCGCGATGATTTTTTGCGGGGGTTGAGATAACAAACCCGATTGCAGCCGGGATTCCAGCCCCAGTTCGCTGATTTCCTGCACCGTCAGTAATTTATCAACAAATACGCGATAGCCTTTGGGAGTGGGAACGCGGCCAGCCGACGTATGCGGGCTGGCAACCAAGCCCATCTCCTCCAGATCAGCCATCACATTACGGATCGTCGCCGGCGACAGATCAAGGCCGGAAATTTTTGAGAGAGCACGCGAACCTACAGGCTGACCATCGGCAATGTAGCGTTCTACGAGGGCTTTTAAAAGAGTTTGAGCGCGAGTGTCTAGTAGCATCTGTTCATTTTATGCGACTGAAGCAAACATGAACATAGAAAACTTCATAACCATTTTGTCAAATCATGTAAATTTTTAAATTCCGCATCAGGCTGAATATGTTGATGGCGCTCATCCTTGATCTCCAGACTATGCCGGTTCATCCACGCTCCGCGCAAGCCTGCCTGTTGCGCGCCTTGCACGTCGAGCAATAAATCATCGCCGACATATAAGGCTTCGTGCGGTTTTACGTCCAGTGCTTCACAGGCGGCGAGAAATATGCGCGGATCAGGTTTGGCGCAACCAAACTCACGTGCCGCAATCGATGTACGGAAATGTGAAGCAAGACCAATTTCACGCAGATCAGCAAAGCCATTTGAGACCGAGCCCAACAGAACCCGCTGCGACAATACCTTTAGCGCTGGAACGACATCATCATACAAACTGACCTGATTGCGGGCATCAGAAAATACTGCCATGGCCTGATCAGCCTTTGCGACAGGCACATCATGTTCTGCGAATATCTGGCTAAGCAAGGTATGTCGCAAGACCCACAGGTCGTATTGAAAACGGGGATCGGTTGGTACCAGCTTATTGCGCCGTTGCCGCATTGATTCGACGGAATAATTCGCTGCCACGGCCGGTACATGTTCCTGCATCCACTGATACAAGCTCGCTTCCGCATGTTGAATCACCGGAGCAACCGGCCACAAGGTATCGTCTAAATCCAGTAATACAGCTTTAATTGTCATAAATAGCAGTCAGTTGATTCATTTCCACGCTAATTATGGTCTAATCTGACGAATCACGTCACCACTCTTTTTTTATGACTGTCCCTTCAAAAACGATTGCACTTGTTGGTAAGTTTAATGCTCCCGGTATAGCAGAATCAATGAGTGAACTCGCCAGCTTTCTTGACCGCGCAGGCAATACGGTTGTGATCGAAGCTGAAACGGCGCAATACATAGAATTACCGGGGTTTCAGGCCATGTCAGTCGCGGACATAGGAAAACATGCAAATGCCGCGATTGTGGTCGGCGGCGACGGTACGATGCTCGGTATCGCCCGGCAACTGGCGCAATACCATATCCCGCTGATAGGCATTAATCAGGGGCGGCTCGGTTTCATTACAGATATCCCGCTCGATCGTATGATTCCGGTGATTGCTGAGATGCTGGAAGGCAAATACGTCTCTGAACGGCGCAGCCTGCTGCAGGCTATCGTTGTCCGTGAAGGACATCAGATCTTCAGTGGTCTCGCCTTTAACGACATTGTAGTGTCACGCGGGACCGGTTCCGGCATGGTCGAGCTCAGTGTCGAAGTCGATTCTCATTTCATGTATAACCAGCGCTCGGACGGGTTGATTGTGTCCACCCCGACTGGCTCCACTGCGTATTCTCTCTCAGCAGGCGGGCCGCTGCTGCACCCCAGCCTGAGCGGTATTGTTATGGTGCCGATCGCCCCGCATGCTTTATCGAATCGCCCTATCGTGCTGCCTGAAAGCAGTGAAATCGTGATCGAAATCGTTGCCGGACGCGACATCAGCGTCAACTTTGACATGCAAACCTTTGCCAGCCTGTTGCGTCAGGATCGCATCGTCGTCAAACGTTCCAACCACACGGTGACTTTCCTGCATCCTCAGGACTGGAATTATTACCATACGCTGCGGGAAAAACTGCACTGGAACGAATACCCTACCGTGGAAGGCGCACTGAATTAATGGCAAACAGCTCTCCGCTGAACCGGGGGATGCAAGACGCTGCTTATAGGGTTACTTATTGCTAAAATAGCTTTGCTAATCCAGTCTGAATTTTTTCCTTTTTTCATTTCGTTTTTTTATTTCGTTTTTTTATTTTTAACTACTCCTGCTCCTATGCTGCGCACGCTTGCCATTCGTGATTTTGTCATTGTTGATGTTCTTGAACTGGAATTTTCATCCGGTTTCAGTGTCCTGACGGGTGAAACCGGCGCAGGTAAGTCGATACTGATCGATGCACTGACGCTGGCACTCGGCGGGCGTGGCGATGCGAGCATGGTGCGTGAATCTGCCGCGAAAGCAGATATCTCTGCCGAATTTTCGGTCTCGGATAATGTCCAGCAATGGCTGCTGGAAAATGAATTCAGCGATCCTGAGCAACAGTTGATTCTGCGCCGCACGATCGATAACGCGGGACGCTCGAAGGCCTGGATCAACGGCATCACAGCCACCGCGACGCAATTACGCGAACTGGGTGACCTGCTGGTCGATATCCACGGGCAACACGCGCATCAGTCTTTACTCAAAGCTGAAGCACAACGCTCGCTGCTGGATATGCAAGGCGGCTTACAAGAGAACGCCGCAGAAGTTGCAACGCGTTACAAAGCCTGGCGCAATCTGAGCCGGCAACGCGAAGAATTTGAAACCAACGCCAAGAATGTTTTGCAAGAACGCGAGCGCCTCGAATGGCAGGTAGGTGAACTCGACAAATTGCAAATCAAAGCAGGCGAATGGGAAAACATCAGTCAGGAACACAGCCGTCTGGCACATGCAGCAAGCCTGCTTGATGGCGCGCAAGAAGCGGCCACCCTGATTTCGGATTCAGAACATCCAGTGCTATCGCAACTGACTGCAGTACAACAAAAATTACTCAAGCTGCTGGATTACGATGCCGCGCTGAAACCGGTGACTGAAGCGCTGGAATCTGCCTGCATCAATTTGCAGGAAACGACTTACGCGCTGAACGATTATCTGAATCGCACCGAGCTCGATCCGGCACGCTTACGTGAAGTCGAACAACGCGTCGAAACCATACATACAACTGCGCGTCGCTTTCACGTCGCTCCTGAATATTTACATCAGGAATTTGCAACTTTATCTGAGCAATTAAAACAGTTGTCCGATGCCAGTGATATGGATGCGCTTCGCTTGCAGGAAGAAAAAGCGTATCAGCATTATCTCCAAGCGGCGCAACAACTGAGCAAAGCGCGCGAAAAAACCGCAAAAACACTGAGTGTTGCGGTAACGGCGGCAATGCAGGAATTAAGCATGGCCGGTGGCAGTTTTGCCGTCAGTCTGAATGCTTGTGAGGCTGCTGTATACGGTATCGAACAGGTTGAATTTCTAGTCGCCGGTCATGCCGGGGTGCAAGCCCGTCCGCTGGCCAAAGTGGCGTCCGGTGGCGAGCTGGCACGCATCTCTTTAGCCATTTCCGTCATCACGTCTGGTGCGACGGCAACGCCGACCCTGATTTTCGATGAAGTTGACAGCGGTATTGGTGGCGGTGTTGCGGAAGTAGTCGGACGCTTACTGAAACGACTGGGGCAAGACCGTCAGGTATTGTGCGTCACCCATTTACCGCAAGTGGCGAGTCAGGCGAATCAGCATTTTCAGGTCAGCAAAACAAATCACAACGGCAAAACCATCTCTCATATCGACGTGCTTGATAACAAGCAACGCGTCGAAGAAATCGCCCGCATGCTGGGTGGCATAGAAATCACCGCAACCACTCGTAAACACGCCAGAGAATTACTGGCTTCTTAAAAAAATAAATACCATGCGCTTTCTGAAAGAACCTGATTACTCCCACGGAAAAATCGGAAAAACGGCGGTCGTACTGATTAATCTCGGTACGCCGGATGCACCGACCAGACCGGCAGTGCGCCGCTATCTGAAACAGTTCTTATGGGACAGACGTATCGTCGAAGTACCCCGTGCAATCTGGTGGCTGATCCTGCATGGCATCATCCTGCCTTTCCGCTCCGGTCAGTCAGCGAAGAAATATGCGTCTATCTGGACGAATGACGGCTCGCCGCTGAAAGTACACACGGAAAAACAGGCCGTATTATTGAAGGGCTATCTTGGTGAACGTGGTCATGAAGTACACGTCACTTATGCGATGCGCTATGGCACACCGTCGATACCCGATGTGCTGCAAAAGCTGAAAGCAGATGGTTATGATCGCTTATTGATTTTGTCGGCTTATCCACAATATTCTGCGACAACGACCGGATCGAATTTCGACGCGGTATTCAGCCATTATCAACAGGTCAGAAATATTCCTGAACTGCGTCTGGTCAAAAATTATCATGATCACGAGGCTTACATAGAAGCGCTGCGGCTATCAGTGCTGGCAAGCTGGCAGACCAACGGCAGGCCGGAAAAACTGGTAATGAGTTTTCACGGTTTGCCAAAAGCCTTTCTGTTGCGCGGTGACGTCTATCATTGTGAATGCTACAAAACCGCACGCCTGCTTGCTGAAAAGCTAGGCCTATCGAAAGATCAGTACATCGTCACTTTTCAGTCGCGTTTAGGAAAAGCCGAATGGCTGCAACCTTACACTGCACCAACGGTAACGCAACTCGCCAAAGATGGGGTGCGGCGCGTTGATGTGATCTGCCCCGGCTTCATCGCCGACTGCCTGGAAACGCTGGAAGAAATTGCGATGGAAGTACGGGCTGACTTTCTGCAAGCCGGTGGTAAAGAATTTAATTACATTCCTTGTCTGAACGAATCGCCATCCTGGTTACGCGCTCTGGCGGAAATTGCTGAACAACATCTGATCGGCTGGCCAACCATGCTGACTGTCAGCATGCGCGAAGAACAGAAGCAACAGGCGCTGCTCAGCCGCGCCGAAGCCAAACGTATGGGTGCGAATCAATAAGCGCCAGAGACATGACGACAGCCACATATTTTATCGGTGACATTCAAGGTTGCGACGATCAGTTGGGTGAACTGCTGCATCGCATAGAACAGCACTCACCTTCCGCCCGCTATCTTTTTGCCGGTGATCTGGTGAATCGCGGTCCGAAATCCTTGCAGACTCTGCGTCGTGTCCGTGCTTTGCAACAGGCCGGGCGAGCAGAGAGTGTGCTTGGGAATCACGATCTGCATCTGCTGGCGGTTGCTCATGGCATACGTCCTGCACATCGCAGCGATACGCTTACAGAAATATTAAATGCACCGGATTGTGCTGAATTGCTGGAATGGTTGCGCCAGCGGCCGATGGCGATAACAGAGCAACAGCACTTACTGATCCATGCCGGACTTTTCCCGTCGTGGTCAGCCGAAAAAACCATGGCACTCGCGGGTGAAGTGGAAACCATGTTGCGCAGTGCGGACTGGCTGGGCTTTTTACGGCAAATGTATGGCAATACTCCGGCTTACTGGGATGACGGTTTACAGGGAGCAGATCGCTTGCGCTGCATCGTCAATGCCCTGACACGGATGCGTTTTTGCAGCATTGAAGGACAGATGGATTTTGCCAGCAAGGATGGCGTCGGTACTGCTCCGCAAGGATATGCGCCCTGGTTCGATCTGCCACGCGCCTCAGACAACAGCACGGTGGTGTTTGGTCACTGGTCCACCTTAGGACTGGTATTGCGTCCCAATCTGATCAGCCTTGATACCGGTTGCGTCTGGGGCGGTAAGCTGACCGCAGTTGCTCTTCACAACAGAACGCTTGTACAGATCGACTGCCCGCAACAGCAAAAACCAGGCTGATATAGGCAACATTTTTCCCATTAGAAACAATCTAACGGCAAGTGCGCGCTCAGCCCACTTGCCGTTGTTGTATTCATGACGGCGACGACGCAAAACAGTTGTGAACAATGTTTAAAACATTACATTCAAATAATAATTTAGCAATCTTCTGATCTATACTTCCAGATAACAAATTTGTTACATTTATTACGTTTTTAAACATGTGCCTGCGCGCAAAATCTGGGAAAAATATATGGATCCGAATGAATTTCTGCCCGCCACCCGAACAGAGTTTCACCGGACCTTTCTGAGCAGCATAGAAGCTGCAACACCGCACACACTGGAAGCCTTATTTAAAAAAGCTGAGGCCGCCCGCAGCTCAACGGAACAAAGAGATTATCTGCATGCCAGCATGCGCTTGCGGCAAGGCAGACAAATGCTCGATGCCATGAGCGAAGCGATGGATGGCTTGCTGAACCGGAGCTTCCAGACCACCTACAATACGTTTCGCCCGGCATCCATCTTAAAAATGCAAAGCGACAGTCTGTCACTGGTCGATTCGCATGCGCTGGAAAATGAACTGCTGCTCAATGAAATTACGGCGCGTTTCCGTGCCGAAGCCGAAGAGCAGATACGCGATCTGAATATACGTATCGCGCTGTTGTTCAGTCAGGAAAAAATCAGCGAACGAGAGAATCCGTTCCGTCCGTATTTAATCACCCGCAGCATCGCCAGCGGCATAGAAAAATTTGAACTGGACGACGATATTTCTGCGGCCGTTATTGCACAGATTGCAGAAGATCTGACGCCACATATCGGTAAAATTTATGATGCAGTGAATAACTACTTCGCCGCCAAAGGGGTGGCAGCGGAACTACAGTTAAAAATCAAGAAAACACCGCCCGCTGCAACCACTGCAAACACGGCGACAGCTGTCGCCGCGCCTGACACGTCCCCGCAGGTCAACGACAGTATGCCCTCCGCGGATACGCATAATGAAGGTGCAATGCCGGGCGCGATGCATCAACAATCATTCTCAGGCAACGAAGGATTGCCTTCGCCAGCATATCCAGCGCAACAGTTACAAGCCACTCCGGCGGCGACACCGGTCAGCAAAGTCGAACAATTATTCAACAGCGTGCGGGATCTCGCGGCTGGAATAAGCGCCAGCAAAATCGGGTCAGCAACACAGCAATTCACTCAACAACTGGTGCAACAAGCCGCGTCTGCTTTTACATCACAGCCGAAAGTCGTTGCGCCATATCCAGGATTGGACGGATACGCCGCGCCGTTGGCAGACCCAGGTCAGGCACGCGCCAGCGCATTTCAATGGCTGGAAAAAAATCAATCCGTCGGCTCGACCTTACGACAGTTATTCGGTGGCCACGGGGAGATAAACAGCGCGAACGACAACGTAACAAACCGTACAGCCAATAGCGCCAGCAATGGCGTAGCAACTGGCAATGCGGAAGGGCATGCCACCGGCCAAACGCTGAACGACGCCCACCACCTGCCACACTCAGCATACGGATCAGCACAAACCAGCGCGACACCAACGGCAAATAGCGACCATCGCAACCATTCCGATCACGCTTACAGCATCACTGACAGCAATCATTCAGAGACCAGTACAGGCATAGTACGGTCGGTGCATGAGCTACAAAAAAATAACATCATTGCCGGCGAACAGATGTTCAATCATCTGGGCGGCATCCGTAATCTGATACTGGAGCAAAGAACCACGCTCAATGACATGACAGACAATGTCGATGAGCAGATGACGATCGATGTCGTCGCTATGTTGTTTGAATTTATTTTGAGCGATCCGCAAGTACCGGCAGAAATACGTGCGCAGCTGGGGCGATTGCAATTTCTGGTGCTGAAAATCGCCCTTCGCGATCAGACTTTGCTGACCCAGAAAGGGCATCCGGCACGCATGCTGATCAATCGTGTTGGCTCGATTTCACTGGGACTGAAACAGATAGATCCAACGGGTGCGCACATCACACAGGAAATTTGCCGCATCGTCGAAACATTACTGGAAGACGACAGCGAAAATTCGCAATTATTCATCCGCATGCTCGATGAGTTTGATGCGTTTATCGCGCGTGAATTGCGCTCCAGTGAGCAAACGATTGCGCACACCGTAGAAGCTATCGAAACCGCGCAGAACCGCACCTTGCGGCTGGTGCATATCTCGGCGCAGTTACGCGAGGTCTTGCAAAAACTGCAGATTGATCCCTATCTGCGTGATTTTTTAGAAAATACCTGGGTACATGCGATCGAATATGCCGAACGTGAAGATGCCAAACGCGGTATCCGTTATCGCCTGCTGATTCCCGATCTGCTGTGGAGCATCGTCGCCAAACTGAACGAAGAAGACCGCACTCAACTGTTCGCTTTGCTGCCCATCATCCTGAACACGTTGCGCGAAGCACTGACTGCGATTCAGTGGAATAACGCTAAGCAGAAACATTTGCTCGACTGGCTGGTGGATGCTCATACGAATGCCTTGCGTACCGTGCAGCAGCCGCTTAACCCGCAGACACGTTCATTAAGCTTACCGGCAATTCATGAGCATTTTGCCGACTTCATCTACCACAACGAAGCCTCGCAGGAAGCATTGCACGAACAGTTGCGTGCTCCGGAAACCCAGCAAAGACTGGACAAAGCAATACGCGACCTCGACATTCAGGTGCAGATGCTGGATGAGTTTTTTGATAGCGAGTTAGCGACAGAAAGTGCCATTGGTGAAAAGCCCGCCGATGCCGTGGAATTTACGCAGGAAGTCATACAGGAACGCCTGCGCAGCGGTATCAGCCTGGAAGTGAAACTGGGAATCAAACCCAGTATCGCCACACTGAACTGGGTTGATCCATCACATCATAATCTGGTGCTGACCCTGGCAGGAAATGAAAAGCCATCACTCGTCAGTGTGCGCATGTTCCGCCGCATGATAGCCCATGGCCGCGTGCGCTTTCTCGAAAATGAGCCGCTGTTTGAACGCGCAGTGCAAGCCCTGCTGACTTCGGCGGACGCAGTTGACCGACCAGCGTTCGCCTGAATTTTTCAGGCTTGCAGCGGCGTCTGAACTTTGATTCAGATCGTCTGTCAGACGCCATACTGCAACCAGAAAAACACCCGCCATGACTGTGATCTACCACTATCTTGAATGGGATGCGCAACATGCAGTTGGGCGACTATTTTCAGCGCTGCTGGCGGCGGGAGTCACGCTGCTATTGATATTAGCCTTGCCGCGTCCGCTCGGTATCATCAAGACGTCCGATACTTTCGTTCATCCAGTGTCAGCCATGCTGTTGCAATTTCCACTGAATATCCGCCTGGCTGTTGACGCTGCGAAAGACGCGCCTGCGGCGACTACGCCGACTTCCGATACTGTGCGTAAGGTACGCAACAAATCAGCCTCGACTACTGTATCGACAAGCGCTGCCGACACTCCTGAAAGCGTTAATGTACCGGTCTCTGCCACCGCTAACACTGCAAACGATTCAGTACCGCTCGATATCAGCCCGCAAAGTATTGCCAGAGCCTATCAGACAAGTAAAAGTGAATTGCAGCAACGTGCCGAAGCCAGTGGCAAAAACCTGGAAAATGCGGCACCGGGTAAATATGAGCGTTTGCAGAAAGATTTACAGCAGGCGACGATTCCGGGATGTACCGATGACGATGCATTAAAACATCGTCCGGCAAAAATCGGCGGCGTTTCCTTTATCGGTTTACTCGCAGCACCGTTCTGGGCACAGGCGGCGATATCGGGAAAATGTCGCTGATTCTGCCGCAACAGAAGACCGCCGGAGTCATACAACGGCTGCTGGATGCCTGAAAATACTCCCCGGGAGTATTTTTTAAAGCCGTTTATTAACGCTGAGAATAAGCGGTTTTCTTCATATACTCCCCATAAAACCAATTTTTGAGGAGTATTGGCGCGGGTTTGCGGCACGCAGATGGACGCTGAGTACACCGGAACAAATCGCCAACACAAGGACGTCGGAAATACCGTTTTTATCCGGCGTTTTTTCGTGCATTTTTGTCCGGCGCTTTTGTCCGGCGTTTTTGTCCGTCTAATCAGGCAGCTATTGCGATAGTCCTAATTCTCGCATTACCAGTTCGCGCGCTTGCAAAGCGATATCGCGGCGATGCGCACCTTCTGTCGCAATCG
The DNA here is from genome assembly GCF_014284215.1 of Undibacterium sp. FT79W. Taxonomy (NCBI): domain Bacteria; kingdom Pseudomonadati; phylum Pseudomonadota; class Betaproteobacteria; order Burkholderiales; family Oxalobacteraceae; genus Undibacterium; species Undibacterium sp. FT79W. Next base: position 134,276 of record NZ_JACOGB010000001.1, on the reverse strand, counting down.
CTGGCAGGCGTATCACTTCAGCAGTCATGCGCGGCGCTTTTAAGATCGTGCTCATGCTTTCGGCAAACGTCATGTCACCGATGAAATCGGCTGCCGGATGAAATTTTCCTTGTGCATCGACATAGCGCAGCACGAAAGGCTGCACCGGCACTTTGGCCTCTATCGCCGCTTCAAATAAATTGGCGTGAAATGGCAGCACCGTGCCCTGCGCTGCAGTAGTCCCTTCGGGGAAAAAAGCGATCCGTTTGCCATCATGAATCTGATGCACCAGACCTTCGTAAATCCGCCGCACTTCACGCTGCTTGCCGCGTGCTAAAAAGATGGTTCCGGCTTTTTCGCATAACCAGCCGAGCACAGGCCAGGAACGGATATCGGCTTTTGCAACAAAGTGGCACGGATGCACCGTGTTGATGACGAAAATATCGAGCCAGGAGACGTGATTCGAGACGATCAGCGTCCGTTCGGCAAACAGCCCCTGGCTGGCATCCTTAAACACGACATCCACCGTGCAGATTGCCATCAGTCGCTTCGACCAGCGCTGCACCAGCGCTTCTCTTCTGGCGGCTCCGACTAAAGGAAAGAGCACGGCGCAAGTCAGCAAACCTGCGACCAGATGAAGAAAAACGCGGAAAAAATGCCAGAAAATCATACGGACTCGCCAGATACTCCAAGAGAGTATTTATAAAAATTTGGGTTCTTCGGCACAAAGCCAAACGAGGCATGGCAAATACTATCCATACGCCCTGTTTGCTTTGTGTATAGCGCTTATTGCGAGCACACCAGCCACTGCATCACCCGGCAACAGCGGACGATGCAGGTGACGGTGTTGAATGCAGGTTACAGATTGTCAAAGGCAATATGGCCATCCACCATCGTCAGCCTGACCACGCCTGGCAATTCGTAACCCAGAAATGGCGTATGTTTGCCCTGACTCGCCAACGCAGCGGCTTCCACTTTCCAGTGTGCTGCGGGATCAAATACACACAGATCAGCCGCACTGCCAGCGGTCAGTTGACCGGCAGCGATACCAGCGACCTGTGCCGCACCGCTACTGATTTTCGACAAGGCTTGCGCCAAGGTGACGGCGCCACGGCTGTCTTCTGCCCATTTCAGCGCGAGCGACAACAACAATTCTAGTCCGGTTGCGCCCGGTGAGGCTTCCGCAAACGGCAACAGTTTTTCATCATCATCGACTGGCGTGTGATCAGAGCAGATCGCATCGATCGTGCCATCCAACAGTGCCGCTTTGATTGCATCACGGTCACGCTGACTACGCAACGGCGGTGTCATGCGCGCATTCGAATCAAAGTAACCGATATCGTTATCGGTCAGATGCACATGATGTGCGCCGACATCGCAAGTCAACGACAAGCCTTCGGCTTTCGCCTGACGCACCAGTTCCAGACCGGCGGCAGATGAAATCCGGCACAGATGCACTTTCGCGCCAGTGGCACGCATCAGCTCAAACAAGGTATGCAGCGCGATCGTTTCTGCCATGACAGGCACGCCGGATAAGCCCAGACGCGACGCCAGCGGACCGCTATGTGCCACGCCGCCTTTGCCTATGTAGGCATCTTGCGGACGTAACCAGACCGTGTATCCGAACGTGCTCGCGTATTGCAAAGCGCGTTGCAGCGTATTCGTGTCGGCAATTGTTTCTTCGGCTTGCGAAAAACCGATACAGCCGGCGTCGGTCAGTGCAGACATTTCTGTCAGAGACTCGCCTTTGAGTCCCACCGTCAGCGCACCGAGCGGATAGACATGCGCTTTGTTCTGTGTGCGTGCACGTTGTCGCAGCATTTCGACCAGACCCGATTCATCCAGCACCGGATCGGTATCCGGCGGACAAACCAGACTGGTGACACCACCACGCATGGCTGCCTGCAATTCCGATTCCAACGTTGCTTTATATTCAAAGCCGGGTTCACGCAAACGCGCACTTAAATCCACCAGCCCCGGAGCCACGACAAGCCCGCTGGCATCCACGACTTTATTGGCAATGAAATCGGCCGGTGCTGCGCCGATCGCAAGAATTTTTCCGGCGGCGATAAACACATCCTGTACCGCATCAACTCCGCTCGCCGGATCAATTACGCGACCATTTTTAATTTGAATTTTCATGTTGCTTCCCTGTACGTCTCACCTAACGGATAACGCACGATCAGTTATCGCCGGGCCTGCGCCTGGCTGAATCTCACAGATATCAGGCGTCACTGCCGCTGTTACCGGCGACAATACTCATGACGGCCATACGCACGGCAATACCGAAAGTCACCTGCGACAAAATCACTGCCTGCGGGCCATCGGCCACCGCAGAATCGATCTCCACGCCACGGTTCATCGGCCCCGGATGCATGACGATCGCCTCAGGATGCGCCAGCGCCAGCCGCTCCGGTGTCAGACCATAACTTTTGAAATATTCCTGCGCCGACGGCAGCAAGGCTCCGCTCATGCGTTCATTTTGCAGGCGCAACATGATAATCACGTCAACGCCTTTCAGGCCTTCATTCATGTCGGTGAAGACGCGCACGCCCATCTGCTCCAGACCGCCGGGCAGCAAAGTACGCGGACCGATCACGCGCACTTCCGGTACGCCCAGCGTGGTCAGCGCATGAATGTCGGAACGTGCAACGCGGCTGTGCAACACGTCGCCAACAATCGCGACAGTCAGATTCGTGAAATCTTTTTTATAGTGGCGGATGGTGTACATGTCGAGCAAACCCTGAGTCGGATGTGCGTGACGACCGTCACCCGCATTCACCACATGCACATGATGCTGTTTCGTGTCGTTGAGATGTTTGGCAATCAGGAAAGGTGCGCCGGACGTCGCATGACGCACCACAAACATATCGGCGTGCATCGCGGCCAGATTGTCGATGGTATCGAGCAAGGATTCACCTTTACTGGTACTCGATGCTGCAATATTGAGATTGATCACATCGGCCGACAGGCGTTTGGACGCAATCTCAAACGTGGTGCGGGTACGGGTGGAGTTTTCAAAGAACAGATTGAACACACTTTTACCGCGCATCAGCGGGACTTTTTTGACTTCGCGGTCGCTGACACTGACAAATGACGAGGCGGTATCGAGGATATGATTGACGATGGATTTAGGCAGACCGTCTATCGTCAGCAGATGCTGAAGTTCGCCGTGTTTATTGAGCTGTGGATTATGCATGATCGATAGAGAAACTAAGTGTGCCATCGTCTGCGCGTTGCAGATTCACAGAGACAGCGGGTTCAAATGAGGCAACATGCGCAACAAAATCGGCAGCAATCGGTAATTCACGCCCACCGCGATCGACCAGCGCCGCCAGCATCACTCGTGTGGGTCTGCCGTAGTCGAACAACTCGTTGATCGCTGCGCGCGTCGTTCGTCCCGTGTACAGCACGTCGTCGACCAGTATGATATGTGCGCCATCGACTTCGAATGGTATATGCGTCGGTTTGACATCAGCATGCAAACCCTTTGCCGCATAATCATCGCGATAAAAGGACACATCAATCAGACCAGGCTTATTTTTCAGGCCGAGATCATTTACCAGACGTTCGGCAATCCAGGCACCGCCAGAATAAATGCCGATGATCGCCAGATTATCATTTGCCACGGCTTGTGGTTTGATCTGCTTCAGAAGCTGCTGATACAGCGCTTCCGCATTCAGTGTGGGGGAAACATTGCTCATGGGTTCTCGTCAAAATATTGTTGCAGAATCAGGGCTGCGGCATCGTCATCTATGTGTGCACCGCGCTTGCCGTTCAGAACGGCGGAGGAATAACGTTCATCAACCAGTATCGTCGGAAGTTTGAAGCGGCCTTGCAGCTGGTTAGCAAAGCGGCGGCAACGTTGGGTCATTTCGTGCGACTCGCCATCCGGATGCAACGGTAATCCGACCACGCATAAGACTGGCTGCCAGTTACCGATCAGCGCGGCGACTTCGGCAAATTTGCCATCGTTAGTCGGCGCATGAATGATGTTGAGTGGCTCGGCCTGGCGCAGGAAGGTATTGCCGACCGCCACACCAATACGTTTCAATCCGAAATCAAAGGCAAGCACCGTACCATCAGCCCTGGCTTCGAGCATAGTCATCAGGCATGCCCCGCTTCGGACGAGAGCATGATGGGGTCAATACCAAGTAATTTGATGGCTGCATTAAAACGTTCTTCGACCGGCAGCGAAAAAATAATCTGCGGATCAGCTGCAACAGTCAGCCAGCCATTCGCGAGAATCTCTTTTTCAAGTTGCCCCGCGCCCCAACCGGCATAGCCAACACTCATGACAATACGCTCCGGCCCCTCGCCAGCGGCAATTGCTTCGAGAACATCGCGCGAGGTCGTGAAGGCGATATCGTCGGCCACTTTGAGCGAAGAAGTATATTCGCCGACCGGAGAATGCAGCACAAAGCCGCGATCGTCCTGTACTGGGCCGCCAAACATCACCAGATGCTTACCCATAGGATGCGAATCGGGAATCACTTCCAGACGCAGATCGATGCGGTCAAATAATTCAGCCACGGTCATATCGGTAGGGCGATTAATCACCATGCCCATCGCGCCGCGTGGATTATGTTCACACAGATACACCACGCTACCGCCAAACACAGGGTCATGCATAGAAGGCATTGCAATCAGGAAATGATTTGTTAGATTTAAATCAAATTCTGGAACGGTATCGCCGCCCGCTGTTGCAACAATGTCAGAAATCGCACCGGCCGGTGCAGGAACACCGTCGGACAGTTCAGAGTGTGGGGATTTTGTTTGCTTCGCCATGCCGCCATTTTAGCATTTTTAACGTGTATTTTCGATGTGTGCTAAGGTTCCGCACCATGATTCTGACTTTCCTATTCTGATACTTATGCAAGAAAAATCTGTTTCTTTTCGGCGCGCTCTGGTCTGGTTCCGGCGTGATTTACGCTGCTTTGATCATGCCGCGTTATATCAGGCTTTACGGCATAGCAAAGAAGTTATCTGTGTTTTTATTTTTGATCAGAACATATTGAAACATCTGCCAGCCAATGACAGGCGCGTGCGTTTCATTCACGACAGCATCATTGAACTTAAACAGGAAATCAGCAAACTTGGCGGCAGCCTGCTGGTGATACACGGCGATCCTGTCACCGAAATTCCACGCCTTACAGAACAACTGCAAGTCAACGCAGTCTTCGCCAATCACGACTATGAACCGGCGGCATTACAAAGGGATACCGCGGTGAAGACCGCGCTCGGTAAGCAACAGTGCGAATTCTTAAGCTATAAAGACCAGGTGATTTTTGAGAAAAGCGAAGTTTTATCCCAGGCTGGTACGCCCTTTTCCGTCTTCACACCGTACAAGAATGCCTGGCTCAAAAAATTCTATGCAGAGGGTAGTGATTTTTACGCAAAATCATATCCGGTAGAAAAATATGCAGCAAACTTCTGTCGTCTTGATGTGCCCGCCATACCATCGCTGTCAGACATAGGTTTTGCCACTGCACAAACGCAGGCCATTTCCCTGCAGGCCGGGATGTCCGGCGGCACACAGCTGATCCAGAACTTTCTGGCGCGGATGAAACATTATGATGTTGCCCGCGATTTTCCTGCGCTGAAGGGTCCGTCGTATTTGTCAGTGCATCTGCGTTTCGGTACTGTTTCTATCAGACATCTGGTGCGTGAAGCGATGCAACAAATCAGAACCAGCAGTAATCACGGTGCAGAAATCTGGCTGGCCGAACTGATCTGGCGTGATTTCTATTTCATGATCCTCCACCATCATCCGCATGTGACTGAGCGTTCGTTCAAACCCGATTACGATGCAATTCAATGGGAAACAGGTGAACAGGCGGATGCGCATTTTGCGGCGTGGTGCGAAGGTAATACCGGCTATCCGCTCGTTGATGCAGCGATGCGGCAACTGAATCAGACCGGTTACATGCATAACCGCTTGCGCATGGTGACCGCCTGCTTTCTGATTAAGGATCTGGGTATAGACTGGCGGCGCGGTGAATCTTATTTCGCCGAAAAACTGAATGACTTTGATTTATCGGCAAACAACGGCGGGTGGCAATGGGCCTCGTCATCCGGCTGTGACGCGCAACCGTATTTCAGAATTTTTAATCCGATAACACAATCCGAAAAGTTTGATGCCGATGGCAAATTCATTGCGCGCTATTTACCGCAACTAGCCAGGCTGGATAAGCGCTCGATACACGCGCCCTGGAAAGCGGCTCCCCTGCTATTACAGCAAGCGGGCGTCAGTCTGGGGAAGAATTATCCTTATCCCATCGTCGAACATGACGAGGCGCGAAAGAAAACCCTTGCGCGTTATGCTGTGGTCAAAAAGGCGGGAATACTTTCAACGGATTGAAGTGCCTCAAGCAGCGACAAGCATTCGATGGAGTTGATGAGAGCTCTGGAGCACTCAAACCAAAGTCAATTCAGCGTCGAACATAAAACAGAACGCAATTAACATAAAAAAAGCAGAGATAAATCTCTGTTTTTTTATTTACTAAATCAGGAGTTACTTACACGACGATTGCCTGTTCTTTGCCAACAAAACCAACAATCGCTTCAAGTAAATCGTCTTCACGGTAAGGCTTACCGAAATATTCGTTCACGCCAAGTTCACGTGCGTAGTTACGATGTTTATCGGCAGTACGCGACGTAATCATGATGATAGGAATATGCGCCGTACGAGCATCACTGCGAACGTTACGCGTCAAATCGAAACCATCCATGCGCGGCATTTCAATATCGACCAGCATCACGTCTGGCGTCACTGATTGCAACTGTTCCAACGCATCAATACCGTCTTTCGCCAACACGACCTGATAGCCTTCACGTGTCAGCAAACGCTGAGTAACGCGACGCACGGTCAGGGAGTCATCGACGACCATAACGATATGCTGTGTCCGCAAGCCCTGAACCGGCTCGGCATTCACCTGCGCTGTGGTGTTTTCATGATGCAAATCAGCGACGGCACCTAAATCAGAAACTGCCTCAGAACCGGATTGCGGCAAACGAGCATGTTCATGTTCAGCACGCTGCGCTAAAGGAACAGGATTCAAAATCAAAACGACTTCACCGGAACCCAGCACAGTCGCACCGGCAATACCCACCATACGCGCCAGTTGCGGGCCAATGTTTTTAACAACGACCTCACGATTACCGACGATATCGTCGACGTGGATCGCCACGCGATCGGTACCGCTCTTCATGATCAGCAACGGTGTGTATTGCTGGGTCACAGGCACTGCGTCACGCTGACCTAACAGCGCAGACAGATAATGCATCGCAACACGTTGGCCCTGCCACATCAAAGCACCGTCATTGTATGCATTGGCCAGCGCATTCGACTTCAGATGCTGCACCTGTTCAACCAGAACCGATGGCACTGCATAAGTACGTCCACCAGCGCTCAGCAACACGACCTGTGTCACAGCAAGCGTGAGCGGCAGGCGAATAGTAAATTCAGCGCCCTTACCTTCTACCGTAGAAACTTCAACACGACCGCCCAGTGATGCGGCCTCAGAACGGACGACGTCCATACCGACACCACGTCCGGCCAGCTCAGTTACTTCATTCGCCGTGGAGAATCCAGGTTCAAAAATAAGGCTGGCAGTTTCAGCATCGCCCGGTGTTTCATCTGTACCGATCAGACCAACGCTGAGCGCTTTCTGACGGATATTTTGCAAATCCAACCCTTGTCCATCATCGTTGAAACGAATAACAACTTCGTTACCTTCCTGACGAATCTCGATCAATAACTCACCGGTTTCTTGTTTGCCATTTAGACGGCGCACGTCACGCGTTTCGATACCATGCACAATCGCATTCCGCAACAGATGCTCAAACGGCCCGACCATTTTTTCCAGAACGCCACGATCCATTTCAACGCCGGAACCACGGATATCCAGATTGACGCGCTTGTCGACTTCTTTCGAGGTCTGACGGGTAACACGATACAGACGCTCAGAAACGCTCGCAAACGGAATCATACGCACGCGCATCAGATCCTGTTGCAACTCACGTGTCAGGCGCGCCTGCACATGCAAATTACCGGAAGCACCATCTATCGTTCGCGTCAGATTCGTCTGCACTGTTGCCACGTCGCTCACGCTTTCCGCCATCATGCGGGTCAGCTCTTGCAAACGGGTAAAACGGTCAAACTCCAGTGGATCAAATTCACGATCACCAGACAGCGCCATACGCGATGTGATCTGCGTTTCAGCCTGAATCTCTACTTCACGCAACTGATCACGCAAACGACTGACGTTGGCGGTCAGTTCGCCTAATGACGAGCGCAAAGTGCTGACTTCATTCTCTAAACGTGAGCGTGAAATAGACACTTCACCGGCCTGATTGACCAAGCGATCCAGCACGTCGGCTCGTACACGCACCAGAGGCACCGGCGCACCTGCAGTTGCAGGCGCACTGACAGGAGCATGCGGAATTGCAGTCGTTCTGACCGCAGACTGACTATCAGTAATCGGCATTAAAGGTGTCAGGCTGACCATTTCACGCGGCGCTTCGACGGCCTCCGCAGGTGCAATACCAGCCTCACTCGCGACCAACGCTTCTTGGAACTGATCCAGTTCTTGCGCGGCAGTTAATGGCTCAGGCAACAATGGCTCAACGTGAGCCTCAGGGTTTTGCAAACGATCAAACAACTGCATGCTGTAATCATGGCGCGCCATTAAATCATCCATCAACGGCGCACGTACTGCACCACTGGTGTGCATCAGACTTTCAATACGCGTTTCCATGTCATGGATGTGCTGCCCTAATCCCATCGCACCGGCCATCCGCGCACTACCTTTAATCGTATGCATCAGACGTGCAATCGACTGCGGTATTGCCGTGTCATCAGGCTGTGCTTGCCAGCTACGTAATAACTGACCGACCATCGGCAATAAGTCATTTCCTTCTTCAAGGAAGACCGGCAACAAATCAAGATCGAGGTCATCTTTGACCTGTGTTGTTTGTTGCGGAGTGCTTTCCGGCAATGCAACGTTCAGTTGCTGCACGACAGTCTCATCCGCCAGATTCAGTGTGCCAGATTCTTCAGTAGGTGTTTCCGCCAGGCTATCACCAGACAACTCTTCAATGACCGCCGTTCCCGACAAGTCTGCCGGATTCAGTTTTTCATTCGTTGAGGTGATGAACTCCTCATCTGCACCGGAACTCGAACGTGCGATCACGTCTTGCAATAACTGATCTAACTGTCTGACATCATCAGGGGCAAAGTCGGCCATTTCAGACAATGCAAATTTCTGCAGCATCCGTTTTGCAGACTCCAAAGCATGGTCCAGCATGTCGAATTCGGCAGAGGTCAACATAACCGGATGACGCTCAAGGCGCTGTAAAACAGATTCCAGACTATGCGCCAACTCTTTCAAAGGAATCAGACCAACAGTTGCGGAACTGCCGGCAAGAGAATGACTCGCATGAATCGCATGTGTGGAGACATGACGCTCGGGTTCGTGGCGCCACTCAGATAAATCCTGAGTCAGGAAGCGAACAATTTCGTCGGTTTCTGCCATGTATATGGAGTACAGCGGCAGGCTGATTTCAAGATCACCGATACGCTTGATATTGTCATCGAGCGTCACAGCCGGCTTATTCAACTCCGGAAACTCAATGATTTTTGCACCAGCAGGATCAGAAACTGGTTCAGCCACTGCAACCGGCTCCTCAACTATTTGTGGTACTGAGTGCTCAATATCTGCAACAGAAGAAACTTCTTCAACAGCATCCTCAGATGTCATTACAGTTGCCACGATCTGCTCTTCCACCGGACTCAGCAAATCAACAACCTCTTCAGGCTCAGTTACCGGATTTTGAATGTCCTCAGCAACCGCATCGGAAGCAGAAAAACTGATTGTTTCAATCGTTTCAGTTTCAACACTTGCAGCAGTTTCAGCAGCAATAACGATGTCATCAGAAGCAGGCAAAGAATGCCCTGTCGTGACATCATCAAGCGTCGCTGCAGTCTCAGCCAATATGTTCGCCGCACTTGGCAAATCGTCGAATGCACTGAGTTCAAACCCTGATGTCAGCGCGTCTGTCGCCGCATCCGTGGTCACATCCACTAACGGCAAGGCCTCTATCGTTTCTGCACCATCGTCAAGAATCGCGAATGCCTCACCGTCCACGGGAAGCGAAGTTGCAATAAGGGGTTCATCAAGCGCACCGGCAATCGCTGAATCCTCCACTTCAGATACATCATGCGCGACTGGCTCTGGCAACAATTCATCTTCAGGCTCAATTGCCGCAGGCTGCTCTGAAATTTCTGAGGCCACGACTGGCAACTCGTCGGCCTCCTGATAATCGAGGCCGGCTTTGATTCGCTCCGCCGCAGCGATAATCGCAGCGCCGGTTCTTGCTGACTGGCCTGATTGCTTGAGCTCATCGACCCAGGTATTCATCTCACTTGCCGTACGTTCGAGCAGTGCATACAGATTGTCGTCACCTCGACGCGACTCCGACAACCATAAGTTCATCACCTGCTCAATGCTCCAGGCAGTTTCACCGAACACATTCAGTCCAACCATGCGGCTACTGCCCTTCAATGTATGGAAGGAGCGGCGCAGGCTGGTCAGATATTCCTGATTGTCAACATCGGCGCGAGAACGTGGCAACGTGTCCTGCACAAAATGCAAAACTTCATCGGCCTCTGTCAGGAAAATTTCGAGCAACTCAGCATCAATTGCCTCATCACTTTGCGGTAAAACAGCAGCAACATTCGTCGCCTTCACTTCGGCTACTGCAACCGGTGAGGTGGCAGCAACGATATCCTGTAAACTCTCAGTTGAATGAGACTCTTCACCAGATCCAAGCAACTCAATCGCTGCTTTTGCACGACCACTTGCAGCTGAGTCATCCAATAAAGTCGCCACCGAGCGTTCAGACTCCAGCGAATCTTTCAATTGCGCCTTCAGTGTTTTATCGTCAGGATTTTCAGCGAGAGACACGGCAAGACGTGCCGATTCATGCTGTTGGTTAAGTAATTCTTTTTCTGCGGTTAAAACGGAAGAGGACTCTTCGGTAGAAGTTTGTAACTGATCAGCTGAAAAAATCACATCCTCGCTGACAGGCAATAACTCTTTCTGCGCCGGCGCATCGAGCAGATTTGGGCGGAAAAGACCTGCATCAGCGTCAAACACAAATTTCTTTTTCGCTGTTTCTGGCTGGGTCTGCAAAGTTTCGATGAAAAAACTGAGAGCGCCAATATTTTGCGCCAGTTTTTGATGCTCAGCTTCACGATCAGATTCAGACAACTCTTTGGAGTCTGCCAATGTAGCAACCGTCTGTCTGGTCGTTTCCAAGGCTTGCATCGCCGCATCCTGATCCAGAATCGCCATCGCGCCACTGACCTGATGCAACATGTTATCGATCGAATGCAAAGATTCACTTTGCGCAGGATCACGGAAGTATTCGTCCAGTGTTTTTTCAACCTGGCGCAGGCTCGTCTGAATTTCAGAAACGAGAACCGTCATGGTCTGACGCTGCTGTGCCTCGCGCGAAATTTCTCCCATCCACGCCGCTTGCGACTGCGGCTCATCGCCGGACACAACGGATAATAAACGGGCTGTAATTTCATCCGCACGCTCGGAAAAATGCGCAGGTAAACGGGTAATCTGATCCAGTGCATTTTCGACGAATAACAAGCTGGTCGCTAATTCCAGTGCCAGCTTACTGCCATCTGCCGAATGTGCGACATGTCTGGCAATACCGCTTAATTCGCGCAAAAGCTTAGATAGCGAGGGCACATTTAAACCCGTGCCCGTCTCTGCCAGATCCTTCATTTTTTGCGAAAACTTATCAGCCAGACTGGCATCGCCGTTCGCAATCCGGCCCCATAAATTTTTAACGGCAGTGAGCTGTTCTTTTGCGGTACTTAATACACCTGCCGCAATCTGGCCGTAATTTTTTTCGTTATAGTCAGTCGGTACTTTGTTATCCAGTTGATATGCACGACGAATACTGGACACGAACGCAGACGGTTTTTCTACCTGAGCCAAAAAGAATAAGGCATCTCTGAGCAGACGTTCAGGAATCGTGTTGACGCCATCGACAAGACGACGGATCTGTAAATTAATACGTCCGAAAATTTGTTTTACATATTGCTGGTCGTCGATCCCACCATCGGCGACCGCCTCAACAAATGCCCGCATGACAACCCAGAAAGCTTTCGCCTGAGAATTCGTCTGCATCTGATCGATTTCATGAATCAAGCCATGCATGTTCTCGGCTGCTTCACGTCGCTTTTGCTGATCTTTGCTAGTTAGTACCGTCAGTAGTAATTTCTCAAAACGCTGACGTAATCCACTGTAATTCGCAGATTTGCCGTTGGGCGTTACAGCGAGTTCGGGAATTCTTTCACTGACAGATAACGCTGGGAAAAACAAGTCCGCCGGATGTATCCGCTCCGCACCCTTGAGCTCCAGCAGTGCGCGGTAGTAGGGAAACAATCTGACTGGCTGATGCGGTGCCCCGGAGAGTAAATCCTCAAGGTAACGCAATACAGCATGAAAAGCGTCGAGAATGACATCGATATTTGCCTGCGTCATTTCTAACTGACTGCTTTGCAAGCGTTCTATCAATTCCTCAATGGTTTCGGTGACGATAGAAACGCCATCAATATCAACGATTTGCAAGGCACCATGTGCCTGATGCAAATAACTTTTCGCATGCAATAAAGTAGTGGATCTTGCGTCAACATCCTGTGCAAGCGCTTCGGTAAGCACCTTGCCAGCGTTGGTCATCGCTTCCCGCACCTCGGGCATAACCCAGGAGAGTGGTCCAGTATCAAACTGTTCCTGAGGCAGATGTGACGAATTTGAAAAATCGGATGTCATGCGCGCTCCGCAAACTCAAGAGACGATGAACCGCGGTTCATCGTCTGCAAATATGATAGGGTCGTTTTAAGCAACCCATAGACTGGAAAATCAGGCAGTTACACGGAAACGGGATACTGAGTTTTTCAATTCCTCAGCCAACAGAGACAATTGCTTAATCGACTCGGATGTTTGCTGTGTACCGTTCTGGGTCTGTTCGGTAATAGTCAGAATGTGCTGAATATTTTGTGCAACACCGTTTGCTGATGTCGCTTGCTGTTCAGTCGCCAGAGAAATACCCTGAATCAGTTCAGCAAGACGGTTCGAAACGCTACGGATCTCAGACAAGGCGGTACCCGCCGCATCTGACAGTTTTGCTCCCTCAACCACACCCTGAGTGGATTTTTCCATCGCAGCAACCGCGTCATGGGTATCCGTTTGAATCGTACGCACCAGCGCACCAATCTGCTTGGTCGCTTCAGCCGAACGTTCCGCCAGACGCTGAACCTCTTCCGCAACCACCGAGAAGCCTCGCCCCGCTTCACCTGCAGACGCCGCCTGAATCGCCGCATTCAGCGCCAGCACGTTAGTTTGTTCAGTAATGTCGGAAATCAGTTCGGTGATCTCACCAATTTCCTGAGAAGATTCACCCAGACGTTTAATACGTTTAGACGTTTCCTGAATTTGCTCGCGAATCTCGTTCATACCCTTGATCGCGTCTTCCACCGCATGCGCACCCTGTTCCGCCGCCGCAACCGATTGACGCGCAACCTCAGCAGATTCATTCGCAGAGCGGGAAACGTCGGTAATATCCTGCGCCATCGTCAGAACCACCTGACCGGCATCGGAAATTTCACGTGACTGTTGCTCTGACGCTTCCAGCAAGTTATCGGAAATACCTTGCGCCTGATTCGACGCAGACGTAACTTGTTCCGCAGTCGTCGTAACCCGGCCGACCAGACCACGCAACTCTTCCACCGTGTAGTTAACCGAGTCGGCAATCGCACCAGTAATATCTTCGGAAACCGTTGCCTGAATAGTCAAGTCACCATCCGCAACTTCCTGCAATTCATTCATCAGTCGCAAAATCGCGGCCTGATTCTGATCGTTTGCAGCTTTCGCTTCTTCCTCTTGTTTTTGCGCTTGCAACATTTGCTCCGCAGCTTCCTGACGGCGTTCATTCGCTTCTTTAGCGCGATTACGGCTATCCTGCAACAGAACTAACGCAATACCAACCGCAGACGCTAACGCAACGGCAGCGGAAATCAACATCAGCCAGAAAGAAAAACTGGTGGAATCCTGCTGATCCGTATAAGTCTTTTGCAACTTAGTCAGTTTCGACTTCAGCTCTTCGTTTTCGTTAAACAATAACTGCTCAGATTGTTTGGCGGCAATGAAGTTCTGCAAGTTACCCAGAATAGTAGAAACCGAAGCCTGATACTCAGCAAACGCCTTTTTCAATTCTTCCAGTTTTTCGCGTGTATCTGCATCTTTCGTCGGTGTCAGGCGAAGAACCTCACTACCGTTAAGAAAACCTTCGACCAGATCGCGGAAAGTATTCGTATCTTTACCAAGCAGGAAAGCAGTCTCTGGATTAACACCCTCAGAAGTCAAGAATTCATTCGCACTACGACCCAGACGCTGGGTCAACATGACCAACTGACCGGAAGCAGAAATCTCACGAGCAGATCCGCCGCCTTGCACTTTCAGCGTAGAAATCTGTTCAGTCAACTCCAGCAATACCGGAGACAATGAGTTCAGCTTTTGCAGTGTCTGACCAAAACCGGTCAGTTCCTGACGGCGTGCCAATATTGTTTCAGCTGCTTTATTAGAATTCTGCCAGGACTTGATCGTTTCTTTTAAAACCGGCTCCAGTGTGGAGTCGGCAGATTTAACATCACGACCTTGATAAGCACCACCATCCAGCAGGATTTTCAGATCGTTATTAATTTCTTTACGACTGTCTTCCAGCTGTTTAAATGCCTGAACGTTACCCTGAATTGAGTTTGGCGCAGCCTTACCAATACGCTGGGAATGCATCAGCACATCACCGGAAATCTGCACCTGAGTGGATATCAGTGTTGAGTGATTCGCATTGAGCCAGACGAAAAATGCACCCGCCACTAAGGCACCAACCATGGTTGTGGACAAAATGCGCATTTGCCTTTGCAATGACATTTTGCCGATGATCGGTAAATAAATGTCGCCGCCTTTTTCCAGGGCATCACCAATGAATGTTGCATCGGCGCGATTATGAGTCGTATCGAAGTCAGTTTCAGCTTGCTTATGCTCGCCTTCCTGAGATGATTCTGGCGTTAACATTTTCACGTTACTGGCCTCCTCAACTTCAACCGAGCCAGCATTACCGAATGACCTTGCCGCAACTTCTGCTCCGTCAATTTCCGGATTTTCTTTTCCCTTGGACAAGAACGGTAGTTTCAATGCCATTACTGAATCTCCTAAACGATTGAATATCTGTCAGCGTTGCTTCAAGTGAAGCACTGACTATAAACCTATATGCAGAAAATCCTGATTCTGCACCAACGCAGCCAAGCTAAGTTCATGCCACACATTACCATCACGGTCACGAAACCGTCTTTGCAACCATTCCTGACTATTCCCGTCAGTCTCACCAGATGCAATCTCTTCCATCTCAGCAAGGTTACGCAAGCCCAGAACCTGCGACACCAGCAAACCACTATTGAACCCCAACGACGGTGCAAAACCGACGATACGACAAGAATTATCGAGTTTGGTCAGTTCAAAGCCCTGAAACCGCGACAAATCAACCACACTGGTCAGGTTACCGCGAATATTTGACAATCCCACGTACCAATCCTTGGTTAACGGGACGTTGGTTAATAATGTGGCACTAACAATTTCGCCAGCTTCCCGCAGATCAAGCAAATAACGCTGCTGCCCGATAATGATCCCCAATTGACTAAGCTTGGAGAAGCCGCCACGCTGCGCAGCCTGCATACGCTCAACCAACTGCGCCTGAAACTCACGCAAGCGCGTACGTCTCACGACACTGTCTGACTTGGTAATTTCAAGATTGGCAGCAGAGTCACTCAAAGTCTTAGTCATGAGGCTATCCGGGTATTTCTTATAAATAGAGACAAGCAGGCTATCTGCGGATCATTAACTAAGAGCGGCAATTTTTGCTAACAGCTCTTGTGGGTCAATCGGCTTTACCAGGTAATCCTTGGCGCCTTGACGCAAACCCCAGATACGATCTGTCTCCTGATTCTTGCTGGTACAGATAATAATTGGCACATCCTGTGTTTCCGGATCTTTGGCAATAGCACGCGTAATCTGAAAACCATTTTGCCCAGGCATCACGACATCCATCAGAATCAACTGCGGTTTATCTGCCTTAATTTTTGTCAGGGCTTCCTCGCCATTTTCAGCGGTAGATACAGAGAAGCCATTTCTAACCAAAACTTCTGTTAAAAAATAACGTTCTGTAGGAGAGTCATCTACTATTAATATTTTTTGAATAGCCATTCGCTAATTCCTCACATAAAACTGAATTATTTTTCCTGTGTATCGGACGTGTAATTCCGCACAGTTCTCAAAAGACTATCTTTTGTAAAAGGCTTGGTCAGATATTCATCAGAACCGACCATGGCGCCGCGCGCTCTGTCAAACAGTCCATCCTTGGAAGATAACATAATGACAGGTGTATCCCTGAATTTGACACTTTTCTTTATCAAAGCGCAGGTTTGATAACCATCCAGCCTTGGCATCAGAATATCGCAAAAAATCAGGTCAGGATGAGAATCGTTAATCTTTGCGAGTGCGTCAAAGCCATCCTCCGCCAAGACGATTGTATAACCAGCTTGTCCGAGGAATATCTCTGCCGATCGACGTATCGTGCTGCTATCGTCAATCACCATGATTTTCAAGTTTTCATTGCTTGCCAACGCTGACATAAAATCATCTTCCCGACAGAAAAATAGCAAGCTACCACTTTAACAAAAAAAATTTCGATCTGGCGTTTATTTCCCTGGAATAAACATTCCGTATCGCCAAAAAGACACACTTTTATAGTCTAAAAGACACATTCCCATCAAATTGCTGTCATTTCAAAATCTTCTTTACGAGCACCACATTCAGGACAAGTCCAGTTCATGGGTACATCATCCCATAAAGTGCCAGCAGGAATGCCATCTTCGGGGGAACCTTGTTCTTCATCATATACCCAGCCACAAATCAGACACATCCATGTTTTATACTGTGGCTTTTCGCCAGCACTATCACTCACGACTAAAATCCTTCAATCAAGTAAAATATTAAATATCCCGCATAAAATTACAAAAGCTTGCATTCCTGTGTAATTTTTCTTTTTCGAACCATCCCTGGCTCGTTAAGGTTGCCTATATTAATCTACCAAACGTGCAAAACCAAATTTCTCCCATTATTCTTAGTTTCGGCGCATCTGATCCGGTCGGTGCAACGGGACTATTTGCAGATCTGGCATCATTTGCCGCAATGGGCTGCCACGGATTACCGGTTGTGACCGCCATACTCACCGGCGACACTTCACAGATCGACGGTATCCATCCTCTGGATGCGGATCTGATTGACGAACAGGCCAGAACCGTACTGGAAGATATGCCTGTGCTCACGATTAAAGTTGGCCAGGTCGGCAGTGTGGATAACGTCACGACCATTGCCGAGATCGTCTCCGATTATCCAGAAATGCCCTTGATTCTGGATCCATTTAATACCGCCATCACGGATCACATTCCCGATGCGGAAGATCTGACCTTATCTATACGGGAATTATTAATCCCACAAGCGACGTTATTACTCATTTCAGCGGTGGAACTGTCACGCCTGGCAGAAACCTGGAAGGAAAATGCAGAACCGGAAGACTTAACAGCAGATGCCATGGCGTTAATTGATTCCGGCTGTGAATATGTTTTTGTCACCGGAACACCGTGCAACAGCGGAGAAGTCGCGAATACGCTGTTCAGCGAATCTGGCGTCGTCAGAAGAGACGTCTGGCAACGCATACCAGGCTCTCATGCCGGAGCCGGGTCAACGCTCTCGGCTGCAATTACAGCCTTACTGGCAACGGGTCTTGAAATTCCCGAGGCAGTAATGGAAGCACAAGAATTTACTATGGCGGCCGTAAGCCACGCGCAGCAGTTAGGGATGGGGAAACTGATTCCTGACCGCTATTTCTGGGCGAGAGAACCAGAACATTGAATACACGCTGCATGAATGCATGCATCCAGCGGCAACATCTTCCGAATCAATTACCCTTTCTATCATGACGAATAAAAACGAAACCCTGTTTGCACGCGCACAAAAAACAACTCCCGGTGGCGTCAATTCTCCAGTCAGAGCTTTTCGCTCTGTCGGCGGCACGCCGCGCTTTATCACCCGCGCTGAAGGCGCCTACTTCTGGGATGCGGAAGATCAGCGTTACATCGACTATATCGGTTCCTGGGGACCTGCGATTGTCGGCCATGCGCACCCAGATGTGGTGCAAGCCGTTCAGGAAGCAGCCGCCCGCGGACTGAGTTTTGGCGCGCCGACGGAAGGCGAAGTGCTGATGGCAGAAGAAATCTGCAACATCGTTCCAGGGGTAGAGCAAATCCGCCTGGTATCGAGTGGAACAGAAGCCACGATGAGCGCCTTGCGGCTTGCCCGCGGTGCCACCAAACGCGACAAAATTATTAAATTCGAGGGTTGCTACCACGGCCACGCCGATTCGTTGTTAGTGAAGGCTGGCAGCGGCTTGCTGACTTTCGGCAACCCGACATCCGCTGGCGTTCCGGAAGATTTCAGCAAACATACGCTGGTGCTCGACTATAACAACAGCCAGCAATTGGAAGACGTATTCCAATCAATCGGTGATCAGATCGCCTGCATTATCGTTGAGCCAGTTGCGGGCAATATGAATCTGATCCGTGCCACCCCAGAATTCCTGCAAACCATGCGCCGCCTTTGTACTGCGCATGGCAGTGTGCTGATTTTTGACGAGGTGATGTGCGGCTTCCGCGTCGGACTGCAGGGTGCGCAAGCCTTGTTCGGAATACAGGCCGATCTGGTCTGTATGGGCAAGGTCATCGGTGGCGGCTTACCGGTCGCAGCATTTGGCGGGCGCGCCGATCTCATGGCGCACATGGCACCACTCGGCGGCGTCTATCAGGCGGGGACTTTGTCAGGCAACCCGGTCGCCGTCGCGGCAGGCATGACAACATTGAAGATCATCCAACAACCTGGCTTTTACGAGCAATTGACGGCACAAACCCGCAAACTCGCAGATGGTCTGACTGCAGCAGGACAACAGGCAGGATTTGATTTCTGTGCCGATGCGGTCGGCGGCATGTTTGGCCTGTATTTCGCCGCGCAGATTCCCGATTCCTATGCCTCCATGATGGCAACGGACAAAGATAAATTTAACCGTTTCTTCCATCTGATGCTGGATGCTGGCGTGTATCTGGCACCATCGGCGTTTGAAGCCGGCTTCGTTTCGATCGCGCATGACGACGCGATTATTGAGACGACGATAGCAGCAGCAAAACAGGCATTTTCAAAACTGTAACTCCTAATATTTACGCGGCTGACAGAGCAAAAATAGCCTGTCAGCCGCGTGAATATTCAGAGTCCTGTTTTTCCCTTCCTTTTTTACGCGCCTTTTCCATCCCCTTGCCTTCTGAAACTCACCCGCGTTTCTTTGCCGGATAAATGCAGCAGTGCTTCCTGTTTTGGTGTTTCACTGATGATCTGGCCGCGTTTAATCACGTAGCGTCGCACCGGGCGCAAACGTAATGCCTCGATACTGCTGGCAGCATCAAGAATAACGAAATCAGCAAAGCAACCCGGCTGCAAACCATAGCCTTCCAGCCCCATGATTTTGGCGGGCGTTTTAGTCACAGCATCGAAACACTGCCGCATCGCCTGCTGGCCGGTCATCTGGGCAACATGCAAGCCCATGCTCGCCACTTCCAGCATGTCACCTGAACCCAGGCTATACCAAGGATCCATCACGCAATCATGTCCGAAAGCGACATCGATTCCCGCCGCCAGCATTTCCGTCACCCGCGTCATGCCACGACGTTTCGGGTAAGTATCGTGACGGCCTTGCAAAGTAATGTTAATCAAGGGATTGGCAATGGCAGCGACACCTGCTTCACGCATCAGAGGCAACAACTTACTGACGTAGTAGTTATCCATCGAATGCATTGATGTCAGATGCGATCCCGTCACCCGATGATGCAAACCGAGGCGCTGAGTATGAAAGGCCAGCGTTTCTATATGACGTGACAAGGGATCATCAGATTCGTCGCAATGCATATCAACGCGCAGACCTTTTTCTGCGGCGAACTCACATAACAAGCGTACCGATTCAGCACCTTCTGCCATCGTCCGCTCAAAATGCGGAATCCCACCGACCACATCCACACCCATCGCAATCGCGCGTTTCAGATTATCGAATGCAGTCGGGCTACGTAACAAGCCATCCTGCGGAAATGCCACCAGTTGCAAATCGATATACGGTGCCACCTGTCGCTTCACCTCCAGTAAGGCCTCTGCCGCCAACAAACGATCGTCGCAAATATCGACATGGGTACGTATCGCCAGCAAACCTTTAGCGATCGCCCAGTCGCAATATTCGATTGCTCTGGCAATCAGCGCTTCCTGTGTCAGCGTCGGCTTGAGTTCGCCCCACAATGCAATCCCTTCCAGTAGCGTCCCTGACTGATTCACGCGTGGCAAACCATATGAAAGCACGGCGTCCATATGGAAATGCGCATCAACAAACGGCGTGCTGAGCAAATCCCCGTTTGCATCAATTTCAGGAATACTTATCTTCGGTAAGCGTTCCGCTATCACTTCTATCCTGCCCTGCCGCACAAGAATATCGACACCGCTGCGCCCATCAGGCAAATGAGCATTCCGGATCATCAGATCATGCATGTAAAATCCTTTCTGGATGTTTGCAAAAATTTTAACCGCTACCGTTATCCTGCGTCATAATCTCATCATCGAAAAGCAGGAATTTTTATGGCAACAATGAAGCAGGTCGCGGAAAAAGCGCGCGTATCAACGACTACCGTTTCGCATGTAATCAATAATACCCGGGTTGTCAGCGATGATGCCCGTGAACGTGTTCTCTCTGTCATCAAAGAATTACGCTACATCCCCAGCGCCGTTGCACGCAGTTTAAAAAATGACCGGACTCATACATTGGGTATGATGATTCCGAATAATTCGAATCCGTATTTTGCTGAAGTGATCCAGGGCATAGAAGATGCGTCGTTCAAACTCGGCTACAACATTATTTTGTGCAATTCTGATGATGACCCGAAAAGACAGGCAGCGTATATCCGCGTACTGATGGAAAAACGTATCGATGGCCTGATTCTGGTGCCATCAGGGTCCGACGAAGAATTAACAAAATTACTGGCTGATGAAGGCATCCCGAAAGTGCTGGTTGACCGTGAAGTGGCAGGCGTTGCGGCAGATTTAATTGAAGCGGATCACGTACAGGGCGGCTATGATGCGACCCGCTATCTGATAGGATTAGGACATCGCCGGATCGCCTGCGTTGCCGGGCCAGACACGCTGCTGCCGAGCGGTGGTCGGGTCACAGGTTATTTACGCGCGTTAGCCGAAGCAAAGCTGGAATTCCGCACTGAATATCTGATCCATAGCGACTTTACCAGCCAGGGCGGATTTAATGCATTTAAACAGTTACTGGCCTTACCTGAAAGACCGACGGCGATTTTTGTCAGCAATGATCTGATGGCGATCGGCGGCATCTGTGCAGCAAATGAAGCTGGCGTAAAAATACCGCAACAACTGTCTGTCATCGGCTACGACGATATTGCATTGGCCTCATTCAGCACGCCACCATTGACGACCATCGCACAACCGAAACACGATATAGGACAACTCACCGCGCAGGTTCTGGTCGCCAGAATTACGAATCCTACCCTTCCGTTACGACGGGAAATGCTGAGGTCGCAGCTGATTATCCGTCAATCGACCGCCAGACCGGAAAACTAAGATTTCCGGTTACAGCATCAACAAGCGAGGCATCAACTCATTGAGCACCCTGCTCAATATCTGCAATAAAATCAACACCAGCAAGGGCGAAAAATCGAGACCGCCCAATGCAGGCAATACCTTGCGGAACGGTGACAACAAGGGCTCATTCAACGCCCGGATAAAGGGTGCCAATGGCGCATGTGGATTCACCCAGCTGAAAATTGCCTCAAGCACCAGCAGAGCCATCAAACCATACAGTACCCACTGCAACACACGAAATACTGTGAGCAGCAAAATCGCGCTGAATGAGACTTCGGATAACAACCAGAAATCCAATACCATCGACAACAACGCGGTCAGAAAAACGCCGACCATCGTTGCCCAATCGTAGCCACGAAATCCCGGAACGACACGTCGTATCGGATGTACCAGCCAATCTGTGATCTGAAAAATCGCCTGTGCTAAACCAGCAGGGGGACGAACCCGTTGCACTTGCATCCAGAAACGTAACAGCAAAAAGCCGGCAAAAAAACCAGTCAGGATATCGATGACGAAGGTAAAAATTCCATGCAGCACAAGTTATCCTCAAAAAAAACCCACCAGGTGAATCATCACATAGTGGGTATTGTGCCTGAATAAGGTCAGGCAACCAAGTAGCACAAAATTATGCTGGACGATTGCCAGTCGGGAATGGCCACGCAGCATTCGGGCTAACGACCGTTTTTGCATCAGGAGTCGCTGGCTTCGCTGGAGCAGCCTTTTTTGCCGCTACTTTTTTTGCAGCTGGTTTAGCGGCAGGTTTAGCCGCTGCTTTTGCTACTGGCTTCGCTGCTACTTTTTTCGCTGCTGGCTTCGCTGCCACTTTAGCGACGGCTTTCTTCGCTACTGGTTTGGCCGCTGCTTTTGCTGCTGGTTTCGCTGCTACTTTTTTCGCTGCTGGCTTCGCTGCCACTTTAGCGACGGCTTTCTTCGCTACTGGTTTGGCCGCTGCTTTTGCTGCTGGTTTTGCTGCTACTTTTTTCGCTGCTGGTTTCGCTGCCACTTTAGCGACGGCTTTCTTCGCTGCTGGTTTGGCCGCTGCTTTTGCTGCTGGTTTCGCTGCTACTTTTTTCGCTGCTGGCTTCGCTGCCACTTTAGCGACGGCTTTCTTCGCTACTGGTTTGGCCGCTGCTTTTGCTGCTGGTTTCGCTGCTACTTTTTTCGCTGCTGGCTTCGCTGCCAC
>NZ_JACOGB010000001.1:0-111134 GCF_014284215.1 Undibacterium sp. FT79W | reverse complement strand
CCACTTTAGCGACGGCTTTCTTCGCTACTGGTTTGGCCGCTGCTTTTGCTGCTGGTTTTGCTGCTACTTTTTTCGCTGCTGGTTTCGCTGCCACTTTAGCGACGGCTTTCTTCGCTACTGGTTTGGCCGCTGCTTTTGCTGCTGGTTTTGCAGCTGCTTTTACTGCCGGCTTCGCTGCTACTTTTTTTGCGACAGCTTTTTTAGCAGTCGTCTTTTTCGCAGAGGCGGAATCGCCCGCTGCCGTTTTTGGTGCTGTTGCCATTTTGTTTCTCCTTCGATAGAGATGGAAAAAATCGGATAAAAATTAAATCCGCTCTATCCTTTCAAGCGGATTATTCATGGGCACAAACATAAACGATGTTTGCGCTAATGAATTCGGCACCGGCTGAACTGCTGCATGCCCTCGATGATGCAGCACTTCAGCCATCAAACTTTCGCTCTGCGATCGTCGTCTGAAGCGATCGATCTGCAACGCCCGCACTACCTGCGTACGTCAATATTAGTTACAGAACTCAAGACACAAAGCCAAAAACCGCAATACCCGATTTCGCCAGGTATTGCGGCACTAACAGTACAAGTAATTTAATCTTTGACTGTCCATTCAGTTTGGTGAGGCCTCTCGAGTTTTACATCTCGTGCAAACCTTGAGTATCCCTTTTCAGGAGGCCGGGGCGCTTATTCAGCAGCTACTCCCAATTGAGGGCTCCGCCTGTTTGATACTCAATCACGCGCGTTTCAAAAAAGTTGCGCTCTTTTTTCAGGTCTATCATTTCGCTCATCCACGGGAAAGGATTTTCTTCCTGAGGGAACAAAACATCAAGACCAATTTGTTGTGCTCTGCGATTTGCGATGAAGCGTAAATATCCTTTGAACATCGGCGCATTTAATCCAAGCACTCCACGCGGCATTGTATCCTCTGCGTAGCGATATTCCAACTCCACCGCGCGCAAAAACAACGATTTAATTTCATCTCTGAATTCCGCTGTCCACAAATGCGGATTTTCCATCTTAATCGTATTGATCAAATCAATACCGAAATTGCAGTGCATCGATTCGTCACGCAAAATGTATTGATACTGTTCAGCTGCACCCATCATTTTATTCTGACGACCCAGCGCCAGAATCTGCGTAAATCCAACATAGAAAAACAGCCCTTCCATCAGACACGCAAAGACAATCAGCGAACGCAGCAATGTCTGATCCGCTTCAGTCGTACCTGTTTTAAATTCAGGGTTCGTCAATACATCGATGAAAGGAATCAGAAACTGATCTTTGTCACGGATGGATTCGATTTCGTTATAAGCGTTAAAAATTTCGCCTTCATCCAAACCCAGTGATTCAACAATATATTGATACGCATGAGTATGAATCGCTTCTTCAAATGCCTGACGCAGCAAATACTGACGGCATTCCGGCGCAGTAATGTGGCGGTAGGTACCCAACACAATATTGTTTGCTGCCAGAGAATCTGCAGTCACGAAGAAACCGAGATTACGTGTCACCAAACGACGCTCATCATCAGTCAGTCCATTTGGATTTTTCCACAATTCAATATCGCGTTGCATATTGATTTCCTGCGGCATCCAGTGATTCGCACAACCAGCCAGATATTTATCCCATGCCCACTTGTATTTGAATGGTACCAGCTGGTTAACGTCTGTCTGTCCATTGATAATCCGTTTGTCGGCAGCGTTCACACGACGCGCGATATCTTCTGCGCTCGCAGAGTCGGCTTTCTTGACCAACGCTGGATTTAGCGCAACTTCCTGTAATTGCAAACCAGCTTGTACATCGCTGCCTGCTGGCCGCACAGTTGATGGCGCTACAGGTGCAGTTGGTGTGGCTTCATCGTCCCAAGATAACATTTTTATTCCTTACAAGATGACACTTTATCTTTGCGCATAAGCAAAAATGTGCCGGACATTGCGAACGATGGATAGCTCACACCGTTCGCTGAAAATTCAATTGATTAGTTCTGTATTTCTGTCAGTTACTGCCTGAGAGCCGACAGCATTACTGACAAGCTTCGCACTCTTCAAAACCTGGGTCACCTGGACGAAGGTAGCAAGCTGCACCTTCCGCTTCAGGGGCGACTGCTGGCGCTGCCGCAACCGGTGCTGCGCTGAATGCGCCCGCACCGCCATCCACCGCAACTGCATTCAACGCACCAGTTTTCGATGTCGATTTTTCGGTATGCGTCGCGCCAATCGTACGCAAGTAATACGTCGTTTTCAGACCACGTAACCAGGCCAGTTTGTAGGTCTCGTCCAATTTTTTACCGGATGCGCCTGCCATATAGATATTCAGGGATTGCGCCTGATCTATCCATTTCTGGCGACGTGAAGCCGCTTCGACCAGCCACGACGGGCTGATCTCAAACGCAGTCGCATACAGTTCGCGTAAATCCTGTGGAATACGATCTATACGTGCCAGGCTGCCATCAAAATACTTCAGATCAGCGATCATCACTTCATCCCACAAGCCGCGTAATTTCAGGTCGCGCACCAGGTGTTCGTTAATTTCAGTGAACTCGCCGGACAAGTTCGATTTCACATACAAATTCTGATAGGTCGGCTCGATACAAGCTGAGACGCCGATGATGTTAGAAATCGTTGCAGTCGGTGCAATCGCAACGCAGTTTGAATTGCGCATACCAAATTGTTTGATGCGATCACGCACCACAGTCCAGTCCATGGTTTCGCTAAAATCTGCTTCCAGATAACCACCACGCTCTTCCGCCAACAACTTCAATGAGTCTTGCGGCAAAATACCTCTATCCCACAGCGAACCTTTATAAGAGCTGTAAGTGCCACGTTCTTCCGCCAGCTCAGTCGATGCCAGATAAGCGTAGTAACACACGGCTTCCATCGAGGTGTCAGCAAACTGCACCGCTTCATTCGATGCATAAGGCACGCGCATCATGTGCAGGCAATCCTGGAAGCCCATGATACCCATGCCGACCGGACGGTGACGCAGATTGGAATCGCGTGCTTTTTGTACGGCGTAGTAGTTAATATCAATCACGTTATCGAGCATACGCATCGCGGTACGGATCGTTTTTTGCAGTTTGACGTGATCCAGTTTGCCATTCTTCATGTGCGCTGGCAGGTTAACCGAGCCCAGATTACATACGGCGATCTCGCTCTCATTGGTATTGAGCGTGATCTCGGTACACAAATTCGACGAGTGCACCACACCTACATGCTGCTGCGGGCTGCGGATATTGCAAGGGTCTTTGAACGTGATCCATGGATGTCCTGTTTCAAACAACATGGACAGCATTTTGCGCCAGAGGTCGAGTGCCGGGATTTTTTTCGACAATTCGATTTCACCAGAAGTCGCTTTGGCTTCGTAAGCGAGGTAAGCACTTTCAAATGCCTTACCGAATTTATCATGCAGATCCGGTACATCGGATGGAGAGAACAGTGTCCATTCGCCTTTTTCCATCACGCGCTTCATGAACAGATCAGGAATCCAGTTGGCGGTATTCATGTCATGCGTACGGCGACGGTCATCGCCAGTGTTCTTACGCAGATCGAGGAACTCCTCAATATCCATATGCCAGGTTTCGAGGTAGGCGCAGACCGCACCTTTACGTTTACCACCCTGATTGACCGCAACAGCGGTGTCGTTGACCACTTTCAGGAACGGCACCACACCTTGGGATTTACCATTCGTGCCTTTGATGTGCGCGCCCAGTGAGCGTACAGGTGTCCAGTCATTACCCAGACCACCGGCATATTTCGCCAACAAAGCATTTTCTTTGAGCGCGTCATAAATACTGGCCAGATCATCAGAGACCGTAGTCAGGTAGCAGGACGACAATTGCGAACGTTGTGTGCCGGAGTTAAATAGTGTCGGTGTCGAGCTCATGAAATCAAAGCTGGACAACAGGTGATAGAACTCGATGGCACGGGCGTTACGATCTTTTTCTTCCAATGCCAGGCCCATCGCCACGCGCATATAAAAAGCCTGCGGCATTTCAATACGGGTGCCGCGGACATGCAGGAAATAACGGTCATACAAAGTCTGCAAACCGATATAGCTGAATTGCAGATCGCGGTCAGCGACCAATGCTTTTGCCAGACGGTCCAGATCAAATTCCGCCAATTTTGTATCCAGTAATTCGGCAGCAATACCTTTCTGGATAAATTGCGGGAAATAGCGAATGTATTCGGCGGCGGCATCCTGCTGAGCCACCTCTTTGCCGAAGACTTCTTTACGCACTGTGTGCAACAGCAGGCGGGAAGTCACCTGGCTGTAGGCTGGTTCTTTCTCCATCAAAGCGCGCGCAGCCAGAATCGCTGATTTATGCAATTCCTCGACAGGCACGCCGTCGTACAAGTTCTTCAATGTTTCAGTCAGGATCGCTTCTGCATCTGCCAGTTTGTCGAGACCAACGCAAGCAGCAGTAATAAGGGCACGAACTTTTTCAATGTCGAGGATGACTTTTTCACCGTCAATAACCACATGAATTTGCGGCAGTTTTGCCTGTGAGGCTTGTTGCGCTTCGCGTTGCAGGCGACGTTCTTCCTGATGTTTGGCACGATACAGCACATAAGAACGGGCAACATCATGCTCACCGGAACGCATCAGCGCCAGTTCAACCTGATCCTGAATATCTTCAATATGAAACGTGCCGCCGGTTGGCTGTCTGCGCAGCAATGCCGCAACAACCGTCGAAGTCAGTTGCTCAACGAGTTCACGGATACGGGCAGAGGCTGCGCCTTGACCACCGTTGACGGCCAGGAATGCCTTCGTCATCGCGATCGCAATTTTTTGCGGCTCAAAACCAACTACGGCACCATTACGGCGAATAACCCGGTGCTCGCTGTATCCGCTGCCAGCACTCACCTGAACGGCGTTGCCGCTTGCGGAGCTTAGATCGGAATGAGATGGCGTTGATGTTTCCATTGAAGAGTGCATTGAACCTCCAGAGTCGGTGATATCTTGAGTCGTTCATGACCTCAGACGATCATGAAACGCTCGGGTTAACTGAATGTTGCGCCTTATTACAAACTAGCTTTACACGGAAAACGGCCGTGTTATTTCTTCATTTTTAAATCAATTGCTGCGAAAAAGGGGAATGTGAAGCAAGAAAGGTAAAACAAGAAAAACTACTATATATAGTGCACAAATAATTTATAGCCCTAATTCTAGTACCCGATGCTAAGGTGTGCAACCGCTTTATTTGCTAATTTTTCAGTAATTTTTTTGTGCAGGCGATTGACTTTCACAGATGATCAGAAATCTGCAGCAAGCTGAGTAAGTGAGTGCTAACAGAAAATAGTCACACCGCTTGCAGGATCTTTATCTATCGGCTTTCAGCATCATTCACAACAAGACTGCAACGAGGCGAAGCAGATCTTAGGGCGCAAGCAAAGTGACACTGGCCACATGCGTCGGCGTGAAAGCGGGCGCACAGCGCCAATTGAATTCCCGGGAAAACTAATCCTGAATTTTTAATTTCTGTATCTGGTAACGCAACTGCCTGAAGCTGACGCCGAGCAGCTCCGCCGCCTGGGTCCGGTTATGCCGGGTCTGCTCCAAAGCCCGCATAATCATTTCGCGTTCGATATTCTCCAGATACTCAGGCAAGGAGCAAGGAAGCGTAGGGGGAGAAAAAACGTCTTCATCTTTCGTTGATATAGCCTCGGTAATGATCTGCTCAGGCTGCACAACATCATCAACATGCTGTTCCGTTGGTGGTTTTTTATGATTGCGTAAGGCCAGGTCGGCCACTTGTATACAACCATCGTTGGCAAACGCGAGTGCCCGCTCAAGTATGTTTTCCAGTTCACGGACATTGCCGGGGAAATCATAAGCACGTAAAGCTTGCAATGCTGCTGGTGACAAGGTGACATCACCGCCAGCGAGCTTACGTAATATCGCAGCAGATAAATCGGCAATGTCGTCAAGACGCTCACGCAACGGCGGCAAGTGCAGCTCAATGACATTTAAGCGGTAATACAAGTCCTGCCGGAATCGCCCTTCGTCTACGCAGGTACTCAGATTCTGATGGGTTGCACTGATAATCCTGACATCGACGGACTCTTCCAGTGTTGCGCCGACTTTGCGAATACGGCGCTCCTGAATTGCCCGCAACAACTTCACCTGCATCGCCAGCGGCAAATCGGCGACCTCATCCAGCATCAGCGTGCCGCCATTTGCGGCCTGAAAAAATCCTTCACGATCATCTGCGGCCCCGGTAAAAGCACCTTTACGATAACCGAAAAATTCCGCTTCCATTAACGTCTCAGGAATTGCTCCACAATTAACCGCAATAAACGGCTTGCCAGCGCGCGAACTGGATGTGTGAATCTCACGTGCTGCCAGCTCTTTCCCGCTGCCAGATTCCCCGGTAATAATGACCGGTGCCATGCTACGCGCCAGACGACTGATTTGTGCCCGGACGTCCTGCATACCTGGCGATGAGCCAATCAGAAACGAGGCTGGCGTCATTTCACAGACATCGGATACCACTTCGGATTCCGCATTGACCAGATTTATTTCCAGCGCAGAACGCACCAGTTTGCGTAAATGATCAAGAGCCACAGGCTTGGAAACATAATCAAACGCCCCAGCCTTCAGTGCAATCACCGCATTATCGGTGCTGCCAAAGGCCGTAATCACCGCGATCGGGGTATTTTTATAATGAAGATTAACCTCTTCCACTAACTCCATTCCCGAACCATCGGGCAAACGCATGTCGGTCAACACCAACGAATAGCAGTTTTTGGCTAGCAGCGTTCTGGCGATATCCAGATTTTCGGCGCTATCAACATCCAGCCCCATTTTAATCAGCGTGATCTCTAACAACTCGCGCAAATGCGCCTCATCATCCACCACCAAGATGCGTGGACAAGTGTTGCCGCTAGTGTTGCTCATGCGTTTAATCCAGAAAAATTAATCACGAAACGCCCCTTAGGTTCACTGTCTTCAGCATCGCTGTGATCGACACGATATTCATAATCTAGCAAGGCTTTGTTATTCAGGCATAATTCCCGCGCCATATACAAGCCCAGACCCGTTCCCATCCGGGATGTCGTATAAAAGGGTTCAAATAAATGCGCACGGACTTCAAAACTGATAGCGGGACCGTCATCCTGAATATGCAACTCCTGCCGGCCGCCAGGATTTATCATGGCATACAAACGAATGCTGCCAGAGCGACCGCTCGCATACCGGATTGCATTCGACAGCAAGTTTGAAACGATTTCAGTCAAATGACCAGGATCGAAGCTGACTTTGAAATCTACTTCATGAGCAACGTCGATCAGATCGGGGGCGACTTGTTTTATCTCGACGAAATCCTGCACGCACTGGCGCACCAGCGGCATCAGGAAATAAGGCTCCACATCATTGCGCGCCTTACGTGAGAGCTTCAGAATATCTTCGATCAACTGATTTAAGCGTCCGACATTATCGTCAACAATTTTTAAGAGACGTTTGGCCTGCTCTTTATTGTCCTCTATGTGAGCAATATCTTCGTTCAACAAAGAGGCTGCATAAGAAATGGACGACAGCGGATTTCTGACTTCATGCGCAATACTGGCAGTCAGACGTCCCATCGAGGCCAGTTTCAATTGCTGCGCATGATTCTCAATATCCGACACATCCTGCATAAAAATAACGGTGTAATCATTCGCAGATGCCTGCAGACCAGTTTCATTCGCATCCTTGACGATAATCATCCGCAATTTCAGATGCGTGACAAAATGCGGTCGCTCTGATCTGAAACCAAAACTGCTGTGTTCAAAACCTGAGCGCGGTATCGCTGAGCCGGAAACACTTCCTTTACTTTCATCCAGGTAGCAGGGAATAGAAACAAATGAAATCTCATCTTCCAATTCTCTGGGCGTCTTACCCGCATTGCGGATCTGGATATCAGCCAAGGTGTCGACCATAGGACGCAAAGCGATGACATCTGCCAATTTGACGCCAATCATGCCTTTTTTGAGATTTCCCCCGAGCATACGTTCTGCGGCCGGATTCATCTCAAACATGCGCCCGGAATGATCAAGCACCAGTATTCCATCATCCATATCCGCGATCACCAGACGATTAATCGCCTGCTGCATCACTAATTCATTTCCACGCAGTGCCGCGAGTTGCTCCTGGCGGATAAGATTACTCGCGAGACGATTCACCACGTACACAACCGCAAAATAGGATGCGCCGAATAAACCGGCCTGAGAAACCAGACTGCCATCATCTAACTCAAGGGAACGGTACATCCCTTCGCTCAACAACAACAAACTGACAAGCGAACAGAAAAAGAAAGCCCACAATAAAGGCGCCAGAATTGAAACGCCTGCCAGAGGAAACAAAAATAAGATATTGAAGCCTCCACGCCCGCCACCGGAGCCGAGATAAAGCAAGGAAATGATGATGATGTCGAGCGTAATCTGCGACAGCAGTTGCAAAATGAAATGCCGAGTGTGTACGACTTTGAGTATCGTAAAGCCCAGACTGGAAATTAAGTAGGCGGTACAAATATCAATGGCAAACACATGGGAAAATACCCAGATATCTTTGGTACTGCGTAAATTGAGCAGCAACAAAAGACTGATCGCAATGATCACCCGGGAAATATTCAGGGTTTGCAGGGATCGCCAGAACGAGGGCGTCGGCTCAGGAAAAACAGAAAAAGTCGCTGCCATGGGTTCAGCTTATTTCTGAACTAGTGCAAATCAGCGTGCGCTGAAGAACAATAGGTTTGCTGCTCCCGGATAACGGCTTCAGAAGCTGGTAAATAAATCTGACAATGCGCACAGCAAACCATGGTTTCTACTGGTGCAGCGGTCGTCGCCGGCATATCAAATGACGACGCATCGGATGTCGTTTCAGCATTCCGGCTGCGCATGCTGTCCTGAGACAAAGGTTTAGCTTTTTTACGTATCGCCAGAATGACCAACACGCCCAATACCAGCCACATCAGCAATTTCATACCAGACTCCTGTGCAACACCACTTCCAGCACGAAACGACTACCAACATACGCGAGCAATAAGGTCAGGAAACCGGACAACGTGAAATTCAATACAGTTTTTCCACGCCAGCCGCGCCACCGGCGCCCTACCAGCAAGATGGCAAACAACAGCCATGACAATAACGACAAGATGGTTTTATGATCCCACTTAAATGCTACGCCCAGCACCTGCTCAGAAAACACGATACCAGACAATACGGTCAGGCTGAGTAATACAAATCCGACAGAAATCAGTCTGAACAAGACCTTTTCCATCGTCAGTAAGGCCGGCAATTTATCAATCACCGCACTCAGCCATGGCTGCAAGGTGCGTGAACGCAATTTATGCAAATGTTTGTCTTGCAGACTCATGATCGCCGCGTGAAACGCCGCGATAGTCAACGTGCTGTAGGCCAGCAAAGCGATGCTGACATGCCATGGAAACATCGCTGTTTTCCCTGTCAGTGCAATCACTGCCCCCGGAAAAAATACGGGCAGGATAGAAAATCCTGCTGCAGGCGGAAATAATAAAAACTTCAAACCATCGAGTGAAAAATTACGATTCTCTATCAGATACACAGAGACGGTCACCCATAGCGCAGCCGATAACATGGTCGCAAAACCGATACGTAAAGCATCATCCGCAAACACCGCCAGCCATAATGAAGCGGCATGCAGCAACCACGCAAGGACGCTGACACTGGCACCAACGATGCGCTGCGGGAACGGAATAAAAACAGCGGCCAGATAGAGGACGACCACCAGAAAAGATAAATAGATTTGCATCAGCTAAGTTTACACCATGTCGCCTTAAAAATTGATGTTCGCTTGCATACTGACTGCATTTCCGACGCCGACTGAAAATTGAAATGTCTGAAAAATCCCGAAACAAGCGATCGCATCAGGATTAATTGCAGAAATTAGACGTTAATTTGAACTTTTCGGAATTTTTCGCGACTAAACTCGCTGTGTCCAGTATTCATATACTGAGCCAAGGGATAGACTCACTTCGTTTTCTCACTTTTCAATAATAAAACCATGAAAAAGACACTCATTACGCTGGCAGTTCTGAGCACAGCCTCAGTCGCCTATGCCGACGAAGGCATGTGGATGCCACAACAGCTGCCACAAGTAGCTAAAGAGCTGAAAGCCGCCGGTTTAAAACTGGATCCGGCAAGCTTAACCAAACTGACAGAATTCCCTATGGGCGCCATCGTCAGTCTCGGTGGTTGTTCGGCTTCTTTTGTTTCACCACAAGGTCTGGTTGCAACCAACCATCATTGCGTTTATGGCAGCGTGGCGTACAACTCCAAGCCTGAGCGCAATCTGCTGGCGAATGGTTTCCTGGCAAATACGCTGACAGAAGAATTACCGGCAGCACCCGGCTCACGTATTTTTGTCACCAAAGAAGTGACCAATGTTTCGGACAAAATTATCAGCAAAGATGTTGCGAAACTGGAAGGCAAAAAGCGCGTTGACGCAATAGAAAAAAACTCCAAAGCCTTGGTTGCCGAATGCGAAAAAGATGCCGGTCACCGTTGCAACGTCTATCCATACTATGGCGGTCTTGAGTTTTACATGATCAAACAGATGGAAATCCGCGACGTCCGTCTGGTACACGCACCTGCCGAAGGTGTCGGCAAATTCGGTGGTGATACGGATAACTGGATGTGGCCACGTCACACCGGCGACTATGGTTTCTACCGCGCCTATGTCAGCAAAGATGGCAAAGCCGCTGACTACAGCAAGGATAACGTTCCTTACGTTCCTAAACATTACCTGAAACTGGCAAAAGACGGCTTGTCTGAAGGCGATTTCGTCATGGTACTGGGCTACCCTGGCCGCACTAACCGTCACCGTCTGCCATCTGAAGTCGCGTACACATTTGACTGGAGCTATCCTGCATTCGTCAAAGCTTCCGGTGAGTCACTCGCGATCATCGCTAAAGAAACCGCCAATGATCCTGACGCCAAGCTGAAATATGCCAGCCAGGTTGCCGGTATCAACAATTACTACAAAAACCGTCAGGGCATGCTGGACAGTTATGCTGGCAGCGATTTTCTTGCCCGTAAAACCAAAGAGCATGAAGAGTTGAAAGCATGGATCAATAGCAATCCGGCCCGCGCAAAAGAATTTGCCAGCGATATTGCGGATGTAGAAAAACTGATCGCTCAGCGCGATGCGCAAGGCAAACGTGAATTTTTCCTCGACCGTTCGTATCCGCGTCTGCTGAGCACTGCCCGCAGTCTGTATCGTCTGGCAAATGAAACGACGAAACCGGATGCTGAGCGCAAAGCTGGCTTTCAGGTCCGCGACCTGCCACGCTTTAAAGCAGGTGTAGAAGCAGTTGAGCGCAACTATGTAGAGAAGGTCGATAAAGCGCTGGTACTGAACAGTCTGAGCCAATACGCTGCACTGCCAAAAGATCAGCGCAGCGCTAACTTCGATGCGGCAATTGGCATCAAAGACGGCATGAACGAAGCTGACCTGAAAGCCTTGCTGGATAACTTGTATGCCAGCAGCAAACTGGGTGATAAAGCGACACGTGCAGCCTGGCTGAGCGCTAAACCTGAAGACTTTAAATCCAGCAACGACAGCTTCATCAAAGCAGCGGTAGCAATGTATGAAGGCGGTCTGAAACACGAAGCGGAAGACGAAGAACTGGCAGGTAAAATCCAACAAGCCTATGCCAACTACATGAAAGCAAAAATCGCCTTCATGAAGAGCAAAGGACAAGCGGTTTACCCTGATGCGAACAGCACATTGCGCGTGACATTCGGTAAAGTGGCTGGACGCGATCACGGCACAGCCGATGGTCTGGCATGGTCTGCATTCACCACAGTCAACGGTATTCCGCCAAAAGCCACAGGCCAGGGTGAATTCAATGCGCCTGCTGCTCAGCTGGCCGCAATCAAAGCCAAAGACTTCGGAAAATATGTTGATCCTAAGTTGAAAGCAGTGCCTCTCGCCTATCTGGCAACACTTGATATCACTGGTGGCAATTCCGGCTCTGCTGCGCTGAATGCAAAAGGTGAATTCATCGGCCTGGCCTTTGATGGCACACTCGACTCCATCATCTCTGACTGGGATTACAACAAAGCAAATACACGTTCGATTCAGGTCGATCTGCGCTACATGTTATGGCAAATGAAACATGTCGATAAAGCAGACAAACTGATCAAGGAAATGGGCGCAGAATAATTCGCCTTGCTTCTCACCAAAAGCCACGCGGTCAGCGTGGCTTTTTTTTTGTTGCGCATGATTGCCGACGATGACCCACAAAGACTGATTCTTCATACAGCACAGCCTATCGTTTCCTTGACTTTCTCTGCTTATTTCATACATTGGTATAAATTCTGTGCATCAGTAATTCCCCTGGCGGATGCCCGCTGCACGAGTTCACTGATTGGTGAGCAGCCAGACTGACACCGATATCCATCAAAGCACAATAAGGATAAGGACGAGACATTATGAATCTGCTGAATCTGGGAAAAATGCCATTTTCATTTCATGGCGGCTGGGATACGGTGAGTAAGATTCACCCTTCTGTGATCCGTAGTTTTCTGTTGCTGGTGTTGCCATGCTCATTGATACCACCGCTCGCATTACTGTATGCGGGCAGTCATCATGCCGCCTTATACTGGGTTGATGCGCCTTACCTGCGCTGGCTTGATGTGGCTGCCGTTTTTCTGGTCATGGAATTAATGACCGTACCGCTGATGGGCTGGCTGATTCGCAAGCTGGCGAAAGATCATCAGGTGACCATGGACTTTCAGGATAGTTTTCTGCTGGCCAGCATTACTGCGGTGCCGATGTGGTTATCCAGCCTGGGCTTGTTATCCGCCGATCTCTGGCTGGTGATCGCCTGCGTGATTATGGGTCTGCTATTGGCGGCCAGCGTGCTGTATCATGGCCTGTATGCGATTTTGAAATTAGAAGATACCGTTGATGCGCAAGTCATGGGCTACAAAATTTTCTCTTTCGGTGGCATCGTCTGGATCATGCTCTGTAGTTTCGTCGCATTGCCACTGATGTGGTAAAACCTGCCGCCACGCGGGCTAACACGCGTTAGCTCGTCAGCGCCTTCCCCTGATGCCGGACATGCTGCATCTCAGCCTACGTGTCCGGCTTCCCATTACCAGATACTCCCCCCTCTTTTTTCGTAAAAAGCCTTATTGTCGGCATCAATAAAAGGCCTGCTCAGATACTCCCCGGAGTATCTTGATAAGCCGGAAGCCGCCCCGCATCCGGCATTTGCCTTGCCGCGTCTAGTTCCAATGACGAATAGACGCGCACTCCCCCACCCCTTAGCATCCTCAGGGTCATTCGGGAGAGCAATCATGAAACGCAGAACCTTCATCTTCACCAGCCTGGTCCTCAGCAGCGGACTGATATTGCCGGCGTCGGCACAAGTGAATAACATCAGTGATGCGATCAATAAAGCCGGACGACAGCGCATGCTGGCACAGCGGCTGGCGAAAGCCTATTTGCAGTTAGGCATGGACATCGATGCCGAACACGCCAGAAAAATTCTGGATCAGTCCTTATCCGTATTTGATCGCCAGCTGGTGGAATTACGGACCTTCGCGCCGAATCCCGACATCAAATCACGCCTGAGCGAAGCCGAAAAAATCTGGCTCGATTACAAACAATTATTGGTGGGAAAAGCACCCAACAAGACCGATGGCAAAAGCATCCTCGTATCGAGCGACAAGCTGATGCAACTGGCCGATGACAGCACACTGCAGCTGGAAAAACTTGCCGGAAACAGCAGCGGTAAATGGGTCAACCTCGCCGGTCGGCAAAGGATGTTGTCGCAGAAAATGGCCAAGCTTTATTTAGGTCGGCAATGGAATGTCGCGCCAGCCGACGCCAGCACTCTGCTCGACAGCGCGCGCAGAGAATTCGTCGCGGCCCAGAACGCGCTGAAGAACGCGCCAGTCAACACCGCAAAAATTAAAGATGAGCTTGAACTGGCGCAGCAGCAATGGCTATTTTTCGACCTTGCCCTGCAACAAGCGGATGATGCTAAAACGCGGCATCAGTCTGCCATCAATGTTGCCACCAGCAGTGATCGCATTCTGGAACAGATGGATAAAGTCACCAGCCTGTATCAGCAACTCAGCTAAATACTAAGCGCGCCCGGTTTTGTTATCAGCGCACTCACTTAATTCAGCTGATATTTTTTAAGTTTGTCGTACAGGGTTTTTTTAGGAATACCGAGACTGTCAGCTGCCAGCGCAACATTCGACTGATGCGTACGCAGCGCCTGTGCGATCAGCGATGCTTCGATAGCCTCGAGTTTTTTCGGCAGACTGTTCGCATCCGGCAGCGGCTGTTTATCAGTCGCGTTTTCGTTCACATATTCACTCTCGTTCTGACTCTGCATATCAGCGACACCGAGCACCAGCTTGTCTGCAAAATTGCGTAATTCACGCACATTACCGACCCAGTCGCGTTGCTGCCAGAGCTGCATTTCGGCCGCACTCCATTCCGGCAGCGGGCGTTGAAAACGCTGTGCTGCACCTTGTAAAAAATGCGCCAGTA
The DNA here is from genome assembly GCF_014284215.1 of Undibacterium sp. FT79W. Taxonomy (NCBI): domain Bacteria; kingdom Pseudomonadati; phylum Pseudomonadota; class Betaproteobacteria; order Burkholderiales; family Oxalobacteraceae; genus Undibacterium; species Undibacterium sp. FT79W. The sequence continues at coordinate 96,617 of NZ_JACOGB010000001.1, read as the reverse complement.
ACAGGGGAATATCTTCGCGTCTGTCATTCAGGCGCGGCAGATACACATGCACGATCGCCAGGCGGAAATACAGATCTTCGCGGAATTTATTTTCTGCGCTCAGCGCCAGCAAATCGGTTTTGGTTGCGGCGATAATCCGGCAATCGAGTTCGATCAGATTGTTGCCGCCCAGTCGTTCCAGTCGGCGCTCCTGCAACACGCGTAACAGCTTGACTTGCATCGCCAATGGCATGCTTTCGATTTCATCGAGAAATACCGTACCACCGTTAGCGTATTCAAGCTTGCCGATACGACGTTTTTGCGCACCGGTAAAAGCGCCCGCCTCATGTCCGAAAATTTCGCTTTCAAATACGGATTCAGGCAGTGCGCCGCAATTGATCGCGACAAATACGCCCGCCCGGCCACTCGCCAGATGCAACTGGCGCGCCACCACTTCTTTACCGGTGCCGGTCGCACCGTGAATCAGCACGTCGGCTGGCGTCGGTCCGATATTGCGGATGAAATGGCGGATTTTTTCGATTGCCGCGGACTGCCCGATCAGCTCAGGCATCGCCGGACGATTCGCCAGCGTTTGTTTCAGTTGCTGATTTTCCAGCACCAGACGGCGTTTTTCCTGCGCGCGCAAACAGGTATTGAGCAAGCGCTCGGCCGAGAACGGCTTTTCTATGAAATCGTACGCACCGGCGCGCATCGCCTCTACCGCCATACTGACGTCGCCATGTCCGGTAATCACGATCACCGGTAAATCTTTATCCGCAGCGACCAACTCGGCCAGTAAATCCAGCCCGGATTTTCCCGTTAAGCGCACATCCGTCACCACGATCCCGCTAAAGCCTGCGGACAATTGCGCCTGCGCCGCTTCTGCGCTGGCAAAAGCAGCGACGGTAAAGCCACCCAGTTCCAACGTCTGCGTGGTTGCCAGACGTACGGCTTGTTCATCTTCAATTAATACAACCGACAAAGCTGACACAATTTATTCCTCTCAATAGCGCTGATTATTCTGGCTGCGAATGCCAGGAAAATCAGATACTCCCCCCTCATTTTAACTTTTTCGGTCTAACCTCAAGGAAAACAAAGGACAAAAAAATATACTACCCCCAGTATTATTCTGGCAAAGTTATTCTGGCAAAACGGGCAATCGGATCACGAACTGGGCTCCGCCATGAATATGATTGCCCGCATGCAGGCTGCCATTCATCGCCTGCACAATAGAAGACGAAATCGCCAACCCCAGTCCCAAGCCTTTACCGCTGGGCTTGGTGGTGAAAAACGGTTCAAACAAATGGCTAATCACATCTTCTGGCAAACCCGCGCCGCTGTCGATAATCTGCAGGCTGATGTGCTCATCTGTTAATTCCAGCAGTACCTCAATTTTTTTTAACGCTGCTGTTTCCACCGCGTCCAGCGCATTTCTGAGCAGGTTGATCAAGACCTGTTCTATCCGCACATTATCGCCCAGCACCAGTACCTTCTCTGGCATCGCCAGTTGTACCTCCACCTTGAGCCGCTCAATATCGCTCTGCAACATCGCGATGGACGCGTGCACGGCGGAACACACATCGACCGCGCCCAGTTGCCCGCTGCTCTTTCTGGCAAATCCTTTGAGCTGAGCGATGATGGAACCCATACGTGCGCTGGCGTCGCTGATATGCTGCAAGTTCGCTACCGCCTCATCGGTTTTGCCGCGCTGCAGATAAGTCGCCGCGTTGTCGGCAAATGCGCGGATGGCGGTCAGCGGTTGATTCAGTTCGTGGGTGATTCCTGCCGCCATTTGCCCCAGCATCGCCAGCTTACCTGTCTGCACCATTTCATTCTGCGTCGAACGCAGCACTTGTTCTGTCGTCTGCAATTTATGGAACTGCTCTTCGAGCTGCGTATTCGCAAGCATTAAATCACCGGTGCGCTGCGCAATTTTTAATTCGAGTTCATCAGCTGCGCGCTGTAAAGCAATTGCCGCCGCTTGTCGTTCCTCAATGCGGCGCTGGCGCTGATAATAAACACCGGCAACGGTCGCTGCGAGCACCAGCAACAACATGGAAATCACCGCCGCCTGCACACCTGCCTGCACCACCTTGCTTTCATCAGGAAACAACATCAGTTGCCAGCCAAGACGACCAATCGGACGCGTCAGATAATCACCAAAGCCAGCCTGATCTTTTTTGGGCAGGCTAGTGATGGCCGTAACCGGCTTACCGGAATATTGCAAGGTCGCCTGAATATCATTTAAAACATCTTTATCCAGCAAACGCAGACTGCGATAGCGCCATTCGTTGCGGTTACTTAAAAATATCACACCATTGCGATCAGTCAGTGCAATAGGTTCATTATTGCTGCGCCAGGATTTCTGAAATTCATCCAGACTGATCTTGACCGTAATCACACCGACAGGCGCACTATGCCCGCGTTGCGCAGCCGACGCATAAACCGGTTGGGAAATAAAATAGCCTGGAATACTGGTGGTGTTACCAACCGCATAAAAGTGGCCTGCCGAACCACTCTTCGCCATCGCATCCTGAAAGTAGGGGCGGAAGCTGAAATTTTTTCCTATGTAACTTTGCGCACTGTTCCAATTGCTGGCAGCGATCGTCAGACCTTGCGCATCCATCAGATAAATCGCGGCAATTTTTGCCTGCTGCTGCATGTCCTGCAGCGTCAGATTTAATTGCTGCACCAGCGCTTTGTCAGCAGGATTCGCGAGTACCTGCGCGGCTAACGGCAGATACGAAATCGAGTACGGCAAAGTCTCGTAGCGCTCGAGCACAGACTCCAGATCCAATGCAATGATTTGCAGTTGCCTGTCCCCGGCCAGACGGATTTCACTTTTTTCTTTTTGTGCGAAAAATAAATAAGCAAAAAAAATCAGCGCCACACTACATGCCGCACTGAGACACATAGTAATGATGCGCTGATGAGAGTTCATATGTTATTCAAGAACCTGCTTTTGCCATCGCAGTGATGGCATGACGGGCATGTTTAATCGACGGCAGCCATTTTCAGTTCATCATTATGATGACGTTGCTGCTCTTCCATGACGAGCTGTCCGAGTTCACGTTTCAAGGCGTTGAATTCAGCCGCAGACGGGTCACGCAAACGTGGCAGGTCGATCAGAATATCTTTCTTCACGGTGCCCGGACGATAGGTCATGACGATAATCCGGTCGGCCAGATAAATCGCTTCTTCGATACTGTGCGTCACAAAAATAATGGTCTTTTTCAGCTCCGCCCAGAGACGCAGCAACTCATCCTGCAGATTACGGCGGGTCAGTGCATCCAACGCACCAAACGGCTCATCCATCAACATGATCGGTGAATCCAGCGCCAGTACACGGGCAATCGCGACACGCTGACGCATACCACCGGACAAATCTTTAGGAAAGCGCTGTTTGAAATCGGCCAGACCCAGCATCTCGAGTAATTTGCTGACGCGTGAGGCGATATCGGCTTTTCCCATACCTTTAATTTCCAGTCCGAAAGCGATATTTTGCTCAACGGTCATCCAGGGAAATAAAGCATATTCCTGAAACACCATGCCGCGATCCGGGCCTGGTTCAGTCACGGTTTTTCCATTCGCAATAATGCTGCCGGACGACGGCAAAGAAAAACCGGCAATCGCATTCAGCAAGGTCGATTTACCGCAACCGGAAGGGCCAAGCAGACAAACAAACTGCCCTTCAGGAATTTCCAGATTAATGTCGCGCAGGGCGACGACTTCTTTGTCTGCAGTCTTGAAGATTTTATTGACCGCATTCACTTTGATATGTGTGGGATTCATCTCAGTTCTCCAATCCACGGTGCCAGCGCAGTAAATAGTTATTTAATTTATTCATCGCCAGATCAATTGCCAGACCCAGCATACCGATACTGATCATGCCGGCGATAATTTTGTCCGACCAGAAATACTCACGCGCTTCGAGAATCCGGAAACCCAGACCGTTATTCACCGCAATCATTTCAGAAACGATCACGACAATGAAAGCGGTACCGATACCGATACGCACCCCCGATAAAATATACGGCACAGCCGCAGGCAGCATAACCCGTACAAACATTGTGCTCTGGCTGGCACCGAGATTGCGGGCCGCGCGGATGTAGATCCCGTCAACATGACGCACACCGGCAATCGTATTCATCAATACTGGGAAAAACGCGCCAATCGCGATCAGGAAAATTGCCGGCGGATTACCGAGTCCGAACCAGAGGATAGACAAAGGAATATACGCAATCGGCGGAATCGGACGCAACACCTGCATCAATGGATTCATCCAGGCATAGACGCGCTGGCTTGATCCCATCGCCAGCCCCAGCGGCAATGCAAGCCCGGCACCGACCACAAAACCAACCAGCACACGATACATACTACCGATGGTGTCACGAACCAGTTCGCCGGAAAATGCCCATGACAAACGGCTCATGGTCACCGGGTCGTACGCTTCCAGCGGCAATGCGTACTCTATCCATTTTTTCACCACGGCTACCGGTGAAGGTAATACTTGCGGATTGACCCAGCCATTGCTGGTGACGATTTGCCAGATCGCGATGAGGATGGCGGGCACAATCAGACCCGCGCCAATTTCACGCCATTTGAATTTCATTTGTTATCCTTAGAAAAGAGAAACAGAAGCAGTGTCAGGGAATAGCAAGAGACTTGCTTCTGTTCTGAATGTTGCAGGCTGATGCTGTGCCGGGAGTACCAGGGCTTACCGGTACTTATTTAATGTTCAGACTTTTCTTCGCTTGCTCAAGCAAATCTGTTTTGACCCATTCTTTTGCCACTGGCGGCTTGCTCATTTTGCCGATGCCGTATTTTTGCATCAGATCCGTCGTGACCTGAATATGCTCCACAGACATATCGTAAGAGTAAGGTGAATTTCCTATCGCATTCACAAAGTCTTCGTGGCTGACCTGACCTTTGAACATACTTTCGCGCACATATTTTTCAGCCAGATCTCTGTTGTCGATGAAGGCTTTTGTCGCTTCAACGAAACAACGCATGAATTTTTCAGCGACAGGGCGACGCTCTTTGTAAAACTTCTCAGTCATCACCATCGCACGTACTGGTTCACCCAGCGGAGTATCGTAAGGCTTGATGACCTCTTTACCGAAGCCTTTACCAATCGACTGTGAAGAGTAAGGTTCAGACTGCATCATCGCATCGATATTTTTACCCAGCAAAGCCTGATTCAGATCAGGAAAACCGAGGTAAATAATCTGCACATCTTTACCAGGCTGATCGGAATACGTCAGCCCATTCTGCGACAACTCGGCGGCCAGCAAAATATCCTGAATGCCACCGCGCGTGACACCCACTTTTTTGCCTTTCAGATCCTTGACCGTTTTAACGCTGAGATCAGCACGAGCGACAAGGCGCGCACCACCTTTAGCAAAACCGGCCACCACATAAATTGGTGTGCCGCTGGCGCGACCAGAAATCGCCGCTTCAGAAGAGACTGCGCCGACATCCAGCTCTCCGGCGATCACTGCCTGCATCGCATCGAGGCCTTTGGAAAAAACGCGCTCTTCTACTTTCAGACCGCATTTCGGTGCGATTTCTTTGATGTAGGATACCGCACCATAATGGGCGAATTTGAGGTTACCGAGACGGACAACTTCCTGTGCCTGAGCACTGCCAGCCAATGCCAGAGGAATCACGGCGGCTATCGTCAATACTTTCTTCAACATACTATCTCCTTATGATTTTTTCGATAACGTTGATGTCAACACGGATCTATCAGCACAGATCGTGCCAGTAACACAACTCACGTAAATAATTGATTCCATTAGACCTCCGTAAATAATTTGCCGCAAACAGTCTGAATATTCAGAAAAAAATGCCGGAATCTTCTGAGACTCCAGCATTGTATTCGGCGTTGCATCACTTATACCTTCGCTTTCCAGCCCGTCTGGGACTAAACAGAAACGAAGGCAGATTCCCAAAGGATCAGCGTAAAAATTTCTTGTCGCGATTGATAATCGTCAATTCAACGAATTCACTGCCACTATGATCTTTCTCACCATAGGTCAACAAAATGCCGCCGATATCATTTTTATGCATCGATTCCAGCGCCCGCACAAAGCCATCACGCGTCAGACCGCGACCGCTTTTCTTCAAGCCTTCGACCAGCACTTTCGCAGACACGAAGCCTTCCATCGCGGAATAAGACTCTGGTACCGTAGTCCCCTTCGTCACCTGCTTGAATTCCTGACCCAGTTGCGTCGCCAGATTCGGTGCGGGCATCACTTGTGACACCATAATGCCCACTGCGTGCGGGCCAAGACTGTCAATAAATCCTTGTGTCGCGTTATTAGATAAAGTCATGATCTGCGCCGTATTACCGCCAGCACGTAAGGATTTAATGATATCCGCAGTAACGGGAGCAGCACCGACAATAATCAGGGCTTTTGCATTCGACGCCTTTACCGCATGAACCACCGCAGCCACATCAGGTTTTAAACGGTCAAACTTAATCGTTGCTGCCGGTTTCAGCTTAAAGCTGTTTTCTGCCGCCAGAAAACCTTCCAAGGCATCATGTCCGAAACTGTCGTCAATATGAATGATGCCGACTTCTTTCAGACCTATCGTAGAAAACTGCTCGACCGCTTTTCTGACCTCATCCTGATATTTCGCCCGCACGTTGAATACGTAACGATGCAAAGGCTGATGCATCACTACCGCGCCAGTACTCGGAGCAACCAGCGGAATTTTATGTTCATTCAACAGCGGAAATAAAATCTCAGACGTCGGTGTGCCACGGCTTTGGAACAATGCAAACACGTGGTCTTTTTTAATCAGCGTTTCCGCATTTTTATAGGCTTGGGTCGCATCAAATTTATCATCCAGAGTGATGAGTTCAATTTTCCGGCCATTCACACCACCGTTTTTATTCACATAAGCGAAGTAGGCATTTGCACCGGCCTGCATTTCTTTGACAGCTCCGGCAATCGGGCCGGTAACACCGACGGTTTGTCCCAACAATATCGTCGAATCCGTCACACCATCTTCAGCCGCAGCGATAGCACTGGCGAAGAGGGCTACCAAGCTCAGACTGAGCCCGGCAATCAGATGATTCAATTTTTTTTTGCGCATAATAGTCTCCGAAAAAAATAACAGGTTATGACGTCAGCGCTCCATAACTCATAACAAAAAATATAAAAACTCAATCACATACAGGACGAAAAATCCTGATGGATCATTAAAAAAATCAGCGTAAGAAACGCTTGTCACGTCCAATCATGGTCAGCTCCACAAATTCACTGCCCGTGTGGTCTTTCTCTGAATACGTCAGTGTCAGCCCGCCGAGGTCAAAGCGTTTAATTGATTCCAGTGCCCGGATCAGCCCCTCTCTTGTGGGGTTTTTACCGGCACGGCGCAAACCTTCTACCATCACTTTGGCAGAGACAAATCCTTCCATCGCGGCATACGATTCAGTTACATGATGCTCTTTCGTAACTTGCCGAAACTCTTGCCCCAGCTGGCTGGACAACAGATGCGGTGCAGGTACGATCTGCGACACCATAATGCCAGTCGCATGTTTACCCAGCGAATCAATAAAAGACTGCGATGAATTATTCGATACCGCCATGATCTGTATCGCACTGCCGGCATCACGTATGGCATTGATCAACTCCGCTGTTGTCGTGCCAGACGTCACCAGAATCAAGGCCTTGCCCGCGCTTTGAACGACGCTTGCAGCGACCGCTTTAATATCCGGTTTGGCTCTGTCGTAAGAAATGATAGAGACCGGTTTCAGCTTGAATTGCTGCATCGCGCTTTGGAACCCTTCCAGTCCATCTTTCCCAAAACTGTCGTCAACGTGGACCAAAACAATATCTTTCAGGCCGATAGTGGCAAATTGCTCGACGGCCTTTTTCACTTCATCCTGATATTTGGCACGGACATTAAACACGTAATGATTGACCGGCGTATGAAACGTCACCGCGCCAGTTGAAGGGGCAATCAATGGAATTTTATGTTCTGCCAGCAAAGGCAGAATCGCCTGTGTATGCGGTGTACCACGACTCTGGAACAACGCAAACACGTGCTCTTTCCTGATCAGCGCATCGGCATTACTCAGTGCCAGCGCCGGATCAAATTTATCATCCAGCGTCTTTACTTCAATTTTGCGGCCATGTACTCCACCGCTTTTATTAACGTAGGCAAAATAGGCGGCAGCACCTGCCATCATTTCTTTAACAGGACCAGCAATTTGCCCGGTCACACCTATTGTCTGCCCCAACAAGATAGTGGAATCCGTCACGCCATCCTCTGCGTTTGCATGCAAGCTGGAGAAGAACGTGCCGACGGCGAGCAAACCGACAACAAACAAACGGCGCGATAGATTTTTTTTCATTTGATTTGATTTCCAGCTTTTCAATGGACTTAGGTTTTTTACAATTTCGCAGCAAAGACAACAAAATAATTACCATAAAGAAATATAATTATCAGGCCAAAGCAGATTTTATTCCCAGGAAAAATGTAAGCAAAAACCGGTGACGCTTATCTGTGTCAGCAAAGAAATAACCCCAACAGAAATGAATCTCTTCTGATTTTACAGAATTGTTCATGTAAACATTCTGATTTTACGGAACATCTGCATTTCAACCACAAGCTTTTCTATGAATTCGCAGAGCCACTGCGGTGATCAGGTAAAATGGCGGATTGTTTTGCCTCTGGCAGTTAAGCGCCAGGCTGGCAACTGCGCTCAATTTGCTTTTTACTCAAGAAATTCTACTCGTTCGCTATGCTTGATAACCTTACCCAGCGCCTCGCCAAAGTCGTTAAGACTATGCGCGGCGAAGCCAGACTGACCGAATCCAACACAGCCGATATGCTGCGCGAAGTGCGCATGGCATTGTTAGAAGCGGACGTTGCCTTGCCTGCAGTACGCGAACTGATCGCCCGCGTTAAAGAAAAAGCGATGGGCGAAGAAGTTATCTCTTCACTGACTCCCGGCCAGGCATTGGTCGGCATCGTTCAGAAAGAACTCGCCGTATTGATGGGGGCCGATCTCGGCGAAGAAGCCTCGCAACTCAGCTTTGCCTGCCAGCCACCAGCGATTATTCTGATGGCGGGTTTGCAGGGTGCAGGTAAAACTACCACTGTCGGTAAGCTCGCCAAATATCTGCGCGAACAGAAAAAGAAAAAAGTGCTGACCGTTTCAGCCGACGTTTATCGTCCGGCCGCGATCGGCCAGTTGCAAACGGTGACCGGGCAAGTCGGTGCCGATTTTTTCCCATCGACACCAGATCAGAAGCCGGTCGATATCGCCCTGGCCGCGTTGGATTACGCCAAAAAACATTACCACGATGTGTTGATCATCGATACCGCTGGTCGTCTTGGTATTGATGAAGCGATGATGCAGGAAATCGCCGCTGTACACGCCGCAGTCAAGCCTATCGAAACTTTATTCGTCGTTGACGCCATGCTGGGGCAGGATGCCGTCAATACCGCCAAAGCGTTTAACGATGCGTTGCCGCTGACTGGCGTGGTGCTGACCAAGCTCGACGGTGATTCGCGCGGTGGTGCAGCTTTGTCGGTACGTTACGTGACTGGCAAACCGATTAAGTTTGTCGGTGTCGCAGAAAAACTCGATGGACTGGAAGCCTTTGATGCGACCCGCATGGCCAGCCGTGTGCTAGGCATGGGCGACATCATGGCGTTGGTGGAATCGGCGCAAAAGGGCATGGACGTCGCCGCTGCGCAGAATCTGGCGCACAAAATCAAAGATGGCGGCAAGTTCGACATGAACGACTTCAAAATGCAAATTTCGCAAATGAAGAACATGGGCGGACTATCCGGACTGATGGATAAACTGCCAGCGCAAATGCAGCAGGCCGCCGCCGGTGCGAATATGGATCAGGCAGAAAAATCCGTGCGCCGCATGGAAGGGATTATCAATTCCATGACGCCACTCGAGCGCGCGAAACCAGAGCTGATTAAAGCCTCACGCAAACGCCGCATTGCCACCGGTGCCGGTGTGCAGATTCAAGAAGTTAACCGTATGCTGGCGCAATTCGAGCAAATGCAGTCCATGATGAAAAAATTGCGCGGTGGCGGCATGATGAAAATGCTGCGCGGAATGAAGGGAATGATGCCAGGAAAACGCTGATTTTCAGACGTAAGCTGATGTTACAAAAAATGGCCGTATCAGAGGTAAAACCCTGCTGATACGGCTTTTTTTTGGATAGAAATCCAACGAAGCAGCATTTCCTGCATTTTTTCTTAAAAAACGCACAAAAAAGACTTGCATCACCGTGGAAACCGCACCACTATGGGCGATGCGTGAAGTGACGCAATGCAGGAGCTTTTCAAAACGATCAAAGCTCCGTCCACAAAATTGTGAAGGAGGCTATTTATGGCAACAGCAGCAAAAAAACCAGCAGCGAAACCAGCCGCAGCACCAAAAAAGGCAGCAGCTAAACCGGCAGCAGAACGCAAGCCAAACGCAGCGTTCATGAAGCCAATGACGATTTCCCCAACGCTGGCAGCAGTGATCGGTGCCGCACCGATTCCACGTACTGAAGTGACGAAAAAAGTATGGGAATACATCAAAAAGCATAACCTGCAAGCACCAGAAAACAAACGCAATATCAATGCAGATGACAAGCTGAAAGCCGTTTTCGGTGGTAAAGCGCAAGTCTCCATGTTTGAAATGACAAAACTCATTTCCGGTCACCTGTCCTGATTCTTCAGGAATAGCAACCGCAGTTGCGTTGGGAAACTTTATGGGAAGAAAATGTCCCATCCCAAACAAAAATGCCCGCATCGCGCGGGCATTTTTGTTTTCTGGTTTTATTTTCAAACCTGAAAATATCTGCTTACTTCTTAAATTCCCAGTTCTTCCAGTTTGCCAGTACGGCATTCGGATATTCCGGCTTGCCACGGCTGCCGTTATAGCGCCCCAGCGCCAGATATAAATCGCCCTTTTCCATATCCATATACAGCCGCAGGATAGAGCAACCATAGCGCAGATTGGTTTGCATGTGAAATAACTTGGTCGCATCGCCATCGCCTATGCTGCGCGACCAGAATGGCATCACCTGCATATAACCGCGCGCACCGACCACCGAGGTGGCGTATTTGCGGAATGCCGATTCGACCTGCATCAAACCCATCACCATCGCAGGATCCAGCCCTGCGCGTTTGGATTCATACCATATCGTTTCGAGCAACTCGATGCGCGTCTGATAGTCGGGTATCCGCTTTTTCAGGCGCGACGACATTTCACCCAGCCAGTGCAGATAGCTGATGCGTTCTTCTATCGTATTGAAGCTGGGTTTGGGCGGACGCGGGTCAGAAATCGCTTTTGACAAGGCGAGGCGAACCGAATCCGCCATGGCTTCTTCTTTCTGATTACCGGCATGTGCCGGCAAGGCATACAGCAATGCGGTCCATAAACTGAACAGCAAGATCATCCATCGGGGCAACAGCAAAATCGCTTTCAACTTCTCAAAAATTAAGATTTAAGGGGAGTATCTGTCATTTCATGCCAATTGTCTGAATAAACAAAAGGTAGTTTGAAGATACTCCCCCCAGTATATTTAGCCGCTTTAAGCCGCGACCAGCTTGCTCTGAACAAAAGCCAGCATCTCAGCAACCGGAACATTGGTCGCTTCAGTATCGCGGCGGCCGACGTATTCGAGCTTACCTTCTTTCAGACCACGGTCGCCGATCACCACGCGATGCGGTACACCGATCAACTCCCAGTCGGCAAACATCGCACCAGGGCGTTCACCGCGATCATCCAGAATCACGTCAATGCCAGCGTCCAGCATCGCCGTGTACAGTTTTTCGGTTTCTGCTTTGACCGCCTCGCTGCGATCCATACCCATAGGGCAGATCACGACTTCAAACGGTGCAATCGCGGTTGGCCAGATAATGCCTTTTTCGTCGAAATTCTGCTCAATTGCCGCGCCGAGAATACGGGTCACACCGATACCGTAACACCCCATTTGCAGCAATTGTGGTTTACCGTTTTCATCGAGGAATGTGGCCTTCATGTCTTGCGAATAGCGCGTGCCAAGCTGGAATACATGGCCAACTTCAATGCCGCGCTGTATTGCCAGCACGCCTTTACCATCAGGCGAAGGATCGCCATCAACCACGTTGCGGATATCCAGCACCAGCGGCTCTGGCAGATCACGTCCCCAGTTCGCCCCGGTGAAATGGAAATCCGCTTCATTCGCGCCGCAAACAAAGTCAGCCATATTCGCCACCGTACGATCAGCGACGACGTGTACCGGTTTTTTAGTATTGATAGGACCGAGGTAGCCTGGCATTGTGCCGAACCATTCGACGATTTCCGCTTCGGTGGCGAAACGGTAATTTGCCAGACCCGGTATTTTGTTGGCCTTGACTTCATTCAACTCGTGATCGCCGCGCAGCAGCAACAGCCAGATTTGTTTGCCAGCCTCGCCTTTTTCTTCATCATCTACCGCGAGCACGATCGATTTGACCGTGCTTTGCAAAGGAATATTTAAGAATGCGGCAACGTCCTCGCACTTGGCTTTGCCAGGCGTCGCTGTTTTGGTCAGTGCTGCGCTCGCGGCAGGACGCGTTGCCGACAATGCCACCGCTTCTGCGGCTTCCATATTGGCCGCGTAATCCGATGTCGGGCAATACACCAGCGCATCTTCACCGGTTTCTGCAATCACATGGAACTCATGCGAGCCAGAGCCGCCAATCGCGCCGTTGTCCGCTGCAACCGCGCGGAATTGCAGGCCAAAGCGCTGGAAAATCCGGGTGTAAGCGTCAAACATGATCTGGTACGACTTCTTCAGACCATCAACGTCGCGATCAAAAGAATACGCATCTTTCATCGTAAATTCACGACCACGCATCAGACCGAAACGCGGACGGCGTTCATCACGGAATTTGGTCTGAATGTGATAGAAGTTAACTGGCAACTGACGATATGAACGGATGTCCGAACGCACGACATCGGTAATCGCTTCTTCCGAGGTTGGCTGAATGATGTAATCGCGACCATGACGGTCTTTCACGCGCATCAGTTCCGGGCCCATTTTGTCCCAGCGACCGGTTTCCTGCCAGAGTTCCGCAGGCTGCACAACTGGCATCAGCATTTCAATCGCACCGGCGCGATTCATCTCTTCGCGGACGATATTTTCGACTTTACGAATCACGCGCAAGCCCATAGGCATGTAGTTGTAAATGCCGGATCCCAGACGTTTAATCATGCCGGCACGCATCATCAGTTTGTGGCTGACGATCTCGGCATCGGCAGGGGCTTCTTTAAGTGTAGAAATAAAAAATCGGGTAGCTCGCATGACAGTGATTCTTTTTAAATGGAAGGTTATAATCAACTCAATTTTAAAGGATTAGCTGGCTAATGCGCCCACTCTTTGCATATTTGATGAAGGAAACCGCGTTTTGTTCGCCAGACTGGCTGCTGCCCGGAACTAAATGGGCTCGCTTTTTGACGTAACCGACGCTTTCAATTGCAGGGACAAGCCGTTTAGCCACAGAAAGTTTTGAGGTTAGACATGCTAGATCGTGAAGGCTTCCGCCCTAACGTTGGCATAATTTTGCTTAACGCCAACAATCAAGTCTGGTGGGGAAAGCGCGTGCGCGAGCACTCATGGCAATTCCCGCAAGGCGGCATTAAATATGGCGAATCTCCTGAGCAGGCAATGTTTCGTGAGCTGGAAGAAGAAACAGGTTTGTTGCGGGAACATGTCAAAATTATCGGCCGCACCCGTGACTGGCTCCGTTATGAGGTGCCAGATCATTTTATCAAACGTGAAATTCGTGGGCATTACCGTGGGCAAAAACAGATCTGGTTTTTGCTACGCATGGTTGGTCGCGATTGCGATATCAACCTGCGTGCCAGCAACCACCCTGAATTCGATGCGTGGCGCTGGCATGAATACTGGGTGCCGCTGGACGTGGTGATTGAATTTAAACGAGGTGTTTATCAACTGGCATTACAGGAGTTATCCCGTTATCTGCACAGAAGCGATCACCCCGGAGCCCAGCGCCAACGCTCGCAACGACAAACGCCGAAGGTCACGGAAAAATTGATGAATCCGGACAAACCTGAACAGGAAGAATCGAAATAATTTATGGCACATGACAATCAACACCGCTATGCCAAAGGCTTGTTCGGACTGCTGCTGATTGCGGCCGGATTGCACCTGCCGCTGGCACAGGCAGCAGATCAGGAAGACGATGACGTAGATAAGGGATGGCAGGAAAGTGCATTGCAATTACCTGCCGCGCCAAAACCGGAAAATCTGCTGACCTTTTATAACAGCGGCACACAAATTTTCGCGATTGATAAGCAATCGGTCTCTGTTGAAAAAGATAATTCAGTTCGTTACACCTTGGTCGCGACCAGCAGCAATGGTGCAAAAAACGTCAGTTATGAAGCGATACGTTGTGAAAGCTATGAAAAAAAGCTGTACGCATTTGGTCGCAGCGACGGCACCTGGTCAGCATCTCGACGTAAAGAGTGGGACAGAATTTCAAATGCTGGCGCTAACAAGCAGCACCACGTTTTATACACCGAGTATTTGTGTGACGGCAATACGGTTGCAGGAAAAGCGGCAATGATCACGGACCGATTAAACGGGAAACGCTCGCCGTTTAATCGCTAAAAAACGCGGGACTTATACAAAAAAAGGTGCTCAGGCACCTTTTTTTTACAGAACAACCAGGTTGTCCCGGTGGATCAGTTCCTGCTCTTCGACAAAGCCAAGAATGGCTGCAATTTCAGCCGAAGGATGGCGCTTAATCCGCCGCGCATCTGCGCTGGCATAATTCGACAGCCCTCTTGCAATAACGCGCCCCGCTTCATCAACACAAGTCACCACCTCGCCGCGGCCAAACTCACCGCTCACCTCCAGCACGCCTATCGGCAGCAAGGATTTGCCATCCTGCGTCAATTTCTGCACAGCACCAGCATCGAGCACAATAGTACCTGCAGTTTGCAAATGATCCGCCAGCCATTGTTTGCGCGCCGCAATCGGTGCCATATCGGAAACCAGTTGCGTGCCGATGGCTTCGCCGTTCGCCAGTCTGACCAGCACATTCTCTTCGCGACCCCAGGCGATCACGGTATGCGCCCCGGAACTCGCCGCACGTTTGGCGGCCAGAATCTTGGTCAGCATCCCGCCGCTACCGAGGCTGGAACCGGCTCCGCCGGCCATCGACTCCAGTGTTAAATCCCCTGCTTTCGCTTCATGCACAAATTTTGCATCAGGATTTTTCCGAGGATCTGCGGTATACAAGCCTTTTTGATCCGTCAGAATAATCAAGGCATCGGCTTCGATTAAATTCGCCACCAGCGCACCCAAGGTGTCGTTGTCGCCAAACTTGATTTCATCAGTCACAACCGTATCATTTTCGTTGATGATAGGAACGATACCGAATTGCAACAAGGTGAATAAGGTCGAGCGAGCGTTCAGATAACGTTCGCGATCAGCAAGATCAGCATGAGTAAGTAAAATCTGCGCGGTACCAATGTCATGCGCCCGAAAGCTGCTTTCATATATTTGCGCAAGCCCCATTTGCCCTACGGCGGCGCAAGCCTGCAACTCATGTATGCCTGTCGGGCGTTTGTCAAAGCCTAGCCGTTGCCGCCCCTCCGCAATGGCACCAGAGCTGACCAGAACAACTTCCTTCCCCATTTGTCGCAATGCGGCGATCTGTACAGCCCATCGTTCTATCGCTACCTTGTCGATACCTTTGCCGTCATTTGTTACTAGTGAAGAACCCACTTTAATTATCAGCCGTTTGGCTTGCTGGATCACAGAATGCATAAAGAGTAAAACCAAAGTCGATGGGGAGGAAAGTCTTAAATTATACTTTATGTGGACTTAATCGCATTAAACTAAATTAAATTCAGACTTATCTTTTCTTTTCATACCAATATCCTGAAAAAATATTATTTCAATACGAATCAGGAAATCATTTTTGAATGCCTGACAAAGTAGCAGGCGAAAAAAAAGCCTGAAATTCAGGCTTTTTTGATTATTGGTCCCAGACTTTAAAACGAGGATCATCCGGATCAATGGATAAAATGCCCTGCGCTTCTTCTTTCATCTGTGTTTCTTGTGAACGCTGCTCTTGTGTACGCTTCTCTTCGATGTCTTTGTAAATCGCCATGACCAGATCTTCGCAACCTTCGCGATTCAACGCGGAGATTTCAAATACCGGACCTTTCCAGCCAAAACGCTTGACAAAGTCTTTGACTTTTTTCTTACGCTCATCTTCACTGAGGACATCCAGCTTATTCAATACCAGCCAGCGCGGCTTGTCATACAAGCTCTCATCGTATTTACGTAACTCTTTGATCAGGGCCTTCGCATCTTTAACTGGATCAACGTTATCGTCAAATGGCGCAAGATCAACAATATGCAACAACAAGCCGGTGCGCTGCAGATGCTTCAGAAATTGCACCCCCAGACCGACGCCATCCGCAGCACCTTCTATCAAACCTGGAATATCGGCAATCACGAAACTCTTTTCGTGGCTGACACGCACCATACCCAGATTCGGATGCAGAGTTGTAAATGGATAGTCGGCGATCTTAGGACGCGCATTGGATACTGCAGTGATGAACGTGGATTTACCCGCATTTGGCAATCCCAGCAAACCAACGTCTGCCAGCACTTTCAGTTCGAGACGCAATTCACGACGTTCACCCTCTTTACCTTCGGTACGCTGACGTGGGGCGCGATTGGTCGAGGTTTTGAAGTGGATATTTCCCCACCCACCTTCACCACCTTTAACCAGTTCCACCTGCTGACCATGTTCGGTCAAGTCAGCGATCACTTCGTCTGTGTTACGGTCTGCGATTAAGGTGCCAACTGGCATGCGGAGGAAAATGTCATCCGCTCCCTTACCGTAGCAATCTGCACCACGACCATTTTCACCGTCTTTTGCCTTGTGCAGTTTCGAATAGCGATAATCAACCAAAGTGTTGATATTACGATCAGCAACCGCCCAGATACTGCCGCCACGGCCACCATCGCCGCCATCAGGGCCGCCAAATGGGCGGAATTTTTCGCGACAGAAAGAGGCAACCCCATTACCGCCATCGCCGGCGATAACTTCAATTCTGGCTTCGTCAATAAATTTCATTTTTACCACCTAAAAAAGCTTGTATAAATCTTTGCTACCCAGATGGAACAAACGATTTATACAGGATTTCTCGAAACTAAAAAGGCTCTACCAATGGCAGAGCCTTTTCATCATACTGGCTTGCGCCTTAGCTTGAATTACTTCAAAACTTAAGCTGCAACTACAATCGCGTATTGATGCTTGGAAGCACCTTTGATTGCGAACTGTACTTTACCGTTAACCAGCGCGAACAAAGTATGATCTTTGCCCATGCCAACGTTTTCACCTGGGTGAACACGTGTGCCGCGTTGACGAACAATGATACCGCCAGCATTGATAGCCTGACCGCCGTAAACTTTAACGCCTAAGCGTTTTGACTCTGAGTCACGGCCGTTGCGCGTGGTGCCGCCGCCTTTTTTATGTGCCATTTAATAGCTCCTTGATACAGGTAATTAACAGGTAATCGAGAGATTAGCCGTTGATAGATACGATTTGCAATTCAGTGTAGTTTTGGCGGTGGCCTTGACGCTTCTGGTAATGCTTACGACGACGCATTTTGAAAATACGTACTTTGTCGTGACGACCGTGATCTACTACCTTAGCCAGCACCGTAGCACCTGCGACCAATGGAGTACCAAATTTAATTGTTTCTCCAGCACCCAATGCGAGTACTTGATCAATGGTGATTTCGGAGCCAATGTCTGCAGGTATCTGTTCTACTTTAAGTTTTTCACCAGCGACAACTTTATATTGTTTGCCGCCGGTTTTTATGACCGCGTACATGTGAAACCTCATCAAATAAATAAAAGGGATTTTCCCCCCGCACTTCAAAAACGACCTGGGAATTCGGGAAAACCCCAAATTATACATAGACTTAGACTTTGCGTCAAAAACAATTTGCATATTTTTTCAGCAGAGAAAACCTTACGAATGAAAGCGGTTTGAGGAATTTCAATAAGAAACGAGAAAACAGATGTATTGCGTACCAGCTTACAGCGCAAATTTAATCTTGTCGTCGTATAATCTCGCGGTCTTGAATTAATTAGCAGGATTCCCCCTTGTCTGCCACTGCAAACCCAAACCCTATTACCGACGTGATTACTGCGGATATGTCTGCGGTTAACGATGTTATTCGCCGACAGCTCTATTCTGACGTTCCTCTGGTAAATCAGGTTGCAGAGTACATTATCAGTGCAGGTGGAAAACGCTTACGTCCCGTTCTCGTACTGCTGATTGCGAACGCTTACGGCTATCAAGGGAAAAACCACCACGACTTGGCAGCAACTATTGAGTTTATTCATACTGCAACTTTGCTGCATGACGATGTTGTTGATGAGTCGTCGCTGCGCCGTGGTCGCCAGACTGCCAACGCACTGTTTGGCAACGCGGCATCCGTGCTTGTCGGCGATTTTTTACATTCACGTGCATTCCAGATGATGGTATCTGTTGGCAGCGTTCCGATTATGCAAGTTGTTGCCGACGCCACCAACGTGATCGCAGAAGGTGAAGTGCTGCAACTACTCAATATGCACGACCCGGACGTGACGGAAGATCGTTACTTACAAGTCATACGCTCAAAAACGGCTAAATTATTCGAAGCGTCAGCAAAAGTTGGCGCTCTTATTGCAGGGGCAAATGAAGAACAGGTAGAAGCGGCCGCAGAATATGGCCGCAGCATAGGCACTGCATTTCAATTAATCGACGACGTGCTCGATTACACAGGAAACGCAGAAGAGATCGGGAAAAATGTCGGTGATGATTTGCGTGAAGGCAAACCGACATTGCCTCTGATTTATCTCATGAAAAATGGTACGGCCGAAGAAAAAGAACTGGTTCGTACATGTATAGAACAAGGTGATGAATCACAGTTCGATAAAATCTTACATGCGATTACGCAATCCGGCGCACTGAATTACACTAAAGAAAAAGCGGTGGAAGCAGCGCGTAAAGCATCAGCCGCGGTCACGCATTTACCAGAATCTCCATACAAAGAGGCACTTCTCACTTTGAGTCAGTTTGCCGTTCAACGCAATCACTGAACTTAAAAAATCTCATTTAAGCAGAGTTTCAATCGAGGCAATCACAGAAATGTGCTTGCCTCTATTTATTAGCAGACTCTCCTGAGTTCAGCAGTATTTTTGTCGCGTACTTTCACACAAAGACAACAGTTCCGTTGGTTGAACGCAGCTCAGATGTAAAAAAAAGTAGCATGCCTTTACAAAAAAGGGCTTCAGTTGCATCATCGCAAAGCAATTCATTCTTTTTGCAAACCTAACCCATAAGTCACTATGTCTGCCGCTCCACCAAACACTGCACCGCAAGTAACAACCCCAGGACTTGCCCGAGCTTTAATGCAAGGCAATTTGCTGACAGCAGCACAAACAGACACGATAGTAAAAAAGACTCAGATAGACAAAACACGTTTTATCGATGGGCTATTGCAAAGCAACATTATCAGTCCGCGTGACCTTGCCACGTTTTGCTCTGAAACTTTTGGCTACCCGCTAATGGACTTATCGGTAATCAATGAGAGTCTGATACCGGACAAATTAGTTGATCCCAAGCTCATGCAAACGCAGCGCCTTGTTCCTATCGCAAAAAAAGGAAACAAACTGGCACTGGCGGTTTCAGACCCAACCAACAACTCAGCGTTCGATCAGGTTAAATTTCAGACCAGCCTGGGCATAGAACTCATCATGGTGCAGCATGATGCGTTGCTGAAAATGTTGGAAAAAATCAGTAAAACATCAGAGCAGAGTCTGAACGACCTGTCTGGCGATGAATTCGATCTGGACTTTAAAGAAGAAGACTTAGGTCAAGCCGCTGCTGCGGCAGCGGCAGATGCCCAGGCCAATGAGGTTGATGACGCACCTATCGTCAAATTCTTGCAAAAAATGCTGGTCGATGCCATCAACCTGGGGGCATCCGATTTGCATTTTGAACCCTTTGAAAAATTCTACAGGATTCGTTTCAGGGTTGACGGTGAACTAAGGGAAATTGCCCAGCCGCCGCTGGCGATCAAGGATAAGCTGTCATCCCGCATCAAGGTTATTTCCAAGCTCGATATCTCTGAGAAAAGAATACCTCAGGATGGCCGGATGAAATTGGTTCTGAACGCCAATAAATCCATCGATTTTCGTGTAAGCACGTTGCCAACACTGTTCGGCGAGAAGATCGTTATGCGTATTCTCGACGGATCGCAAGCGCAAATGGGAATCGATGCACTGGGTTACGATCCGGATCAAAAAGAAACGCTGATGAATGCGATTCAGCGTCCTTACGGTATGGTGTTGGTGACCGGCCCGACCGGTTCAGGTAAAACGGTATCTTTGTATACTTGTCTGAACGTAATTAACAAACCGGGCATCAACATTTCCACAGCCGAAGACCCTGCTGAGATTAACTTACCAGGCGTGAATCAGGTCAATGTGAACGATAAAGCCGGCCTCACTTTTGCTGCAGCACTAAAGTCTTTCCTTCGTCAGGATCCGGACGTCATCATGGTCGGTGAGATCCGTGATCTGGAAACGGCAGATATTGCGATCAAGGCTGCGCAAACCGGCCACATGGTATTTTCAACGTTGCATACAAATGATGCCCCATCTACCCTGACACGCCTTATGAACATGGGCGTAGCGCCCTTCAATATTGCGTCATCGGTCATTCTCATTACTGCACAGCGTCTGGCACGTCGCCTCTGCACTTGCAAACGCCCAGCGGAAGTACTGGATGAAGTACTGCTTGCGGCCGGCTTTAAAGAAGAAGATCTGGACGGGACATGGAAGCCTTACGAACCCGTTGGATGTGATCGCTGCAATGGGAATGGTTACAAAGGACGCGTCGGCATCTATCAGCTCATGCCAATTTCCGAGTCGATTGAGCGCATTATTTTAAATAATGGCAGTGCCATGGAAATTGAAGAACAAGCACAGCTTGAAGGAATACGCAATTTGCGCCAATCTGGATTGCTGAAAGTGCGGCAAGGATTAACCAGTCTGGAAGAAGTACTTGGATGTACTAACGAATAATCGGAGAGCAGTTACATGGCAACTAATTCCGCCAAACCTATAAAAAAAACCAAAGATGTTCTCTATGCCTGGGAAGGTAAAGATAAATTCGGAAAAACAGTGCAAGGAGAATTGCGCGCAGGCGGAGAGGCTATCGTCAATGCAACTCTCAGGCGTCAGGGCATTCTGGTTACCAAGCTAAAGAAAAAAACTTATAGCTCAGGTAAAAAAATTACGGATGCGGACATCACCTTATTCACACGCCAGCTTGCGACCATGATGAAAGCTGGTGTACCACTATTGCAGTCATTTGATATCGTCGCCAAAGGAAATGCAAATCCATCAGTATCCAAGTTGTTACAGGATATACGTGGCGACGTAGAAACAGGGACCAGTCTGAATCAGGCATTCAGAAAATTTCCTTTGTATTTTGATCCGCTGTTCTGCAATCTGGTTGGCGCTGGTGAGCAAGCCGGTATTCTGGAAGATTTGCTGACCCGTTTGGCTATTTACAAAGAAAAAACCCTAGCAATAAAGAAAAAAATCAAGTCCGCGATGACCTACCCGGTTGCCATTCTGTCGGTCGCTTTTATCGTGACAGCGGTGATCATGATTTGGGTAGTTCCTGCATTTAAAGAGGTGTTTACAAGTTTCGGCGCCGATCTCCCCGCGCCAACACTAGTCGTGATGGCGATATCCGATTTCTTTGTGAAGTATTGGTACATGATTTTCGGCGGACTATTTGGCTCCATTTACTTTTTCTTCCAGACTTGGCAACGCTCCTTACAAATGCAGCGCACCATGGACAGACTACTGTTGCAAGCCCCTATTTTCGGTGCAGTGATCAGAAAAGCAACGATTGCTCGCTGGACTCGTACTTTGGCAACCATGTTTGCTGCCGGCGTTCCCCTGGTTGAGTCGCTGGATTCCGTCGGCGGCGCTGCCGGTAATGCTGTATATCTTGACGCTACGATAAAAATTCAGACGGAAGTCAGCACCGGTACCAGTCTGACTGTCGCAATGCAAAATTCAAATGTTTTCCCGACGATGGTAACGCAGATGGTTGCCATCGGCGAAGAATCGGGGGCACTCGATAACATGCTGGGGAAAGTAGCTGATTTCTACGAGGAAGAAGTCGATGAGGCCGTTGCGTCTTTATCCAGCTTAATGGAGCCCCTGATCATGGTGATTCTGGGTGTCATTATCGGCGGTCTGGTCGTCGCGATGTATTTGCCTATTTTCAAACTGGGTGCAGTCGTCTGATGTTAGAAGAAATTTTTTTTGCACAACCCGGAAATGTACTGAGTATGGTCATATTAGGCATATTCGGGTTGTTGGTTGGCAGCTTTCTGAATGTGGTTATTTATCGCCTGCCAAAAATGATGCAGCGAGAGTCCGATAACTACGTTGCGCATGAAACCGGGCAGGAATTACCTCATCAAGAACCTTATAACCTGACCATACCGCGCTCGGCTTGTCCTCATTGCGGACATAAAATTACTGCACTTGAGAATATTCCCATCATCAGCTACCTGGTCATCGGCGGGAAATGCACGGGTTGTAAAGCACCGATTTCCATTCGCTATCCGCTCGTTGAACTATTCACTTGTTTGCTGAGCGCAGGCATGATCTGGCACTTTGGCAGCGGCATTGCAGGTTTATCGGCAATGTTTTTTTCTTACTTCCTGATAGCGATGACACTGATCGATGCGGATACGCAATTGCTACCGGATGATCTGACACTGCCATTGCTCTGGCTGGGCTTATTGGTCAATCTGAATGGCACGTTCACCCCATTGCCTTCAGCAGTCATAGGTGCAGTGGCAGGCTATTTATCTCTGTGGTCAATTTACTGGATATTTAAATTGGCGACTGGAAAAGAAGGCATGGGCTATGGTGACTTCAAATTGTTAGCTGCACTCGGAGCCTGGATGGGCTGGAGTATGCTGCCCGTGATCATCTTACTGTCATCCGTTGTCGGTGCTGTTGTTGGCATAGCTCTGATCATCATGTCAAAAATGGGGAAAAACACCCCACTTCCCTTTGGACCTTACCTCGCAGGTGCTGGGTTGATTGCTTTATTCTGGGGAAAACAGTTATCAGCCATGTACCTGAGTACCTTCTGATGTCTGAGAGATTTACGGTTGGTCTGACGGGCGGCATAGGCAGTGGAAAAACAACCATTGCCAATATGTTTGCCGACTTTGGCGCAAGTATTATTGATACCGATGTCATCGCACATCAACTGACCCAACCAGGTGGCATCGCCATGCCAGTGATACGTGAACAGTTTGGCGATGCATATCTGACTGACGATGGCGCCATGGATAGGGCACGGATGCGTGAGCTGGTCTTTGCCGATCGCAGCGAAAAACAAAAGTTAGAAAATATCCTTCATCCTCTGATACGTCAGGAAACCGAAAAAGCGGCCAGCCTGGCAACTGGTCTTTATCTTATTTTTGTTGTTCCTTTACTCATCGAATCAACAACCTGGCGCAACAAGGTGAGTCGTATCCTGGTTGTTGACTGTGAAGAGCAAACCCAGATTCACAGAGTGATGGCACGAAATAATTTAAGCGCGGAACAGGTTCTCGCCATCATGCGAGCCCAGGCAAGTCGCCAGCAAAGACAAGAAGCTGCGGACGATCTTATCTTTAATGACGGCGATCTGAGTTCAGTGAAAGCCGAAGTCCGTGCATTGCATGAACACTATGCATCTCTGGCAAAATTATCAATAAATAATCATCACAAAATAGCGTCATCAGATAATTCCCGATAAGAACAAAAAAAATTCACGTGGCATTTGTATTTTCTGACAGTATGGTTCAGAATCACGTGAGGCTAGAGTTGGCATAAATTTAAACAGGGAAACTATTTTGATTGTTTACGAATACCCTTTCAACGAGCGTATTCGAACGCTATTGCGTTTGGAAGACCTGTACGAAAAATTTACTTTTTTCCTGCATCAGCCAGACCCTCTGCAACATCACATCGCGCTCGCAACCATTTTTGAAATGCTGGAAGTGGCAGGTCGTGCCGATCTGAAATCCGACCTGTTACAAGAGCTTGAGCGCCAAAAACACACCCTGATCGGTTTCAAGTCCAATCCCAATGTGCAGGCAGAAATGCTGGATAAAGTGCTTGACGATGTCGATCGCGTCAGCAGTGCACTCATTGCCTGCACCGGAAAAACCGGACAAAATATTCGTGACAATGAATGGCTGATGAGCATACGCGGCCGTACCATTATTCCTGGCGGCGCATGTGAATTCGATTTGCCCAGCTATCACGCCTGGCAAAAAAATACGACTGAAAAACGATTTGCCGACATTACTGCCTGGTTTGCACCGATCGCCCCGTTATTTGATGCGATCAATGTGGTCTTACGTCTTTTGCGGGAGTCCGGCACAACAAGCAAAGTCATTGCACAAACTGGTAGTTATCAGCAGATGTTACAGGGAAAAGTGTATCAACTCTTGCGCGTCAACGTAGCTCGTGAGACTGGCGCTATTCCTGAAATTTCAGCCAACAAATATATGCTCTGGATACGCTTCATGTCACAAGATGGCGATATGAAACCCAAAGCATTTGAGGGCGATATCACCTTCGACCTCACACTCTGTAATTTTTAATTTCTGAATATGGCTACCTTTGTCAATTGCCCCACCTGCAGCAACAAGGTGGAATGGAAAGAAAGCAGCCTTTGGCGTCCTTTCTGCTCGGAACGCTGCAAACAGATCGACCTTGGCGCATGGGCTGAAGAAAAATATACGATTCCCGCCGTCAATTTACCGGAAGACCCCGAAGAAAGCGCAGTGAATTAACGCTTTTGCGGTAAACCATACTTGCGTAACTTCGTCGCAATCATGGAATGGGAAGTTGCCAGTCTAGCGGCCAGTTTCCGGCTCGAAGGATATTGTGGGTAAAGCCGTTCAAGCAGCGCCCGTTCAAACGCTGACACCGATAAATCCCAGTTTTCTGCCGTATCCAGATTGACCTCATCGGCACTGATGCTGCCCTCTGCCCAATCCACATCAGCAGCGCCAAGCACCCGCTGATCCGACATCGTAATCGCTCTGAACACGACGTTTTGCAACTGTCGCACATTGCCCGGCCAGCGATTCGATACCAGCGCTGCACAGGCAGACGTATTCAGACGACAAACCGGCTTTTGTGACTGCGTGCAGGCTCGTTCAATAAAATGTCCGGCAAGCAGCAAAATATCATCAGGTCGGTCGCGTAAAGCTGGCATCTCCAGATGCAGGACATTCAAGCGGTAAAACAAATCCTCGCGAAACAAGCCCTCTTGTACCATCTTGGGCAAATTCCTGTGCGTCGCACTGATGATACGCACGTTCACCCTGACTTCTTTATCGCCGCCGATACGGCGAAACTTACCGTCATTTAAAAACCGCAACAACTTCGCCTGCAGATACAGGGACATCTCACCAATTTCATCCAGAAAAACGGTGCCGCCATCGGCCATTTCAAACAAACCGGGCTTGCCGCCACGCTGCGCACCAGTGAAGGCCCCGGACATGTAACCGAATAACTCGCTCTCAGCGAGACTCTCCGGCAATGCCGCGCAATTCAACTCAAGAAATGGCGCGTTACTTCTGTTGCTGACGCCATGACAAGCTTGCGCAAGTAATTCTTTACCTGTGCCGGTCTCGCCTGTAATCAGCAAAGGCGCATCGACCACCGCCATCCGGGCTGCACGTTTTTTCAGAACGCGCATCTGCTCAGACTCACCGATCAGCAAATCAAAACCACTACCTGCAGAATTCTGCAGGGCATGAATCCTGCCGCCGATGCGCGTCGGCGCATGAAACGTCAGTACGGCACCGACAGAGCGCGATAAGGGTGTAAGTTCCGGAAGTAAGGGTTCTGACACTGGCGTCACATCCATAAAGAAAGGTTCGCCATACAAGCTCACTTCGCGGCTGGGAATACGAAAGCCGTTTGCAATCAGCTCCTCTTGCAGCGCCGCATCATCCAGCACCTGATTCAGGGTCAACCGACACAACGCTGCTTCATCCATCCCCGCAACCGCTGCCGCAGCGGCATTGGCAATAACCAGATTACCGCTGCCATCGACCGCCAACACGGGGTCTTCCATGACCGCCATCATGGTGTCCAGATGCAAGCGCCGGCGTATGCCAGGCAATACATCAATCACCTCAATCTGCCCGACACCACTCACCTTCTGGCAATCCTCCTGCAAGGCAGGAAGCATATATTCAAGCAGTTCCGGGCTGTCGATGTAAATATTCGGCGGATCAACTTCCACCGCAACGACATTCAGGCCGCGTCTGGCCAACACCGCCAATATTTCATGTGCGATGCCGACCCGGTCACGGAACTGAATATTAATGCGCATGAGTTGATGAATGAATGTGGTGGAAAATCAATGCGGCTCGGGAATGTAGTCGCGTGGGCGCGCGTAGTGACTGCGAAAACTATTTGTTGCCGCCAGACCGCGCAAGCGTCCCAGATCGAACTGGTCGAGTTGCTCCAGCACGGCTCGGTTCACCGTCATTCTGACCTGGATCAGTAACAGATCGACGCTCTGCTGGCTCGGGTTGCGGCCTGAGCGCAACCCGTCTCCGGCAAGGTTGACATCATTCTCAGCGCCTTTACACAAAGCACGCTCTTCAGCCTCAACAAAGCAACGATAAACATCCGCCAAAGTAAAGATGCTGCTGCAGTCACGACAATGCCAGGCATCTTTCTCTTTGCTATCACGCCCGACCAGGCCATTCTGACTCAGAGTCGAGAGAATAGAACGGATCAGCCGCGGTGATTTTCCCGTCGTTGCCACCAGACTGCTGATGTTCGTTGCTCTCGGCATCTCCATCATGATCTGGGCCAGCAGTTCAATTGCCGTATAAAAACGGGTATTCAGATTCGCATCTGCAAATATCTGCGTTGATGACAGCAATTGCTCAAACTGACTCATACCAATTCCTGAGGCATTACAACAGGACGATTAACGCTGCCATAACGATCCATGAACAAACCTTCGGTAGAAATCGCCGGGCGCTTGCCCGAAACAATGTCAGCAATGAACTGACCAGAGCCACATGACATCGTCCAGCCCAGAGTGCCATGACCTGTATTCAGGAATAAATTACGGTAAGGTGTAGGGCCGACGATAGGTGTGCCGTCCGGAGTCATCGGCCGCAAACCAGTCCAGAATTCTGCCTGACTGACATCGCCGCCACCCGGAAATAAATCGTTGACAGAGAACTCCAAAGTATCGCGTCGCTCTTTGCGCAGATCGAGGTTATAACCGGCAATCTCAGCTGTTCCACCAACCCGGATGCGATCACCAAGACGGGTAATCGCAATCTTATAAGTTTCATCCATGACGGTAGATTCAGGGGCACGTGTCGCATCGGTGATCGGTACCGTAATCGAATATCCTTTAATCGGATACACCGGAATTTTGATGCCCAGATCACGCAACAGGAAAGGCGAGTAACTGCCCAGCGCCAGCACGTAACGGTCAGCCTTGAATTCGCCTTCCGAAGTGATGACGGAAGTAATCTCGTCACCTTCGTGTACCAGTTTCTGTATCGTCACGCCGTACTTAAACTGCACACCCAGCCCCTCTGCCAGCTTTGCCAGATTCTGTGTGAACTTGAAGCAATCGCCGGTTTCATCGCCAGGCAAACGCAAGGCACCGACAAATTTTTCCTGCACATTCACCAACGCTGGCTCGACTTTCAGACAACCTGCTTTATCCAGCGTTTCGTAAGGAACATCGTAGCGTTTCAGAATGTCGATGTCGGCTGCCGCACCGTCCAGCTGCGCCTGATTCCGGAATAACTGCAAGGTTCCCTGCGTGCGCTCATCATAAGAAATCCCTGTGTCAGCACGCAATTGCTGCAATACATCGCGACTGTATTCTGCCATGCGCAACATACGTCCTTTATTCACTTCATAGCGTGCGTTGGTGCAATTCATCAGCATCTGCATGACCCAGCGCCAGGTATTCAGATCCAGCGTCGGCTGAATCGCCAGCGGACTGTGTTTCATCATCAGCCATTTGATGGCTTTCAGCGGCACGCCCGGCCCGGCCCAAGGCGAAGAATAGCCTGGCGATACTTCGCCTGCATTGCCATAACTGGTTTCCAGCGCAGCAGCTGGCTGACGGTCAATCACCGTTACTTCATGGCCGGCTTTTGCCAGAAAATATGCGGAGGTGGTGCCGATGACGCCGGAGCCGAGGATCACTACTTTCATATTATTTCTCCTGGATACTGAATACTGAATTAAGCGCGGATGCGTTGTTCGTCTATTGTTCGTCTATTGTTTGCCGTCTGGTTTGCCGTCCGTATACTCGCGCTGATAACGCGCGCCCAGACTGGTCAGAATTTCGTAAGCGATGGTGGAAGCTTTACCGGCGACAGCATCCACCGTATTGGTTGCGGAAATTAAATCCACCAATGCCCCTGGTTGCAAATGCTCGCTGGCGATGTGCGTCACATCCAGCGTGATCGTGTCCATCGATACCTTGCCCACCATAGGCACATCGTGCCCGGCGATTTGTGCGATACCCCGGTTGCTCAGGCTGCGCATCCAGCCGTCAGCATAACCCACAGCCACCGTCGCGATGCGGGTCGTTTCGCTGGCCTGCCATGTCGCTCCATAGCCGACAGTTGTACCGGCAGAGATTTCGCGGGTCTGAATGATACGGCCTTGCAAGTACGCCACCGGCAGTAAAGGATTTTCCTGTCCGGCGACCGGGGCAATACCGTATAAGGCGGCACCGGGGCGCGCCAGATCAAAGTGAAAATCAGGCCCCAGAAAAATGCCCGAAGAATTTGCCAGGCTGCCGCCAGCAGAAGGAAGCAATTGACGAATCTGCTGAAAACGTTGAAGTTGCTGACGATTCATAGGATTACTCTGGTCTTCAGCGCAAGCCAGATGGCTCATCACATATCGCACATCAATCCCCTGAATAAAATCAGGATCGGCACGCCATTGCTCAACTTCCGCCGCCGACAGCCCCATGCGTGCCATACCGGTGTCGAACTGAATGATCGCAGGTAACGCGGTTTGTTTTGCCGCAGCCAGATTGCGCCACGCCTGAATCTGTTCGCGGCTGTTCAGCACCGGCATGCAACGATGCGCCAAAAATTCAGCTTCATATCCCACTGGCGAGCCGTGCATCACAATAATCTCAGCCGCCTCAGGTAAATGCGGACGTAAGCTGATCGCCTCTTCAAGATGCGCGACAAAAAAATGCCGGCAACCTTCATCGAACAACACCTGCGCAACCGGAATCGCCCCCAGTCCATATGCATCGGCTTTGACTGCAGCGCCACAATGCGCAGTGCCGAGTTTGCTGCGCAGCAGCCTGTAATTACCCCGCACCGCCTGCAAATCAATACGCAGTACCGCGCCACTCTTTCCAGCTACTTGTTGCATGTTCTTAGCACTCCATCGCTACCGGGAAAATGATACATATTCATAGCAATGCCCGTGCCACGTGAATTAGTCTCATCAATTCAAAGACTTAGCTTATAGCCCGGGAAACCACCCAGAAACAGATGTATTGGTTTCAATACACCTGCTGCGGCATTCACCCGGAATCACATGAAGAGCCAGACTGAATCGTATCAAAACCGGCACATCGTATATAAATCAATACAGTGTACACATTTTAATACAGCACCGAATTAAAAACGAGCGACGACCATTTTCACCCAAAAAAATATCAGGCAATCGAATACTAAAAGGAAATGGTGATGAATTAGAAAAAACACCAGGCTTGATGCACCTGCCCAGAACACCACCGCATCAACGACTTGCTGGCAGATTGCATGCGGGCGAAACGGTACGCGGCGCAGCAACACGGAAAACATCAGTCGATCAGGTATTTTTATGGGGGTATGTGCCAAAAATGCCTTTATCTCCCTATAAATAAAGGGCTTTTAAATATACTCCCGGGGGTATATTTTTAATGCCAGAAGCCATTTCTGCGCGTTGCGGGCATAAAAAAGGCAGAACCTGTTGCGGTTCCGCCTTTTGAAATACGATGGTGGCGGGCATCTGACCAACTGCCTGCTCCGTCAAATGTAGTGCACACTCGTTTTATCTATCACCCTTTTGCCTATTGGCGAACATCGGCTAATTGGTACGTGTGGCGCACCCTACGCTTGCCGATACCAAAAAGACAAGAAATTGCATTCATGAAATCAGTGATCGCTTGGTGCATACATCCACGAAGACAAGTGAAATTTACATCAAAAAGAG
The DNA here is from genome assembly GCF_014284215.1 of Undibacterium sp. FT79W. Taxonomy (NCBI): domain Bacteria; kingdom Pseudomonadati; phylum Pseudomonadota; class Betaproteobacteria; order Burkholderiales; family Oxalobacteraceae; genus Undibacterium; species Undibacterium sp. FT79W. Next base: position 66,267 of record NZ_JACOGB010000001.1, on the reverse strand, counting down.
TAGTGCCAACAGCATCCAAAATTGAAGTTGAATTACTGTAAAAAAATAAATAGAACCAAACCAGATTGTTATTTCTGATTTTGTCGTTCTTTAATCCTTTCCTGAATACGTACACTTGCTGCATCTTTTAATTCGATAGATGCGGCTGCGACATCAATAACTTTATCTGTTACAGAAGAAACTATTTCTTTGCGTCGATTCAGAATAATTTTGATGTTCCAGACAATAATTCCTAATAACATGAACCCTGGAATCAGACCGTCTGGTTGCCTTTTGTAATTATCATTAATTATGATCGCAACCGCAAATAGCACAGCAAAGGCGATTACATTGAATTTCAGCAATGCGAATATTGTATTTTTCATTATATTCTCTTGGCAAGTAGCTCAATCAATTCCTTGAGCACAAAGATTATATCGCATGCCTATTTGATATTTCATTAAGTTTGCGTAGCCCCGTAGGGGGCATCATTCGTACCATGCCATTGAGGTAATATCAACGGCACAGAACCAAGCAATTACGAAGTCGAGAAATGTTTCAAGAAAGAGAGCCGACCTGCGTGGACATCTGGTCGTTTTGCAATAAGCCCAGCCACTCAAGTAGTGGAATTGTCGCCGGTAACAGTGGCGTCACGCCGACACTGCCTTGCCAGGCTAATGCCTGCCCCTCCAGGCTTTGCGGCTCACCCTGCCATTCGCGGCAGATGTAAAAATGCAGCCGGACATGCGCATGCGGATACACATGCTCGACACCACACCACGGCTCCGCACTCAGAATCTGAATGCCCAGCTCTTCGACAAATTCCCGCTTCAGCGCATGCAGAATCGATTCGCCTGCCTCCACTTTGCCGCCGGGGAATTCCCAATATCCTTCGTAGGGTTTTCCTGCAGGGCGCTGGCCGAGCAAGACATCGCCATTCGGCTTCATTAAGATGCCAACCGCCACATCCACCGGTTTAACAGACACAGGCGCAACTTCAGACATGCAGCACCTTTGTCACTTTACCGGCATAGTCACGTGCAAACTGCCACGCGACGCGACCAGAGCGCGAGCCGCGCTGCAAAGCCCAGCGCAGGGCTTCGGCGCGGGCATCGTTAATCTGCTCGCTGCTGCAACCAAAATGACGGAGCCAGTGGGCGACGATGTCCAGATAATCGTCTTGCTTGAATGGGTAAAACGATACCCACAAACCGAAGCGTTCCGACAAAGAGATTTTTTCTTCCACCGTTTCGCCGGGATGCAGATCACCATCGTCGCCATGCGTATAACCGCTGTTATCCGACATTTTTTCCGGCAGCAGATGGCGGCGGTTCGAGGTCGCATAAATCAGGACATTATCGGACTGCGTTGCAATGCTGCCGTCCAGCGCCACTTTCAAGGCTTTATAGCCTGCTTCTCCATCTTCAAAAGATAAATCATCGCAGAAGATGATGAAGCGTTCAGGGCGCTCCGCAATCAGATCAACGATATCACCCAGATCTGCCAGATCGCTTTTATCAACTTCAATCAGACGCAGGCCCTGATCGGCAAACTGGTGCAGGCAAGCTTTGATCAGCGAAGATTTACCTGTGCCTCTGGCTCCGGTCAGCAAGACGTTATTCGCTGGCAGCCCTTGTACAAACTGCCGCGTATTTTGCTCGATCTGCGCCTTTTGCGGTGCGATGTTGTGCAGATCATCGAGCTGAATGGCAGAGGCGTGACGGACAACTTGCAAGTAACCTTGTCCACCACGTTTGCGCCAGCGAAACGCATGACCGAGCTGCCAGTCCGGCGTTGGTGTTGCCATCGGCAACAAACTTTCCAGCCGGTTCAATACATGTTCGGCGCGGAGTAAAAACTGATCAAGCTGCGTCATAGTTCAGCGTATCAGGAACGGTAATCGGCATTGATCGATACGTAGTCGTGCGATAAATCACAGGTCCAGACCGTGGCGCTGGCGTTACCGCGTGCAAGCTTAACGCGAACGGTAATCTCGCTTTGCTTCATCACGCGCTGCCCGTCTTCTTCACGGTAATCAGGATTGCGGCCACCATTTTTCGCCACCCAGACATCATCCAGATACAGATTCAGTTTGCTGACATCCAGATCGGTCACGCCTGCATAACCAATCGCAGCAAGGATGCGGCCGAGATTCGGGTCAGATGCAAAGAAAGCGGTTTTCACCAACGGCGAATGGGCAATCGAGTACGCAATTTTGCGGCATTCTTCGATATCACGCCCTTCTTCGACGGCAATCGTCATGAACTTAGTCGCACCTTCACCGTCACGGATAATCATGTGCGCGAGTTTTTGCGACAGATCGATCACCGCTTTCGCCAGTTGCGCGTATTCCGGTGAACCGATTTCGTTCACTTCCACTTCACCCGCGCCGGTCGCGATCAGCATGAAAGAATCGTTGGTGGAGGTATCACCGTCAATCGTGATGCAGTTAAAGGATTTGTCTGCTGCCTGCTTGACCAGATGATCGAGTACGGGTTGCGCGACTTTTGCGTCCAGCGCCAGATAGCCGAGCATGGTCGCCATATTCGGCTTGATCATGCCGGCGCCTTTACTGATGCCGGTCATGGTGACGGTTTTACCGGCTATCTCTACGGTTGCGGATGCGGCTTTCGGCTGCGTATCGGTCGTCATGATCGCTTCGGCAGCGAAGAACCAGTTGTCTTCTTTCAGATTGGCAATCGCTTGCGGCAAACCGGCCACCAGACGATCAACAGGCAAAGGTTCCAGAATCACGCCGGTGGAAAACGGCAGAATCTGCGCTGCCTCACAACCCAGCAAATCCGCCAGCGCCGCGCAAGTGGCATTCGCCGCCGCCAAGCCGGCATCGCCGGTTCCCGCATTCGCATTGCCAGTATTCACCACCAGTGCACGAATAGGAGCGGATGCCATGTGCATGCCTTCCAGATGGGCTTTCGAGACCTGTACCGGCGCGGCGCAAAAACGATTGGTCGTGAAGACGCCGGACACAGTTGCCGTCGGTGCCAGTTCCATGACCAGCACATCTTTGCGGTTAGCTTTGCGGATACCTGCTTCGGCATGCCCCAGACGAATACCGGCAACCGGTTTCAGATCAGCAGCGACAGGGACGGGAGAATTGACGGCCATGATAGTTTCCTTGCGATGAAATCAAGCCGCCATTGTAGGACATTTTTAGGTCAGCGAACGGCAAAATCAGCACTGGGAATGAATGACAAAACGGATGACATAAGCGGATAACAGAAGCAAAAGCCCGCAGCATCCGCCTCTTCCGGCGCGGGACATTACAAGCCCATCATCATCTGGGCAATGATATTTTTTTGTATCTCGTTAGAACCGCCATAAATCGATAACTTGCGCAGGTTGAAATAATTTGATCCCAGCGAACGCGCATCGCCATCGTTCGCTGCATCGCCGTCATATCCATACATCGATGTTTCCGGCTGGAATGGCTGCGCCTGCGGTCCCAATGCCTGCATCAATAATTCGCTGATGGCTTGCTGAATTTCCGTCCCTTTGATTTTCAGTATCGATGCTTCCGGCCCCGGCGCGCGCTGGCTGGCTTCTGCTGACAGCACGCGCAGGTTGGTAATTTCCAGCGCCATCAGATCAATTTCCACCTGCGCCACGCGCTGCGAAAATTGTGGGTCCGCGAGCAAGGGCAAGCCATTCTTGTATTGAGTGAGCGCCAGCTTTTTCAGGCGTTCCAGTTCACGTTTAGCGATGCCTATTCCGGCGATATTGGTGCGCTCATGGCCCAGTAAAAACTTGGCATACGTCCAGCCCTGATTTTCCTGCCCGACCAGATTTTCTGCCGGCACCCGAACCTGATCAAACCAGACTTCGTTAATTTCGTGCGCGCCATCCATCGTGATAATCGGGCGCACCGTGATGCCCGGCGATTTCATATCGATCAGCAGAAAAGAAATGCCGCGTTGCGGCTTGACCTCTTTATCGGTGCGCACCAGACAAAAAATCCAGTCGGCATACTGCGCCAGCGTGGTCCAGGTTTTCTGCCCGTTGACGAGATAATATTCGCCGTCGGCATCGCGCATTCTGACGGCGCTGGTTTTGACTGCCGCCAGATCAGAGCCCGCACCCGGCTCCGAATAGCCCTGACACCACCACTCATCCGCCGACAAAATTTTGGGCAGATAGCGTTGTTGCTGTTCCCGCGAGCCAAACGCCATCAACACCGGCGCCACCATCTTGATGCCGAATGGCGGCAGGCGTGGTGCACCGGCTGCGGCACAGGCTTCTTCAAACAGATATTTTTGCACGGCAGTCCAGCCGGTGCCACCAAACTGCTGCGGCCAGGAACTGCCGCCCCAGCCTTGCGCGAATAAAATCTTTTGCCAGCGTACATAGTCGTCACGCTCCAGCTTCCAGCCATTCAAGACTTTATCGCGGATATCGGCCGGTAAAGCACGCGCCAAAAACGCCTGCACTTCATCACGGAACATGCCGTCGGCAACACTCAGATTCAGATTCATCACAAGACCCGGATTAGCAAGCAAAAATTAGAAAGCAGAACCCGCAGTATGCAATAAACCAGCGCTGACTGGCACTGTCTTCCGATGCTGCATGGCGGCAATCCATCGTTGCAAAGTCAGGCGATTATCTGGATGACATCAGCGCAATTCTTCATAAAAGAAGCGGTTAAAACGCATACTCCCCCCTGTTTTTATAGAAATCGGCTTAACCTCAGCATAAACATTGGGGCTTTTAAGATACTAGGGGGGAGTATTTTTAATGCATTTTGGAGCAAAAAAAAAGCCGTTGCAGACCAGATTACCAGCTATGTCAGTGCAGGCACGGATGCCGCCACAATGACCAAGACAAACGCAGCCGCTACGGCGACAAACCGCACGATGTTGATCGTGCAGGAAAATGCCCATAAAAAAAGGGATGAATTTCTTCATCCCTTTTTCAATTCGTGACACTAAAGTCAGACTTGCATCACGCCAGCTTGCCGTGGCATTGCTTGTATTTTTTACCGCTGCCGCAAGGGCAAGGATCATTCCGGCCGACCTTCAACGCGTAAGTAATTTCCTGCTGGCCACCGTTATTCGTCGCTGCAGATGGAGCCAGCATTTCTTCCGGTGAGGCGTTTTCATCAAAGTCAGCATGCTGGTAATGCACGTTGCCGACTTGTGATTGCGCCATTTGCTCTTCCGCCGCTTCGATTTCTTCACGCGACTGGATACGGACAGTCACCACGGTGCGAACCACATCGTTTTTGATCAGATCCAGCATTTGTGAGAATAATTCAAACGCTTCGCGCTTGTATTCCTGCTTAGGATTTTTCTGTGCGTAGCCGCGCAGATGGATACCCTGACGCAGATGATCGAGTGCGGCCAGATGCTCACGCCAGTGGCTGTCTATGCTTTGCAACATAACGCTGCGCTCGAAACCGGCAAAAGCGTCTTTGCCGACGATCTCGATTTTTTCCGCGTAGCTCGCGTCCGCCGCCTGCTGCACACGTTCAAGAATATCTTCACCGGTCAGGTTCGGCTCTTTATCCACCATGCTGGTCAGCGGCAGATCCAGCGCCCATTCCGAAGACAATACAGCCTCCAGACCGGGAATATCCCATTGTTCTTCAACCGAACCTGGCGGCACGTAAGCGTGTACCACATCGGCAAACATCCCGTGACGCAGGGACGTCATCAGTTCCGTGATGTCCTGTGCTTCCAGCAATTCATTACGCTGCTGGTAAATCACTTTACGCTGATCATTGGCAACGTCATCGTATTCCAGCAATTGCTTACGCACGTCAAAATTGCGTGCTTCCACTTTACGCTGAGCCGATTCGATCGAACGCGAAACAATGCCCGCTTCAATCGGTTCGCCTTCCGGCATTTTGAGACGTTCCATGATCGCACGTACGCGGTCACCGGCGAAAATGCGCAGCAACTGATCGTCGAGCGACAGATAGAAACGGCTGGAACCAGGATCACCCTGACGACCGGAACGACCACGCAGCTGATTGTCAACACGACGTGATTCGTGACGCTCAGTACCGATGATATGCAAGCCACCGGCATTGACAACCTGCTCGTTGAGCGATTTCCATTCATCGCGTAATTTTTGCGACTGCGCCTGTTTCTCAGCATCAGACAATGCCGGATTCTCATCGATCAGTTGCACCTGTTTGGCGACGTTACCACCGAGCACAATATCGGTACCGCGACCCGCCATATTCGTGGCGATGGTGATCGCTTTCGGGCGACCTGCCTGTGCCACGATTTCCGCTTCACGTGCATGCTGTTTCGCATTCAGCACGTTGTGCGGCAATTTGGCCTTGGTCAGAATACCGGATAACAATTCGGAATTTTCAATCGACGTAGTACCAACCAGCACCGGCTGACCGCGTTCGTAACAATCCTGTATGTCTTTGAGCATCGCACCGTATTTTTCTTCGGCGGATTTATAAACCTGATCCTGACGGTCTTTACGCTGCGAAGGACGATTCGGCGGAATCACGACGGTTTCCAGACCGTAGATTTCCTGGAATTCATACGCTTCGGTATCGGCCGTCCCTGTCATGCCTGACAGCTTGGTGTACATACGGAAATAATTCTGGAAAGTGATCGAGGCCAGTGTCTGATTCTCATTCTGAATCTTGACGCCCTCTTTCGCTTCGACTGCCTGATGCAAACCGTCAGACCAGCGACGACCCGTCATCATACGGCCGGTAAATTCATCAACGATGACGATTTCATCATCCAGCACCACATAGTGCTGGTCTTTGAAATACAAGGCATGCGCACGCAAAGCGGCGTACAGATGGTGAATCAGGCTGATATGCGCCGCGTCATACAGCGATGCGCCTTCCGGCAATAAGCCCATCTGCGTCAGAATTTTTTCAGCTTTGTCGTGACCCGCTTCGGTCAGCAGGACCTGATGCGCTTTTTCATCTTTGGTGTAGTCGCCCGGAACCTCAATGTGGCCTTTACCGTCCGGCGTTTCTTCGCCGATCTGCAAGGTCAGCAGTTTCGGCACTTCATTAATCTTGTAATACAGTTCGGTGTGATTTTCGGCCTGACCGGAAATAATCAGTGGTGTACGCGCTTCATCGATCAGAATCGAATCGACCTCATCGACGACGGCGAAATTCAGACCACGTTGTACGCGGTCTTTCGCTTCAAACACCATGTTGTCGCGCAGGTAGTCAAAGCCGAATTCGTTGTTCGTGCCGTAAGTGATATCGGAGGCATAAGCAGACTGCTTGGCGTCGTGATCGAGTTGCGACAGATTGATACCGGTCGTCAATCCCAGCCAGCCATAGAGTTGCCCCATCCATTCGGCATCGCGCTGCGCGAGGTAATCATTCACCGTCACCACATGCACGCCCTTGCCGGACAAAGCATTCAGATAAATCGGCAGGGTACCCATCAGGGTTTTACCTTCGCCGGTACCCATCTCTGCAATTTTGCCGTAGTGCAGAACCATACCGCCTATCATCTGCACATCAAAGTGGCGCATTTTCAGGACGCGCTTACTGGCTTCGCGGCACACCGCAAATGCTTCTACCAGCAAACTGTCTAAAGTTTCACCTTTCGCTACGCGGGCTTTAAATTCAGCAGTCTTGGCTTGTAAAGCCTCGTCCGACAGAGTTTCCAGCTGAGGTTCCAATGCGTTGATCTCACGCACCGTCTTTTGGTATTGCTTCAAAAGCCGCTGATTACGGCTGCCGAATATCTTGGTCAGGAATGACATGCTATGAACGAAAAGTTAAATTCTGAAAAAAGCCGCAGCAAAAACTTGCTTGCACAGCAACAATATGGGATAACTCACGATTTTACCACGCGGGAACGGCTTGACCAGCAAATCACTGCTGAAACCTTGACGCATTGGTACGAGTTGGTGGCTATTTGGACAAACTCAAGCCTATTTTTGGTTCAAAGCAGAGAGACTGGCCTGATTGGCTCCGGCCGACAGGAATTTATGCGGATTTTGCGGCACATCCTTGACCCGCACCTCAAAATGCAGATGGGCGCCGGTTGAGCGACCGGTCGAGCCAATATCGGCAATATGCTGTCCGCGTTTGACGATATCGCCGAGCTTCACATAAATTCTGGAGGTATGCGCATAACGGGTAATCAGCTCACCGCCGTGATCAATTTCCAGCATATTGCCGAACTGCGGATGATATTCAGCGGCAATCACCACGCCACCAGCGGCAGCCTGAATCGGCGTTCCGGTCGGCGCTGAAAAATCGATGCCTTCATGGAATGCGCTGCGCCCGGTAAACGGATCAAGGCGCCAGCCAAATCCGGAGGCGTTATACGCAACATTCACTGGCTGTATCGTCGGCAGCATTTTTGACTGTATCTTGAAACCCATCAGCTTCGTTTCGACGACATTCATATAATCGGAGCGATGTTCAAGATCCTTTTCTAACACGTCCAGCGCTGCCTGAAACTCTTCCATATTCAGTTCATGCGAAGGTGCGCTGGAAATTTCCGGGCCGCCGCGCGCTGGCAGCTCCTTGAAATTAAACTCCTCAGGCTTGACGCCCGCCAATCCTTGCACACGCTCGCCCAGCGCGTCGAGCCGTATCAATTGCGCCTGCATTTCACCCAGCTTAACCGCCATTGCCGCCAGGTTTTCTTTGACATAGCGGTCTTTCGCATTCGGATCGTTTGGCAGAGCGGCGCTGGCCGGCAGGATATTTCGCAAGAAAGGTAAATCGGCACTCGCCAACCGGAATGTGAGCGCCGCCATCAGCGCACCGCAAATAATCGTGATGAGCATAAAACCCAGTATCGCCAGCACTACATGATGTGACGACAAGGTCACCGATTTCGCTTGGGTAAAGCGGGAGTGCATTAATATAATTTGCATCAATACTACCCCTTAAAAACTGTGTGGAATGCGGCTGTAACGCCGCCCGGTTTGTGGTAATGTGCTGCCCATGTCAACACCATTCACACCATCGCGACCTCCGTACCGAATCAATATCAAGCGCGGACGCCCGGTTATGGGTGCCACTGGCGCTGGCGATTTTTTGCGTAGCAACGATAAAATTTCGCCGCTGCTACCTACGATACAACGTCATTTGTCGCTGCAAAAAGATTGCGGTGCGATTTTGCCGCCGATATTTGATACCTGTGAAGTCATGCAACTGGCAGATGGTCTGCTGACGCTGTCTGCGCCGAATGCGGCATTAGCAACCAAACTGAAACAACAATGCCCGAAATTGCTGAGCAGCTTGCAAGAGCGGGGCTGGCAGATTAACGCAGTCCGCATCAAAGTACAAGTCAGGCGGGTCGTAGAAAAAGCCCCGCCTGTGAAACAACTGGCACTCTCAGGCAAAGCACTGCAGGCATTCAGCACCTTGGAACAGAATCTGGAAAACACATCCCAGAACACGGATCTGCTTGCGGCACTGTCACGCCTGCTAGAGCGCCATCAACAACCAAAAAAATAACACTGAGCATCACAGTGCAGCAGCAATCAGCGCTCGCGTTCTTTTTCCCACAGAACATCGCTGCCGCCATCAACCCGATTCAAAACCCGCGATAAAACGAACAGCAAATCAGACAGACGATTCATATACTGACGCGGATGATCATTGATGGCTTCATTTTTCCCGACACTCACAATCGCCCGCTCAGCGCGCCGGCAAACGGTGCGGCACACATGCGCCAGCGCTGCTGGCCGGTTTCCCCCGGGCAGAATAAAATCCCGCAACGGCGGCAAATCGGCATTGTATTTTTCCAGCAAAGCGTCCAGACGTGCGACCTGCGCCTCAGTAATCAGGCTATAGCCGGGAATACACAACTCGCCGCCCATATCAAATAAATCATGCTGAATAGAGATCAGCTCATGCCGCAACTGCGGCGATAAGTTTTCACACAACAAGACGCCGATATGTGAATTCAGTTCATCCACATCACCCATCGCGTGCACCCGTAACGCGTCTTTATCGACACGACTGCCGTCACCCAGACCAGTGGTACCAGTATCGCCGGTACGTGTCGCAATTTTTGAAAGTCGGTTACCCATAGCTCATATAATTCGGACTGAAGTCGCAGAGCATAAGCCAAAAACGTCGGGAACGCATCATAATAGACACCATCGAATATGCTGCTTACCAGCATAAAATAAAAAACCAGCGTTATCGTAGGCCAGATCCGGGTGTACTTAATAACTGCAATGCTGAGAGGCTTATAAGGCTGCTGTCAGAAATGCGCGTCATAATGGTGGATTAGCGGCTATTCGCGCCGCCTTCGCTATGCCAATAAACGAGACACACTGCATGCATGTGCGCCACTGAGCGCATGGGATGAAGAATAATCAGGATACAGAATGGCTACAAGATTACCTCCGGTTCACGCTCTTTCCGCTTTTGAAGCGGCCGCCCGCTTTGGATCATTTGCCGTTGCAGCAGAAGAGCTGTGCATCACCCCTTCCGCGCTTTCCCACCGCATACGTTTACTCGAAGAACATTTGTGCGAACGTGTGTTTGTCAGAGAAGGCCGCAGCGTCACACTGACTGAATTCGGTCGTCGCTATCTTGACGTGGTGCGGAATGTGTTGCGCACTTTGTCTGATTTTCCGTTGCCCAATAAAGCAACGCAAAATCAGATGCGAGTCAAAGTCACGGTGCCACCAACGTTTGCCCGCTACATGTTCATGCCACGTCTGGCAGAATTCACCAGCAAACATCCTGACATCGAAGTGGAAGTCTATCTGTTTGTTCCCTTATACGATCTCAGCCTGTCAGAAAGTGATGTCGAGGTCAGATTCGGCGCGGGAGAATATCCTAATCTCGTCACTAAAAAACTGTTTATCGAACCAAGCTTTGCTGTTGCCAGCCCAGCCTATCTGAAAACGATTCCGAAGATCAGCACACCGGCTGATTTACGCCATGCCTGTTTGCTACGCTCGGCGCTGGAACCATGGCAACCCTGGTTTGAAGTCGCCGGTTTAGACTGGGCTGAACCAACGCATGGATTACGCGTAGATGATCTGGGATTATTACTTGAGGCGATTAAACATGGTCATGGTGTTGGTTTAACACGCCAGCACTTTGCGCAGGAAATGATAGACAACGGAGAAGTCATTCGCCTGTTTGACACACAACTGGCAACGCCGCCGCACGCCTACCATCTGGTACACGAAGCACAGCCAAGCCTGAGACCGGAAGTAGCACTGTTCATCGAATGGATGCAGTCTGTCTTTAAGGATTAATGCGGGCAGCGCCAGCCTGGTGCTACCACGTTATCAATTGATCCGGCACAGTCAAAATAAAAATCTTTATCAAGGCTGTATCCCTTGCAGACAGGGCGTTGACTAAGATCAGTCAACTCCTTTTCCGGCTGCGGCACACCAGAGAGAAAACCATTGCTCACGGCTCAATGTCTGGCTACATGCAAGAACAGCTTCACGCAATGCCGACATACGCCCAGATCCAGTCAGCACCATCGGCTTGGACGGATGTTGTAATACCCAGGCAATCGCAACCGTTGCCAGAGGCACCTGAAGTTCTGCGGCCACCTGACCCAAAGCAACGCGGACACGCTGCACATCGGCATTCGCTGTGGCATCCGATAATAAAGCACCACCACCCAATGCCGACCAGATCATCGGCGCAATACGCAATCGTTGGCACAAATCTAGTGTGCCGTCATGCAAAGGCGACAGATGCAACAGCGAGAGTTCGACCTGATTTGTGACCAATGGAAAACGTGATGCCAGTAAATCAAATTGCGACGGCGTAAAATTCGACACGCCGAAATGTGCGACCTTGCCACTTTGCTGTAAATGATGAAATGCCTCAGCGATTTCATCGGCATCCATCAAAGGATCGGGACGATGAATCAACAGCAGATCCAGACGATCAATCTGCATTGCCCGCAAAGAATTTTCGGCAGAAGCAATGATGTGCTGGCGACTGGTATCGTAGTGCTTAAGATGATGCTCAGGGCGATGCTGCGACACCAGTTTGATACCGCACTTACTCACGAACTGAAATTCTTTTTTTAATTCAGGCGCTATATGCAACGCCTCTCCGAGCAGGCGTTCACTCTGGTAATCGCCGTAAATATCCGCCTGATCTATGGTTGTAATACCGAGTTCCAGCGCCTCTTGCAAAAAACTGACCCGTTCTTGCGGTGTTTTTTGCCAACTCGCGAGTCGCCACAGGCCAAGAACGATACGGGAAAATTCCGGACCACCGGGGGCAATCTGAATACGTGGGGAAATCAATGAGGTATTCATATTTTTTTTATTTCCTGAATCGCGGAAACTAATTCCGCTGTTTTCGTGAAGCCGGATGCAATCATGTGCAAGGCATTGTCGTGAACCAATAACAGTGCGGGGAAGCCGCGTATTCCCCAGCGCTGGCATTGCTCAAATTCCTGCCGCGTGTCCGCCATGCACATCGGTGACACGAGTGTTTCGTAAAAACTGGACGCATCAAAACTATCGTCGCCGTCCATCCCATTCAGGGCATTGACCGCAACATCCGAAAGAATATGTAAATCGGTTACGTCTTTGCCTTCGGCATAAAACGCATGTTGAATAGCGCGAAAGACCGATAACAACTGCACTGGTGCAAGATGATCCGCCAGCATTTTGGTCGCCACAACTGCCCGGCATGCGGGCTCAGTATCGTATTTAAAACCTTCTTGCGTCATCCCTGTTGCGGCAAACGGCAGACCGGTAGCTTCGGCGACATGCGTCCAGTGACCGCGTATGGTTTGTCGTTGTTCCTCACCCATGATCTCCTGGTTATAGGCGCGCAAGCCACCGACGACGATATCCAGATTCGCCTCCGGCATCAGTTCCAGCAAGGCTTGCAACTCCGGACCAAAACCGTAGCACCATGAACACATAGGGTCAGCGACGTAGATCAGTTGAATCATGCGATATCTCTTTTCATAGCGAGAAAAAAATCAAATAGGGGTCAGAGTGTACGCAATTTATGCTGGATACAGCGCACCAAGAATACGCGGGCCTTTGGCGCCAGTGACTACCGGCAGATTACCCGGACGGCGCAAACAAAATTGTTGCGCCAGCCAGGCAAAAGCCATCGCTTCAACTTGCTCCGGTGCGACACCAAGCGCATCCGTGCTGCACACCAACGCGGACGATCCGGCCTCAAACAAAAAAGTCTGCAACATCAGCATCAGACGACGGTTAAACGCACCGCCGCCGCACACATAAACGGCCTTTGCCTGCTGTCCGCCGTAAGTACAAATCGCCTGCGCCAGACTCATCGCGGTGTAAGCGCACAATGTCGCCTGTACGTCGGCAGCGGGTACGGTATCAAATCCCTGTAATTGCTGTTGCAACCATGCGGGATGAAACAGATCACGTCCGGTGCTTTTGGGCGGAGCAAGATGCAAATAAGGCTCAGCCATGAGTTTCTCAAGCAATGCTGAATTCACATCACCTTGCGATGCCCAGGCACCGTCGGCATCATAGTTTTTTGCCTGATGCTGATGTATCCAGTAATCCATCAGCACATTGCCTGGCCCGGTATCAAAACCAGTCGTGCTGCCATCCGCGCCGAGAATACTGATATTACTGATGCCGCCGATATTGGCGACGACTCTGCATTCATTGTCGGCCGCAAATACGGCGTGATGAAATGCCGGCACCAACGGTGCGCCTTGTCCGCCTGCAGCGATATCGCGACTGCGGAAATCAGCAATCACATCAATGCCGGTTAATTCGGCCAGTAAAGAGGGGTTGTTCGTTTGACGGGTATAACCCAGCTCGGGCCGGTGCCGTATCGTTTGTCCGTGTACACCGATTGCCCGGACATCCTGAAGAGGATATTGCTCAGACAAAAGATGAACGCACTCAGCATAGGCTCGCGCCAGCGCGTTGGCCAGCAAGGCTTCCTGATGCAGTTCATCATTGCAATTACTCTGCAACATCATTGCCTGCTGTCGTATCTCTGTTGAAAACGGAAGGTAAGCACTGGCAAGCAACTCCACAGGCTTTCCCGGTGTTTCAGGTAAGCGCACGAGCACCCCATCCACACCGTCAAGGCTGGTGCCAGACATTAAACCAATATACAAAGAAGCATTCTGCATATGCACATCACTAAAATGAAAAAGGCCGAACGCAATGTTCGGCCTGTATTGAGCTTATCGCTTTAACGGGATGCCAGTTTCATCGTTTCCGCTAAACGTTCAGGACGCAGCAAATTGAAGCGGTGATGCATTTCAGCAGCAACTACTTTGAAACGCGGCATATCGTTTCCTGCCAATGGCGGAGCCTCTGGCAAACTGATGCCCATAGGATCCCGTGCCTCATTATTCACACGGAACTCATAATGCAGATGAGGGCCAGTTGCCCAGCCAGTTGAGCCGACATAGCCGATGACTTCACCCTGACTAACACGGCTGCCTTTATGTATGCCAGCCGCGAAACGGCTCATGTGCGCATAGGCTGTGCTGTAATTGGAATGATGCTTCACCACCACCAGATTACCGTAACCATTGCTTGGTCCAACAGAATCCACAATACCATCAGCAGTCGCACGAATCGGCGTTCCTGTCACGGCGGCAAAATCGACACCTTTATGCGCTTTCCACTGACCTGAAATCGGGTGTACGCGCATCGAGAATCCCGAAGAGATACGGGTAAATTCCAACGGCGATTTGAGGAAAGACTTTTTGAGAGACTTACCGTCGAAAGTGTAATAACCACCCTGACCACCGGCTTCATCAAACCACACAGATTGGTAAGTTTTTCCGGCATTAGTGAATTCACCTGCGAGTACCCGGCCAGTTTTCACAAGTTGGCCGTTTTGCCAGAAACTTTCATAGACCACATTAAACTGATCTCCGCGTTGCAGCTTGCGAAAATCAATGTTCGTTTCAAACATACTGACAATCTGCGACGCCACATTATCAGCGATGTTCGCCTCATCCGTCGCTGCAAACAGCGAGGAAACGATATTGCCGGAGGTCATTTCAACGCGACGCTCCAGCGCAGCAGGCGCATCGGTTGCCACGAAATGCCCCGAAGCATCGCGTTTGACTTCGATATTCCGGGCCGGCTTATCTGTACCGTCCACGACTGTCGTCTGCAACCATTCCAGCTCGCCGTCTTCATTCGTTTTGACGCGAACGGACTTATCGGTACGCAACTGTAATAAGCTGCGCGCCACATTATCGGTTTTAATGAAAGTATTCGCGTCGGCGTCATCCACGCCCAGGCGCAACAATAAGCCACTGAGCGTGTCGCCACGACGGACTATCTCTTCGCGAACATACTGCTGATCAGCATTGGCCAATGCAGCGACTTGTTCATCAAGGCTGGGTAAAGGCAATTCTTTGGTAATTTTTTTAACCGGCAAATCTGCCGCATCCGGTGCCAGAGGCGCAACGGCCGTCGCACCTACAGCACAGACAGCGAAGAATAAAGCAGTGACGGAAACAATACGGGAAACGCGGGTGGAACCTAACAACAGTCTGGAGCTGCCGGTAGCCACACGAAGTAATTTATCTGATGGTCGCATGCAATAAGTTAAAATTGACTGTTTTTATCGAAAATTCGGGGGTCGCTGCAGCAATAATATTCTAAGCAAAACATGCTCGAAGAATATGATCGGCGACAAACCAAGGCTGGATTATAAAGCAAGAAAACTTGATCCCAGCAAAATTAAACCGACACCCAGAATCTGGCAAAACGCTGATTATTGATTCAGAATGAGAACCCTGACCAGCGATGTTACAAAAAATCTCGTTTAAATACCTATGACTTCTGCACACAATTCCAACTCCAGTTCCAGCATCATCACGCCAGCCAAAGCCTTGCCACTATCCGATGCCGTACAACACGCCCTCGCGGTCACCAAACGTGGCGTTGACGAATTGCTCATCGAAAGCGAATTTGCGCAAAAACTCGCCCGCAGCGAACAAACTGGCAAACCTTTACGTATCAAACTGGGGCTGGATCCGACTGCACCAGATTTGCACCTTGGTCATACTGTCGTTCTGAATAAATTACGGCAGTTGCAAGATTTAGGCCATCAGGTTATCTTTCTGATTGGTGATTTCACATCGATGATCGGCGATCCTTCCGGACGCAATATCACCCGCCCGCCGCTGACGCGTGAGCAGATCGAGGAAAACGCCAAAACTTACTTCCGGCAAGCGAGCCTGGTATTAGATCCGGCAAAAACTGAAATCCGTTACAACTCAGAATGGTGTGATCCGCTGGGTGCACGCGGCATGATTCAGTTGTCATCAAAATATACTGTGGCTCGTATGATGGAGCGCGATGACTTCACCAAACGTTTCAAAGCAGGCACGCCGATTTCGGTACACGAATTTCTGTATCCGCTGATGCAGGGCTATGATTCCGTCGCATTACATGCCGACCTCGAACTGGGTGGCACAGATCAGAAATTCAATTTACTGGTCGGACGCGAACTACAAAAAGATTACGGACAAGAGCAACAATGTATTCTGACCATGCCACTGCTGGAAGGTCTGGACGGCGTTGAAAAGATGTCGAAATCAAAAAATAACTACATCGCCATCACGGAACCGGCAAATAACATGTTCGCCAAGATCATGAGTATTTCAGACGAGATGATGTGGAAGTATTACGACCTGCTTTCGTTCTGCTCTATTGAGCAAATTGCGAACTATAAAAAAGCCGTTGCTGACGGCCAGAATCCACGCGATATCAAGGTTGCGCTGGCGCAGGAGATCGTTGCCCGCTTCCATAATAAACAAGCTGGTGAAGATGCACTGTCCGATTTCGTTAACCGCTCGAAAGGTGGTATACCGGACAACGTGCCGGAAGTCAGCTTGAGCGGTGCGCCAGTCGGCATCGCGCAATTATTGAAACAAGCAAATCTGTGTGCATCGACCTCTGAAGCTTTGCGTATGATTGAGCAAGGCGGCGTACGTATTGACGGCACCGTTCTCAGTGACAAAGGCTTGAAAGTCGAAGCCGGGACATTTGTATTACAAGTCGGCAAACGAAAATTTGCCCGCGTGACTTTGTCAGCATGATCGGACTATTGCAACGCGTCAGCCATGCCAGTGTCGTCGTCGATGGTGAAACCACCGGCGCGATCACGGCAGGCTTAATGGTATTGGTCTGCGCAGAACGCGGCGACAGTGAAACCGAGGCGGATGCCTTACTCAATAAGCTGCTGACCTACCGCGTATTCAGTGATGATGCTGGAAAAATGAACCTCAGCATTACAGATACGCAGGGCGGCTTATTGCTGGTACCGCAATTCACGCTGGCGGCCAATACCAACGCCGGCACCCGCCCTTCGTTCACACCAGCCGCACCACCTGATGTCGCGCGCCAATTGTTCGACTATTTTGTCCGGCAAGCAAAAAGCAAACACAGCACAGTCGAGACTGGCCGTTTTGGTGCCGACATGAAAGTGTCGCTGACCAACGACGGCCCTGTCACATTTTGGTTGGAAACAAAAAAATCGGCGTAACGACATTTACGTAGCTGTCTCGACGTGCCTGCAACTATCCACAAATCAGATGACTGAAATTCTCCTTATCCGCCACGGTGAAACACCCTGGAATGCTATTAAACGCTTGCAGGGGCACCTTGATATTCCATTGAATGCACAAGGAACGCAGCAGGCAAAGGCGCTGGCGTGGTCGCTGCAAAATGAAAAACTGGATGCCATCATTTCCAGTGATTTACAACGGGCAGTGCAGACTGCCGGTGAAATCGCGCGCTTGCAAGGCATCAGTACCCGCATCGATGCTGGCTTACGCGAACGTTGCTATGGCGGCTTTGAAGGACAACTGTACAGCGAGATTCCACATGTTTTTCCGGAAGCCTATGCGGCCTGGAAATCGCATGATCCTGATGCAGAATTTCCTCCGGGGGAAAATAAAGGTGAGACGACACGTCAGTTTCATCAACGTATCATCGAGCACATTGAGCACTACGCACAACAATTCGAAGGAAAAAAAATCGCCCTGGTCGCCCACGGTGGTGTACTCGAATGCGCGTATCGTGCAGCCAAAGGATTACCGTTGAATGCTCCGCGTGAGGTGACGATTTACAACGCAAGCATTAACCGCTTTGAGTACAAAGACCATGCTTTGCAACTGATCCAGTGGGGAGACACTGCCCATCTCGATACTGACGCCATGGATGAAATTAATCAAAACGATAAAGCATCCTGACGTCGTTCATATCGCTCATTTCCACTGATAGCGCTGATGCAAGCACCGCATCCGCTCTACACCAAGCCCCACACATGCTGCCCAATTTTCAGCCAAACTTCAACCAAACAAAACATGACGACAAGCCAGTACCGACTGGCTGTCGAAATTTAGAAAAGCAAGTCTAAAGCTATCAAAATCGCGACCTGATTGAAATAAATATTCCTTCAGAAAACAGCGTATTTGCTAATTATTTAGGCAGGTTTCAGGTAAAATAGCGCTTCTTCAAATTCCCTCCCACCTCATCGTGCAAATTGGTTCCTACGTCTTGCGTAACAATATTTTTGTGGCTCCCATGGCTGGGGTCACCGACAGACCTTTCCGTCAGTTATGCAAAGAACTTGGTGCAGGTTATGCCGTTTCGGAAATGGCGGCATCGAATCCGAAATTATGGGAAACCGAAAAATCGACCCGACGCACTAACCATGCCGGAGAGATGGAACCCAAGGCAGTACAGATCGCAGGCGCAGACCCACAAATGCTTGCAGATTGCGCAAAACATAATGTGGATAAGGGCGCGCAGATCATCGACATCAACATGGGTTGCCCGGTCAAGAAAGTATGCAATGCGTGGTGTGGCTCGGCGTTACTGCAAAACGAAGCTCTGGTTGGCGACATTCTCGATGCCGTGGTCGGTGCTGTCGATGTGCCTGTCACACTGAAATTCCGTACCGGCTGGGATAGAGCAAATAAAAACGCGCTGACGATTGCACGTATGGCGGAATCTGCTGGCATACAAATGCTGACCTTGCATGGCCGTACCCGTGCTGACGGCTACAAAGGCGATGCCGAATACGACACCATTGCCGCCGTCAAAGCGGCGGTGACTATTCCAGTGGTTGCCAATGGCGATATCACCACGCCGGAAAAAGCAAAATACGTGTTAGAAGTCACCGGTGCAGATGCGATCATGATAGGACGAGCGGCACAAGGGCGGCCCTGGATCTTTCGCGAAATCGAACATTTCCTCGCAACTGGCGAACACTTACCGCCGCCATTGATCAGCGAAGTCCGGCACCTGATGGATAACCATCTGAAAGCACATTATGAGTTTTACGGTGAGTATCTTGGTGTCAGGACTGCGCGCAAACACATAGGCTGGTACGTGCAGGAACTCGTCAACGGCGAGGAATTCCGGCAGCAAATGAATTTGCTGACCTCGTGCGATGAACAACTTGATGCCGTCAGTCATTTTTTTGATCGCATGGCGGGGGAACGGTTACAATACCGCCCCTTTGAAGAAAAAATGGCGGCGTAAAACAAACCGATATTTGTAATCCGACCGCATAACATCAGCGCCTTCAGCATTGAAATGAAAGCGCCGACCGGCATAACCGAACAGTGACAAAAACAGCATGAGCAAAGATAGCATTCAGGACGCCGTCCATAAAAATCTGGAAAAATATTTCCGCGATCTCGGCGAACAACCCGCCTCCAATATTTACGACATGGTTGTATTAGCAGTAGAAAAACCTATGCTGGAAATGGTGATGATACGCGCCTCCAGCAACCAGTCACAAGCAGCAGACATGCTCGGCATTAACCGCAATACCTTGCGCAAGAAATTGCAGCAGCACGGTTTGCTGTAATTATTTGCCGCCAGCGCCTGACACCGATTTCCTTAATCACTTATCTTCATCATGATCAAACAAGCTCTTATCTCCGTCTCCGACAAGACCGGTGTGCTCGAATTTGCACGTGAATTGTCTGCACTCGGTGTCAAGTTGCTCTCCACCGGCGGCACCGCTAAATTATTGGCCGATAATGGTTTGGCTGTAACCGAAGTAGCGGACTACACGGGCTTTCCTGAAATGCTCGACGGACGTGTGAAAACACTGCACCCGAAAGTACACGGCGGTATTCTGGCGCGCCGCGATTTTCCTGAGCATGTTGCAGCGCTTGAACAGCATGGCATTCCGACGATAGATATGGTCGTTGTGAATCTCTACCCTTTCCAGCAAACGGTAGCCAAAGCAGAATGCTCACTTGAAGATGCGATTGAGAACATCGATATCGGTGGACCGACGATGCTGCGCTCATCGGCAAAAAATCACAAAGACGTGACCGTGATTGTTGACCCCAGCGACTACACCGTGGTTCTCGCTGAAATGAAGGCGAATAACAATGTCGTCAGCTATGACACCAAGTTCACGCTGGCAAAAAAAGTCTTTGCGCATACCGCACAATATGACGGTGCAATCACTAACTATCTGACCAGCCTCGGTGAAGATAAAGCACACACGACACGCAGCGCTTATCCGCAGACACTGAATCTGCATTTCGACAAAGTGCAGGAAATGCGTTATGGCGAAAACCCGCATCAGTCGGCAGCTTTTTATCGTGATTTGAAAACAGTGGATGGTGCACTCGCCAACTACAAACAATTGCAAGGCAAAGAACTGTCTTACAACAATATCGCTGACTCCGATGCAGCGTGGGAATGCGTTAAGTCGTTCAAAGAATCCGCTTGCGTCATCGTTAAGCATGCGAATCCTTGCGGCGTAGCTGTAGCCCCGACACCATTTGACGCATACAGCAAAGCATTGCAAACCGACCCCACATCAGCCTTTGGCGGCATCATTGCATTCAACCGTGAACTCGATGGCAAAGCAGCAGAAATCGTCGCTAAACAATTCGTTGAAGTGCTGATCGCACCATCGTTCACAGCAGAAGCAAAAGCGATTTTTGCGGCGAAACAAAACGTGCGTTTGTTGGAAATTGCCTTGGGCAACGAAGTCAATCAATACGACGTCAAACGCGTCGGCGGTGGCTTGCTGGTACAGGCACCGGACGCGAAAAACGTTTTGCAGGAAGAATTGCGCGTCGTCTCCAAACTTCAACCGACACCACAACAAATGGCCGACATGATGTTTGCATGGCGTGTCGCGAAATACGTTAAATCGAATGCGATCGTATTCTGTGGCAACGGTATGACGCTGGGTGTCGGCGCCGGTCAGATGAGCCGTATTGATTCTGCGCGTATCGCTTCGATCAAAGCACAAAATGCCGGGCTGTCGCTGATAGGTTCTGCTGTAGCGTCAGATGCATTCTTCCCGTTCCGTGACGGTCTGGATGTAGTGGTCGATGCAGGCGCGACTTGTGTGATTCATCCGGGTGGCTCTATGCGCGATCAGGAAGTCATTGATGCCGCAGATGAACGCGGTGTGGTGATGGTCTATACTGGCACACGTCATTTCCGTCATTAATCATTCGCCTTGCTCTTTTGCGGGGCAAGGCACACATGAAGATTTTAGGTATCGACCCCGGATTGCGGACAACTGGATTCGGGGTTATTCATAAGCAGGGACAGAAGCTCACTTACGTGGCATCTGGCACCATCAAAACGGTCGAAGGTTCTTTACCTGAGCGGCTGAAAACTATCCTTTCCGGTGTTTCTGAAATTGTCCGCACTTATCAGCCTGATTGTGCGGCGATAGAGAAAGTCTTCGTCAACGTCAATCCTCAATCCACCTTATTGCTGGGACAGGCGCGTGGCGCCGCGATTTGTGCATTAGTCGCCGCTAATCTGATGGTCGCCGAATACACGGCGCTGCAGGTCAAGCAAGGGGTTGTCGGCCAGGGGCGTGCCAGCAAGGAGCAGGTGCAGGATATGGTGCAACGTCTGTTAATGCTATCCGGCACACCAAGTGCGGATGCCGCTGATGCACTCGGCGTAGCGATTTGCCACGCCCATAGTGGTGAAGCCCTGGCAACCTTGAGTGCCATTGCGCCCGAACTGGCCAAAAAAGGCTTGCGTGTGAAAGCCGGCAGACTGATAGGGTAAATGTCCCCATTCTGTCGGATCAGATTCTATGCCTGACACTCATTCTCAGCTTAGTCTCCCTCAATATTGATGCGCCTCAGCAAACCTTTTTGCCTGAAAACCCTTGCAAATACAGCGACGTTTCTCTCCGCTTATATTTTTATCTCTGATCGCCACTCAGGAAAGCAACAGCAGTCCTAAGTCGTGGAATTTCGCTGACACACTCTCGTCAAGCCGGAGAGAATCGTTTACTATCACTGCTTATTCATACAGTATGAAAGCAGTCTCATGATAGGTCGCATCGCAGGCACTCTGCTAGAGAAAAATCCCCCGCAATTACTGATTGATTGTCAGGGTGTGGGCTACGAAGTCGATGTGCCGATGAGCACGTTTTATAACCTGCCGCCATTAGGTGAAAAAGTGGTTTTGCTGACGCATCTGGCCATACGCGAAGATGCACATGTGTTGTTTGGTTTTGGCACAGCAGAAGAACGCGCGACCTTCCGTCAACTGGTTAAAATCAGTGGCGTCGGTGCACGCACGGCATTGTCTATTCTCTCAGGAATGTCCGTGGCAGATCTGTCGCAAGCGATTACGATGCAGGAAGTCGGTCGCTTAACCCGCATTCCGGGAATAGGCAAAAAAACCGCCGAGCGCCTGTTACTGGAACTCAAAGGTAAACTCGGTGCCGATTTATTTACGTCCAGTATGGCGGCCGCGGCAGGTGATCATAGCGCCGACATTCTGAATGCCTTGTTAGCCCTGGGTTATTCCGATAAAGAAGCGATGCTGGCGATGAAATCCGTACCAAAAGACACAGGCGTCTCGGAAGGAATCAAGCTCGCCCTGAAATCACTGTCTAAAGGCTGAAAAATTACATCATGAGCATACAGACAGATAATCTTTCGATCAATTTCAGCGAACAGCGCATCATTGCGGCAACACCAGTGTCCGTTAATGAAGAAGCGATTGAACGGGCGTTACGGCCAAAGCAACTCGACGAATATGTTGGGCAGGAAAAAATCCGTGACCAGTTGGAAATTTTTATCACCGCTGCACGCCAGCGCGGAGAAGCACTCGATCACACCCTGCTGTTCGGGCCTCCGGGCTTAGGTAAAACCACGCTGGCACACATTATTGCCCGTGAAATGGGAGTAAACCTGCGTCAGACTTCGGGGCCGGTTCTGGAGCGTGCAGGCGATCTGGCCGCACTACTGACGAATCTGGAAGCGAACGATGTGCTGTTTATCGATGAAATTCACCGTTTGTCTCCCGTCGTTGAAGAAATTTTATATCCTGCGCTGGAAGACTATCAGATCGACATCATGATAGGCGAAGGCCCCGCTGCACGCTCGGTTAAACTGGATCTGCAACCGTTCACGCTGGTCGGTGCAACAACGCGGGCGGGCATGCTGACGAATCCTTTGCGTGATCGCTTTGGTATCGTCGCCCGTCTGGAATTTTATACGCCGGAACAACTGACGCGTATCGTCACACGTTCGACCTCCCTCCTGAATGCACCGATACACGAAGCTGGCGCGCGAGAAATCGCTAATCGCGCGCGTGGCACACCGCGTATTGCCAATCGCCTGCTGCGGCGGGTACGTGACTATGCCGAGGTGAAAGGCAATGGCGAGATCACCAAAGATATTGCCGATGCCGCGCTGAAAATGCTGGATGTGGATACCGTTGGCTTCGATCTGATGGACAGAAAGCTACTTGAAGCCATCCTGTTTAAATTCGGTGGCGGCCCCGTCGGGCTGGACAATGTCGCGGCGGCAATCGGTGAGGAACGTGACACCATTGAAGATGTGCTGGAACCCTATCTGATACAACAAGGTTACCTGCAACGTACTCCTCGCGGGAGAATTGCCACCACTTTGGCTTACGAACATTTTAATCTTGTACCGCCAGAGAATGAGTGACAGCCAGAAATCGATTGCTTCCGGCGTAAATACAAAATCACTTCAAATACTGACGCAAGGACACCCAATGATCACGATAAGCAAATAATTGGCCTCTTTCGTTCATCAAAAGTGAGTCAAACAAATTGTCGATTGCCCGAATTCCATACACAAAATAAAAAAGCACCCAAAGGTGCTTTTTTATTTTCTAAGACAGCAAGCTCACGCCTGCTGAAGATTAGAATGCGTGACGGATACCAACGTTAACCATACGCTCTGTACGTCCCAGCCCAGATGCTAAGCCACCTGCATTTACGTTTGCATCATTAGACAACCGAGAAAAAGATGTGTAAACATTAGTACGTTTAGACAGAGAGTGTGTATAACCTAAAGCCAGTTGTGTGCTATTGCGATCAGTACTGACTACATCACTAGAAACGCGTGTTACACCAGCGATGATAGTACCTGCTGCGCTGACCGGGAAAGTCGCACCAAGATTCCAAAGTTTGTAGGCAACAGAGTTGTCATCTGATTTCACTTTACCATAAGCAAGCGCTGCTTTCACAACTGTGAAGTCATAAGTTGCACCAGCGAAAATATGCTTAACAGCATTCGTTGGCTTTGCAGCAGCAGATACATCTTCTGTGTGGTATGCCACTGTTGCGAGCAACGGTCCTGCTGCGTAAGACCCAGATGCACCGATACCACGGTTTTTGCTGTTATCACCAGCTTGTTCGCCAAATGTGTAAGCCAGAGAACCAGTAAAACCACTCAGGTTGTTGGTTGTATAGTTTGCTGTGTTGGTGGAACGTGGATTTGTTGCAAAAAACAGATTACCCAAGCCTGTTGCACTTGTGCTGTCTGTTGCGCTACCACCGATAATGCCTGTACCGAACGGATCGATAGAATCTACAGCATCGAACATTGGTTTGTTTTGACGACCCAGTTGAATCGCGCCAAAATCACCGGACAAGCCCACCCATGCTGCACGACCAAATGCCAGTCCGCCTTGAGCAGACGCACCAGTATCAGCCTGAATACCCATTTCCAATTTGAAATTTGCTTTCAAGCCATTACCCAGATCTTCACTACCTTTGAAACCCAGACGGGAGCCAGATTGCACGCCACTGTCCAATGACGTAATTGCACCTTTACCACCTTTAGAAAAGGCACCGTTATTTTCATTCTGAAGAGCCATATCCAGTACGCCGTAAACGGTAACAGAAGACTGCGCCTGAGCCGTACCTGCAACTGCTGCCAATACTGACAATGCGATAAGTGATTTTTTCATTTTTATTTCTCCAAAGGGTTTAAGACAATTGCGTTGAGTTTCGATCATTCATTTCAACTTGCTGGCAAGTGATACTAAAAATGAAACGTCAAAATATATGAACTGCTAATATCAACAGTCGTATTTGACCAAATTTGAAGAAGAACAGCCAAGTTAAATCGACGTTCGAGGGTAAATAAGCGAAATTGATGTCTCAATTCCACAACAGACTATAATGGATAATCGATATTGCTCTGGAGGATAAGAAAGTTGGAAAAGACAAATTTCGAGTATCTGAATATGAGCTTTTTAAAATTAAAATGACGAAAAAACATTAAAAAGCACAAGAACATCAACACAACATCATTAATAAATTTCGTTGTTTAAAGAAAAAAAAGCCAGCGATTCGCTGGCTTTTTAATTGCGCTAACTGATGAAACTACATATCAGAATGCGTGCAAGATACCAAATGCTGCACGAGTCGCTTTATTTTGAACACCATCAGTACCGATGATACCCAGTGCCAATGTTGTATCTTTCAAGGCTGAAGAGCCCGCTTTAGCATATGTCAGCGATGCGTAAGCAGTAGTGCGTTTGCTGAATGCATACTTAGCCAGACCGATGTACTGATCAGCCTTACCATCAAAATCGCCCGAACGTTTTGTATTGTAGTAAGCGCCAGTCAGAGTCAACTGATCAGAAACCGCATAGTCAACACCCAGACCAATAACGGTAATCTTGCGATTATTGTTTGGCGATGTCACTGCAACCGGAGCACCCAGATTGCCTTCAATTGTATTGTGGCCATAGGTAAAGCGCAACATAGTCGATGGTACAACTTTGTATTTAATGCCACCAGCCCAACCGCTCAGAGAAACATTTCCTGTAGGATCTTTCAATTTCGCGAAAGACAATGCGGCGCCATTCGTGCCATCGGTGAAGATACCTGCCAGACCAGCATAAGAACTGGAAGAAATTTCGCCTGCTTTTTCACCGAAACCGTACATCGCTGCGCCAGCGAAGCCAGAAATGAAAGGAGAAACATACTTAACCGAATTATTTTGACGCAGAGCTGTACCGCCCTGATTTGTACCGAAACCGCCGAAGAATGCGCCAGAGTTCAAGCCCACCAACGCTACGTTAGGATTTGTACCTGCATGTGCCAGACTCATAGGATCAGCCAGACCAACGGAATCCACACCCAGAATATTGTTACGACCCATCGTAACAGCACCGAAATCGCCAGACAGACCAACCCAGGAAAGGCGGTCAAACAGGGAAGTGTTATTACCGGCCTGGCTGAAATTTTGCGTCAGGTTGCTGCCACCAAAACCGGCACCTGCTGCGCCTGTATCATTCGCCAGGGTGCCTTCCAGATTAAAGTTAGCTTTCAGACCGCCGCCCAGATCTTCGCTGCCTTTAATACCCCAGCGAGATGTCAACAGCTGACCAGCTTCCATAACGGCTTTATTGGTGCCGCCCGCTTGATTATTGGTGTACATAACAGCGGCATCGACGATACCGTAGACGGTCACATTAGATTGTGCGGACGCCGCAGATGCGAACGCGCCCAGTACAGCAAAAGCGATGAGTGATTTTTTCATTGAAATTGTCTCCAGATTTTATAGTGTGATTTGACTTGATGTCTGCGGCTCTTAGTTAGGCCGCTTTTTTTGATTGTGTTGCAAGTTCTTCCAAACTGATTGATAAACAATCTAGGAACGATTGAACCAAACTACGTGGATTTGGGCAAAGAGAATTTGCGAACGACCGTGTTTAAGCAAATTAAATGTGGCGCGGCGACAACAGTCGCATTCAGCACACCGGTAGTCACTTTTAGGCACCCGTGAGGCACCTGTATATCTGCGCATGCCTTGCGCCAGCTTAAAGCCAGCCCCCGGGTCTGTTGTTTTACAATAGCGCCTTAACTTTTACCGCATCGAAACCATGTCTCTGCCAAATATAGATCGTATCGTCCTCAGCTTTGATCGCGCGCTGCGCACCGTTTCGGCTCAGGCGAAAAGCTCGCGCCCTTATCCCGCCGCGACCGTCACTACTGAAGACGCGCTGAGTGAGCAGGAAAAAAAACACAGCGCCGGTCTGATGCGGGTCAATCATGTCGGGGAAATCTGTGCGCAGGCGCTGTATGACGCTCAAAGTGCGTTTTCACATACAGCAGAAGTGACCCGCCAGTTGCAACATTCCTGCATCGAAGAAGAAGATCATCTGGCGTGGACGGCAAGCCGCCTGAAAGAACTGAACTCCCATACCAGTTTCATGAATCCGCTCTGGTATGCAGGCGCCTACACTTGCGGCGTCATCGCGGCAAAATGTGGCGATGCAGCAAGCCTGGGATTTGTCGTTGAAACCGAGCGGCAGGTTGAAGCCCATCTGGCCGGGCACCTGAAGTCGCTGCCTGCACATGACAACAGGTCGCGTGCGATTGTCGAACAGATGCGCGTTGACGAGGTTGCACATGGTGCCGCGGCACAAGCCTTAGGGGCAAGTGAAACGCCGCAGCCAATCAAAATGGTGATGAAACTGATGGCCAAAGTGATGACATCAACGGCTTACTATATCTGACTGCAGATACCAACGCCCTACCGCAACAGCACATTTTTGAAAGTGGCCTCGGTCGCTGTTGCCGCAGGGAATTTCCGCTATTCGTCAGCCAGCAGCGCCTGAGGCTTACACAAAATGTAAAAACAAAGCGGCGATACCAGTCGGTAATGCTGCAGCGGCGATCAGACCCAGCGGGCTGATCGCTTTCTCATTAAACGAGTCTTTTAAAATCGCAAATCCGGCAGGATTCGGCGCATTCGCAATCACCGTCAAACCACCACCCGTGACAGCGCCAGATACCAGCGCATATTTGGCCGCATCCGGCAAACCAACGACCAGCGACCCAAGATAAGTCAGCGCGGCATTGTCCGTCACCGCCGTTAATGCGACCGCGCCGAAAAACAAGACAGCGTTATCCATGCCTGCCAGCAACGGTTGCAACCACCACGCCTGTTTACCACCAAGAACCACCAGGCCAGCCAGAAAAAATGCGACCAGCAAGCCTTCTCTCAACATCAGCCTGTCCTGATACTGTTTGTACGCTTCGGTGAACCCGAGGAAAAATAAAAACAGTCCCAGAAATACGACCGGATAATGTGCAAACCAGACCGTGGCCGCGAGAAAAATAAAATGAATTGCCACGACAGAAAAAGGCACAGGCGCATCCGCTGTTGTCGGTTCCGGCGCTTTCAGTGACGTCAGTTCTTTACGGAAGAACAGGCTCAGCAATAAGGCATTTAATACGACGGCGCAAGCGGCCCTCCAGCCGAACATCTGCAGCATGAACGCACTGTTCCACCCCCATTTCTCTGCAACCATCAACACTGGCGGTGCCGCAAACGAAGTGAGTACACCACCGATAGAAATGTTGACGAATAAAACGCCCAACGTCATGTACTTCATCCGCTCGGAAATCGCTTGCGAATAAAAACGGTCGCGTAACATCAGCGCTGCCAGTGTCATCGCTGCCGGTTCAGTAATAAATGAACCAAGCAAGGGCACCAAAGACAGACACAGAAAATACGAAGCGAGCTGAGTATTTAACGGCAGCGCGCGCGCAATACGAGAAACAAAAGCCTGCACTGCCCACAACACTGGCCGGGTACCGGCCACCACCAGAATCACAAATACAAATAAAGGCTCAGTAAAATTCTGCGCTTCAAGATAATGAATCGCGTCTTTCTGATTCATTAATAAAGCCATCACGGCGACCAGCACAAAAGCCCAGAAGCCGAAGACGACTTCGACTTCTCCCAACAAATGCCAGAGACCGGCATGATGCCGACTTTTGTGTGCCAGCGAAATAAAAAATTTGGTAGAAAAAGTATGCAGCACAGCGATACCGAAGATCGCCGCCGCCACATACTGAATCAACATATCAGTCGTCATTCTGCGTCCTTTTCCATTAATTTAGGCAGATCAACACACCACTGCCGCGCACACAATCAACGCAGGCACCAGCACGTTGCGGAATAAACTGCGCTGACCCGTTAAACCCATTCAGCGAGGTTATTCGATCACAAAATCAGATTTTTTCCAGTTTAGCGATACTCAGATCCAGCAGCTTCATACCGAACTTACCGAAATTGATATGCGCACGCGCATTCGTGCCGCTGCCTTCGATATTTACGATCACCCCTTCACCAAACTTAGGATGCGCGACGCCCTGCCCGATACGCCATGCATTCGCATCCGCGACCTGATTGAAATTCTGTGCAATGCGATTCGCGCCTGCAGCAGGAGCATCATCCCATGCCGATTTTTTATTGCCAAACCATTGCGGCTGAATTTTTGGCGACAGCCATTTCAAGGATTCTTCCGGCAACTCTTCCAGAAAGCGCGAGCGCATGTTGTAGCGTGTCTGCCCATGCAGCATGCGGGTTTGCGAAAAACTCAGATACAAGCGTTGCCGCGCACGGGTAATCGCCACATACATCAGACGCCGTTCTTCTTCGACGCCGCTTTCTTCCTGCGCGCTGTTCTCGTGCGGGAACAAGCCTTCTTCCAGACCAGTGATAAATACCGCATCAAATTCCAGCCCTTTGGCGGAATGCACCGTCATCAGTTGCATCGCATCCTGCCCGGCTTGCGCCTGGTTGTCACCCGCTTCCAGCGAGGCATGTGACAGAAAAGCTGACAAAGGCGACATCACCGTAGGTAAGGCCGCATCGGCATCGATGATGACATTGCCATCGCCGCTCTCCAGCAAAACGGTATTGGCAGATGCCGGGCCGGTCAGCGCCGGGGCATCTTTGCCAAAGCCTTCTTCCGACACAAACAGACTCGCCGCATTCACCAGCTGATCCAAGTTTTCTATGCGGTCAGCGCCTTCTTTTTCTGTCTGGTAATGCGTCTTCAGCGTACTGAGATCAATCACGATCTGCACCATCTCTGGCAAAGGCAGATACTGGGTTTCAAAGCGAGCACCTTCGATCAGCTTAATGAACGCTGCCAGCGATGAACCCGCTTTACCGCCGACATACGGCACCGCCGCATAGAGCGAGCAGCCATGCTGTTTAGCGGCATCCTGCAACTGCTCCAGAGAACGTGCACCGATGCCACGGGTAGGGAAATTCACCACCCGCAAAAAGGCGGAATCATTGTGCAGGTTATCCATCAACTGCAGATACGCAATCGCATGTTTGATTTCGGCGCGTTCAAAAAAGCGCTGGCCGCCATACACACGATACGGAATATTCGCGCTGAACAAGGCATGTTCTATCACGCGCGACTGGGCGTTCGAGCGATAAAGAATCGCGATTTCACTGCGCAGCAAACCTTCGCGGATCAGATTTTTTGCTTCTTCTATGATCCAGTTTGCCTCCTGTATATCGCTGCTGGCTTCCATCACGCGTACAGGTTCGCCATGCCCGGCATCGGTGCGCAGATTTTTGCCGAGACGCTTGCTGTTATTCGCAATCAGAATATTGGCGCTATCCAGAATATGGCCATGCGAGCGGTAATTCTGTTCCAGCTTGATCAGATTCTGCACTTCAAACTCGCGTTCAAATGCCGACATATTGCCAACATTCGCACCACGGAAAGCGTAAATACTCTGGTCGTCATCGCCGACCGCAAACACCGCAGCACTACGGCTGCTACCAGCACCGGCCATGAGTTTCAGCCATTTGTATTGCAGATCATTGGTATCCTGAAACTCATCGACCAGTATGTGTTTGAAGCGAGCCTGATAGTGTTCGCGCAAAGGCTGATTGCGACTGAGTAATTCATACGTGCGTAATAACAGCTCGGCAAAATCGACTACACCTTCACGCTGGCACTGGGCGTCATACAGATCGTACAGCCCCACCAGTTTGCGATTGAAATCATCGTAAGCATCGACCTGCGCGGCGCGCAAACCCTGATCTTTGGCGCTGTTGATGAAATACATCAGAGTCTTAGGCGGGAATTTTTCGTCGTCGATATTATTCGCTTTCAACAAGCGCTTGATGAACGATAACTGATCGCCGGAATCGAGAATCTGAAACGTCTGCGGCAAGCCGGCATCGCGATGATGTGCGCGCAACAGGCGATTGCACAGGCCATGAAAAGTACCTATCCACATGCCACGGGTATTGATCGGCAACATCGCCGACAGCCGCGTCAGCAATTCCTTGGCGGCCTTGTTGGTAAATGTCACCGCCAGCACGCCCTGCGGGGAAACCTGGCCGGTTTGTATCAGCCACGCAATGCGGGTCGTCAGCACGCGGGTTTTACCGGAACCGGCACCCGCTAAAATCAGCGCCGACTGCGCCGGCAAGGTCACAGCGGCTAGCTGTTCTGGATTGAGATTGTGAAGTAAATTTTGCATACCCCGATTATACGGGACAGACCCTGTGCTGCTGTGCCGATCTGCAGAATATCCGGCAAACCGGCGTGTAATAGCATGCCCGGAAAACGCATAAGATTGCGTGTTACCAGCGCCCCGCACTACAGCAAAAAATCTGCAGAAAATACCTTAACAATATCGGGAATTCTGCATACTCCCCCTCAAAAATAAGAAAACCTGCTTCATCTCCTTATAAACAAAGGGCTTTAAAATATACTCCCGGGGAGTATATTTATACCCAAAATGTGCTCAAAACAAGCCACAAAAACCGGCAGCGGCCTGACGCGGATTTTCTGCCATATACACGCTGCTGATGGCTGCCACCATTTCCGCGCCATTCGCAATCAGCGGCTGGCAGTTTTGCAGCGTCATGCCGCCAATCACCACCTGCGGCAGATCGAATTCTTTGCCCGCGTCGCTCACAATATCGGCGGGTGTGGTGACCGCATATTTTTTGATCCGTGACGGATAAAATCCACCGAACGCAATGTAACTGGCACCACTCGCAACCGCGCTGCGCGCCAGCTGCATATCGCCATAACACGAGGCACCAAGAATTTTATCGGCACCGATCTGCGCCCGCGCCTCGGCCACAGAGATATCGGTGCCGCCGACATGCAAACCATCGGCATCAATTTCCATGCACAAATCCAGATGGTCGTTGACGATAAAAGGTTTTCCAAAGCGACGGCACAATGCCAGCAAAGCCGTGGCCTGTTGCCGCCGCAATTCCATGTCTGCCGTTTTGTGGCGATACTGAACAATCGCCGCGCCGCCCAGCAAGGCCTGTTCCGTAACAGCGAGTAAGCGTGCGGTATCGTCCCAGTCCGGGGTCACGATATATAAACCACGTAATGTATGTGTCTTTGTCATTTGAAGTTATCTGCGCGGAATAAATTGCCCGCCTGCGATTGCGTAAGCACGCTGCAGACTTTGTTGTGTGTAGAGTTGCGCCTGATGCAAAGCGTGTTGCATGGAATGCCCCAGCGCCAGCTGAGCGGCAATCGCAGACGCCAGCGTGCAACCGCTGCCGTGAAATTCACCGGATAAGCGCGGCCATTGCCAGCGCTGTTCACCCCCGGCATGTGAATACCAGCAATTACTCACCAGTGCCGCCGCTGCATGCCCGCCTTTCAGCAGGGCATCGGCTGCCGTCATTTGCATCAGCATTTTTACCTGTGACGAAGGTTCGGCAGCGTGCGGCACCAGTCTTTGCAATTCAGGCAGATTCGGCGTCAGCAACGTCGCGACTTTCAGCAAAGGCTGTATCGCAGCGACCGCATCATCCGCCGATAAACGATCACCGTGACCGCTGCCCAGCACGGTATCGACCACCACCGGCAGACGCGGATTTTTTATCCGCAACTGCTGTATCAGCGCCGCGATGGCACACGCATTTTCTGCATTGCCAGCGATACCGACTTTAATCGCAGCCACCGGTATTTTGTCTAGTAAGCACTGTGCTTGCTGAAGTATCAGCGTATGCGGCACGGCCTCCAGCGCATAGACATGGTCATTGTCCTGTACCGTCAGCGCAGTGATGACCGGCAAGGCATGCGCGCCCTGCGCGGCGATCGCTTCGATATCCGCCTGTATGCCCGCGCCACCGCTGGGATCGTGTCCGGCAAACACCAGCACACATGGGCGCTGCGGGATCGTCGCTGCCATCAGACGATGCGCCCTGCCATCGGTGAGGATGGCGACGCGGAAAATTTACGCGGCATGCGTCCTGCCAGAAACGCTTCGCGCCCCGCCTCGACTGCCAGCCCCATTGCCCGCGCCATGCGGACTGGGTCTTTAGCACCGGCAATCGCGGTATTCATCAACACGCCATCGCAACCCAGCTCCATCGCAATCGCTGCATCCGATGCGGTGCCAACGCCCGCATCCACCAGCACCGGCACTTTGGCCTGTTCGATAATCAGCGACAGATTCCACGGATTCAGTATGCCCATACCAGAACCAATGAGTGACGCCAGCGGCATCACCGCCACGCAGCCTATGTCTTCCAGCATACGCGCCTGTATCGGATCGTCGCTGCAATACACCATCACATCAAAGCCATCCTGCACCAGTGTTTTCGCGGCTTTCAGGGTTTCCGGCATATTCGGGAACAAGGTCTTTTCATCGCCCAACACTTCGAGTTTGCACAGCTTATGGCCGCCCAGTAATTCGCGCCCGAGCTGCAAGGTGTAGACCGCATCTGCTGCGTTATAGCATCCGGCTGAATTCGGCAAGATTGTGTATTTGGATGGCGGCACCGCATCCAGCAAGCTAGGCGCATTCGGGTCCTGACCGATGTTCACGCGACGAATTGCGACCGTAATAATTTCCGCTCCCGCAGCTTCGGTTGCCAGACGTGTTTGCTTCAGATCTTTATATTTTCCGCTGCCAACCAACAAGCGTGAACGGTAAGTTTTACCGGCAATCGTCAGGCCGCTGTCTGCGTCGATTTCTTTATTTATTTCTGTTTGCATCTTCAAATCCTTTTCTGTTTTTCCGTCAGACAGTCAGCACTGCCTGAGTTATTTTTCAGCCGTCAGCCGCCACCAATGGCGCGCACCACATCGACTTTGTCATTCGCCTGCAATGCGTGATCTGCCCAGCATGAACGCGGAATAATCTGGCGGTTCACCGCCACCGCAATCGCTTTATCCATCAGACTCAGATCGGCAATTAAATCAGCCACCAGTTGTGCAGACCTGATCTGATGCGGCGCGCCATTTAACTGAATTTCCATCATCGTCACCGCTTACTGTTTTTTATAAATTTCAGCGCCGGATTGAATGAATTCCACCGCCTTCACTTCCATGCCTTTTTTCAGCGCATCGATTTCGCTGATACCCTGATTCGCTGCGTAATCACGCACTTCCTGCGTGATTTTCATGGAGCAGAAATGCGGCCCGCACATAGAGCAGAAATGCGCGACTTTGGCAGAATCTTTCGGTAGAGTTTCATCGTGAAATTCGCGCGCTTTGTCAGGGTCAAGACCGATGTTGAACTGATCTTCCCAGCGGAATTCAAAACGAGCTTTCGACAAGGCGTTATCGCGGATTTGCGCACCCGGATGGCCTTTCGCGAGATCAGCGGCATGCGCGGCAATTTTGTAAGTGATGATGCCGTCTTTGACGTCGACTTTATTCGGCAAACCCAGATGCTCTTTCGGTGTCACGTAGCACAGCATGGCCGTGCCATACCAA
Source organism: Undibacterium sp. FT79W (assembly GCF_014284215.1). NCBI lineage: Bacteria > Pseudomonadati > Pseudomonadota > Betaproteobacteria > Burkholderiales > Oxalobacteraceae > Undibacterium > Undibacterium sp. FT79W. Next base: position 31,572 of record NZ_JACOGB010000001.1, on the reverse strand, counting down.
CCGATTTGCGCCGCGCCGATGCCGGAAGTGATGTGGTCGTAACCCGGTGCAATATCGGTCGTCAATGGTCCCAGTGTGTAGAACGGCGCTTCGTGGCACTGTTCTAGTTGCAGATCCATGTTTTCTTTGATCAGGTGCATGGGCACATGACCGGGCCCTTCTATCATCACCTGTACATCGTGTTTCCACGCTATCTGCGTCAATTCGCCCAGCGTTTTCAATTCACCGAGCTGCGCTTCATCGTTGGCGTCGTAAATCGAACCTGGACGCAAACCGTCTCCCAGACTGAATGACACATCGTAGGCTTTCATGATCTCGCAGATGTCTTCGAAATGCTCGTACAGGAAGCTTTCTTTATGATGCGCGAGACACCATTTCGCCATGATAGAACCGCCACGCGAAACGATGCCTGTCATACGTTTCGCTGTCAGCGGCACATATTGCAGACGCACTCCTGCGTGGATCGTGAAGTAATCGACGCCCTGCTCTGCTTGCTCAATCAGCGTGTCGCGAAAGATTTCCCAGGTCAGATCTTCTGCCTTGCCATTCACTTTTTCTAAAGCCTGATAAATCGGCACAGTACCGATGGGCACCGGCGAATTGCGGATGATCCATTCGCGGGTTTCATGGATGTGTTTTCCAGTCGACAGATCCATCACGTTGTCGCCGCCCCAGCGTATCGCCCAGGTCATTTTTTCGACCTCTTCACCTATCGATGAAGTCACTGCGGAGTTGCCGATATTCGCGTTAATTTTCACCAGAAAATTACGTCCAATGATCATCGGTTCGACTTCAGGATGATTGATGTTCGCCGGAATAATCGCGCGGCCGCGTGCAACTTCTGAGCGCACGAATTCCGGCGTGATCTCATTCGAAGGATTGGAAAATGCGGCTGCACCAAAAGACTGCCCCGGATGCTGGCGCCCCATCAGATCTGCCAGCTTGTTACCCATAGGGCCGGACGCTTTTAATTGTTCCAGATATTCTTTGCGTTGCAGGTTTTCGCGAATCGCGATGTATTCCATTTCTGGTGTGATGATGCCTTGCCGCGCATAGTGCATCTGCGTCACATTTTTTCCTGCCAGCGCTCGACGTGGTTTGCGTTTCAGGTTGAAGCGCAGTTCAGCCAGTTTGGGATCATTCAGCCGCGCTATGCCATATTCGGAAGTCGGGCCAGCCAGCTCTTCGGTATCGTTTCTTTCTGCAATCCAGTTGCCACGCACAGAAGACAGGCCGGAACGGATATCAATTTTGACGTCAGGGTCAGTGTACGGACCGGAAGTATCGTAGACATAAATCGGCGGATTTTTTTCCGAACCGAACATGGCGGGCGTATCCGACTGGCTGATTTCGCGCATGGGCACGCGGATATCGGGGCGGCTGCCCTGTACATAGATTTTGCGGGAATTCGGCAGCGGCTGTATCGCGGCTTCATCAACTGTCGCGGTGGCGGACAGAAATTGTGGGTTGGCATTCATTTTGGCTCCTTTGCGCTTTGCATATAGGCATGGAGCCAGCAAAGGAGTTTGTAAAGAGGTGGCAGTTGTCGCGGTAACGACGTTGGCAGTCTTTAGCAGCTTCCCTTCGCTGGCATTATCCAGATCAGGTTCGAGGGTATTTCTCACCCGTCATCGCACAAGTGCGGACAGGACCCCTAGCATTTTTTATCCGGGCAAAAACAGTGCTTTTGTCTTTGCCCGGAAGACCGCCATTATAGCGGGTTTATTGCGGATTTAATCAGAGTGTCAATTTTACGATTGCATGATGAAAATCAGACAAACCAATATCAGTATCAATGCGGCTCTGGCGTTTTAGCGAATGATAAATCCAGCCTGGGTGGCCCCGACACTTCGATCAACTCCACCATGCCATTCGCAATCGCCGTGGAGATATCCGTTTCCAGCACTGGCAACGCGATCTCAGGCGGAACCAACAAACGCGAAATACCGTAAGCACGGTTACGACCATGTGCCTTCCCCAGGTACAACGCCATATCGGCAATCTGCAATACTTTTTCCCAGCCGAATGCCGACTCTGGTACGTCAGAAAATGGCAAGGCAATGAAGCCCGCGGTTACCGTGACCTGTATTTCCTTGTCGCCGGCAACGATAGGTTCAGCTCCAACCGCTTGCAACAGACGTTCAACCAAACCGGCGCTCTGGGATGGCGACGATTTCGGTGAAAACACCAGAAATTCCTCTCCGCCCCAACGCAGCACCATATCGGTGTCCCGCACCACTTTCCGCAACCGGTGCGCTACTTCCATCAACACCGCGTCCCCAACGGCATGCCCCAATCCATCATTAATCTGTTTGAAATAATCGATATCCAGCAAGATCAGACAATCCGGATTATTTTCCTGCACATCGCGCCGCTCCGCCTCGGCCTGCGCCATTCTTGCCTTCATCATGTCGAGGAAAGAACGGCGGTTGTAAAGCCCGGTGAGCGGATCACGTATGGCATGAAATTCCAGCTGTGAATTAGCTTCACGCAATTGCAGATTAATCCTCTTTACCCGGCGATATAACAGGAACAAAAATGCCACCATCAGCACAGTCACAATCGCCCCCAGCAGCGTAACGATTTGCTGCAAGCGATGATTGCGGATGTCCGCGTCCTTCAGGTCATTTTCTTTCGCCAGTAATTCAATCTGCTTCTGCTTTTGCTCGGAATGGAACTGTTCCTGTAATGCGGCAACGGCCTTGGCCCGGTCTGAGCGAAATAGTTCGTTGCTGAGTTCTTGCTGCTGACGCACGGTTTGTAACGCCTCTTTGTACATAGCGGCGCGCTCATACATCGCGGCCTGCTCGGCTAGTACAGCCTCGGCATCCGGCTTCTGATCCGAGTCGAGAAAGTACTTCACTACGTCGTTAATCAACTCAACGCCTTGGGAAATCTTTCCCTGACCTGCCAGCGCAAACCCCAGATTCACACGGGCGATGGTGATCGATTGCTTGTCCTTCAGTGTCTCAGCTTCTTTGAGTGCCTGCCTTGCATAATTTTCCGCCTGACGGTACTGATTCATGATCAGGTAATAATCGCTGATATTAATCAGGCTGGTCACCGCCATGGCGACTAATCCCGCCTCGTTGGCCAGTTTCAGGGCGCGCTTATACGCTTCGGCTGCCTCCTTATTTCTGTGCAGCGCCGATAATGCAATTCCCTGGCTGATGTTCAGCGATGCCGCCGTTTTGGGTGAGCGCGACAAAGGCGACAAAGAAAAAGCTTCATCTATCGTCACCAGCGCTTTTTCAGGGTCTTTCATGACGGAGTACAACTTGGCAATGGCGTCCAGTTTGTACATGCGGTTTTCGATTTTGCGTGTGGTCAGCTCATCGGTGAGCCGTAATGCTTCGAGAAAATGCTGCAATGACGCCGCAAAATTACCGGTAATGTAATACGCCGAGCCAAACGCACTGTGCAAACGCATACGAACCTCCGCGCTGGCGGATGCATGCAGAGTAGATCGTATCTGTAATAAGTTCTTTATCGCATCATCGGGTTTACCATCATCAATCAGTGCGTAACTTTCCATGATGCGGGCGATTGCCACACCATCCTGATCATGTTCAGATCCTGCCAGTGTTTTTAATTCAGCAATGCTATCAAGCGCGGACTGTATCCGTCCCGCATCGTAATACAGGCTGACGATGACCTTGAGCGCCTCCAGACGCACCTTGGGTGTCGATTTGGCGAACTGTTTTTGTTTCAGGAACTCAAGTTGTTTTAAGGCTTCGGTATTATCGGTATCAGATAATTTCCGGATATTGTTGATATGTTCAAGATCGGCCTTTTCGTCAGCTTTTGCAGGAGACGCCGATAGCGAAAGGGCCAACGCACCACAGACACACAGAGATATAAAAGTCCACGTTCTGAGGTTCGCCATCGGTATTTATAAGCAACGAAAAGTAAAAGGCAGGAAAATCTATCCTAACACTTTATCGCAAAAAAATAACATTTTTGGGACAAATGCGGGAGCGACTAAAAAACAGGTAGCAAAACTTCTACGACAATTGACAGGACTAAGCAGCAAAAAGCCGGGCAGAATTATGTAATAGCGCGATATCAGACAGCACTGTCATTTATAATCAAAGGTTTAGCACACTCAACTTTCAGACAATCATGGAATTAGCGAAGTCTTTCGAACCCGCAGAAATCGAACAACAATGGCGCTCCGAGTGGGAGAAACGCGGTTATTTCGCGGCCAGCATGGACGATGGCAAACCCTCATTTTCTATCCAGTTGCCGCCGCCGAACGTGACCGGCACGCTGCATATGGGGCACGCATTTAACCAGACCATCATGGATGGTCTGACACGTTACTATCGTATGCGCGGTTACAACACGGCGTGGATACCCGGCACCGATCACGCCGGTATCGCGACGCAAATCGTCGTGGAGCGTCAGCTCGATGCGCAAAAAATTTCACGCCATGATCTTGGCCGTGAAAAATTCCTCGAAAAAGTCTGGGAATGGAAAGAAAAATCCGGCTCCACGATCACCGGCCAGATGCGTCGCATGGGCGCGTCCGCCGATTGGGATCGTGAATATTTCACGATGGATGCCGAGCGCTCGAAATCCGTCACCGAAGTATTCGTGCGTCTGGTCGAGCAAGGTCTGATCTATCGCGGCAAACGTCTGGTGAACTGGGATCCGGTACTCGGCACTGCGGTATCTGACCTTGAAGTGGTATCGGAAGAAGAAGACGGCTCGATGTGGTATATCCGTTATCCTCTGGCAGATGGTAGCAATTATCAATTTCCGATTGCCTTCGATGAAGATGGCAAGGCCACAGAATGGGAAGAGCGCAACTTCATCGTCGTCGCCACAACGCGCCCTGAAACCTTGCTTGGAGACGTCGCTGTTGCCGTTGATCCAACCGACGAGCGCTATACTGCGCTGGTTGGCAAGCAACTCACCCTGCCGCTCTGCAATCGCACAATCCCCGTAATTACTGATGAATATGTGGATAAGAATTTCGGTACCGGTTGTGTGAAGATCACGCCAGCGCATGACTTCAACGATTACGCCGTTGGTCAACGTCACAATCTCGACAAAATCAGCATCCTGACACTGGATGCAAAGATCAATGAAAACGCACCAGCGGTGTATCAGGGCATGGATAGATTTGTGGCACGCAAACAAATCGTGGCCGATCTGGATGCACAAGGCTTACTCGAATCCGTTAAACCACACAAATTGATGGTGCCACGTGGTGACCGTACGAATGTGGTGATTGAACCGATGCTGACCGATCAGTGGTTCATGGCGATGAGCAAACCTGCGCCGGAAGGTACGCATTTCCCGGGCAAATCGATCGCTGAAGTCGCGCTCGAAAAAGTCGCTTCCGGCGAAATCAAATTCGTGCCCGAAAACTGGACCAATACCTACAACCAATGGCTCAATAACATTCAGGATTGGTGTATCTCGCGTCAATTGTGGTGGGGTCATCAGATTCCGGCATGGTATGGCGACAATGGTGAAATTTTCGTCGCCCGCAATGAAGCAGAGGCGACAGCAAAAGCCGCGGCAGCTGGCTATACCGGCGCATTGAAGCGCGATGACGACGTGCTCGATACCTGGTTCTCTTCTGCGCTGGTACCGTTCTCAACGATGGGCTGGCCGGAAGAAACACCGGACATCAAACACTTCCTGCCGTCATCTGTGCTGGTCACCGGTTTCGACATCATTTTCTTCTGGGTGGCACGCATGGTCATGATGACCACGCACTTCACTGGCAAGGTACCGTTCAACACCGTGTATGTGCATGGTCTGGTGCGCGATTCCAGCGGTCAGAAAATGTCCAAATCGAAAGGCAATACACTCGATCCGATTGATCTGATCGATGGCATCAAAGTCGATGATCTGGTCGCCAAACGCACGGTTGGCCTGATGAATCCTAAACAGGCAACGGCAATTGAAAAAGCCACCCGCAAAGAATTTGCCGATGGCATTCCGGCCTACGGCACAGATGCATTGCGCTTCACAATGGCGAGCTACGCTTCACTCGGTCGCAATATCAACTTCGATCTGGGTCGCTGCGAAGGCTATCGCAATTTCTGCAACAAGCTGTGGAATGCAACCCGCTTCGTGCTGATGAATACCGAAGGTAAAGATTGCGGTTTCGGTGCAGATGTGACCGATGCCGATCTCGATTATTCGCAAGCCGACAAATGGATCATCTCGACACTGCAACGCGCAGAAGCAGAAATCGAAAAAGGTTTTGCCGACTATCGTTTCGACAATATCGCTTCCGCTATTTATAAATTCGTCTGGGATGAATACTGTGACTGGTATCTGGAAGTTTCTAAAGTCCAGGTGCAACAAGGTACAGAAGCACAACAGCGCGCCACCCGCCGCACGTTGCTGCGCGTACTCGAAGTCACGCTGCGTCTGGCGCACCCTGTGATTCCTTTCGTCACCGAAGCGCTGTGGCAAACCGTTGCACCGCTGGCTGGTAAGACTTTAAATCCAGCAGGCGACTCCATCATGGTGCAGCCATATCCGCTTGCCGTGGCAGAGAATATCAATGAGACAGCCGAAGCCTGGATGCATGCGCTGAAAGCCATGACTGACGCTTGCCGCAATCTGCGCGGTGAAATGCAATTATCACCAGCATTGCGTGTACCTCTGTTATTGCAAGCAGCGAATGCAGAAGAGAAGGCGCGTCTGCAATCCTTTGCACCGTATCTGCAGGCGTTAGCCAAGCTGTCTGAAGTGCAGGTACTGGATGCTTTGCCGGAATCACCGGCACCAGTCTCCATCGTTGGCGAATCCAAGCTGATGCTGAAAGTCGAGATCGATGTTGCTGCCGAACGCGAACGTCTGAGTAAAGAAATCACGCGTCTGGAAACAGAAATCGGCAAAGCAGAAGCCAAGCTCGGCAATGAAAGTTTTGTCGCGCGCGCACCAGCCGCGGTGGTCGCCCAAGAGAAAGAAAGAATGGCGAATTTCTCTGCGACACTGTTCAAACTGCGCGAGCAATTCGGTAAATTGCCAGCAGCTTGAAACAGCGTGTTTAGTCTGTAAGGCAGTGAGTTAAATTAAAGTAGTTGCTCTAAAAATATTGTGCGTGGCGCAAGTTTCGCCACGTACAATCAGCGCTCAGGAAAGCGGTTTTCATGTACGTAACCACAGATGAAAACCGCAAAAAAAATAAACTTATTTGGTGAGACTATGAAAAAAACTGCACTTCTGGCTACATTTCTTTCCCTCTTGTTTTCCTCTTTCGCGCATGCAGAAGAAGCCGCTGTCGGTCTCTGGAAAAATATCGACGATAAAACCGGAAAGCCGAAAGCGCTGATCCGCATCACTGAAACCGGTGGTGAACTGCAAGGAAAAATCGAAAAATTGTTTCTCGAAGCCGATGCAGATAAAAATCCTAAATGCGACAAATGCGAAGGCACAAATAAAGATCAGCCGATTATCGGCATGACTATTTTGTTTGGTCTGAAAAAAGACGGTGACGAATACAATGGCGGCAAAATTCTTGATCCGGGCAATGGTAAGTTATACAGCAGCAAACTGACGCTCGCTGATAACAATAAAAAACTCAATGTCCGCGGTTACATCGGTACGCCATTTCTTGGACGTACACAGGTCTGGCTGCGGGAACAATAAACCTGCCGGTCACATATTTTGATATTAAAAAAGGAAGCCAAGCGCTTCCTTTTTTTATTTTGCAAAAAATAAATGTGATGATGTGTACGATTTCAAGCATGCGACATACAGCATTGCAGATTAAACATTTACATACACACCACGAAAAAAAATCTAACTTTACTTGCACAGAATTGGTACGCACGTTGTTGCAAAAAATCACGACGATCAACAGTGGTTTTTTTGAGAAAATAATTCCACAGGTAAATTTTTGCACTAAGATAAAGCACCATCGCGCGGTGCGGTCTTCAGAATCCGTAGCCGCTATTCTGGCAGATACTATTTTAAAGAAAAGAAACTGACCATGAGCTACCTGACCGAACTCAAGATTCGCACCCGCCTGATGCTGGGCTTTGGTATCGTGCTACTGTTTGCAACGGTCTTGCTGATTCTCGGTCTGTATAAACTGAGCCAGTTACAAGGTTCAACCGACTACATCTTTCAGACCAAAGTCGCGAGTCTGAATGCCGCCACCGAAATGCGCGAACAAGGCCGCGCCTTAGCGCTGGTACTCAGAAAAATGAGTTCTCCGCGTGACCTTGCCGAAGCAGCGCAGGAATCAAAGCGACTGGCCAGTACACTGGAAATATACGACACATCTGAAACGCTGGCGAAAAAGCTGATTGACGATGCGGCTGGTCAGAAAACGCTGAAGCAGGCTCTGGATCAGAAAACAGCGATCTTATCGATCTCAAAAAAAATCCGTGATTTTGTTGCAGAAGGAAATTACTTCGATGCCTCTGCTTTGCTGCAAACGGAATTCGTCGTGCCGCATGAAAAATGGATGAACGAATTATCTGAACTGGCAAAGCAACAGCATGAAGCCATGCAAGTCGCCTACGATGGCTCCAACAGTAATTACAGAAAATCGCTGGCCAGCATGCTGATCATCGGCTTGCTAACCCTGGCACTGGGTGGTGTTGCGGCATGGATGATTGCGCGCAGCATTATCGGACCGATCACGAATGCTGCCGCATTTGCCGACCGTATTGCCAACAGTGATCTCAGCACCAGCATAAAAGCTGAAGGGCGCGATGAACTGAGTGATTTGCTGCGTTCGCTGCTGCAAATGCAAAACAACCTGCTGGCAACAGTGAGCCAGATCAAGCAGGGAACCGAAACGATTACCGTCGCCTCGCAGGAAATTGCTCATGGCAATGCGGATCTGTCTAGCCGCACAGAATCGCAGGCCGGGTCACTGGAAGAAACCGCCAGTTCCATGGAAGAACTGACCAGCACCGTCAGGCAAAATGCGGATAATGCGCGCCAGGCGAATCAGTTGGTAGTATCGGCCACACAAGTCGCGGTAAAAGGCGGCACCGTGGTGCAGGAAGTCGTGGCAACGATGGGATCGATTAAAGACAGTTCCAAAAAGATTGTCGACATCATCAGTGTGATTGACGGCATCGCCTTCCAGACCAATATTCTGGCGCTGAACGCCGCAGTAGAAGCGGCACGCGCTGGCGAACAGGGACGCGGCTTTGCCGTCGTCGCCTCCGAAGTCCGTAACCTGGCACAGCGCAGTGCTACGGCAGCCAAAGAAATCAAGCTGCTGATCGACGATTCAGTCAGCAAGGTGGATCAAGGCGGTGCACTGGTCGATAACGCCGGCAAAACCATGGATGAGATTGTCAAAAGTGTGCAGCATGTGGCGGACATCATGAGCGAGATCACGGCCGCCAGCATGGAACAAAGTTCCGGCATAGAACAGATTAATCTTGCCATTACCCAGATGGATGAAATGACGCAGCAAAATGCGGCACTGGTGGAACAAGCCGCTGCTGCTGCCGAAAGTATGGAGGAACAGGCGATGGCACTGACACAGGCAGTCAGCATTTTCACCCTGCCAGCAACACACCGTGCTGCTACACTTAGCAGCCAGCCAGCTTTGCGTCTGAGCTGAGTACGGCGGCACTGCAATAATTCACCTTTCACTTACCTTTGGCTCAGCTGAAATACTTTGAATCAATTGATCTATATCACGCTATAAAAAGAGGAACCGAATACCATAAGGTCAGACTGACATTTACAAATTTTAACTGGAGCACATATGCAAGTAGAACATCATCCTTTAGCAGTGGAATTTCCTGAATTTAAAGACAAAATTCACACAATGAAATTGCAGAATGCACACTTTGCAAAATTATTCACTGAATACGACGAAGCGGACAAAGCTGTCAATCGTGCAGAAAATGATGTGGAACATCTGGCCGATGAAGCCTTGGAAAATCTGAAAAAAGTCCGTATCAGCCTGAAAGATCAGTTATTCCATTTGTTGCAAACAGCATCCTGATCGGGATGCCTGTGTCTCCGGATAGTTTTCACTAGCCGGAGCTGGTATTCAACAGTACGTGGGATAAGACAGTTTATCCGTCATAAGCGGTCTTTACCCACGTTACCCTGTTGAATGCTGTTCATATCTGCGACGGCCGGATATGACAATTCGCGTTATGCAAACACAAGCAATATTGTTTAACGTTACCCGTTGCCGTAGCTTTTTGCGGGATATTTTTTCTTCGCCCCGACAACACTCTGATTTTTTTTAATTCTCTCCATTTATTTTCACGATGGCTGTATCTGCACGTCTATTACTATGAATCTCAATAACTTAAAAATCAGCACACGGCTTGGCCTTTGCTTTTTCATGATTCTGTTGCTCGCATTTATCGCAACCGGATTTGCACAATGGCGACTGGCACTGACCGCCTCAGAAACTAAACTGATGATGGAGCTGCCATTAGCAAAAGAGCGCATGATTTCTGATTGGTATCGTTACATTCAGGTTGGTGTCCGGCGCACAGCCGCCATTGCGCGCAGCAGCGATCCCTCGTTAACGGCGTTCTTCGCAGAAGATGCTGCGGTCACGATGAAGGGCGCGACTGAAATGCGCGACAAGATCGAGCCCTTATTAACGACTGATGAAGAAAAGCGCTTATTCAGCGACATTACAGAACAGAGAAAAATTTATACTGCTGCACGCGAAGATATTTTACGTGCCAAAAATAGCGGGCAAGCAGAAGAAGCAAACCGGATTATCGAACAGGTGTTTATGCCTGCCGCCAAGAAATATCAGGAGTTGGTACAGCAATTACTGGAAGCGCAGCGCGGATATCTGAATCATCTTGCCAACGCTGTTCAGGATAATTATCAGAGCGCAAAAAGTACGATTCTGGCGCTGTCGCTGGCAGCATTTATCTGTGGCATGATCTGCGCCTGGCTGCTGTCCCGCAGTATCACGCGTGAGCTGGGCGGTGAGCCTTCTTATGCGGCAGATATTGCGCGCCACATCGCTGCCGGTGATCTGTCCACCGAAATCAAGATTGAATCAAGCGATCACAGCAGCTTACTGAATGCGATGAAACACATGCGCGACAGTCTGGCGGATATCGTCAGTCAGGTCAGAGCTGGCACCGAAACCATCGCCTCGGCGTCAAACCAGATCGCCGCCGGTAACATGGATTTATCTGCGCGCACTGAAGCAGAAGCCAGCGCGCTGGAGGAGACTGCGGCCTCAATGGAAGAATTAAACGCCACGGTACGCCAAAATGCAGACAATGCGCGGCAGGCGAATCAGCTCGCAGCGTCAGCATCAGAAGTAGCGGCAAAAGGTGGCGCCGTCGTCAGCGAAGTGGTCAGCACTATGCATGGCATTAACAGCTCCGCTTCAAAAATTACCGAAATTATCGGCGTGATTGATGGCATCGCATTTCAGACCAATATCCTTGCATTGAATGCCGCAGTAGAGGCTGCGCGCGCCGGTGAACAGGGACGCGGCTTTGCCGTGGTGGCGACCGAAGTGCGTAATCTGGCGCAGCGCAGCGCGGCAGCCGCAAAGGAAATCAAAGTTCTGATCGGTGACTCGCTGGATCAGGTGCAGGCGGGTAGTAAGCTGGTCGAACAGGCCGGCGTAACCATGCGCGATATTGTCAACAGCGTCGGGCAAGTGGCTGCGATTATGCAAGACATCACCAGCGCCAGCCAGGAACAAAGCCTCGGTATCGCGCAGGTGAATCAGGCGATCACGCAGATGGACGATACGACGCAGCAAAATTCAGCACTCGTTGAAGAAGCTGCCACCGCCTCAGTCTCGTTGCAGGATCAGGCGCAAAATCTGGCGCAGATGGTCAGCGTGTTTAAGCTCGGCAATCAGAAAGCACAGACGCATATACGGCCCGTGTCAGTGAGGTCGCAGCAAAGCTCAGCATCTGGCGAGATGGGCGCACTGCTTCAGCAAAAACAGAAGCAGCAGCTCATCAATGCGGGTTACTGAAGCGTCGATTTCATCTCCGGCGTTCAACGCTCTAAAGCGTTGAACGTGCCGGGCAAAACAATGCGGCTTATGCAGCTTATATAGCTTATATAGCTTACGCAGCCTGTTCCGCTTTGTTTTGCCGTGCCGGGCGAAATACCTGCGTATCCTGATAAAAGTTCAAATCCTGTGTAACCCACCAGCCGGGAATACCCAGCACCGGCAAAGGTGTGTAACCCGCCGTCGTTAAGGGCTGCTCTTGCAGTTGTGCCGTGACCAGTTGATCAATCAGTACATAACGCTCTGGCGTACTCAGAGAAAAATAATCCGCATCGACCCGCACCAGCCAGCTGTGCGCCGTAATCGCCTTATACGGTTGCACCAGTTTTTCCATCAGGGCATGACCGAAACTCAGCACTTCGGCGTGCACGCCAAACTGAGCTCTGTGGTCGATAAATGCCGCTGTCCATTGATGCTGGCGCAAAGCCGCTACCAGCGCATCACCATCAGCGGAATTTTCCACCACCAGTAAAGCGGCATTTTCATCAAAAATGGTTGCCGCATCACGCGCCGGACCACGTGATTTTCCTATGCCGAGTTCGGCAATCTGCGCGGCTTGCAAGGCATTGAGCTGACGCTTAATCCGGGGAAAAGTCAGCCATACCAGCGCATTAAAAAAATCGTGCAGATTTTCGCGGGTCGGCACATTTCCTGTCGTGCTGATATGCGCTTCGTACGCTACGCCTTCCGGTAAATCCTCTTGCGGAATGAATTGTGTCGGGAGCGAACGGTGATTCTGCAAGTGCATTTCCTGTGCCATACGGTTCAGCGCGGGACGCCACTCAGGCGCGGCGACTAACTGCATTGCCGCCGGACGTACCGTTTCAAACCAGGCTTGCGACCAGTCTATCTGATCAAAAAAACGTGACGACATCCGACTTAATCCGCCAGCATTTTCCAATGTATCGTCTCGCCGCTATTTAATGGCACGATGGTGGTGCCGGCAAATGGTAATTCTGCCGGTAAAGTCCAGTCTTCGCGCGTGAGTGTGATCGTGCCGCTGTTACGTGGCAGACGGTAAAAATCCGGGCCATTGAAACTCGCAAAAGCTTCCAGCTTATCTAAAGCGCCAGCCTGATCAAACGCTTCGGCATACAACTCCATCGCATGCAAGGCGGTATAGCAACCGGCGCAGCCGCAGGCGTGCTCCTTCAGACCTTTCGGGTGCGGCGCAGAATCGGTACCGAGGAAGAAACGGGGGCTGCCGGATGTCGCCGCTTTCAGCAGCGCCTGGCGGTGCGTTTCGCGTTTCAATACAGGCAGGCAATAGTAATGCGGACGGATACCACCTTTGAAAATCTCATTGCGGTTATACAGCAGGTGATGCGCGGTGATGGTTGCTGCGACTGGGCCGGCAGCCTCGGCCACATACGCCGCTGCTTCGCTGGTGGTGATGTGCTCAAACACCACGCGCAGTTCCGGCATATCCTTGCGCAAGGGCTGCATCACGCGCTCGATGAAGACGGCTTCGCGGTCAAACAGATCAATCGCAGCATCCGTCACTTCGCCATGCACCAGAAACGGCAACCCGACTTCCTGCATGACTTCCAGCGTCTTGTAGCATTTTTTCAGGTCAGTCACGCCAGCATCAGAATTCGTGGTGGCACCGGCAGGATACAGTTTGACTGCATGTACAAAGCCGCTGTCTTTGGCGCGGCGGATTTCATCCGGCGGCGTATTGTCCGTCAGGTACAAAGTCATCAGCGGCTCAAACTGCATTCCGGCTGGCAACGCGGCGAGAATGCGCTGGCGATAGGCTGCGGCCTGCTCCGTTGTCGTGACCGGTGGTTTCAGATTCGGCATCACGATTGCGCGCGCAAATTGCGCTGCGGTATGCGGTAAGACACTGGCTAAAGCGTCGCCATCGCGCAGATGCAAGTGCCAGTCATCGGGGCGTGTGATCGTCAGCGTCTGGGTCGGCGTTTGGAGAGGGGAAGTGGTCATGGTGGCTTTCAGTAGCAAATTCTGTCTAGCCGCCATTCTACCTTTCCGCGCGTTGCGCAGAAAGCACAAAAATATACTCCCCCCAGTATCTTTAAACGCCCATTGTTTATGCCGACATCAGGGCAATTTCTATAAAAATGAGGGGGAGTATATGGAAAACGCACTCCTTTGAGGGAGTGCGTTTTTATTCAGATCACGATCAGCACAGCACAACACTGCACTGCGCTGACGATGTGATCAGTGCGTGATGATCTTCGCGAGGAAATCACGTGCGCGGTCAGAGCGCGCATTGGTGAAGAATTCATCTTTCACGCAATCTTCCACAATCACGCCTTTATCCATGAACACGATACGGTTCGCGACTTTTTTTGCAAAACCCATTTCATGTGTCACGACCATCATCGTCATGCCATCTTGCGCCAGACCGACCATGACGTCGAGCACTTCATTAATCATTTCAGGATCAAGCGCCGATGTCGGTTCATCGAATAACATCGCAATCGGGTCCATCGACAAGGCGCGCGCAATCGCCACACGTTGCTGCTGACCGCCGGACAGCTGGCCGGGGAATTTATCTTTCTGCGCAATCAGGCCGACGCGATCAAGATATTTCAAACCGCGTTCAGTGGCTTCGTCTTCTGTGCGTCCCAGTACTTTCATCTGTCCGAGCGTCAGATTCTGGCGTATCGACAGATGCGGAAACAACTCAAAATTCTGAAACACCATACCGATGCGGGCGCGCAGTTTGGATAAATCTGTTTTCGGATCGCCGACAGAAACGCCATCCACAGTGATCTCACCTTTCTGAAACGGCTCCAGACCATTGACGGTTTTAATCAGTGTCGATTTACCTGAGCCAGACGGGCCGCAAACCACCACGACCTCGCCTTTAGCGACCTGGGTTGTGCAATCGGTCAATACCTGAAACTGACCATACCATTTGCTGACGTTATTTAATTTGATCATTTTTATCTCCAATATCTCAACGAGAGAAGTGGCGGAAAATACGCTGGCGACAGAACCTGGCAGCGCGTCATTTTCCGGCGTTTCTCAGTGAATAATCCTCAGCGAATAATCGCTACTTTCTGCTGCAGTTTTTTCACCAGACTGGACAAGCCAAAACACATGATGAAATACACAACAGCGACAAATGAATACATTTCCACCAGACGACCATCGCGTTGCGCTACTTTCGATGCCGCACCGACGAAGTCCGTAATCGATAACACATAGACCAGCGAAACGTCCTGGAACAGCACGATCGTTTGCGTCAGTAATACCGGAATCATATTGCGGAAAGCCTGCGGCAATACGATATGGCCCATGGTTTGCCAGTAGTTCATACCCAATGCATAACCAGCCCAGATCTGCCCGCGCGGAATCGACTGAATACCGGAACGCATGATTTCGCAGTAATACGCCGCTTCAAACATCACGAAGGTAATCAGGCACGATGAAAACGCACCGACCTGTATCGGTTCGGTCGCCCCGGTCAGCCAGGCACCGATGTACGGCACCAGAAAGTAAAACCAGAAAATCACCATCACCAGCGGAATCGAACGCATGATGTTGACGTAGGTCGTCGCCACCAGTGAAATCAGCTTATTGCTGGACAAGCGCATCATTGCCAGTATGGTGCCGAGCACCGTACCACCGATCATCGCCATCAAAGTCAGCTTGAGCGTAAATGTCATGCCAGTCGTGAAAAGATAAACCCACGAACGTTGGATGACATCAAAATCGAAATTAGAAAACATGATTAATGCCCTCCTGTCTTAGCAGAACCCGAAGTGATGAAGCCGGGAACCGCGAGCATTTTTTCCAGAACATTCGCCAGCACCAGTGCGATCACCGATACCACCAGATAAATCAGGGTAGCGGCAGTAAAGGCTTCAAATACCTGAAATGAAAATTCTTGCATGGAGCGGGCGCTGGCAGTCAGTTCCATCAGACCTATCGTCAAAGCGACCGAGCTGTTCTTAATGATCGCCGCCAACTCATTCGTAAGTGACGGAATGATGATGCGGAACGCCATCGGCAACAACACATAACGATACGTCTGCGGTAAGGTCAGACCTAACGCCGTACCTGCCATACGCTGGCCGCGCGGCAAAGCGTTGATACCAGTTGACACCTGTACTGCAACACGTGCCGAAGTAAAGAAGCCAAGACTCAGCACGGCGGTAATAAAGGGCGCATTCGGCATGGATTTAAGCCAGTTTCCCATCGCCGTCGGCACCAGTTCCGGCATCACGAAATACCAGAGAAACATTTGCACCAGCAGCGGAATGTTACGGAATAATTCGACGTAGCCATTCGCCAGTTTCGCCGCCCATTTATTTGGCGCAGTGCGTATCGTACCTATGATCGCGCCTAATACCAGGGCGATAATCCACGCCAGAGCTGCTGTGGCTAAGGTCCACAGCACGCCGGAAAGCAAAGAATCAAAATAGGTGCCACCGCCATCGGGCGCAGCCTCCCAAAAAATGTTCCAGTTCCAGTTGTAATTCATCTCACTCCCCTAAAGCAAACACCCGTCATCTTGTTATCCAAACTTATTTTCGTCCGCGGTGGTCTCTGGTTTCAGCCGGGCCAATGACACTCGGCGGCATCAATACCGAAACGCCTTGATCAGCTCACCGACGAGCCAAAAATAAAACGGGAGGCGAGTAGCACCTCCCGTCAAGATGACTTCGATCTCAACCACTAAAATTTATTTTTTCTTTTTCAATACTGCTTTTTGTGCTTCCGGTACAGCAGCGTACGCAGATGGTTCACCAGAATCTGTTGGTTTTGCCATTACCGCTTTGAGTTGCTCGGAGACTGGCCAATTCAGCGAAATACCTTTTGGTGGAATCGGTTGCAGGAACCACTTGTGGTAGATGCGATTCACATCGCCTGAAGTCAGGACATTGCTGATCGCTGTATCAACCACTTTCTTGAATGCAGCGTCATCCTTGCGCAGCATGATGCCGTATGGCTCTACCGACAAAGCTTCCTTGCTGATTTCGTATTCGCCAGGATTTTTGGAATTAGCTGCCAGAGATGCAAGCAAAATATCATCCATCACAAACGCAACAGCGCGGCCAGTTTCCACCATCAGGAAAGCTTCTGCATGATCTTTAGCCGGCAAAATGTTGATGCCCAGATTCTGGTCAGCATTCAGTGTCGTCAATTGTTTCAGATTGGCGGTACCGGAAGTCGATACAACTGCTTTGCCTTTCAGATCAGTCAGCGATTTGATGTTGGAGGATTTTTTCGCCAGGATACGGTTAGCGGTAACGAAAGTCGTTGGTGCAAATGCCACCTGTTTTTGACGCTCAACGTTATTCGTTGTCGAGCCGCACTCAAGATCGATAGTGCCGTTCGCCATCAGCGGAATACGGGTCGCTGACGTCACAGGATTGAGTTTGACATTGAGGCTGCTCAAACCTAATTGCTTTTGTACCGCGCTGACGATCTTCATGCACAAATCAATCGAATAACCTTGATATGATTGCTTATCGTCAAGATACGAAAATGGGATAGAGGAATCACGCACACCCAGAGTAATGGTGCCGGTATCTTTAATTTTTTTCAGTGTACCGGTTTCCTGCGCTTGCGCCGAACCAGCGATCACACCTGCACTGAGCATCAGCGCCAGAACTTTTAATAATTTCATACTATCTCCCAAAGTTAAACCAAAAAGATCATCCCGCTACGACGAAGTTTATCAAAACCGCTCCATGACAGTTTCTTATTTTCAGACATTTTAATAAGTAGAAACACGTATCGACACAAAAATAGTGAACAATCCGGTCACGCATGTAGGATGGTCTAAGCTTTTTAGCAATTAATCGCCCACTTTATCGTTAGGAAAACGAATAGTGTCGCGCAACAAAACCCCCATCGGCATATTCAGGTTAGCACCTTTAGGCGGGATTGGCTTTTTAAACCACTTGTCATACAGCTTTGTGAGCTCTCCGTCATTCATCATCCGTGCCATTTCACGGTCCAGCAAGTCTTTGAAAGCAGGATCATCTTTACGCAACATGACGGCATACGGCTCGGTCGATAAAGAGTCGCCAACAACAGCAAATTTTTCCGGCTCTTTGCTATTGGCGCGGAATCCGTAAAGCAATACGTCATCCATAGGGAATGCATCGGCCTGGAATTTTTCCACCATGCTGAACGATTCCGCATGGTCATTCCCTTCCAACAAACGCAAATTCAGGCTACGCGCCTTATCCCTCTCGTGTAACAACTTAACGGTCGTCGTGCCTTTGGTCGTCACGACTTTTTTATCTTTCAGATCGATCCAGTTTTTAATCCCGGCATCCGCACGCACCAACATGCGCGTCGATGCAAAGAAATGGGGGATCGTGAAACTGACTTGCTTGCGACGTTCTGCATTATTCGTTGTGGAACCACATTCCATATCTGCTTTGCCTTCAATAATTGCAGGAATACGGCTGCTTGGTGTGACCAGCAAATAATGCACTTTTAAATTCGGCGCTTTCAGTTCTTTCTTGATGGCGTCGACAAATTTAAGACAGATATCGACGGCATACCCTGTCGGTAACTTTGAGTCGGGGAGATAAGAAAACGGTAAGGATGCCTCACGGTGAGCGATCGTCACCGTCTGGGTTTCTTTTATGTGGCTGAGTGTGTCGGCCATAATTGCGGGAGAAAAACCCGAGGCGAGACAACACAGGGTCCAGAACTTTATCCGGCGGGTTACGGCTTTCATACAAACTCCTTTTAATCATGCTCAGGATAGTAATGAAAAATCTTTCCCTGTTTAAACTAAATATGTATCTGTTTGCAGAATTTAATTTGGATAAATTTATTATTTTCAACAGAATCACGGAAATGCTGTTGAAAAAAACAATACCCATGTTTCTGCATCCCGATAAAGAATACAAAAACATGGGTATTGAAAGAAAAAACAACGCCAGCTTATGGCGGTGGCAAACGATGCAGTATCAGCAGCATCGTCTTGCCGGGGTGACGATTATGGATACAGACCGCGTACCTCACGTGCCTGTAATACACGCGAACAACCAATAATGAAGGCGGCTGTACGCAAGGACACTTTCTTATCTTCAGTCACCTGCCATACAGAACTGAAGGCTTCACGCATGATGCGTGTCAGACGCTGATTAATTTCATCTTCAGTCCAAAAATAGCTGGAGAAATCCTGCACCCATTCGAAATACGACACAGTCACACCACCAGCATTGGCGATCACGTCTGGTACAACCAACACGCCTTTGTCGCGCAAAATATCATCGGCTTCAGGTGTTGTCGGGCCATTCGCACCTTCCAGAATGATGGAAGCACGGATCTGATTCGCATTTTTTGCTGTGATCTGCTGTTCAAGCGCGGCCGGAATCATGATGTCGCAATTCACCGCCCAGAATTCTTCATTTGGCAGTACAGCTTCAACTCCGTCGAATCCAGCGACACTGCCTTTTTCTGCAACGTGTGCCAGAAGTTTGTTCACATCCAGACCGTTAGAATGGAAAATCGTGCCGCCGTGATCCTGAACCGCAACGATTTTTGCGCCAGCTTCAGAAAACAGACGTGCAGCAATACCACCCACGTTACCGAAACCCTGTACCGCGATTTTTGCGCCAGGCACACTCAGGCCACGTTTGGCAGCAGCTTCGCTACCGACCACAAACACGCCGCGTCCGGTTGCTTCACGACGACCAAGACTACCGCCAAGAGAAATAGGCTTACCTGTCACAACGCCAGTCGCAGTGCGGCCTTCGTTCATCGAGTAGGTATCCATCATCCACGCCATCGTCTGCTCATTCGTGTTGACGTCTGGTGCCGGAATATCTTTGTCCGGGCCAATGATGATGCCGATCTCGGAGGTATAACGACGCGTCATCCGCATCAATTCGCCACGGGATAAAGTTTTCGGGTCAACGCGGATACCGCCTTTGGCGCCACCGTAAGGTACATTCACCGCCGAGTTCTTGATCGTCATCCAGGCCGACAAGGCCATCACTTCAGACAAAGTCACATCCTGGTGGAAACGCACGCCACCTTTACCTGGGCCGCGTGAAGTATTGTGCTGTACACGGTAGCCTTCAAAATGAGAAATCGTGCCATCGTCACGCTCAATAGGTACATCAACGATCAGGATACGTTTCGGGCGTTTCAGCGTTTCTACCCAACGCGACAAATGACCGAGGTAAGGGGTAACGCGATCGATTTGCTCAAGGTAAACGGACCAAGGACCGGTCTCTGTCGGGGTAAGATAGGACGGAATCTGGTGTTGGCTGGACATGGTATGACCTCCTGATATATTGATCTGATTTTATCTGTCTTTTCCGGAATGCCGATTTTCAGCACCTTCCGAAAGATGATGCATAGTAGTCTTCTCTGGCAAAATTCAGCCAATGCTTTGTTTGCATCAATCTATGCAATAAACGCATAACCATCAAGCGAGATTTTTTGACCGGGATTCGGCGCGCCGTAACACTGACATCAATCAGGCTGATTTTTTCTGCTTCTTATCCGCTTTTTTCTGCAACTCTTCCAGGTATTCCCACAATCGTGACACGATCATTTTTCCCGGGCGCTGTACCGATGGGCGCTCGCGATACAAACGGATTTCCATGTTCACTTCCCATGCCCCGCTGCCGCCATCGGCACGTGCCAGCAACTTTTGCTTCACTTCCCGGGTTACGGCGGATTCGGGTAAAAAGGCGATGCCACGCCCTTCCAGCGCCATCATTTTCAAGCCCTCGGCCATATCGGTTTCGTAGCACTTTTCCAGATGCAAAGGGGTACGGCCATCATTCAGAATCAGATCAACCATACGCCCCAGATACGCATTATTTGCATAGGCTAAAAATGGTAATGGCGCGTTATCGGTGCCGGGAAACTCAAACTCGGGCACACCTTGTTTATTGCACCGGGTGTAGGCGCGCAAGGCCTCAGTACCCATGCTGATCATGTCGTACTGGCTCGCATCCAGCAACAAGGGTTGACGCGGATGGTGATAGCACAGCAGCAGGTCACAACCACCTTCGACCAGCGTCATGACAGCATCGTGCACATTCAACGCCAGCAGACGGCTGTTGATTTCGCCAAACTCAGATTCCAGCCCGGTCAGCCAGCGCGGAACATAAGTCAACGACAAGGTGTGCGGTACTGCAAAATCGACCGTGGTTTGCGTGCTCGGGCGTTTGCCGCGCAATAAAGCACGGGCATTATTGATCTGTCCCAGCATCGCCAGCGCCTGTTCATAAAACACTTCGCCGGCGTGTGTTAAGCGTGTCGGATAAGAAGTGCGGTCGATCAGATCGCTGCCCAGCCATGCTTCCAGCGATTGTATGCGCCGTGAAAAAGCCGGCTGCGTGACATGTCTTAATTCTGCCGAACGGCTGAAACTATTGGTCTCGGCCAGCGAGACAAAATCTTCTAACCACTTGGTTTCCATTTACGCCCCCGCTGCCGACAAAGATTGCGCAGATGGTGTGCTGTCGTCTTCTTCGCTGATATCATTACCGCTGCTTTGCTGCCGCTCCCACATCTGCGCATAGGCGCCTTGTCGCGCCAGCAAATCCTGATGCGTACCGCGCTCGATAATTCTGCCTTTGTCCATCACCAGAATCTGTCCGGCATCAACGATGGTCGATAAGCGATGCGCGATCACCAGGCTGGTACGACTGCGCGCGATTTCTTTTAATTGCGCCTGTATCATTTGCTCTGAGCGTGAATCCAGCGCCGACGTCGCTTCGTCGAAAATCAGTATCGATGGATTTTTCAATAAAGTGCGGGCGATCGCCACACGTTGCTTTTCACCACCGGATAATTTCAGACCGCGCTCGCCCACCATGGTGTTGTAACCATCGGGCAGTGTCTCGATAAATTCATGAATATAAGCGGCTCTGGCAACGGCAATGATTTCATCTTTGGTCGCCCCCGGTTTGCCATAGGCGATGTTGTATTCTATCGTGTCGTTAAACAGCACCGTATCTTGCGGCACGATGCCTATCGCGGCGCGTACGGATGATTGCGTTACGCCGCGCAAATCCTGCCCCGCAATGCGGATGCAACCACTCTGAATATCGTAAAAACGGAACAGCAGCCGCGATAAGGTTGACTTACCGGAGCCGCTATGTCCCACCACCGCCGTCGTCGTTCCGGCAGGAATCGTAAAGTCGACATCAAACAAAATCTGGCGATTACTTTCATAACTGAAATTCACATGTGCAAAGCGAATCTCTGCACCATTCTGCGCGGTGATCCGCAGCGGTTTTGCATCAGCGGAATCAGCAATATCCTGATTCTGATCAAGCAGCGAAAACAGTTTCTCAATGTCAGCCAGACTTTGCTTGATTTCACGGTACAACACCCCCAGAAAATTCAGTGGCATATACAACTGCAACATAAATGAATTCACCAGCACCAGATCGCCGAGACTCATCGTGCCATCGATCACGCCCTGTGTCGCACGCCATAAAATCAGCGTGATGGCACTCGCGATAATCAGCGATTGCCCAGTGTTCAACAGCGATAAACTGCTCTGCGATTTGACTGCTGCCGTCTCAAAATTTTTCAATCCCTGATCGTAACGCTGCGCTTCATATTCCTCATTACCGAAGTACTTCACCGTTTCATAATTCAACAGCGAATCGATCGCCTTGGTATGTGCTTTCGAGTCCAGTTCATTCATCGTGCGGCGGAAATGCGTACGCCATTCCGTCACCGTGATTGTGAAAATAATATACGTCACCAGTGCGCCGAAAGTGATCACGCTGAACCAGATGTCGTAATGCGTACTCAGATAAATCAGTACCAGCGAAATTTCCAGCAAGGTCGGCACGATGCTGAATAAGGCATACGACACCAGCGACGAGACGGCGCGGGTACCACGTTCGATGTCGCGGGTGACACCGCCGGTCTGGCGATTCAGATGAAAGCGCAAAGACAATGCATGCAAATGCCGAAACACCCGCAACGCAATCGTGCGCACGGCTCTTTGCGTTACTTTGGCGAAAATGAATTCGCGCAGTTCGGTGAACAAGGTGGTCGATAAGCGTAAAGCGCCATAGCCGATCAGCAGACTCACCGGCAATACCATCAGCGCCGCCGGATGGCTTGCTGTTACGGTCAGACTATCGACCAGTTTTTTCAATACAACCGGAACACCGACATTCGCCAGCTTGGCGCCGACCAGAAATGTCAACGCCAGTAATACCCGCCATTTGTAAGCCCATAGATAGGGCAACAAAGTTTTAATGGTCGAGAAATCGCCGCGTGGCTGGTCAGTCGGTGGTAGGTGGGAAGCACTGTTACCTGTATTTTCTCTGCGACGCATCGTAAGAGTCTTTTCCTGAAGTGGTTTATCATGTCGGCAATGCCTGCAATTTGCGCAAAGAATTCTGAGCAACACCATCCGGTCTGATCGTTTACCCTTCTCAGAGCATGATTCCCGATGACTTTTTCTCTGCCAGTGTGCAGGCACATATAACGCCGTATCTCATTTTTTATCATTTTGACGTCTTTGGTCTGAGCAAGATTAAAAAGAACAGCCAGGCCGACGTTGAATAAATATCTGAGAGATGGATTTACTCTGATTGTAACGTTTTAAGGAAACTCCCGATGACTGATCATCACCAAACCACTCTTCCGGCAGGTATGCCAACCCTGCGCGTCATGCCTATGCCATCGGATGCGAATGTGCATGGCGACGTTTTTGGCGGCTGGATCATGTCGCAAGTCGATATTGCCGGCGCTATTCCGGCTGCCCGCCGCGCCAACGGCCGGGTAGCAACGATTGCCGTGAATTCTTTCCTGTTTAAACAACCGGTGTTTGTCGGCGATTTATTGTCGTTTTACGCGCAGATCGTCAAGGTAGGCAATACCTCTATCACGATAGAAGTCGAAGTTTACGCGGAACGTAATCGTCTGCAAGCCAGCACTGTCAAGGTGACCGAGGCGACCTTAACTTATGTTGCAACGGGTGAAGACAGAAAACCACGTCAGATTCCGCCACTGGAATCCGTTTCGTCCGGCGTCTGAGGATAAATCAAGTGCCGTCACGTCGTCTGTTTTTACAACGCAGCCTGCAACTGACTGCGCTTGCAGCGTTGTCGCAGGCGTTTCCGGGTTATGCGGCAGAACGCAGCAAAGTTTATCCATTCACGCTGGGCGTCGCGTCAGGCTCGCCGCGCCACGACAGCGTTGTTATCTGGACGCGCTTACTGCCTGATCCTTTGAATGCTCAGGCGCTCGCGCCTATGGTCTACAAAGTCTTGTGGGAAGTCGCTGAAGACGAGGGATTTAAGCGTATCGTCAGCAAAGGTGAAGTGTTTGCGCTGCCGGATCTGGCGCACAGTGTGCATGTCGATGTGACGGGTTTGTCGCCCGGACGCTGGTATTGGTATCGATTTATTCATGGCGATGCGATCAGCCCGGTCGCCCGTACACGTACCGCACCGGTGATGGATGCACCGCTCAGCACCTTGAAATTGGCCGTGGCGTCCTGCCAACACTGGGAATTCGGTGAATATGCGGCACATCGCCACATCGCGCAGGCCAATCCCGATCTGGTCGCCTTCCTCGGCGATTACATTTACGAATGGGGTCCTTACGACCTGAAGCATCCCGCCAAACCGCGCCGACGCGATATTGAAAGCAGCAATCTGGAGGAATATCGCGCCCGTTATGCGCAATACAAATCCGATCCGCAACTGCAGGCGGCACACCATGCGGCACCCTGGCTGGTAACCTGGGACGACCACGAAGTCTGTAATGATTACGGCAACGAGCGTGACGAACGTCTGGATGCCAATTTCATTCTGCGCCGCGCTGCTGCCTATCAGGCATTTTACGAACACATGCCTGTGCGGCTGCACAAAGTGACCGTGCTGCCATCACAATTTGCCCACATGCGCATTTACGAGCGCTTTGACTGGGGCAGGCTGGCACGTTTTCACGTGCTCGATGACCGTCAATACCGCTCGCCGCAAATCTGCGCCAAACCGGGACGCGGCGGCGCCAATGTCGTCACGCAGGCTGAGTGCACCAGCCGCAATGACAGCGCGTTAACGCTGCTCGGTGCGGAACAGGAAAAATGGCTGGCACAAGGCCTGGCAAGCTCGCAGGCGAAGTGGAATATTCTGACGCAGCAAACCTTCATGGCGCAAACCAATCTGAGCAATGTGAATGTGGACGGTGAAGGAAAATTCTGGACTGATGGCTGGGACGGCTATCCAGCCGCACGCCAACGTTTGTTTGATGATATTGAAAAACACCGGCCATCAAATCCTGTCGTGATTTCCGGCGACGTTCACACGTTTTATGCCGCCAATCTGAAACGCGATTTCTGGAAAAAATCTTCGCCGGACAACCCGGTACTGGCGACAGAATTTTGCGGCACCTCGATCACCTCCAATTCCCGCCCGCAAGAACGCACCGATCAGATCGTTGCGCAGAATCCGCATATCAAATATGGCCGCAGCGATAAACGCGGATTCATGTTGCTGGACATCTCCGCCAACAAAATGCTGACGCAGTTCGTCGCATTGGATGATGTCAGCAAAGCGGATTCGGGAATCAGTACGCTCAAAAGTTTTATGGTCGAAGACGGTAAAGCCGGGCTCGTCAGTATCTGAACCTGATGTGGTAATAAAAAAGGAAGGCAATGCCTTCCTTTTTTTGCATCTTCACGCCGTCTCTTTACGATCAAATATACTCCCACCAGTATATAAAATACCCCCTTATTTTATGCCGACAATAGGTAGTTTTTATATAAAAGAGGGGGGAGTATCCTTCATTCAGCAAATTAATACCGATGAATTATCGCGTCAACGCCACTGCCATCACACGATCAAGCCGGTTTCTTTTCATCACGTAATTCACGACGCAAGATTTTACCAACATTCGTTTTCGGCAATTCGAGACGGAATTCTATGTACTTCGGTTTCTTGTACGCAGTGAATTGCTCTTTGCAATAATCCATTAACTGATCGACCGTTAATGAAGGATCTTTGCGCACCACAAACAATTTCACCGCTTCACCGGAATTCGCATCTGGCACGCCGATACACGCACATTCAAGCACGCCCGGATGCAATGCGACCACGCCTTCGATTTCATTCGGATACACATTGAAGCCAGACACCAGAATCATGTCTTTTTTACGATCGACAATCGTGGTGTAACCGCGAAAATCCATGATGCCGACGTCGCCGCTTTTGAAGAAGCCATCAGGTGTCATCACTTTTGCGGTTTCTTCCGGCATATTCCAGTAACCCACCATCACCTGCGGGCCACGAATCGCGATTTCACCTGCATGTCCCAACGGCAGACGATTACCATCGTCATCCAGAATCGCGATTTCTGTGGATGGAATCGGCAGACCGATCGTGCCGGAAAACTCTTTAGTGTCAGGCAAGTTGGCAGTCGCGACTGGCGATGTTTCAGACAAACCGTAACCTTCAGCGATTGCACAGCCAGTGATTTTCAACCATTTGTCGGCCACGGCTTTCTGCACTGCCATACCGCCGCCACTACAGATTTCATAACCGGAGAAATCCAGTTTGGCGAATTCAGGATTATTCAACAAGCCGTTATACAAAGTATTCACAGCAGGGAAAATATTGACCTTGTAGTTTTTGAGTTCTTTGATGAAGCCGGGAATATCACGTGGATTCGGAATCAGCAGATTCATCGCACCGATACGGGTGCCCAGCAAACTGCAGACCGTCAGCGCGAAGATATGATACAGAGGCAGAGCACAGACGATGATGCGCGCATCATCTTTATGCCCAGACATGCTCGGGGTCAGCCAGGCGTCGTTCTGTAAGACATTCGCAACCACATTTCTGTGCAGCAGTGTCGCACCTTTGGAAACACCCGTCGTGCCACCGGTGTACTGCAGGAACGCGACGTCATCACGATGGATCTCGACTGCTTTTAAGCTCAGTGAATCGGCTTCCGACAACACTTGATTGAATCGTTTTGCGTTCGGCAAAGAAAAAGCGGGCACCATTTTCTTAACATTACGAACAACAAAATTCACCAGCAGGCCTTTAAGGCCGAGCATGTCGCCCATACTGGCGACTACAACGTGTTTTACCTGTGTTTTCTGAATCACATGTTCCAGCGTTGTCGCGAAATTCTCAAGGATAAAGATCGCTTCTGCACCCGAGTCTTTTAACTGATGCTCGAGTTCACGCGGGGTGTACAGTGGATTGACGTTCACGACCACGTAACCGGCACGCAGAATGGCCGCCATCACGACCGGATACTGCAAAACGTTTGGCATCATGATCGCAACACGGGCGCCTTTTTTCAGCCCCTGCTGCTGTAACCACGCACCAACTTTTTGCGACATCAGATCCAGCTTGCCGTAAGTCAGATATTTCCCCATGCAAGCGTACGCATTGCGGGCAGAAAATTTCTTAAATGCCTCTTCAAGTAACTGCACCAGTGACTGATATTGCGTCACGTCTATTTCTGCGGGCATGCCTTCCGGGTAGGATTTAAGCCAGAATTTTTCCGTCGTTTCCATCTGTATTTCCTTGTCTCTGATTGTTGTTCTGTTGATCATCTGTCGCTGCACAGAATATTAAAGCATGGTCGTTCTTTTTAATAGTAACAATATCCCGAGAGCCGATGCTATCGGCTAAGTGAAACTAAGGCAAGCATTTTGCGCTAACCTGAAAGCATCCTCTAGTAACTTGCTGCAACGCACAATAAGATGCACTCAAATCCTGCCATTTTACTGATACAGCACAAAACTGCACAGGTAAAACGTGGTGGTTTATGCGGCCTCAGGCTTTCTCCACCTGCACCAGGAGATCGTAAAAAGTCGGGCCGCCGCCCATATCCGTTAATTGCTGACTGGTGACTTCATTCGCATTTTTATGGTCGCTGGCAAGTTTTTTCCACCAGATAGATAAACCCACAACCAGCCCCTGCCGCGCTTTATCCGTGACACGTGCCACCGCCACGAAACTGCCGCGATCATTGAAAATTCTGACCTGATCTCCGTCATTGATCTGCCGAAAAGTGGCATCGTCAGGATGAATATCCAGATGAGGCACGCCTTCGGTATCGCGCAGGCTTTGTACATTCACAAACGTCGAATTCAGAAAATTGCGTGCTGGCGGCGAAATCATAGCCAGCGGAAAACGTGCACCCAGTTGCGGATTCGCCGCAACGGATTCATACGGCGGAATATAGGTGGGCAAAGGGTCAAACCCGTCTTTGCGCATACTCTCGCTATAAAACTCACACTTACCGGATGGTGTCGCAAAACCGGCTTCGGCAAATGGCGCTGGCTTGACATTGACTTTCTGCCAGCCAGTCTTCTTCAGCGACGCCCAGTCAAAATGGATTGCACGTTCATCATTTTTGTGAAAAGCCTGACTCGCCATCTCATCGTCAGACTCGTCAAAACACGCATCATCAAAACCCATTTTCTTCGCCAGCAATCGGAAAATTTCGCTGTTTGGTTTGGCTTCACCTAACGGAGCAATGGCTGGATTGTTCGCCATCATGTACAGATGTCCGTAGGTCGTGTGTACATCGGTGTGCTCCAGCTGCGTCGTTGCAGGCAACAAAATGTCGGCATAATCTGCGGTATCCGTTTGAAAATGCTCAATGACAACGGTGAACAAATCTTCGCGGGCGAATCCCTGTGCCACTTTTGAAGACTGCGGAGCGACCGCGACGGGGTTCGAGTTATAAACAATGACAGCGTCAATTTTCGAGCCAAACTCTGCACTGCTGTGCTTTAACAAATCGTCACCTATCGTACTCATATTGATCGTGCGTCGTGGCTGCCCTTGCGGAAACAAGTCTGGTCTCTGCAAATACGACACGTTTTTCGGAAATGCATCGGATAAAGATAACTGCGCTCCACCGGCTGCATGTCGCCAGGCGCCAACCAATGCGGGTAAGCAGGCAATATTCCTGACAGCCATGCCGCCGCCATGAACTCGCTGTACACCATAGTTCATACGTATCAGGCTTGCCTCACCGCGTTGCGCACAATGTCCGTAATCGCGTGCAAGCTGAATTACTTCCTCTGCTGCAATACCGCAAGTGGCGGCGACACGCTCTGGCGTCCATTCTGCAACCCGTTGGCGGAGCTGCTCGAAACCGAGTGTGTGCTGCGCGATGTAGTCGTGGTCAAGCAGATCTTCTGCAATCAGAACATGCATTAAACCCAAGGCTAGTGCGGCGTCAGTCCCTGGCAGCAGAGCGATATGCTGATGGCATTTTTCTGCTGTCAGCGAACGATAGGGATCAATTGCAATCAATCTGGCACCATTGCGTTTGGCTTCCTGCACCCGCATCCAGAAATGCAGATTCGATGCAATCGGATTACCGCCCCAGATCAGAATCAGTCTGGCATTTTGCGTCTGCTCAGTGTCAGTACCGATACGGGAACCAAGAGTATATTTATAGCCGACACCGCCCGCCGTGGCGCATATTGTACGATCCAGAAACGATGCGCCTATCTTATGAAAAAATCGCTGCGCCATGCCATCACCCTGCAGCAAACCCATGGTTCCGGCATAGCTATATGGCAATATCGCCAGCGGATCTTTGCTGGCCACTGTCTTCAGTTTGTCGCTGATGATATTCAGCGCTTCTTCCCAACTGATGCGTTCAAACTTACCTTCTCCTTTTTTACCTGTCCGCTTCTGCGGATATAACAGGCGATCGGCATGATAAGTCCGCTCTGTGTAGCGGGAAACCTTAGTACACAGCACACCGGCAGTCGTCGGGTGCTCAGGATCTCCTTTTACAGCAATGGCTTTACCATCTTGCACATGTACTAATAGCGCACAGGTATCCGGGCAATCATGCGGACAGACCGAACGTACTATTTCACTACTCATTCTGACTCCTGAAAAGATGGCTCACGAATAAAAATAGTGAGTGAGCATCCATAAATTTTTTCCATTTGATCGGCACACTCGTTGGCGCACGCCTCTGACGTTCGCTCTGGCAAACAAAATCAAGGCAATTGATCCTGTGCCGTACCGAGGCGAATTCCTGCATTCAATCTTTCTAATTCGAGCAGAGCCGCTGAATGGTCTGCGGTTGGATAACGAGTAGATAGGCTTCGATAAATATCCGTGACCAGGCTGGTCAATGGCAAGTTCAGACCCGCATCTGACGCCGCCCTCTGAATATTTTCCATATCTTTGGTCTGTGTTTTGACCTGCCCTCCGGGCATAAAACTACGATCCAGCATGCGCTGCCCATGTACTTCCAGAATCCGGCTCTCAGCGAATCCGCCACGCAAAGCCTGGCGTACAGCGATGGGGTCTGCGCCGCCGGCCTGTGCCAGCAACAATGCCTCCGCAACGATATTGATTGTGCCGCCCACAATGAGCTGATTACACAATTTCGCCAGCTGCCCACAACCCGGAGCACCGACGTATGTCGGATGCCCCAGAACTTTTAATATTTCCTCTATCCGTACATACGTGTCAGGTGTCGCACCAACCATGATGGCCAGCGTTCCAGCCTGCGCGCCAATCACACCGCCGGAAACCGGAGCATCAGCAAAAGCAATGCCTTTGCTCAACAATGCCTCGTTTAGT
Source organism: Undibacterium sp. FT79W (assembly GCF_014284215.1). NCBI lineage: Bacteria > Pseudomonadati > Pseudomonadota > Betaproteobacteria > Burkholderiales > Oxalobacteraceae > Undibacterium > Undibacterium sp. FT79W. Next base: position 1,086 of record NZ_JACOGB010000001.1, on the reverse strand, counting down.
CCTTTCGCCTCTGATTGGCGGGTTGAACTCATATCGATAACAATGCTGCCAGCTTTCAGGTAGGGCATGACTTGTCGCATGACATCTTCAACTACCGGCCCTGAGTCCAGCATAGTAATAAGCACGTCGGCAAACCAGTCACCCGCATTGACCGCATCCTCTGGTCTGTCTGCAGTGAGCGCACCGTATTGTCGTAAGGCGTCGGCCTTTGAACTGGTGCGGTTCCAGACCGTAAGCGCATAACCTGCCTCGAGCAAACGAATTGCCATCGGGCGTCCCATCAAACCAATCCCTAAAAATCCTATACGTATTTTCTTTGTCATTATATTTTCCGATAGCTGAACGGATTAAATATTATCGCCTTTTCGCGTCCGGTGAAGCTGAATGAAAATTCCAGCCATGTTATTCTTCAACTTTTACTCCACCTTCTTAAGCAGCGTATGACAACCTTTAATAAAAAAATCCTCTTGGCAGGAGTTGGACTTCTGCTAGCCCATGCCAGTTCATTTGCCGTAGACTCAGTTTCCGCAGAATTTGCCAGTGGCAATAAGTCACAGTTTGTGCGTGGCGGAGCTCAATGGGACTGGGACAATGCCTGGTTCAAATCGAATGGTACACAAGTAGGCGGGTACTGGGATGCTACGCTGACTCAATGGCGTAATAATGCCTATCAAGGAGTATCGGGAGCGACTCAAAATATTACTGATGTCGGCATCACCCCAGTCTTTCGCTTTCAGAATGAGAATAAAAAAGGGCTTTATGCCGAAGCGGGGATCGGTCTGCATTTATTCTCCCACGTCTATAACAACAACGGCCGTGCCTTTTCGACGGCATTCCAGTTCGGAGACCACATCGGCGTAGGCTACGTGTTCAGCAACGGCTGGGAAGCAGGCCTCAAGATTCAGCATTTCTCCAACGGCGCTATTAAAAAGCCCAACCCTGGGGTGAATGTCGCCACAGTTAAAGTTGGCTACCACTTCTAAGTGGTAGAGAATCGGGGCAGCAAAGCAAACAAAGGAGCCTGCGGGCTCCTTTTTCTTTACCCGGCGTACTGACCGCTGGTCAGTAAGATCGAAGAGCAGAAGA